>JAAWMH010000040.1 GCA_022798335.1 Clostridia bacterium
TTGGTGAGCCATCGCGGACTCGAACCGCGGACAACTTGATTAAAAGTCAAGTGCTCTACCACCTGAGCTAATGACCCAAGTCTCAAGCTTGTAACTCATATGAGTTAACACAAGCTATATTGTAAACTATTTTCTTATATTTGTCAAGCTATATTTCTTATATTTTATAAATTTTTGCTTAATATTTTTTTATGCATTCAATTGACTTATTAATTGTTCTACGTCTATTCCATGAACTTCACATGCTTCTTCTATTGTTTCTGCTTGTGATGCTGGACAACCTAAGCAATGCATTCCTGCTTCTAATAAAATTTCAGCTTTTTCTGGAGATTTTTCTAACAATTCTCCTATTGTCATATCTTTTTTTATTTCCATTTTTCTTTCTCCTTTCTTCAATTTCAGTTTGATTTTACCATATTTTTTCAAAAAAGTATAGACAAATTTATAATTTTGGTGTATTATGGAAAAAATTGGAATGAGGTGATGTAAAAATACAATTAGTAGATTATTTTTTTATTGTTCTTATTATTCATTCTTTTATCTTTTTTTATTCATTATATACTTTTTTTGATACTCACGTTTTTCATAATCTACAAGGTTCTAAACTAAAGATGAAAGCAAATTCTTTTCCATCAGGAGGTGAAAATTCATAAAACGCTTTTTTCTCATTACTTTTTTAACTTTTTTATTTTGTATTATTGGTTATTATATATTTTCTCCACTTTATTTTTCCAATCATGTTATTCTAAATTATGGTTTACATCCATTTGATATTTGTATAGAGCAACCTATTATATGGAAATATTGTAAAATTTGGTTTTGTTTTACTTATCTATTTGCTTCTTTGTTTTTTTCTAATTTACTTTTTTCTTTTGTTACTTCTTTTATTCCAAATAAAAAAGAAAAACATATGCCTAGTAAAAAAAATACTAATTTCTCTATTCTTTCTAATACTTCTTTGCAAATTTTAGTTGGAAAAGATACTTTTTCAAATCAGCTTTTATATTTGCCTGAAAAGAGCCTCTATCAAAATATTCTTATTACAGGAACGATTGGAACTGGAAAAACTAGTAGTGCAATGTATCCATTTACTAAACAATTAATGGATTATGAAGCTACAAACAGTCAAAAAAAATTAGCCATGCTCATTTTAGATGTAAAAGGAAATTACTATCACAAAGTGTTAGAATTTGCTGCAAATAGTTTTAGACAAGATGATGTTATTGTTATTGAATTAAATGGAAAGTATAAATATAATCCTTTAGATAAGCCTAATTTAAAACCTTCTATTCTAGCTAATCGATTAAAAACTATCTTGCTTCTTTTTTCACAAAATAATTCTGAAGCGTATTGGTTAGATAAAGCCTCTCAAATTTTAGAAGAAAGTATTAAGCTTTGCAGATTATATAATAATGGTTATGTTACTTTTGAAGAGCTCCACAAATTAATTACACAACCTGATTATTATTTAGAAAAGATAACTATTTTGCATAAAAATTTCATACAAAATTTATTAAATGCAAATCAAATTTATGATTTACTTTCTAGTCTAACTTTTTTTCAAAAAGAATTTTTAAGTTTAGATCAAAGAACTTTATCTATTTTAAAATCAGAGATTACTCGTATAACAAATTGTTTTGTTTCTGATTATGAAGTTCTTCATACTTTTAGTCCTACTAAACAAGAACTAAACTTTTTTGGTTTTGAGGAAGTTTTAAAAACAGGCAAAATTGTTGTTCTGAATATGAATATTCATGAATATAGCTATTTATCTAAAATTATTGCTGCTTACTTAAAACTAGATTTTCAAACAGAAGTTATGAAAAGGCTTTCAGAAGATCCTTCTTGTAACTTTCGTAGTTGCTGTTTTATATCAGATGAGTATTCCGAATATTGTACTTCTACAGATGCTAACTTTTTTGCTCAAAGTAGAGAAGCTAAATGTATTAATATTGTTGCAACTCAAAGTTATACTTCACTTTTAAATACTTTACATGATACTTCTAGTGTTAATGTTATTACTCAAAATTTAATTAATAAATTATGGTTTCGTAGTGATGATATTTTTACAATCGAAACTGCTCAAAAACAAATTGGAAAAGAAGATAAAGAAAAATTATCTAAAAGTATTGCTGAAAATGCAAGAGAAACTAACTTTAGTTATTTTACTAGGTCTCTTCATTCCAAAAATTCAAATATTACTGAAACTCTAAGTTCTTCTTTCTATTTTGATTATGTGTACGATACTCATTTTTTTACACAATCTCTTGAAAACTTTTATTGTTTAGGATTCTTATCAGATGGACTTAAAATTATTCCCCCTCATAAAATTCGTTTATTCCCTTATTTCGATAATTCATTTTAAAAGGAGTGTTATTTATGTTACAAAAAATTTCAAAAAAATATTTCAACTCAAAGTTTTATTTAAAAATACTATTCTTATTCTTATTCATTTTATTTATTTTTTCTGTTCCTGTACAAGCCAATATTTTTAATGGAAATCCAGAAATTGTAGATAAACTCAATTCTGCTTTTGAAAAAATTGAAGGTTGGATGTTAAAACTTTCTACTCCTGCAGCTGCTGTTGCAGTTGCTGTAGGTGTATTTATGAAAAAATTTAGTTTTGGAGATGAAGAAAGAATTAGAATTGCAAAAAAATTAATTCGTGGTAGTTTATTTTCTTATGCTTTTATTCTAGTACTTGATTTAATTCTTTCTGCTATTCAAACTTTATTAAAGTAGGTGATACTATTTTGGAAACTCTTTCTTTAACTGATACTATTATTCAAACTATTAATTCTATTATGCAAACATTATTCTCTTCTATTGATAATAACATATATCAAGTACTAGATGAACTAACTTTTATCCATAGTAGTATTTTAAATGATTCTTTATTTGAAAAACTATTTGGTACTAATACTTCTAATGGTTTATTATTAATAGCAAATGCTTTGCTTTTTGGTATTAGCTTATATTATGCTATTCGTCTAATTTATTCTTATTATATTGGATTACAAATCGAAAAGCCCTTTCAATTTATTTCTAAACTACTTATCTTTGGAATTGTGATGAATGGCTCTTATCTTATCTGCAAACAAACTCTAGAATTAAATGGTTTTATATCAGATAGTATTCAAACAGTTGGCTTTCAAGTTCTAGGTCATGAAATCTCTTTTTCTGAGCTTATTAAACAACTAAATAGCATTATTTCTATTCAAGAGGCAGACTTTACTATTTTTTCTTTTGATGGATTAATTAAAAGTTTTATCTCTATTGGTCTATTTAATTTAATTCTTTCTTATGCTCTTCGTTTTGTTTTAGTAAAAATCTTTATTTTGTTAACTCCTTTTGCTATTTTAAGTTTAATTAATCAATCTACTTCTTGGCTTTTTAAAACTTGGTTTAGAACTATTTTATCGTTACTATTACAGCAATCTTTTGTCTCTATTATTTTACTAATTATCTTTTCTCTTCCTTACGAAAATAATAATGTTCTTACTAAATTAATTTATATTGGTGGAATTTATGCTTTAATTCGTGCTAATTCCTATATGCGAAGTTTATTTGGTGGCATTTCTACTGATGTTTCTAATAATATTCAATTTGGTAGTAATTTACTTAAAAATAGATAACTGGAGGTTCTTATGAAATTTATTTTTCCACAAAATTACTGTTTTAAAAATAAATTATTTGGAATAATTGATTATTCTTCTCTTATTTTTAATGTTGTTTGGGATATTTTTATCTTTATTTTAATAAATTTATTTTTTACTAGTATTAATATTAAAATATTTATTTTTATTTTACTTTGTCTTCCTATTTTTTTGTTTAGCGTTTTTGGATTTAATCATGAAAATATTTTGTATATTTTTCTCTATCTTGTAAAATATATTAAAAATCAAAAATTATATTTTTATAATAAAAACTAATTATTACAATCTTATTACATTTCTTTTTCTCTTCTAATTTTTCTTTTTATATATTCGTACATTTGTTTTATTATCTTTGTTCTAATTTTATTGTCTTTTTGTATCATATTCTTCTCTTGTTTCATTTTATCCTTACTTTTGCCTTTTCTTGTTCCTTTGTTTACTTACTTTCTTCATCTTTATGTATACTATCTCTCACTTTTCCCTTTTACTAACTTCTGTAGGCTATAAATCTTTATTCCGCTGTATCTACGTGTATTTTCTTTAATTGATTTTCTAAGATTTTTCTTTAACATTTTTTTTATTTATCCTTAGTCTCGAATCTTGCTTTTATACATTTCTTATTTTCTCCTTACTCTATCTGTCTTTTTGACAATTTTCTTGTTTTGCTTTTTCTGTAATCTTTTTCGTTCTTTTTATAATTTTACTTTTCCATTTCTTTCAAGTTGTATTTTCTCTTCTTTAATTCCTTTTCTCTTTTTTCTTTGTTTTATTGTAAATTATTCTTGAAAATGATATAATTTGACAAAAGATTACAAGTGGAGGATTTCTATGAAATTAGAACAAAATGATTTATTACCTTTATTTTCAAATACTACTATTCCTGATATATTTTTTACAGAATATTTACCAGAGGCAAATGGAGATTTTATTAAAGTCTATTTATATATTTTATTTCTTTCTCGTTATAATAGAGAAATAAAAATAAATGATTTATGCAAAAAATTAGGGCTTGCTTTGCCTGTTATTCAAAACGCTATTAAATATTGGGAAGAACAAGGTGTTCTTACGAAAAAAAATACTGGTTTTGTTCTTAATAGTTTGCAAGAACTTGAGCTCCACAATTTATACAAGCCTAAGGCTGCTCTATCTGCTAAGCAACTCCAGCAATCTGCTGAAAGTCAAAAACGCGCCAAAACGATTGACTGTATTAATAATAAATTCTTTTCTGGTTTAATGCCTACTACTTGGTATTCTGATATTGAATTATGGTTCGAAAAATATGGGTTTGATGATGAAGTAATGCTTGCTTTATTTGGAGAGTGTTTTGATAAATCTGCTTTACATAGAAACTATATTCAAGCAGTTGCTGATAGTTGGTCTAAAAATTCTATTAAATCTTATAATGATTTAGACCATTATTATGAAAAACAAGAAAAAACGAAAAAGGTTGCTAGTATGATTAGTAAAAAGTTAACACTTTCTAGGCCTTTGTCTCAATATGAATTTGCTTATGTTGAAAAATGGGTAATTGATTTTGCTTTTTCTTTTGATATTATTGAAATTGCTCTAAAGAAAACTACTTCTAAATTGAATCCAAGTTTTGATTATATTGATAAACTTTTAACAGATTGGCATGATAGAGGCTTTAGAACTACCGAGCAAGTTCAAAAATTCTTAGCAGATATGAAACAAAAAAATAAGGATTTAAAAGAACTTGAAAAAATGTCTTATACTCCTAAAATGGAAAAGCGTTCTAACTATCAAAAATATGAACAAAGAACTTATGATAATTTAAATTATTTATATGCAAATAAGGTAACGCAAAATTTGCCTGAAACTGATTATCAACTTCCTGGTACTAATTCTATTCCTTCTACTTTAGATTAATTTATTGGAGGTTATTTTGAATACTACTACTTTAAAAGATTTATTAATTGAATATAATAAAAAGAAAATCCTTGCTGAAAAGCTAGCTGATAAAAATAAGCAGGACTTATATCAAGAGTTTCCTAAACTTGCTGATATTGATACAAAACTAAGTTCTTTAGCTTTATCTACTATGAAAAATTTGGCTCAGTCTAACGACCCTACCTTAATTTCAAATTTGAATTTAAGTATTACAAAATTAAAAGAAGAAAAAATAGCGCTTTTAAAGTCTATTGGTCCTAAGGCTAATGCTATTGTTCCCCATTACGAATGTCCTTATTGTCAAGATACTGGTTATATTTCTAATGGTTTATCTAGCCAAATGTGTAATTGTTTAAAACAAAGAATTTATGATATTGAATACAATAAGTCTAATATTTACAATTTAGAAAAGCAAAACTTCGATAATTTCTGTTTGAATTTTTATTCTACAGAAGTTTCTAAAGAAAAGTATCACTCTGATATTTCTCCTAGAGAAAATATGCAGCTAATCCAAAAGATTAGTTATCACTTTATTGAAAACTTTGATAATATTGCTGAAAAGAATTTACTTTTTACTGGAAAAACTGGTCTTGGAAAAACTTTTTTGTCTAGTTGTATTGCAAATGAATTACTAAAACAGGGCAAAACTGTTTTATATCAAACTGCATCTTCTATGTTAGATGCTATTATTAGTTATCGTTTTCAGAAACAAAAAGAACCACAAGATTTTTATGACCATCTACTAAATGTAGATTTACTAATTATTGATGATTTAGGTACTGAAGGACCTAATAATATGAAGTTAGTAGAATTATTTAATTTATTAAATGGTCGACTATTAAATACTAAAAAATCTACTAAAACTATTATTTCTACTAATCTTAGCCTGCAGTCTTTATTTGAAACTTATGATGAAAGAATTGTTTCTAGAATTGTAGGAAATTATAATGTTTGCTATTTCTTTGGAGAAGATATTCGTTTTGTTCAACAGTCATAAAACTAAAAAAAGTATCTTATTTTGAACTATACTCCTCTTTTTTGGGTATAGTTCATTTTTAAGATACTCTCTTTTTTATCTTTCTTCTTGTTCTTTTTCTTGTATTTGGGCTAATTTCCTTATAATAAAGGCATGGCAATCTGGAATTTGATTACTCCAATCTGGTAAATTTTGTTCAAATATTTGAATGGTTTCTTCAATCATTTTTTTCTCTTCTTTGAACTTTCCTTCTCTTGTTGCTTTTATTGCTTTGATTAGTTGCAGTTCTATTAACATATTTAATGCATGTTCTGCTTCTTGCCTTGTCATTTTAGATTGTCCTTTCTTTATTCTTCTATTTGCTCTGTTTCTTCTTCTGGATTAATGGTTTCTATACTAACAACTCTACCTTCATTTGTTCTCATTAAAGTAACACCTTGTGTTGATCTACCTAATACACTAATGTCTTTTACTTTTAATCTAATAATGGTTCCATTTTCTGTAATTAGCATAACATCTTCATTATCTGTTGCAATACGTATACCTACTAAATTTCCAGTTTTTGGTGTAATCTTATATGTAGTTACTCCTTTTCCACCTCTTGTTTGTACCCTATATTCTTCTAATTCTGTCCTCTTTCCAAATCCATTTTCTGTAATAGCAAGTAATGTAGCATTTTTATTACCTTCTATAATAGATTCCATACCAATTACAATATCTTCGTCATTTAGTCGAATTCCTATAACGCCTTGTGCTGTTCTTCCCATTGGTCTTACATCTTTTTCACTGAAAGTAATACATGCTCCTTCTTTTGTTACTAATACTACATTATCTTGTCCATCTGTTAAACGTACATCTATCAATTCGTCATCGTCTCTTAAAGTTATTGATAATAGACCTGTCTTTCTGCTAGAATCATATTCATTTAATGGTGTCTTTTTGATAAATCCTTTTTTGGTTCCCATTAATAAATATTTTCCTTCTGCGAAATTGGAAATTGGAATAACTGCTGATATTTTTTCTCCTGCATCTAATCTTAACAAATTAACAATTGCTGTTCCTTTTGCTGTTCTTCCTGCCTCTGGTACTTCATAGCCTCTTAAACGATATAGTTTTCCTTTATTGCTAAAGAATAATAAAGTATCATGTGTAGATGCTGTAAAAATTTGTTTTACAAAATCGTCTTCTCTAGTTGCTAATCCTGTAATTCCTTTTCCTCCACGTTTTTGGCTTTTATACGTATCTATTGGCATTCTTTTTACATAGCCAAAGTGAGTTAGTGTAATTACAGTTTGTTCTTCTTTTACTAAATCTTCTATATCAATTTCGCCTTCTGCTGCAACGATTTTTGTTTTCCTTTCATCTCCATATTTTTGTTTTATTTCTAATAATTCTTCTTTTATAATATCATAAACTAATTTTTCACTTGCAAGTACTGCTCTTAAGTGTTCTATTAGTTTCATTAATTCATTATACTCTTCATCTATCTTTTCTCTTTGCAATCCTGATAATGTTTTTAATCTCATATCTAATATAGACTGTGCTTGTATTTCTGAAAGTTTAAATCTTTCCATTAATCTTTCTTTAGCATCATCATAAGAATTACGTATAATATCTATTACTTCATCTATATTATCTAGTGCAATTTTTAATCCTTCTAAAATATGGGCTCTTGCTAATGCTTTGTCTAAGTCGAATTGGGTTCTACGAAGTATTACATTTTTTCTATGATCAATGTAGTGGTCTAAACATTGTCTTAAGGTTAATATCTTTGGTTCTCCATTTACTAATGCTAGTATTATAATTCCAAAAGTATCTTGCATTTGAGTATGTTTATATAATTGATTTAAAATAACTTGTGCATTTACATCTCTTTTTAATTCAATTACTACTCTTATTTTTGATTCTCTATCTGATTCATCTCTTACTTCTGAAATTCCTTCTATTCTTTTTTCTCTTGCAAGTACTGATATATTTTCTATTAATTTTGCTTTGTTTACTTGGTATGGAAGTGAATTTACAATAATTCTTTGCTTATTGCCTGACATTTCTTCAATTTCCGCTTCTGCCCTTACTGTAATTTTTCCTCTTCCTGTTGTATAGGCTTGTTTTATTCCTTCTAATCCTAAAATGATACCTTCTGTTGGAAAATCTGGTCCTTTTATAACTTCCATTAGTTGTTCATCTGTAACATCGTCTTCATCTATAATTTTAATAATTCCGGCTAATTACTTCACTTAAATTGTGTGGTGGTATATTAGTTGCCATTCCTACTGCAATTCCTGATGAACCATTAATTAATAATGTTGGTATTTTAGCAGGAAGTACAGTTGGCTCTTGCAAACGGTCATCATAGTTTGGCATAAAATTTACTGTATTTTTTTCTATATCTACTAACATAGTTTCTGCAATTTTTGCCATTCTTGCTTCTGTATACCTCATGGCCGCTGGGCTATCTCCATCAACAGACCCAAAATTTCCATGCCCATCAATTAATGTATATCTTTGTGTAAAATCTTGTGCTAATCTAACCATTGCATCATATACAGATGAGTCTCCGTGTGGATGATATCTACCTAAAACAGAACCTACGGTATTTGCACATTTTCTGTATGGCTTGTCTGAAGTAATTCCGTCTTCATACATCGAATACAAAATCCTTCTATGTACAGGTTTTAGTCCATCTCTAACGTCTGGAAGTGCTCTTGATACAATAACACTCATAGCATAATCAATATATGCAGTTCGCATTTCTTTTTCTATGTCTCGTTCTACTATCTTCCCGTCATTTCTCTTTGTCTCATTTGCTTCCATTTTTTTACCTCTTTTCTCGTCTTTTTTCTACTCATTTATTATACTAAACCAGAAAAAAATATGCAAGCAAAAACTTAATAAAATCTGTTATTTTACTAGCATTTGTGCTAACTCTAATTGTTCTTTGCTAAGGTTAAAATCATGCCCATTATTTTTAATTAACATATGTATATTTTCAATTATTCTTGCTTGTTTTATTGTAGTTTCTATTGGCATAATTTGTTTTAAACGTTCTTTTATCTTTTGGTATTCTCTTTCCATTCCATCAAAATCTTGGTCTTGAAAATAACTTCTCCAATTGTTTTCATACTTTCCTAACTTTTCAATATGATCTAATTGTCCAACAAATTCTGTTTCTATATTGCTACTAACATTATCTAATATAACATTTTTTCCTTGTCTTATTAGATTTACTATATTATTAGGAAGCCATCCATTTTTTGTAGTTGTCCTTAATGCTGTATCTATCACTTCTGAGACACCATCTATAATCCCTCCATTTTTTACAGCATTTTGTGCTTGTGAAATGCTATCAAATTTTCCTGTAAAAATTCCTGTTACACTTTTTCCTAATTCTATGGCACTATCTACTGCTTTATCAATTCCGTCTTTTAACCCTCCTCTAATTAAACTATTTTTCACATCGATAATTTGATTTTCAACAAAGTCTGGAAGTATCCACCTTAACCCTAAATCAATCGCTGTATTAATTACTTTTCCTACTGTTGAATCTAGAAAGTGATTTTGTTCTTCTATTGTTACAAATTCATTTTGCTTTATCTCTTGTTTATTTAATTCTTGCGATATCTTTTCCATTTTTTGTTCCTTTCTTTTATAAATTTACTTTTTAGTTATTTTCCTTAAAAACTTTTGGTATTTGGGATAATAAAGATTCTTTTTGAAATAAACGTCTTTGAATATGGCTATATTCTGTTTGTAATTTTTTATCTAAATTATTTTTATTACCTTTATTAATGATTAAATTATATTGTGAATGATTAGACAATTTGCCTAATATAGAAAATCCTGAAAAAATTTGTTTCAATATAGCATAATCTATTGCATTTTGATTGTATTTATTAAATAATAAATTAAAGTTACTTTGTGGTATTTTCCATTTTTGTATATACATATCTAGTAATCTTTTCGCTTTTTTTATTTCTAATACATTTGCTTCTAAAATAAATATGTTTAAATTGCTTATTTTCATAATTTCTTTTGTGTAGTCAAAGAAACATTCTGAGGTGGTATCAATTATAATCATGTCATATTCCTCTTTTAATTTGTCTAAAATACTTTTTATTTTTGTACTACTAATTTGATATTTATTATCAAATAGCAAATTTACACCTGCTATTAAATCTATTTTTGAACTAACTTTTATAATTAATTCTTCTATTTGTATTTCCTTTAGTAAATTATGATTTTTCATTTTTTCTTTTATCTTTTCTGAATATTTTTTTACTCCTAAAATAGTGTGTAAGCTATTATTTAAAATATCAAAGTCAATAATTAATACTTTATTTCTCTGCTGTGCTAATAATCTTGCTAAATTTACTGTAAATATACTCTTTCCTACTCCATTTGTTCCACTGACACATATTATTTCTTTTTTTATCTGCTTTTTTTTCTTATGTATTCCTTTTTTTGTATTTTTATTTTGAGGCTGAAGTCTAAGTTCTTCTTTTTCTATTAGCATCTTTTTTAGTTGTTCTAGTTCTTTTCGCAGCTCTACATCTGTATTCTTATTATCTTTCATTATTTCTATAATTTCTTTTACTCCTACCTGATTATGATAAAATATTGCAAAGATTCCTTTTGCATATAAATAATTTTCTAATTCTTCTTTTTGATTTTCTAAAAATAAAATTATTTGAACATTTGAATTTATTTCTTTTATTTTTTGAACTAAATCTTTTATTGTAAAATTTCCTGGCAATAATTCACTTAAAATCAAATAATCAATAGTCGTACCTTTTTCTAAAATTTCTAAGATTCCTTCTTGATATTGAATATCTTCTGCTATTACTTGAATTTCTTCCTCCTTTTTTAGCCTATTGTTTAAATTTGGGTTACCTATTGCTGTAACTATTTTCTTCATTTTTTTCTCCTCCATGAATAATATTTTTTTCAAAATCTGCTGCTTCAATTTTTGTTAGAATATGCTCATTTGCAATAAACATTAAGCATTCTCCTCTTTTTAAAGACTTTATTTCTATTTTCTCTTTTTCTGATAAATTTGTATATTCTTCTAATACTCTTATATTTTCCTCTTCTAAAGAGAAAAACGTTTTTATCTCTGAGTTATTTAAAATACTTTTTCCATAGGTACCTTCTTCTAAACTAAATAAGTCTGATATATCTTGTGTAATTGCAACACTACTTCCTCCATATTTACGAATTGTTTTAAATATTTTATAAATAAAACTTGCTACTTCTTTATTAGAAGTAACTCCTATTAGTCTCCATATTTCATCTAAATAAATGGCTTTTTTCTTTGTCCTATCTTTTTTTATTTTGTCCCAAAACAAATCTGTAAATAGGTACATCCCATATTTTAAGTTTTCTTCTCCTAATTCATATATATCTGCAACAATTAATAAGTTATTTATTTCTACATTTGTATACTGATTAAAAAATTTAAGTGAACCTTTTACAAATGGTATTAGTTTTATTTGGAATTTTTTTGTTATTTCGCTTTTTCCTAACAATTCGTAAAATTCTTCTAATATTGGCATATCATATGTATCTTTAAAAATAGGTTTTATCGATATTTTGTATTCTTCATTTTTATATAAACTTTTATCTTCAAAGGTAATTCCTTTTGTTTGATACAATTCTATTAATTTTTCCTCTAAAATTGCTTTTTCTTCTTCATTTAAGTTTCCAAAAACTAAATTGAAAAATCCTATTAACTTACTTATTTTATTTGCCAAATACCCTTTTTCTTCTTCTATGCTTTCTTGTCTTATATCAAATACATTAATATAGGTGTTTGAGCTTGGTCCTATTTTTAACAAAGTTCCTCCTAAATTATGGCATAGTTCTCCGTATTCTCTATCTGGATCAATAATATATTGTTCTATTCCTAATAGTCTATTTCTTAGTACTAATAGTTTCGTATAAAAGGATTTTCCTGCTCCGCTTGTTCCAAAAATACAAATGTTAGCGTTTTTATATTTATCTGTATTATATCTATCTAAAAATACTAGTGAGTTGTTATAAATATTAGTACCTATAAAAATCCCTTCTTCGTCAAAGATTGCAGAAGAAATGAATGGATAGGTTGCTATTAGACCACTTGTTAGTACATTTCTTTTAGCTGCTTCTTTCAGTTCTAATGGATTTTTTACAATTGGTAATGCTGTTAAAAATCCTTGCTCTTGCCTAAAATAAGCTCTTTTTGTTTGCATTCCTTTTCCTTGCAAGATACCTTCTAATTTGTTTAATAAATATTCTAATTCTTTTGTATCATTTGAAAAAGTTGTTACATAAATGTATAAAAAATAAAGCTCTTCATTGTTTACCTGCATTTCTTTTCTAATATATTTTGCATCATTATAAGTAAATGCTGCTATATCTATATCTTGCCTATTTTGGCTACTTTGTTTTAAATCTACTCCTACATTTCCAATATGATATGTTAAGTCTCTAATAGTTTTATATGTATCTTGTTTTTCGTAAAATATAGAAATATTCAAATTAATATTAGTATCAATAATTGTTTTTAAAATTAAATCCGTTTGTTCTCGAAAATAGTTAGTAATAATTAAAGTAGCATAATAACTGTTATCTATTTCAATATATTTAGGATTTGTAAGGTTTATATAAGCAGGACTTAAGTATTCTTTTTGGGTAATTGCTCCTTCTAAAAAAGTTAATTTTTTCTTTTGCTCTTTTAGAAATATTTTATTTTTTATTCTTTCTAAAATTTTAAAACTCCTTTCTCTTTAAACCTGATTAAAATATATTCTAGTGTTGAAAAAAGAAAATAGTATATCCTCCATTTGCTTTTTTTCACTAATACTTGTTACTACATTTCCACAACGAGATAGACAATCTTTTATTTTAAAATATTTATCATTTAAGGTTTCTATGGCATAACTTTCAAAATTTATCATATCTTTACTTTCATTTTTTTCTTTTACAATAATATAAAAATTTTTTGAGGAAGATTTTTTATCATGGTTCAAATTTTGAATATACTGAATATATTGCTTAGAAATTTCTTGAATTAAATTGCTTTCCTGAATTAAGTTCTCATTAATTTTTTGAATATGTTTACTTAAGTCTTCTTTGTTACTTTGGATTAGTATTTGAAAATGAAAATTACAAGTTTTTAAAAATACTTTGTAAGAATTTAATATAGCTTCTTGTTCTAATTCTGATTTTAAATTGAAATTAATTGGTTTTATTTTAATTACTTTTACATAACTATTATCTTTTAGCTCTATTATTCCATTTTCTAGTATTTTTTTTAATGGGATCCATTCTTGAACAGATTTTTCTGTCTTTTTCTTCATATTCCTCCTTTTTTATTATCTTCTAAAACTAAAAAAAGTTCACCTCCTACTTCATACTATATTTTCTAATTAAAACATGGAATTTCTTAAGAAATTAAATTTAACATACATTTTCTTCCAAATAAAAAAGTTAAGATTTATAAATTTCGAGTGAAGTATTGCTTGATAAATACTATCTTTATGATACTACTACTGTAAAAAAATGTCAAGAAAATTCGTAAGACAAATTTCGACAAATCTGTGATACAGCACATTTTTATTATAAATATAATAAGAAAAATAAAAGCATTTTACTTTTTGAATTTTTTATTTTCTTGCATAAAAAATTTTTTTTATGACATAATAAAAATATAAGGTTAATATTAGTTGAACTAAGAGTTTTATAGGGTCTATTTTTAGGTTTTATAAAATTCGAGCAAAGATTTTTTATTGCTTAAGAGATCCTTAGGTAATATAAAGTCGGCGATGAAGAGTAAATTATTTGTATTTAAGCTATATAATACTTTTTTATTTTTGTTATTTTAATGGAAGATAGAATGAAAATATATGGTTGAAAATAGAGGTAATTTATTCGAAGTTATGGTTATTCTTGTATTTTTTTAGTGGTTGTTACTAGTCCTTTATGGATGAATATGGCTATTATGTGTGCATTTGTGGCCTGAGCGACTGATGAATATATTTGGTAACTTAGCTTATTTATACAGTAATGTATATTAGGTTAATCATTAGGTATATTGGTTTGAGCTTAAGATTAATATTAGCTTTATCTGATAATAGCCAGTTAAGGGAGTATATCCTTTAACTGGCTATTATTTTAAACATCTAAGTTCTTTACATATTTTGCATTTTCTTCAATAAATTTTCTTCTTGGCTCTATTTCGTCTCCCATAAGTAGTGTAAATATCTGATCTGCTTTCATTGCATCTTCCATGGTTACTTTTACTAAAATTCTACTTTCTGGGTTCATTGTTGTTTCCCATAATTGTTCTGGGTTCATTTCTCCTAAACCTTTATATCTTTGAATCCCTACTTGGTCTCTTGCAATTCCTTTTTCTGCTAACTCTTTAAATGCTCTGTCTAAGTCTTCATCTGTGTAACAATAAATATCTTCCATTCCTTTTTTAGATAATTTATATAATGGTGGCTGTGCTAAATATACATTTCCATTTTCTATTAATGGTCTCATATATCTAAAGAAGAATGTTAATAATAATGTTCTAATGTGTGCTCCATCGACATCGGCATCGGCCATAATAATTACTTTTCCATAACGAATTTTAGTAACATCAAAGTCACTTCCTATTCCCGCTCCTACTGCTAAAATAACTGGTTGTAATTTATCATTATTATAAATTTTATCTGCTCTTGATTTTTCTACATTAAGCATTTTCCCCCAAAGTGGAAGAATAGCTTGAAATTTTCTGTCTCTTCCTTGTTTTGCACTTCCTCCTGCTGAGTCTCCCTCTACAATGTACACTTCACATTCCTCTGGAATTTTACTACTACAGTCTGCTAATTTTCCTGGTAATGTAGATGTTTCTAATGCACTTTTCTTTCTTACTAATTCTCTTGCTTTTCTTGCAGCTTCCCTTGCACGTGATGCATTAATACATTTTTCTAATATTGCTTTTCCTACTGCAGGGGTTTCTTCTAAAAATGTAGATAATGCTTCGTTTACCATCGCCGATACAATACCTGTTACATTGCTATTTCCTAATTTCGTTTTTGTTTGCCCTTCAAACTGTGGCTCTTTTACTTTTACTGAAACAACTGCTGTAATTCCTTCACGTATATCTTCTCCTAATAAATTAGGATCTTTTTCTTTTAATAAATTATGACTTCTTGCATAATCATTAAATGCTTTTGTTAGTCCTCTTTTAAACCCCTCTAAATGCGTTCCCCCTTCAATGGTATTAATATTATTTACAAAGGTATATACATTTTCTGAATAGGCGGTTGTATACTGAAATGCTATCTCTACTGGTACTTCTCCATCTTTTTCAATATAAATTGGTTTATCGTGAATTTTTTCTTTATTTTTACTTAAAAATTCTACAAATGAGCTTAACCCACCTTCAAAATGAAATTCTGCTTTTTTAATATTTTCTGAATCTCTTAAATCTTGAATATTGATTTTTAATCCTTTTGTTAAAAATGCAATTTCTCTAAATCTTGTTTCTAGTGTTTCATATTCATACTCTAATGTTTCAAAAATAGTATCATCTGCTAAAAATCTAACTTTCGTTCCTGTTTTGTCTGATTCTCCTATTTTAGTTAATGATTCTACAGTTCTTCCTCTTTCGAATTTCATTTGATAGATGCCACCATCTCTTTGAATGGTTACTTCTGTCCAGGTAGCTAAAGCATTTACTACTGATGCACCTACTCCATGAAGTCCTCCTGATACTTTATAGCCACTATCTCCTCCAAATTTTCCCCCTGCATGAAGTTTTGTATATACAGTTTCTGCTGCAGATATTTTTGTTTTTGGATGAATGTCTACTGGTATTCCTCTACCGATTATCTTCTACACTAATAATATTTCCTGGTTGTATTTCTATTTTTATTTCTGAGCAATAACCTGCTAATGCTTCATCTACGCAGTTATCTACTATTTCATAAACTAAATGGTGTAATCCTCTTACTGATACACTTCCTATATACATACCTGGTCTTTTTCTTACTGCTTCTAATCCTTCTAATACTTGGATTTGATCAGCTTTGTATTCATGTTCAAATTTCTCCATTTGTTTAACCTCCACTTGCTTATTATCATATCACTAATATTTTATTTTTTGCAAATAGTTTATAATACTTCTCCACTTTTTACATAAAATAATTTACTATTTTCAATATTCATTTTATCTGTACAAGTAATGATTACTTGTGTTTCTTTGATATTTTCTAAAAAATTTCTTCTTCTTTTTTCATCTAATTCTGACATAAAATCATCTAATAATAAGATAGGATACTCTCCTATTTCGTCATAAATCACATATAATTCTGCTAATTTTAAGGAAAGAATTGCTGTTCTATGTTGCCCTTGTGAACCATATGTATTTATTTCTTTTTCGTCAATATATACTTTAAAATCATCTCTATGAATCCCCTTTGTAGTATATCCTTTTATGATATCTAATTTTCTTCTTTGTTTTAATAATTCTATATAATTTTCTTTTTTACTACATTCAGTTATATATTCTATATTTAAGTTTTCATTTGTTATTTGCAAATGAATCTCCTTTATTTTTTCTTTTAATTTTTGCATGAATTCGGTTCTATATTTGCAAATAAGCTGTGCATATTCTGCTAATTTTTCATCCCATATTTCTAACATTTCTTCTGATTTATTTTCTTCATTTATTTGCCTTAGATAGTTATTTCTTTGCTCTAATGTTTTTAAATAATTATTTAAGTTATATACATAGTTTGGTCTTAGCTGACCTATCATCATATCTAAAAACCTTCTTCTTTCTGCTGGACCATTTTTTAAAATTTGTATATCATCTGGCGTAAATATTACTAAATTTAAGTTACCTAATAATTCACTTAATTTTTTTATTTTTACTCCATTTACCTGTATTTGTTTTTTATTTTCTAATAATATCTTTATTTTTCCTTCTCTATCACTTTTTTGAAACGCTACTTCTACTTGTAAATTTTCTTTTTCTAAGCAAATTAATTCTTTTTCTTTACTTGTTCGAAATGATTTTCCAAAAGTACATAAAAAGATGGCTTCTAATATATTAGTTTTTCCTTGTGCATTATCTCCATAAAAAATATTAATATCTTTACTAAATTTAATCTCTTGACTTTTATAATTACGAAAATTTTGTAATTTCAGCTTTTCTATGTACATTTTTATTCCTTCATTCTAATTGGTAATACCATATAAATATAATCTCCCTTTTCTTCTGTTGGTCTTATAATACAAGGAGAGATACTAGATCCTAAATCAATAAATACTTCTGGATCATCTATTGCACGAAGTGCATCTAAGAAGTACTTAGGATTAAACCCAGCTTCTAAATTTTGCCCTTCCGTTTCGACAAACATTTCCTCTTTTGCATCTCCTGTTTGATTCGTACAAGAAATTGTAATTTTTCCTATTTCTACATTTACTTTTACAGGATATTTTTTTTCTTTTTCAATGCTAGATGCTGATATTAAACTTACTCTTTCAAAACAATTTTGTAGAAGATTTTTATCTACCCTTATTCTTGTTTCCCAATTTTCTGGAATAACACTTGCATAATTTAAGAATTCTCCATCTAATAGACGTGTTACAATTTTACAGTTTTCCATTTCAAATAGTGCTTGATTTTTAGATACTCCTATTTTGATGGTATCAAAAGAATCCGTTAATATTTTATTAATTTCATTTAATGTTCTTCCTGGAATTACTGCTGAAAAATCATTTACCTGTGTTTGTAAATATTTGCTTTTCCACGCTAGACGGAATCCATCGACTGCTACTACATTTAATTTGTTATTTTTTATTTCAAATAAACAACCTGTAAAAATTGGTCTATTTTCTTCTGTACTTACTGCAAAAATTGTTTTTCTAACCATATCTTTCAAATTATTTTGCTCTATTTCTATAGAATTTTCAATATCTATTTTTGGTAATTCTGGAAATTCTTCTGGATTCATGGTTGCTAATTTATATAAAGAACCTTCACATTCAATTACTAATAAATTGTTTTCATTAATTGTAATATTAATTTCTGCATCTGGTAATTTTCTAATAATTTCACTAAACATAATTGCATTTACTACTGTTGCTCCTTGTTCTTCTACTGTACTTTCCATGATATATTCTATTCCTATTTCTAAATCATAGGTTGTAAATTTTACTTCTTTTTCATTTGTTTGAATTAAAATACCTTCTAATATAGGCATTGTTGTTTTACTAGCTACCGCTTTTGTTACGGAATTAATAGCTTTAAGGATTTTATCCTTTTCACAAACAATTTTCATTTTTGATTTCTCTCCTTTTTTATATAATTAATAATAATAAATAGTAGTAGTAATAGTAGGTATTGTGAATTATGTGGAAAAGTACCAAGAGTCCTTATTTCCCTAATGATTTTTTTGTTGATAAATTTGTGGATAAGTGAAAAAGTTATTTACAGTTTTCATTTCAATTTGTGGAAAATGATTTATCAACAGCTTATTCACAGTAAATTCACAAGTATATGTGGATAGTTCTATGTGTTAGTTCCGTAGAAAGAAATTGAAATTGGTTTTCCGAACGAATATTTTTTCAAACATAAATTTCAAAAATATTCTGTTTTTATTTTAATAAGGATACTTAAACATCAAACAAAGAGTTTTTCACAGTTTCCACAATAAGTTTTGTATTAGAATTTTCTTTTATTTCTTTTGCAATTTTATTACATGCATGCATTACTGTGGAGTGATCTCTTTTTCCAAAGGCTTGACCAATTTTAGGAGTTGAAATTTGAGCAATATCTCTACAGAGGTACATTGCAACTTGCCTTGGAAAAGCAACATCTACTGATCTTCTAGAACCTTTTAAGTCTTCTACTGTAATATTAAAATATTTAGCTACAATTCCTTGTATATATTCTACAGATAGTACTTTATTTTGATGAGAAACAACATCTGCAATTGCTTTATCAGAAAGTTCAATAGTAATTGGTTTATTTTCTAAAGAAGACATTGCAATTAATTTATTTAAGGTTCCTTCTAATTCTCTTATATTAGTATCTATTTTTGTAGCAATATTAGATAAAATATCATCAGAAATAATAATGTTATCTAATTGTGCTTTCTTTTTTAAAATAGCCATACGTGTTTCATAGTCTGGATTAGAAATGTCTGCAATAAGACCCCATTCAAAACGAGTTCTTAAACGATCTTCTAATAGTTGAATATCTTTCGGAGGTCTATCACTAGAAAGAATAATTTGCTTTCCTTCTTCATGAAGTGCATTAAAGGTATGAAAAAATTCTTCTTGAATTCTTTCTTTTCCTGCAATAAATTGAATATCGTCAATTAATAAAACGTCAATTCCTCTATATTTACTGCGAAACATTTCATTTTTATTATCTTTAATAGCATTAATGAGTTGATTAGTAAATTTTTCGGAAGTTACATATAAAATATTAGCATTTCTATCTCTTTTTAATACTTCATTTCCAATAGCATGCATTAAGTGTGTCTTTCCTAGTCCTACACCACCATATAAAAATAAAGGATTATATGCTGTTGCAGGTGCTTCTGCTACAGCCAAGGCTGCTGCAGAAGCAAAACGATTATTATTTCCAACAACAAAGCTATCAAAAGTATATTTTGGATTTAAATTAAAATTAGAATTAGAATAATTAGTTGATGATTCTTGAGTAGTTGTTGTAGCTAAAGAATTTCTTTCTTCTTCTGATACAATAGCTATTTCATAATTAATATTAGTAAGAAAACTAAAAGTATTTTGTATAACAGGTATATATCTAGATTTTAACATATCTTTTTGAATACTATTTTGCGTAAGTATGGTAATGGTGTTATTTGAGATATCTTCTATATCGAATTCTTTGATCCATGTATTATAAGAAATTTGTGTTACTTCGGATTTTAATAATTCTTTTGCTTTTGTAAGTAGTTCATTAATTTCTGCTCTTTGCATTAGTTTCAGTCCTTCCAGATAAATTGATAATAAAAATAGAGTAATTACGTAAAGTTATCCACAGGTTTATCCACAGTGTGTGAATAAGTAAACTTCATAAAGTGCAAAATACAAATAAATAGACAACATTGTTTACGTAAAAGGTGAATGCTTAAAAAATCTCGCAAGACCTTATTTCCCTATATTTTTATATCATATCAAAAACGAAAAGATGAAGTCAATACTATCTAAAATAAAATATGAAAATTCGCAAGAGATATTGACATAAGTACAGTTGTTGTTATATAATAAAAAAGCTAATATTAAATAGTATATAAAAATTACATTGTAGAAATGGAATTTTCATAGAGTATAACAAATAATAGGAGGTGCTAAAATGAAAAGAACATATCAACCAAAAAAAAGACAAGAACAAAAGGAACATGGTTTTATGAAGAGAATGAAAACTGCATCTGGAAGAAATGTATTAAAAGCTAGACGTGCAAAAGGAAGAAAGAAATTAAGTGCGTAAAAAATAAAGGCCACGTATAAATAAAAGTGGCCTTTTTTGAATTGAGTGATTTAAATTGAGAAAAATGCAAACATTAAAAAAGAATTACGAATTTGAAAATGTTTTAAGAAAAGGAAAATTTTATATAGGAAATCAAATAACTATATATATAGCTAAAAATAGAGAAGAACTAAATAAATTTGGTATAGCAATTTCAAAAAAAACATGTAAGGCTGTTAAAAGAAACTGGATAAAAAGAAAAATAAGAGAAAATTACAGATTATTAGAGAAGAAATTAAAAAAAGGCTATTATATTGTTTTTTTGTGGAATAAAAAGTTACCAATTAATGAAGCAAACTTTTTTGAAATAAAAAAAGATATGGAAAACTTATTTCATAAGGCAGGTCTTTTATAAATGAAAAAAATATTTGTGTTCATATTAAAAGGATATCAAAAATTTATATCACCAATTTTTAAGCATTTAGGAGTAAATTGTAAGTTTTATCCTAGCTGTTCAGAATATATGTTACAAGCTATTCAAAAATATGGAGTAATAAGAGGTTGTGTTTTAGGTGTAAAACGTTTATTAAGGTGTCATCCTTTTGCAAAGGGAGGATATGATCCTTTAAAATAGGGAGGAAGTCCATGGGATTTATATCAGAAATATTTGGTTATTTATTAAATTGGCTTTATGATTTTTTTAATAATTATGGTGTAGCTATTATTGTGTTTTCTATTATTTTAAGAGTTATATTAATACCAATTACAATTAAGCAACAAAAATCCATGAAAAAATCTACACAGTTACAAAAGCAAATGAATGAAATTCAAAAAAAATATAAAAATAATCCAGAAAAATTGAATCAAGAAACAATCGAACTTTATCGTAAAGAAAAAATGAGCCCGTTTAGCCGGTTGCTTAACTTCAATATTACAATTAGTTATCATATTATCTGTATTTTGGCTAGTAAGTCAGCCACTTACTTATATGAAAAGACTTAATCCAGACTTAATTGAAAAGTATACAGTAGAAATGAAGGAAAATGAGTATAATTCTAATAATAGTTATATGCAAATTGCAGTATTAGATTATGCACAAACAAAATATAAGGAAGTATCAGCAGAATTAGAAAAAGAAAACATAGAAAATAGAGAAGAGTTAGAAACAAAAAAGAATGAATACAATGAATTAAGGCTAAATATGGAATTTTTAGGGCTTGATTTAAGCAAAGTTCCAACACAAAGCTTAGATGATTGGAAAGTGTATATTATTCCAGTTCTTTATGTAATAACTTCTGTAATTTCAATTAAAATAACAACAGCCACTCAAAATAGGAAAAAAGAAAAAGACATAATTGTTCAAAATGAGGAAAACAAAGAAGAAGTAGATCCAGTAGATCAAATGCAACAGATGAATAAAAGCATGATGTATATGACACCTATTATGTCTGTTATGATTGCTTGTATTGCGCCACTTGGACTTGCTTTATATTGGCTTATAAGTAATGTTTTAATGATTATAGAAAGACTAATAATTAATAAAATAATGGAAATAAGAGAAGAAAAAAGTAAATAAAGGAGGCTGAGTAAAATGGCTAAAAGTGTTATTGCAGAGGGAAAAACTTCAACAGAAGCAATTGAAAATGGCTTAAAAATATTAAAAGTTTCTAAAGATAGAGTAGAAATTAAAATATTAGAAAATGAAGATAAAAGAAGTTTTTTTAGCATACTAACTCCAAGAGTTGTAAAAGTTGAACTAACCTTAAAAGAAGGAATAGAACAAAAAACTGCAGGAAATGAAGAAATAAAAACGAAAGAAAAAGCAAAAAAAGTGATATTAAGTTTAGAAGATAAAGAAATAGCTAAAAAGAATTTAAATGTGTTTTTAGAGCAATTTGTTCAAAAAATAGGTGAAAATACGAACTATGAAATAACTTCTGATGAAGAATATATTTATGTAACAATAACAGGTCAAAATGTTGGAATGTTAATTGGTTATAGGGGAGAGACTTTAAATGCAATGCAAATTCTTTTAACTTCTGTGGCGAATAGAGGGTTAGATAAAAAAGCGCATATTATTTTAGATATTGAAGGATATCGCGAAAAAAGGAAGAAAGCATTAGAAGAACTTGCTGATAAATTAGCAAGAACAGTTATTAAAACGGGAAAGCAAGTTATTTTAGAACCAATGTCAGCATATGAAAGAAAGATGATACATAATCGTTTACAAGACAGTCAAAGAGTAAAGACTCATAGTATAGGAGAAGAGCCTTATAGAAAAGTAGTTATTACAAAAAAATAAATAGAAAAATCGGAAGTCAAAGTTCGGATTTTAGTGTTAAAAGCTAATTCTAACTTTGACTTTTTTATACAAGGAGGAAATATGGAGGCAATTGCAGCAATTTCAACAGCACTAGGTAATGGTGGAATTGGTATTGTTAGAATGAGTGGAAAAGATACATTTAAAGTATTAGAAAAGATTTTTGTTCCTAAAACTAAGCAAAAAATAGAAGATATTCAGGGGTATACCATAAAATATGGCTATATTATAAATTATGAAAATAACGAAAAAATAGATGAAGTATTGGTATCTTTTTTTAAAGCACCTAAGAGTTATACTACAGAGGATATATGTGAAATAAATTCACATGGCGGGATGATAATTGTACAAAACATTTTAGAACAATGCTTAGCAGCAGGAGCAAGTATGGCAGAGCCAGGAGAGTTTACCAAAAAAGCATTTTTAAATGGAAGAATTGATTTATCACAAGCAGAAGGAATTATTGATTTAATTAATAGTAAAACTCAGCAAGAAGCAAAGGCATCTTTTCAACAATTAGAGGGAGGATTATCTAAAAGAGTACAAGAAATTCGCAAACAGATATTAAATGTTATAGCAGATATAGAAGCTTCTATAGATTATCCAGAATATGATATAGAAGAGTTAAGTAATCAAAAAGCAAAGAAAGAATTAGGACAAATTGAAAGTAAATTAGAACAATTAGAAAATAGCTTTTGTACAGGTAAAATTTTAAAAGAGGGAATTCGTACTGTTATTATAGGAAAGCCGAATAGTGGAAAATCTTCTTTATTAAATGCTATTTTAAAGGAAGAAAGAGCTATTGTAAGTAGTATAAAAGGAACTACTAGAGATACCATAGAGGAAATTGTAAATTTGTATGGAGTTCCATTAAAACTGATTGATACAGCTGGAATTCGTAGTTCAGAAGATGAGATTGAAAAAATAGGAGTAGAAAAGGCTTTAAAATTAGTAGAGGAAGCGGATTTGATTATTAGTATATTTGATAATACAAAACCTTTAGAGGAAGAAGATAAAAAGGTTTTAGAGCTTATTTCTAATAAAAAGGCAATTATTTTATTGAACAAAATTGATGAAAAAGATATTGAGTTAGAAAAAACAGTAGAAATACAAAGTTTAGAAAAGCCTATTATTAAAATTTCTGCTAAAAATAAACAAGGATTAGAGAAATTATATGAGCAGATTTTAGAAATGTTTGCATTAAAAGAAATTGAAATAAAAGATGGTAATTTTATTACTAATATCAGGCATAAAGAATTAATAAAGAAAGCAAAGGAAGCTATTATAAAAGGAAAGTCAGCTATTGATGAAAATATGCCAATAGATTTTATCGCAATTTCTCTGAAAGAAGCATTAGAAAAATTAAGTGAAATTACTGGTGAAAATGTTTCAGAAGATATTATTAAAGAAATTTTTTCAAAGTTTTGTTTAGGAAAATAAACACACACAAAAAGACAACGGACATGATAAAATGCTATGAAATAAAAGAATTTAGAATGAGATAATGACAAAAAGATTTTACGAACATGGTTTTTTGTTTCATAAAAAACGAAGAAATAATAGGAGGAAAATATGAAATATGATGCAGGAAAATATGATGTAGCTGTAATTGGAGCAGGGCATGCTGGATGCGAAGCAGCTTTAGCGACAGCAAGACTTGGACTAAAGACGTTATTGTTTTCTATTAGCTTAGAAGCTGTAGCTAACATGCCATGTAATCCACATATAGGAGGAAGCTCAAAAGGTCATTTAGTAATGGAAATAGATTGTCTTGGTGGAGAGATGGGGAAGAATATAGACAAAACATATACGCAATTAAGGATGTTAAATACTTCAAAAGGACCAGCAGTATATTCATTAAGAGCACAAGCAGATAGAAAAAAATATCAAATGGAGATGAAACACACACTAGAAAGGCAAGAAAATTTGTATTTAAAACAAGCAGAGATTGTAGATATAGGAGTAGAAGATAGAAAAGTAAAGTGGGTAGAAACTAATATTGGAGCAATCTACCAAGTAGATAGTGTTATTTTAGCAACAGGAACGTATTTAAAAGGAAAAATATATATTGGAGAAATATCTTATGAAAGTGGTCCTGATGGAGTTTTTCCAGCAAATAAATTATCAGATATGTTAAAAAAGATAGGAATAGATTTAGTTAGATTTAAAACAGGAACACCAGCAAGAATTAATAAGAATTCTATTGACTTTTCAAAAATGGAAAGGCAAGATGGAGATGAAAAACCAGTAGCCTTTTCATTTGAAGATAAAATAGAAG
The DNA here is from genome assembly GCA_022798335.1 of Clostridia bacterium. Classification (GTDB taxonomy): domain Bacteria; phylum Bacillota; class Clostridia; order TANB77; family CAG-508; genus CAG-273. Next base: position 25,615 of record JAAWMH010000040.1, read on the forward strand.
AAAAAGAAGAACAATTGCCATGCTATTTAACATATACAAATGAAAAGACACATGAAATTATCCGCAAAAACTTGCATCGTTCACCATTATATGCAGGAGAAATAAAAGGAACAGGTCCAAGATATTGTCCATCTATTGAAGATAAAGTTGTTCGATTTGCTGACAAGGAAAGGCATCAAATATTTGTTGAACCAATTGGAAGAGACACAGACGAGATGTATATACAAGGGATGAGCTCATCGCTTCCGGAAGACGTGCAGATAGCTATGTATAGAACGATTGCAGGATTAGAAAATGCAGAATTTACAAGACCAGCATATGCAATTGAGTATGACTGTATTGATCCTTCGGAATTGAAACTATCCTTAGAACATAAAAGAATAGAAGGAATGTTCTTTGCAGGGCAAATTAATGGAACATCAGGATATGAGGAAGCTGCTGCACAAGGAATTATTGCAGGAATTAATGTAGCACAAAAACTAAAAGGAAAAAATCCAATTATTTTAGACCGATCTGATGCCTATATAGGTGTTTTAATAGATGATATTGTAACTAAGGGAACAAATGAGCCATATAGAATGATGACTTCTAGAGCAGAATATCGTTTGTTATTAAGGCAAGACAACAGTGATTTAAGATTAACTCAAATAGGATATGAAGTAGGGCTTATTTCACCAGAGCGTTATCAAAAGTTTTTAAAGAAGAAAGAAGCTATTGAAAAAGAAATAGAAAGACTAGAAAATACCGTTGTAAAACCAAAGGAGGCAGTAAATCAAATTTTAACAAAATATAATTCATCTTCACTTACAACAGGTGTAAAATTAGCTGAATTATTAAGAAGAACAGAACTAGATTATGAAAAGTTAAAAGAAATAGATGAAAATAGAGAAAAGTTATCAGAAGAAGTAACAAAAGAAGTAGAAATAGAAGTAAAATATAAAGGATATATTAAATTACAACAACAACAAGTAGAAAAATTTAAAAAGCTAGAAAAGAAATTATTACCAGAAGAAATAAATTATGAACACATAAAAGGATTAAGAATAGAAGCAAGGCAAAAATTAAATAAAATAAAACCTAACTCAGTAGGACAAGCATCTAGAATTTCAGGGGTATCTCCAGCTGATATATCTGTATTATTAATATATTTAGAACAATTAAAACAAAAAAAGTAAAGAGATAGAAAGGAAAAAAATCAAGTGGAAAAAGAGGTATTTGTAAAACAAATAACAGAAAGAGCAAAGAAATTAGAGATAATATTAGAAGATAAGCAAGCAGAAGATTTTTATCAGTATATGTTATTATTAATAGAATGGAATAAAAAGATGAACTTAACAGCTATTATAGAGCCAGAAGAAATTATAGTAAAACATTTTATAGATAGCTTAACCATATATCCTTATATAGAAAAAGGAAATAATATATTAGATGTAGGAACAGGAGCGGGATTTCCTGGCGTGCCTATTAAGCTAGTTCAAGATAGCTTTAAAGTAACTTTATTAGATTCTTTAAATAAGAGAATTTGCTTTTTACAAGAAGTTATACAAAGACTAAAACTAAAAGATATTCAAGCAATTCATGGAAGAGCAGAAGAATTTGTAAAACTCTCTAATCAAAGGGAGAACTATGAGATTGTTATTTCAAGAGCAGTTGCTAAATTAAATGTTTTACTAGAATATATGCTTCCATTTGTAAAGATAGGAGGGAAATGCATTTGCATGAAAGCTTTAGAAGTAGAAGAAGAACTAGAAGAAGCTAAAAAGGCAATTGAAATTTTAGGAGGAAAAATTGAAAGAATAGATACTATTACTTTGCCAGAAAGCCAAATCAAAAGAAAAATAATCATAATAAAAAAGGTAGAAAGAACGCCTATGATATATCCAAGAAAGGCCGGAATGCCAACGAAAACACCTATTTGTTAAAAGAAATTTTCATTATTTTTTTAATTTGCATTGACATATGATAATTATTTATATATTATTAATATGTCAATTTTTTGTAGAAAACATAAGTTTACATAAAGAAAGAAGGTCGACTAGAATGGGAAAGATTATATCAATTGCAAATCAAAAAGGAGGAGTTGGAAAGACTACAACGGCAGTTAATTTGAGTACTTTACTTGCGAAAAAAGGAAAAAAAGTCTTACTAATAGATGCAGATCCTCAAGGAAATGCAACGAGTGGAATAGGATCAGAAAAAGACGTTGAGCTATCTGTTTATGATTTAATTATTAGTGATGAAATAGAACCACAACAAACAATTCAAAAAACAGAAATAAAAAATTTGTCTATATGTCCTTCTAATATTAATTTAGCAGGTGCAGAAGTAGAACTTGTTTCTATGATATCAAGAGAATATAGAATGAAGGAAAAGCTAGACATTATCAAAAAAGACTATGATTTTATATTAATAGATTGTCCTCCTTCATTAGGATTAATTACTTTAAATGCTTTTACAGCATCAGATAGCGTATTAATTCCTGTTCAATGTGAATATTATGCACTAGAAGGATTAGGACAACTAATTAACACTGTTAACTTAGTAAAAAGGCATCTAAATAAGGAATTTGAAATAGAAGGAGCTTTACTAACAATGTATGACATAAGAACAAATTTATCTAATCAGGTTGTAAAAGAGGTTAATAGATATTTTGAAAATAAAGTTTACAAAACAGTAATACCAAGAAATGTAAAATTAAGTGAAGCACCAAGTTATGGAATGCCAATATCAGTATATGATCCAAGATCTAAAGGGGCTAAAAGCTATGACAAGTTTGTAAAAGAATTTTTAAAAAATAATGACACAAGTAGCAAAGGAAAACATGCTATGTAAAACTAATAGATAAGAAAGGAGAGGGAAAAAATGACAGCAAAGAAAACAGGGTTAGGAAGAGGGCTAGAAGCTTTATTTAGCGAAAATCAATTAACAAAAGAAGAAGAAAAGAAATTAAAAGATGGAGAAGAAATTATACAAAATATTAAAATCATCGAAATAGAACCTAATAAAGATCAGCCAAGAAGAAATTTTCAAGCAGAATCAATAGAAGAGCTTGCTAAATCAATCGAGAAATATGGTGTAATTCAACCAATTATTGTAGCAAAAAAAGATGGATATTATGAAATTATAGCAGGAGAAAGAAGATGGAGAGCATCTAAAAAAGCAGGTTTAAAAGAAATGCCTTGTATTGTAAGAGAGAGTGACGAAAGAACAAATAAAGAAATTGCCTTAATTGAAAATATTCAAAGAGAAGACTTAAATCCAATTGATAAAGCAAGGGGATTTAGAAAATTGTTAGATGATTATGGAATGACTCAACAGCAGTTAGCAGATACAATAGGACTTAATAGAACAACAGTAACAAACACTTTAAGATTACTCAATTTAGATGAAAGAGTTATGAAACTTGCAATAGAAGGAAAATTAACAGAAGGACACTGTAGGTCATTACTTTCTATTGATGATCCAGAAAAACAATATGCAGCAGCAATGAGAATTATAGAAAAGGGAGAGACTGTTAGAGATATAGAACAAAGTGTACAAAATAAGAAAAAGGCTCCTAAAAAGGAAGAAGAACGAAGAGAAGCTATTTGTAGAGACATTGAAGACACTTTTCAAAGCTTTTTTGGAACAAAGGTAAAATTAAATGCAGGAAAAAGAAGTGGAAAAATAGTAATACAATATTCAACAAATGAAGATTTAGAAAGAATTTTAGGATTATTAAAATAATAAAAAAAGGAAATATTGAAAGGAAAATATTTCCTTTTTTGAAAATTAGAGATAAGGGACAGAGATTATTTTAAGTAAATAGAGTAGTTAGTAATAACACAAATTTCCAAAAATTCCTATTGACAAAAATAGATGAAATGTGTTAATATATATACTGTTACTGAGTTTGGTAACAGTACTTGCAGAGGTGGTCGAGTTGGTTTATGGCACCAGTCTTGAAAATTGGCGTAGGTTTGTAGCCTACCGTGGGTTCGAATCCCACCCTCTGCGCCAACTATAATTTTAGCAATTTGGAGGCTTACCCAAGTGGTTGAAGGGGACAGTTTGCTAAACTGTTAGGGTTCGTAAGGGCCGCGAGGGTTCAAATCCCTCAGCTTCCGCCAAA
>JAAWMH010000013.1 GCA_022798335.1 Clostridia bacterium
GGAAATGGTTTTGCTTTTGTAGGAAGACAATATCATTTAGAAATAGAAGGAGAAGATTATTATATAGATTTACTATTTTACAATTTAAACTTGAAATGCTATGTTGTAGTAGAACTAAAAACTGTTAAATTTATCCCAGAATTTGCAGGAAAGTTAAATTTCTATTTAAATGCAGTAGATATGTTATTGAAGAAAGAAGAAGACAACCCAACAATAGGAATTTTACTATGTAGAGATGAACATAAGTTAACTGCTGAACTAGCCTTGAAAGATATAAATAAACCAATAGGAGTAGCAGAATATAAATATTTACAAGAGATACCAGATTATTTAGCAAATAATTTACCAAGTATAGAAACACTAGAGAAAAGATTAAATAATAAAGATGAAGATTAATGCAATTTAATGTATAGAAGTAATAGGTGTTTATATGAAGATTAAAAGTATTAAGAAAATGAAAAATATAGGATTATTAAATGAAACAGCATATACCAATTGTGAGTTGTTCTTATATCATAACAAGAATGATAATCAAAGTAAATGCTATTCAAAGAATTTAATTAAGGGAAATAATGGAACAGGAAAAACTACTTTTTCTAACTTATTATATTCTATAGAAAAGAATGATAGTGGTATTCTAGATAGATTAAAAAGAATTGATAGTAGTGATGATATTAATATAGAAATAGAATTAGAAGATGGAACTATAGTTAAATATGACAATAGCACAAAACAATGGATTAACACAGAAAATATTATCGTTCGAGTATTTAATGAAGACTATATAAAAGACAATATAAACTTTGAAGAATTTGATAAAACCAATAAAATTAATGGAAAATATGAAACACAAGAAGTAAAGATATCTATTGAGAAGAATAATTTTGAAAACAGTAAAAATGCTTTAGATGAGAATAAAAAACAGCAACAAGCATTAAAACAAGAATTAGAAAAAGAGAAGAATGATTTTAATACAAGGATAAGTACAGAATATGATGCATATTGTAAGATTGATATTAACTTTGATAAATTAGATAATATACCAAAATCAGAAGAAAATGAAAAGGATTTTGACAATAAGTTACAAATATTTAAAAATTATAAATCTGCTGAAAATTTTAAAATGTTTTTTACACCCAATATTACAGAAATTGACGAAAAGATAAAAACTAGGACAATAGAATTATTGGAATATACTGAAGATTCCACTAAGATTTCATTTATGAACGAAATTTTAAAAGAAAGTGAACAAAAAAGAGTATGGATTGACAAAGGATTAACATATGTAGAAGAAGATAATTTATGTCCATTTTGTAAGACATCACTTGATGGAAATACTATTATTGAAAAATATAAAACTTATAAAGATAGTAAAATCAAAGAAAATGAATTAGCATTAAATAAATGTAAAGATTATTTTAAGCAATTTATAGAAAATAAAAATGTAATAAATGAACTAAATATAAAAATAAATCCGTATATTAGTATGCTCAAAGAAACTGCAATAAGTTTAGAAAGTAATGAATTAGAAGACAGAGTAAACAGTATTATTGAAATAATAGATAAGAAGTTAAATGATATGCAAAATGCAATTGACATAGAGGAATTGAAGAAACTAGATAGTTATCTTACAGACTTGAATATAGAGATTGAAAAATTAAAGAAAATTAATCAACAAGCAACTGATATTAATAAGAAAATGTCTAGTGCAAAAAAACAATTGACAGAATTAAGAAAAGATATTAAGGAATTAAAGATAAAACAATTTGTTAGTAGCAATTTAGAAAAAGTAAACAATTTATTAAATTTAAAGAAAAGTGAAACACTGTTGTTTCAACAGTTTAGAGAAGCAGATAAATTGTATAAAAAGAAACTTCTAGACTCTGATATTGTAACTAAAGAAATAAATGATTGGTTAAAGTTTTTTGGATTAGACAAATATGTTATTGATAATAAATTTAATTTAAATTATGCTAATAATGTAATTAGCAATAAAACATTTATATTAAGTACAGGTGAATTATCAATCATAACTTTTGCATATTTCTTAACTACATTAGTAACAGGACTTACAGATGACGAGAAAGATAGGTTAGTAATAGTTATAGATGATCCTGTAAATTCAATAGATTATAATAAGATATATAGTTTTGCGACAGCCATAAAAAATATCCAAAGTAAGATAAAGAAAAACAATCCACCGCAATTATTTGTATTAACGCATAATATTTTATTATACAATATATTAGTTCAATCAAATTTTTGGAAAAATAAGAATGCAGGAATCTTTGAGTTATATAAAGATAACAATAGTTTAAGAATAAAGAAGGATATACATACCAAGGATACAATATTTATAAATTACTTAAAGAAGATTATAAATATTGCTCAAAATGAGAGTAATGATGTAGAAATAGAAAATGTAGTAATTTATAACTGTATAAGGACAGTCTTAGAGAATTTCAAGTATTTACTAAATCCTGAATATTCTGAAACAGGGGATGACGAAACAATAAAAGAGTTTTTTGAATTAACAGATGAAGAATATTTAAAATTAGATTACATTATTAATCATAATAGTCATAATGAACCAGAATTGAGTTGTGAACCATGGTTTGATGAAGAATTATTAAAAAATTGTTGTGTTGTTATTTCTGATATGGTAAAAAAGAAATACTCAAAATTGTATGATTATTGTATGAAAAAGTGATGAGGAGGAAACAAAATGGATAAAGAAATAGTAATTATAACAGGTGGAGCAAGTGGATTAGGATTAGAACTTGTTAAACAATTTATAGAAAAGAATTACTTTGTATGTAATATAGATAGAAATATTGAAAAAATGCAAGTATTAAATAATACATATAAAGATAATTACAAAGGATTTATAGGAGATATTTCAGATAGTGCATTTGTTAAAAATGTTATTAATGAAATATCAAATTTAGGAAATATAAAAATACTAATTAATAATGCAGGTGAGCCGTCATTTAAGCTACCTACAAAGTATGAAAAAGAAGATATAGATAAATGCTTTAAAGGTTTACAAGGTATGATTTTATTTTCAACAGAAGCTTTAAAAGTAAAAGAAGAAAGAGATTTAAAAATAGTAAATATAATGTCTTCTGCTGCACTAAGAGGAAACAAACAAGAAGCGGTATATTGTGCTACCAAATGGGGAGAAAGAGGATATACAGAAAGCTTGAAAGCCTGCTATAAAAGTACAAGTGTAAAAATAATAGGAGTATATCCAGGAGGAATAAATACAGAGTTCTATAAAAATAGTAGAGATTATGTATCAGAAGAAAAACAATCTACATTTATGAAACCTTATGATGTTGCTAAAACAATTATAGATAATGTTATAAATGATACTAATTTAACTATTGCAGATATTATAATTGAAAGGAATTAACTATGTTAGATAATTTTGAAAGTATTAGCCCAACTGCAATTGTAACGGCATATCCTAGGCAATTTACAGACATACCTTATGAAAAGCAAATATATGAATGGTTAAAGGCAAATTATAAAAATAATGATGTGAAATTAAACAAATTATTAGCACCAGAAATAGAAGCAAGGTATAAACTAACTAACAAGATACTTGATGCTTTAAATATAGAACAGGTAATTGAAATTGCAGCTGGATATTCTTCAAGAGGTATAATATATGCCCAAAAAGGATATGAGTATATTGAAATGGATTTAGATGAAGTAGCTGAGAATAAAGTTAAATTACTAAAGGATATTGCTACTATTCCTGATAATTTACATATAACAAGTGGTAATGCATTAAAATATGCAGATTTCGAAAAATGTGGTGAATTTCTTGACAAGAATAAAGAAGTAGCAATAATAAATGAAGGCTTACTTAGATACTTAACATTTGAAGAAAAAGAAATTGTGGCAAGAAATATTTATAATGTATTAAAGAAACAGAATGGAGTATGGATTACTTGTGATGTTACTCCGAAAAAATTTATTCAAAAGCAAAATAATTTTATGCCAGATTTTAATAATAATCTAAATTTAGTAACATCAAGAAATAATCTAACAGATAGATTTGAGAATATTGAACATATAAATAAATTTATGAAAGATATTGGTTTTAATAGCGTAGAAATACATAAATTTATTGAAGTAAAAGATGAATTGTCTTCATTTGATATTCTTGAGATTGATAGAAACTCAGCAAATGAAGTTTTGAATAGTGCGATAGTTGCTGTTATAAAAATATAGACATATATATAATATAATTTAAAGGAGGTAGATATTAATGAAACAAGAATTAGTTAGAATGAGCTCTGTTGATAATATAGAAATGGTTGGAATGTTATATGAGCCAGAAGAAAAGAGCAATAGAATAGTAATCCATGTGCATGGGTTATGTGGAAATTTTTATGAGAACAAATTTCTTGATACATTAGCTAAGACATATACCAATAAAGGATATAGTTTTTTAACTTTTAATAATAGAGGAACTAACTTTATTTCAGAGCTAATAAAAGGTAATGATTTTGAAGTAATAGGGGGATGTTATGAGAAATTTAAAGATTGCCTATTAGATATTGAAGGAGCAATTACATATGCAAAGAATAAAAAATACACAGAGATTATTCTTGAAGGACATAGTTATGGATGCAATAAAGTATTATATTATTATGACAAAAAGCGAGATACAAGTATAAAGAAGATTATATTATTAGCACCATGTGATATTCCACAAGAATGTGTTAAATTTTTAAGTAAAGAGGAATATGAAACTGCAAAACAAGAGTCAACAAAATTAGTTAATGAAGGAAATGAAAGTGAATTAATTAACTTTTCAGTAAATGCAAATGGAGTAATTTCAGCAGGAACATATTATAATGATTTTCTACCAAACGGAGAAAATGATTTTATAAGGTATAGTGATGGAGAAAATGGGAAAAGTGAACTTCTAAATAATATCAATATTCCTGTATTAGTTGTATTTGGAGATATTGACGAGTGTGTATTAACAACAGATATTGAAATAGTAAAAAAATATTTAAATAATAATATTGAAAATTGTAATATAGAGATAATAAAAGGTGCAGACCACTCATATACAAATAAATACAAAGAATTAGGAAAAAGTATAGAAAATAATTTATAAAAGTATTGCCAAATCTGAAATTTTATGTTAAATTAAAAACATAGTTATAGACAAAAAAACATTGAAGTGTGAGTACATTTCTTGTAATCTATTGCTATAACTAATTTTGAAACGGAAATAAGTAACTTTTTTGCAATAGAGTTTTCGAATACGTCATACGCAAAGGAGCCATTGTAGAAACAGAATACTAAATATTAGTATTCTGTTTTGCTATATTAAAAATGAATATAATAGAAGTTTAAAAATGAGTCCTACTAATATGATAGGACTCATTTTTATTGCCAATAACTATTTTAAAAAATAAATTTTTATGATAAAATAAAGAAGCAATTGAATAAAGAATAAATGAACTGGAGTCAGAAGTGAATAATATATTAAAAAATGTAGATAAGTTAATTGATATGTATGAAGAAGGATTACTAGGAGGAGAAGTAATGCCAGAAGACAGTAATCCACATTTAGCTAAAGAAACAATAGAAAATTATAACTATTATACATTACCAATGGCACTAAACTATCAAAGAAATTCATATAAATTATGGGAAAGTGCAAACAAAACTTGGAATGATGGAGAAACAAATTTTGTATTTGACACAAAAAAAGTAAGTAAAAGTAATTTTGAACAAGTACAAAAAGCACTTATAAAATATAAGGTAGCATTGCAACAAAACAAGCAAACTGAGATATGGATAAAATTATGCAATACTATTAATGAATTGTTTGAGGGAGATATTAGAAAATTATTTGAAATTAATAATTATAATATAAACAAAATAAGAGATTATATTCAAAAAGAGAATAAATCAAAATTTCCATATTTATCAGGTAATAAGATATGTAATTATTGGTTATATGTATTATACCAATATACAGATATAAAATTTAAAAATATAGAAGATTTAACTGTAGCACCTGATACACACGTAATAAAAGCAAGCTATAGACTAGGAGTAATCAATAATAATGAATTAGAGTCAAATAATGTTCAGAAAATTGTGATTAATAGATGGAATGAATTATTAAAAGATACAAAATATAATCCAATAGATGTACATACTCCGTTATGGTTATGGAGTAGAAATGGATTTAAAGAATTAAAATAGGAGATAAACAAAAATGAAAGTTTTATTTGCAACAACAAATCCAGCAAAGATTGAAAAGTATAAAAATGTTTTAGAAGAAAACGGGATAGAACTAATTACAATAAAAGATTTAGACTTTAAATTGGACATTGAAGAAAATGGAAAAGATGCAGTTGAAAATGCTTACATAAAAGCAAAAGCATATTATAATGCAACAGGAATAACAACTATTGGAATGGATAATACATTGTTTATAGAAGAATTGCCAGATGAAAAACAGCCAGGGACTCATGTTAGAAGAATTGACAAAAAAGAATTAACAGATGATGAAATGATTGAATACTATACTAACTTAGTGAAACGATATGGAGGTAAATTAACAGCAAAATGGATATATGGAATGGTAATTTGTGATAATAAAGGAAGTAAAAAGTATTCATGGAGTAAAGATCATTTTTATTTTGTAGACAAGCCATGTGAAATAAGAAATCAAGGATATCCATTAGATTCTATCACAATTGTTCCACAATTTAATAAATATTTAGTAGAATTAACACAAGAAGATAAAAAACAATATGAACAAAAGAATAATAAAGATAATGTAGTAGAATTTATAGTAAATAATATAAAAGAATAGGAACAATAAGCAATGAAGTTAGAAGATTTAAAGCCAGAGTATGATAAGTTGCAAAAAAAGTATGGAGCAAAAGAATTAGATTCGATCTATAATGGAGGCTGTATAGAAAATCCAGATATCTGTTTTGTTTTTATGAACCCAACAGGGAAAAATATAGCATCATCAAAAGAATGGAAAGGAATCAAAGCTCCATGGATAGGAACGAAAAATATATGGGACTTATTTTACAAATTACAACTAATGGACGAAAAAATCTATAAGAAAATAAAAGAAATAAAAGGATACGAGTGGACAGAAGAATTTGCCAAAGAAGTGTATGAAAATGTAAAAAAGCATAAATATTTTATTACAAACTTAGGAAAATGTACGCAAATAGATGCAAGAGAACTTCAAAATAGTGTTTATGAACAGTATTTAGATTTATTAAAAAAAGAAATAGAAATCATAAATCCAAAAGTAATAGTTTTATTTGGAAATCAGGTTAGTTCCATAGTATTAAATAGAAAAATATCAGTTTCACAATGTAGAAAACAGTTATTTATAAGCAAAATAAATTCAAAAGAATATAAATTTTATTCTGTTTATTATCCAGTAGGAAATGGCAGATTTAATATGGATAAATCAATAGAAGATATTAAATATATACAACAAAATTTAAAGTAATAAAGATTGGAGAAAATATATGATAGATTTACATATGCATACTGTATATTCTGATGGAGACAAAACAGTAGCAGAAATATTAAAAATGTGTGAAGAAAGAAAATTAGAGTATATATCTATTACAGATCATGATACTTGCAAGCAATATGATGACGAAGCATTAAAAAATAATAAGATTTTCAGTGGAAAAATAATAAAAGGTTCAGAGCTACATGCAGTATTTCAAAATAGAAATATTGAGATATTAGCATATAATATAGATACTAATATCATAAATAATTGGTGTCAAAAATATTATTCTTCTGAAAAACTAAAAAAACAGCAAACAATCTGTTATCAAAGGTTACTAGATATATGTAATAACCATGGACTTATTTATAATGAAAGTAAAATAAGAAAACCAAAAACAGAATCTGAATATATAGAAAGAGCAATTTATGAAGAAGTAATAGCACATAGTGAAAATCACAAAATTTTAGGAGAATTTGCAAACTCATTTGGACTATTTTTTAGAAAAGGTTTAGCAAATCCTGAAAGTAGTTATTTTATGAACCATGTAGAATTTAGACCAAAATATAAAGAAGTAATAGAGATTATTCATAAAGCAGGAGGAAAGGCATTTTTAGCTCATCCATTTGAATATAAGTTTGAAAATACGATTAAATTTATTGATGACTTAAGAAAAGAAATAGAATTAGATGGAATAGAGTGCTTTCATCCATCATCAGTAAATGATGATAAAAAAGATATTTTAGTAGAGTATGCTAGAAAAAATAATTTATATATTAGTGGTGGAAGTGATTATCATGGAGAGCCAAAGCCAGATATACAAATAGGAATAGGTAGAGGAAACTTAAATATTTCTAAAGAAATAGTACAAGAATGGCTAATAGTAAAGTAATGAAAAAGGAGAAATACAATGAGTGAAATAACGCAAAAAATTAAGGAAGAATTACTAATTCGATGTGAAGAGTCAAAGCAAAAAAATGGATATGATTTTTGGAATGAACATATAAAGTATGTAGTTCAAAATGCTGTAAAACTGGCAGAAGAATATGGAGCAGATAGCGAAATTGTAGAACTAGGAGCATTACTACATGATATTGCAATGCCATCGCAATATGGTCCAGCACACCAGCACCACATTTTTGGAGCAGAAATTACAGAACAGTTGCTAACAAACTTAAATTATCCAAAAGAAAAAATACAACAAGTGAAAAATTGTGTATTAAATCATAGAGGTAGTATAGAAAGACCAAGAGAAACGATAGAAGAGCAATGCGTAGCAGATGCAGATGTAATAGCACATTTTGACTGTATACCTTCTTTATTTTCCTTGGTATATAAAGAAAAGAACCTTTCAATAGCAGAGGGAAAAGAGTATGTAAGAAAAAAGTTACAAAGAGATTACAATAAACTAAGTGTAAGAACAAAAGAAAAATTAAAAACTAGATATGAAACGATAATGAATATATTATTTGTTAACTAAAAACAATAAAAAAGGAGAAAAAAGTAATGCAAGATAAAAAAACATTAACATTTATGGGGAATGGTTCTTGCTTTAATGTAGATTTTGGAAATAATGCAGCATATCATATCAATGCGCAAGAAAAATCAATGTTACTAATAGATTGTGGAGAAGCAATCTTTGAAAGAATAAGAAAACAAAAAATTTTGGAGAATATAAAAGAATTAAATATACTAATTACTCATCTACATTCAGATCATGCAGGAAGTTTATCTTCTTTATTATTCTTTTGTAAATATGGCTGTGGAATAATGCCTACTGTAATATATCCAGAAAAAGATGTAATGAACCAATATTTAACACTGCTTGGAAATGAATCACAAGACTATCAGTTAATTACTCCAGAAGAATTTACAAAATACAAAATACGAGGAACAAAGCAAGTACATAGTATAGCTGCATATGGATATGTTTTAGAAATAAAAGAAAAGAAAATATATTATAGTGGAGATACAAAAGAAGTGCCAGAATTTATTATAAAAGCATTTAGAGGTGGAAAGTTAGATGAATTTTATCAAGATGTTAGCAGATATGAAACACCAGCTCATATGAATGTAGAAGCATTAAGCAAATTATTTAGCAAAGAAGAAAGAAGTAAAATCACATGTATGCATTTTGATGATGAAATAACAAGGCAAAAAGCACAATGCTTAGGATTTGATATTTCGAAAGTTAGAGAGTATAAAGCCTTAGAAAGATAGAATTAATTGAAAAATACAAAAATAAAAAAGTCCTAAAAAGTTGAAAAAAGTGCAACAATATGATATTATTATACTACTGTTTTGCAAAAGTAACATTGTAAAAGGAAGTGTGACTATGACCGATCAACAAGCTAAAGATAGGATTAAACAGATGATTTTGCAAAGGCAAGGAGCTTTTTCAGTAGCAGATATTTCGAATATGGTAAGAAAGCAGCTAGGAGAAGACTTCGTATTAAAAAGTTATGAAGTTCTAGACGAAATGTGGAAAAGTACATTGCTAAGCTATGTTGGCAGAGATAACCAAAACCATTCAACTTATAAAGTGAGTCAATAAACACTTCTATAATTTAAGTAGAACAAATGAAAGGGACAATAAAATTATTGTCCTTTTTATTTATATAAAAGATATTTAAAAATAAAAAATATATGTTAAAATATTTATTATGGCTTTAACAAAATATATTAATACAAACTGGAAATAGAAAGGTAAAAAATAAATGGATGAAATAATATTTGTAACACATAATAAAGGCAAAATAGCTTCAGCACAAAAACATTTTAAAAATGTAAATATAAAAATATTAGAACATGAAGTAGAAGAGCCTAGAAGTGATGATATTACGTATATATCAAAAGTAAAAGTAGAAGAAGCATACAAATTAGTACATAAGCCATGCATTTCATTAGACTGTGGTTTTTTTATAGATGCTTTAAATGGTTTCCCAAAAGCCTATGTAAACTATGCTTTAGATACTATTGGACTAGAGGGAATATTAAAACTGATGGAAGAAAAAGAAAATAGAAATTGTAAATTTATAGAATGCTTATCTTATTATGATGGAAAACAAGTGTATCAATTTATGGGAGAACATAAAGGGAAATTAAGTAGGGAAATATTAGGAACTGATACAAATAAAAAATGGTCTGATTTGTGGTATATATATAAACCAAATGGATATGAAAAGACATTAGCACAAATGACAGAGGAAGAACGAGAAAATAGAGAAAAAATTGACTCTATAGACTCAATGCAAGAGTTTGTAAATTGGTACAATAAAACAAAAAATAGCAATTGATTTTGTGCTTAAAATAGGGTATAATGAGAAGGTAAAAAACTTAAGAAGCGATATCGAAGTGGTCATAACGAGCTGCACTGGAACTGCAGTACCCTCGTTAAGGGGGCCGTGGGTTCGAATCCCACTCGCTTCGCCAAAAAGTGTGAAGGCTTAACACAAGCAATTCACATTTTTTTATGATAAAGTAAAAAAAGAGAGCAAAAATGGAAGAAAAATTAGAAAAAATAGTAAAGCCACTATTAAAATGGTATGAAAAAAATAAAAGAACTTTACCATGGAGAGAAAATAAAAATCCATATGCTATTTGGATATCTGAAATTATGCTGCAACAAACTAGAATAGAAGCGGTTAAAAATTATTATGCACGTTTTATGAAAGAATTACCAACAATTCAGGCATTAGCTACAGTAGAAGAAGAAAAACTACTAAAATTATGGGAAGGGCTAGGGTACTATAACCGAGCAAGAAACTTGCAAAAAGCAGCAAAGCAAATAGAAGAAAAATATAAAGGCAAAATGCCAACTACCTATAGTGAACTAATTACTTTACCAGGAATAGGAGAATATACTGCAGGTGCAATTGCATCGATTGCATATAATGAAAAAGTACCAGCAGTAGATGGAAATGTACTACGTGTTGTTTCAAGAGTAATAGCAAGTACGAAAGATGTTTTATTACCAGAAACCAAAAAAGAAATAACTATGTTTCTTAAGAATATTATACCAGAAGGACAAGCTAGAAACTTTAATGAAGCGTTAATGGAATTAGGAGAACTAGTGTGCTTGCCAAATGGAAAACCAGAATGTAAAAGTTGTCCATTAAAAGAAATATGCCAAGCTTATCAAAGAAAATTAATAGAAGAAATACCTGTAAGACAAAAGAAAGTAAAAAGAAAAAAAGAACAGAAAACAGTTTTAATACTAGTAAATGAAAAAGAAAAAATAGCACTTCAAAAAAGAAATCAAAAAGGTGTATTAAAAGGAATGTACGAATTGCCAAATATACAAGGGTTAAAAACAGAAAAAGAAATAGAAAAAGTTATAAAAAAATGGAATATCAAAATAAAAAATATGGAATTTTTAGGAGAATATAAACATATTTTTACTCATATAGAATGGCAAATGTATGGATATAAAATAGAAATAGAAGAAAACAACCATGATGAATGGATATTAGCTTCAAAAGAAGAATTAGAAACAAAATATGCAATAGCTACAGCTTTTAAAAAATTGTTAAAATAAAAAACTCGTACTTTTAAATACGAGTTTTTTTATGGCTCTCCGTGTTGGACTTGAACCAACGACCTATCGGTTAACAGCCGAGCGCTCTACCGACTGAGCTAACGGAGAATATTTAAAAACTAATATTATTATAGTACATATTATAAACCTATGCAATATATTTTATACAATTTTTGTAAAAAATTTTAAAGCAAAGTAGACAATAAGGTAAAAAAAAATTTATAAGAAAAAGTAACAAAATTTTACAAAAAGATTGCAAAAGTAAAATTCGAGTGATATAATTTTTTCATATAAAAGATACAAAAGAAGGGAGAAATAAATATGATAACTATAACAGCTTTTACTTTAAGTATTATAGCTGCTATTATGAGTTTCTTTGAAATTGTAAGATTACCATCATTTATTGTTGCTATTTTTGGTATTATCTTTGGAGTAGTAGCAGGATATCAAAAAGAGAAAAAAGAAGGCGAAGAAAAGAAAAAAATATCACAAGCTATGGAAATAGGTTCTATTATCATTTCAGGAGCAGTATGTGTAGCTTACTTAGTTTTATTATATATAAAATAAAATATAAGACATTTAAAAGGAAAGGTTCCTTAAATGTCTTTTTTTTATGCCTTTATTTTAAGTTATTAAATAAAAAACTAATCCCTATTAAAATAAGAAAAAATAAAGGATATTTTCCTAAAAATTTTATAACATTAGGAAGATAATAAAAACGGTTTTGAATAAAATCCTTAATCATCATAACAATAGAAAAAGCCAAAAAAACAAAAAGAGGAATGCTAAATAAGTTTTGCCAAGTAGCAGCCCAAAAATCAAAGCGAAAAATTGCTAAAAAAGCTCTTGTCATTCCGCAAGCAGGACAAGAAATGCCAGTAACTGATTTGAAAATACAAGTTACTGGCAAATTTGCTACTAAACATAAAAAACTAATTAGTATCATAAAAATACTAGCATTTTTTAGTCTATTCATAAAACTAATCTCTTAATGGATTTCCTTGTGCATCTGTATTCATGCTTCCAGTTAAAATCATAATACCTTCAACTAGTCCCCAAATAGCAGAAGCAAAAGATAACATACCACAACTTAAAATAGTAATTAATAATTGAGCAACTGCTTTTCCAGTAAATCCTAAATAAAAGTTATGAACACCAAATGATCCTAAGAAAATTCCTAATAAACCAGCTGCAATTTTAGACTTTGCATTAGGATTCATGTTTGGGTTTTGATTTCCATTATTAACATTTACATTAATATTTTGAGTTGTTCCATTTGCATTGTTATTTGCACCTGCTGCTTTGCAATCTGCACATAATTCTTCTCCATCATCTATTGGCTTTCCACATTGTTTACAAAACATCGTTTGTTTCCTCCTTTAATATTTTGAATAACATAATTATACAATATTCTACATTTTTTTCAATACTTTTGGCGAATTTTCCTGTATTTTTTATAGGAGAACTTGTAATTTGACTGTAAAAATGATAAAATTTAAAAGCAAATTGTGATACAAATAATAATTGTTACATAAATTTAAAATAAAAAAGAAAAGGAGTAATCTTTTGGATAAAGAAAAAGTGTATCAAGAACTTACTAAAAAAATTGGTATAGAATTTGTAAAAAAAGATGAGCCTATGTGCAAACATACCTCTTTTAAAATAGGAGGAACAGCAGATTTTTTTGTTTTAATTAAGAGTCAAGAAGATTTAGTACTAGTTTTAAAAATAGTAAAACAAGAAAACTGTAATTTTGTTGTTTTAGGAAATGGAACAAACTTATTAGTAAAAGATAATGGCATAAGAGGAATTGTAGCAAAAATAGAAATAGAAGAAATGCAACTACAAAAACAAGAAAATGAGGCTATTTTAACAGTAGGAGCAGGAGCAAAAAATGCTATCATAGCACAAAAATTATTACAAGAAGAAATAGCAGGTTTCGAATTTGCAGCAGGCATACCAGGAACTATAGGCGGAGCAGTATATATGAATGCAGGTGCTTATGGGGGAGAAATAAAAGATTTAGTAGAACAAGTAACCTATATAGATAAAGAAGGACTACTACATACCATAGAAAATAAAGACTGCAAATTTGACTATCGTTATAGTATTTTTTCGCAAACAGATAACATTATTACAAAAGTAACATTAAAATTACCATATGGAAAAAAAGAAGAAATAAAACAAAAGATGGAAGAAAATGCAGCTTCTAGAAAAGAAAAACAGCCAATAGAAATGCCAAGTGCAGGAAGTACTTTTAAAAGAGGAAAAGACTTTATAACAGCAAAATTAATTGACGAATGCGGACTAAAAGGCTACCAAGTAGGAGGCGCACAAGTATCAAGGAAGCATGCGGGTTTTGTTGTAAATTACGAAAATGCAACAGCAAAAAATGTATTAGATTTAATAGAACAAGTACAAAAGATTGTGTTTGAAAAAACAGGAAAACAAATAGAATTAGAAATAAAAGTAATAGGAGAATAAAAAAGTGAAGGGTATATTAAAGTGGTTTCGTTCTAGTACGAAAATGAAACGATGGATGTTTTTAATTATATTAGGAATTGTGCTTTGCTGTTATGGAATGGCAGAAATTTTAACAGGAGAAAGACTAGACTTTATGCCATTACTTAAAATTATAGCATGCTTTGTAGTAGGTTTTGTATTTGTTATTACAGGCCTTATTCAAATGCAAAGAAGAACTTTAGAATTATTAGTACAAGAAACAGATAGTAGAATAGAAGATGGAAAAGCAAAAGTAAATAGTTTAATTTTTAATAAAAAAGTATTTGATCAAGGACCAAAAATAGTGGCAATTGGTGGCGGAAATGGCTTAAATGCTGTACTAAGAGGTCTTAAAAATTATACCGATAATTTAACTGCAATTGTAACTGTATCAGATTATGGAGAAATTATACCAGAGTCTAGAAGAATATTAGGAGCAATGCCATTAGATGATATTAAAGAAAGTATTGTAGCACTTTCAAAAGATGAAGAATCTATGGAAAAGTTGCTAAATTTGCAATACAAATCAGGAACTTTAAAAGATTTATCTTTTGGAGATATTTATCTTTTAGGAATGAAAGAACTATATGGCGAATTTACACAATCTATTGAACAAACTAAAACAGTACTAAATATTACAGGGAAAGTATTACCTGTAACTTTAGAGCCAATTCAAATATGTGCAGAATTAGAAGATGGAACAATTATTGAAAGTAGAGACAAAATACCAGAAGTAGTAGGAAGCAAAACGAGCAAAATTAGCAGAATTTTTATTAACCCTACTAACTGCAAAGTAGCACCAGGAGTTTTAGAAGCAATTGCAGAAGCAGACGCAATTGTAATAGGGCCAGGTAGTTTGTATACAAATGTTATACCAAACCTTTTAGTAAAAGGTGTTGCAAAGGCAATTAAAGAAAGTAAAGGCTTTAAAATTTATGTAAGTAATATTATGACAGAACCAGGGCAAACAGATACTTATTCACTATCAGATCACATTAATGCAATACATGACCATACAGGAAAAGGGGTAATAGAATACTGTATTTATGATACAGGAGAGCTAATTCCAGAATATATTAGAAAATACAATATGCAAGGACAAGAATTAGTAGAAATAGATAGTGCAAAAGTAAAAGCACAAGGTGTTAACTTAATGCAAAGAGAATTATCTCATATAGAAGAAGGTGAATATATAAGGCATAACCCAGAAGCAGTAGCAGCTTCTATTATAGGACTAATTTGTGATGATCTAAAATTTAGAGATATGCAAAATGATACTAAATATGTACTATTAAATGATAGACTAAAAGAAGCCAAAAAATCTTTAAAAGAAAATAGTAAAAATGATAATATTAGGCAAACCAAGAAAAAAGCAAGCAAAGATGATAGCAAATTTTATCAAAAATATAAAGATAGAATTGAATCTATTCAAGAAGCGGAAATTAAAATGAAGGTAAAAGCAGGTATTCCGCTAGAAGATGAAAAAAAGAAAAAACAAACAAGTAGTAAAAAAACAGCAGGGGCAAAAGAAAAAAATACTTCTAACAAAAATGTAAAAAAAGAAACAGTAGCAAAACACACTAAACAAGAAATACAAGAATTAGAAGAAAAGCAAAAAAAAGAATTTATAGAAGAGATTAATAAACTTCGCAAAGAAGAACAAAAAGAAACAAAAACTAAGCAAATGTCAAAGTCAAAACAAAAAGCTACTAAAAAATAAGAAAATAGTAAATAAAAGCACAAGTAAAAAATGAAAAAGTTTTAAGTCTACCAAAAGAAAAAAGGAAGGAAAAATACAAATGAAATACGAAGGAAAACAATTAGTATTAGAAACAGGAATCAAAAAAGACTGGATTATAACAAATGGAATAGGAGGGTATAGTAGTTCTACTATACTTGGAATTAATACTAGAAAATATCATGGACTATTAGTTGCACCACTTAACCCACCAGGTAGTAGACATGTTATTTTATCAAAAGTAGACGAAAGTTTTGAAAGCGGAGCAGAAGAATATCCGCTTTATTCTAATATTGGAAAAAATTATATTTCGCAAGGGTATAAACACCTAAAATCCTTCGAAAAAGAATATGTACCAATCTTTACTTATGAAATAGATGGGGCAGTTATTAAAAAATTTATTTGTATGGATTATGGAAAAAATACAGTATGCGTATTTTACCACATTCAAAATAATGAAAAAAGAACTAAGTTAAAAATAGCGCCAATTATTCATTTTAGAGACTTCCATACAACTACACCAGGGGCTCACTTTAACTTAAAACAAGAAATAAAAGACCAAAAAGTAAAAATAATTGTAAATGAAAATAGGCAAACTCCAATTTATATGCACTTATCAGAAGGAAAATATATAGAGCACCAAAACGACTGCTTTGGTGGTATGTATTATGTAGAAGAAGAAAAAAGAGGACAAGTAGCAGAAGAAAACTTAGCTGTTCCAGGAGTATATGAAGTAAAATTACGCGCAGGAGAAGAAAAATATATTACTTTTATTTGTTCTTTAGAAGAAAATATAGAAGAACTAGATGGGAAAACATTAATCAATAAAGAAATTATACGTATTACAAGCCAATTATACGATTCTTATTTAATAGATGAAAAAAGAGGAGAAGATACTAGGTATAAAACTTATATAAGAGACTATATCATTGCTTCAGATAATTTTGTAGTATATAGACCATCATTTGCACTATATACTTTAATTGCAGGTTATCCATGGTTTTTAGACTGGGGAAGAGATACCTTAATTTCCTTTGAAGGAATTTTACTAATTCCAAGAAGATTTCAAATAGCAAAAGAGGTACTATTAACCTGTATAAGAGATATTAAATATGGCTTAGTGCCAAATGGTTATTCTGGGTATGATAATAGACCATTGTATAACAGCGTAGACGCCTCGCTTTTACTATTTGAACAAGTAAGGAAGTACCTAGAATATACCCATGACTATGAATTATTAAAAGAACAACTTTACGAAATATTAAAAAAAGTAATAGAAAGCTATATAGCAGGAATTGACTTAGATGGAAATAACATTCATTTAGACCAAGAAGATTACTTGCTTTCTTCAGGAACACCTTATATTCAAAATACATGGATGGATGCAAAAATAGGAGATAAAGTAATTACGCCAAGAAACGGAAAAGCAGTAGAGATAAATGCACTTTGGTATAATAGTTTAATGATTATGGCAGATTGGGCAAAGCTGTATAAAGAAAAAGAAAACGCTTCTAAATATTTAGATTTAGCAAAAAAATGCAAAAAGAGTTTTAAAGAAAAATTTTATAACAAAAAAAGAAAAAGCTTAGACGACTTAGTAGGAGACAACAAAATAAGACCAAATCAGTTATTTGCTATAGGACTATACTATCCAATATTAGACCCAGCATCAAGTGAAGCAAAAGAGGCATTTAATACTGTTACCAAAAAATTACTTACTCCATATGGATTAAAAACATTAGCAAAAGGAGAAGAATTTTATAGAGAAATTTACGAAGGAGACCAAATAAAAAGAGATATGAGCTATCATCAAGGAATTACGTGGCCATGGTTACTTGGTATTTATGCAGATAGTCTCCAAAATATTATAAAGGCAGAAAAAGCCAAAACAAGAAAAAAAGAAATGCAAAAACAATATGCAAACTTTATAGAAAGTGTAGAAGATACTTTCTATAAAGAAATGTATGAAAGGTCGAGTGTAGGTTCAATATCAGAAATATATGACTCAGCTAAGCCATATGAAGCAAAGGGCACCTTTGCACAGGGGTGGTCAGTAGCAGAAATTTTTCGTATTATTATTAATTATCATAAAAATAAATAAAAAAACTGTAGCTTATATATCAAATATATAAGCTACATTCTAAATCATAACTGCTTACTAAAGTAAGCCTGCTCAGTCATCTAATTAGTTAGATTTCCTATTAATTAAATGATACTATATTTTTATGTAAAAAGCAAGATTATATGCAAAATTTTTAGAATTGAGGACTATTTTTTAGAGGGCAAATACCTAAATAAATCAGATTCTATAAAAGATTTAGATATGGAATCTAAAGTACTACCTTTAACATTTCCTTTTTTCTTTGAAAAATCTATTCTTTCAATGCTGATTGGAGTAATATTAAATATATTTACCCATCTACGCATTTCTTTAAAATTATATATCTTGCCAAGTTCAATATAATTTTTGCTCGAAAGTTGTTTGTCAGTAGGCTGCTTACTAGTAATAGGTAATACTAATAATGTTTTACCACCATTTTTTAAAATAATAGCAGGATGTCTACCACTAAATTCTTCTCCTATATTAAAGCCAAACTCGACCCAAATTACATCGCCACGAACAAGATATTCTTTTGATTTTTCTATAAATTTGGAAGAATTCATAATGATTTTTGTTTTTTTGTCAATCCATTCTAAATAATCTTTAGGAGAATTTTTTTTATCTAAAAAATTCTCACATTTATGTAGAAAATAATAATCATCTAAACTATTTTTAGCACAATTTAAAATAGTTAATAATTCATCCATATACCAAACTTCCTTTCGTGTTTTGTATTATAACA
This sequence comes from Clostridia bacterium, assembly GCA_022798335.1. Lineage (GTDB taxonomy): Bacteria > Bacillota > Clostridia > TANB77 > CAG-508 > CAG-273. The sequence continues at coordinate 19,152 of JAAWMH010000013.1, forward strand.
TATAAAAATGCAGAAAATCAATAGATTAAAGCAAAAAACAAAACAAAAGTTTTAAAATATAAAATGATTTTAAAATAAGTTATTTACTTTTTAAAATGAAAATGGTATAAATGTTATAAAAGATAATCAAAAAATAAAAGAAGGTAGCAAAAATGAGAATACTAGGCATAGACCCAGGGTTTGCCATAACAGGTTATAGCATTATAGACTACATAGGTAATAAATTTAAATTAATAACATCAGGAGCAGTGCTAACAAAAGCAGGAGAGTCTTTTCCGCAAAGGCTTTTAAAACTAAATAATAGTTTAGAAGAAATTATAGATACCTATAAGCCAGATGCAATATCAGTAGAAGAACTATTTTTTAACAACAATGCAAAAACTGCAATTAATGTAGCACAAGCAAGAGGTGTTATATTAGTAGTAGGATGCAGAAAAGGAATACCTACTTATGAATATACACCACTACAAATAAAACAAGCAGTAGTAGGCTATGGAAGAGCAGATAAAGTTCAAGTACAAAAAATGGTAAAAACAATTTTAAAAGTAGAAAATTTACCTAAATTAGATGATACTACGGATAGCATGGCAGCAGCAATTTGCCATGCACATAGTGCCAAATTTGCAGCAAAATTGTAAGTAGGGTCAGGAGCAAAATAAAAAATGGAGGAAAAGAAATTGGCAATAAGGTTATTTTATGGAGAAGAAACCTACCTTTTAGAGGCAAGAGTAAAAAAAATAAAAAAAGAATTTGGAGAGCAAATAGCACGGAATTAACTATATACAAATAGACGAAGAAAGTAGCAAACAGTTAATTTCAGACTTAGAAACTCCAGCTTTTGGCTACTCTAAAAAACTAATAATTGCCAAAAATACACGGACTTTTTAAAAAAGAAAAAAAGACAGCTACCAAAAGTAAAACGACTAAAACAGAAAATAAAAAGAAAAAGGTAGACACAGATGAAAAATTGCCATTGCAAGAAAAAATAGCAAAATATATACAAGAAAATAAAGAAGAGCTAGAAGAAAGTATAGACCTACTTTTTATAGAACAAGAGGTAGAAAAAAATACACTATATAAAACCATAGAAACTTTAGGAGAAGTAAAAGAATTTAGTTTATTAAAATTACCAGAAATCGTAAGTAACCTTAAAAAAGTAGCAGGTGCTTACCAAGTAACAATAGATGAGGCTGTAGCAAAATATTTGGTAGAATGCTGTGGTACTTCTATGCAAGACTTAATGAACGAAATAAGAAAGCTAATAGAATATAAAGGCGCAGGAAATGTTATTACAAAAGAAGATATTGATAAATTATGTATCAAACAAATCCAAGCTGTTATTTTTGACTTAACAGATAATTTAGGAAAAAAAGAAACTGCCAAAGCAGTAGAAGTATTACATGGGCTAATTATAAATAAAGAGCCTGTACAAAAAATATTAATTACGTTATATAACCACTTCAAAAAGCTGTATATTATAAAAATAGCCCAAAAAGAACATGAAGATGTAGCAGTAGCTATGAACTTAAAACCAAATCAATTATTTTTAGCAGGCAAATATAAAATGCAAGCAGGCTATTTTGAAGAAAAAGAACTACGAGCTATTATAGAAGAACTAATTAATTTAGATAGAAATTCTAAAATAGGGCTAATTGATTTGCAAGTAGGACTAGAAGCAATATTATGCAGGTATTGTTCAAAATAAAAGGGAGGATTCTTATGAAAAAATATCCACCATATAGTATTACAGACAAAATGTTAAATAATGTAGCAAAAATAATGGAAAAAATAGGAGAAGCGAACTATTTTCAAAAATTAAATAGATTTCCTGAATTAAGAAGAAAAACAAGAATAAAATCAATCCATTCTTCATTAGCAATAGAGAATAATCAACTATCATTATTTCAAGTAGAAGATGTAATCAATGGAAAAATGGTAATAGGGGAGCAAAAAGATATACAAGAAGTTAAAAATGCTTATAAGGCTTATGAAGAATTAGAAAAAATAAATCCATATTCGATAGAAGATTTAAAAAAAATTCATGAGATTATGACATTTCTCATATTAGAAGACAATGGAAAATTTAGGAATCATGGAGAAGCAGTATATGATGGAGACAAAATAATTTTTATGGCGCCACCAGCAAATATGGTAGAACCTCTGATGAACCAATTATTTGATTGGATGAATAAGGAAAAAGAAACTGTAAATCCACTTATTTTATCTTGTATTTTTCATTATGAATTTGTATTTATACACCCATTTACAGATCGGAAATGGAAGAATAGCAAGGTTATGGCAAACAGCAATACTTGCAAATTGGAAAGAATTATTTAGATATATTCCAATAGAAAGTATTATAAAAAAGCATCAAGAAAAGTATTATACAGTAATAGACAATTGTAATAAAGCTGGAAATTCTAATGAATTTATAGAATTTATGCTAAAGGTAATAGCAGAAGCAGTTAATGATAGTATTAAATTACAAGAGACTACACAAGAAACTACACAAGAAACTACACAAGAAAAAATCTTGAAACTTATAAAAGAAAATCCAGCTATTACACAAACACAAATGGCAAAAATGCTGAATGTAACAAGAGATGGTATAGCATATAATGTTAAATTCTTAAAAGAAAATGGAAAAATAGAAAGAATAGGTTCTACCAAAAATGGAACTTGGAAAATTTTAGATTAAATAGCCCAAAAAGATAGACATATTTGAAATTGAAGTGAAACCAAAATGTTAGATCAAAGTTTAACATTCTGGTTTCATTTTTTTGTTATATATTTTAATTTTCAAAATCATCATGTTCTTTTTCATTTTTAGAAAAAGATTTAATCGAACGAAGCATTTCATATGCTAAACGTAAAGAATTTTCTGGAAGCCTGTTTACAATACGTACAATTTTTTGAGCAAGATCACTAGAAGAATCTGTACCAAACAAGAAATAATCAGAAGAATAGCCAGTATATTCACAAAGAGAAATTAAAGTATTCATGCCAAGTGATTTATTACCAAGCTCTAATTGCGCTAAATAAGATTCAGAAATATTGATTTTTTCAGAAAAAACATTTCTACTCATACATAAATCTTCTCTTATTACTCTTATTCTGTTTCCAATTTCTAAATTATTTCTCATCTTTATTCCACACTTTCTTTTTTGCTTTTTGTACAAAAAATACTAATTATATTTCGACAAAAAACAACATAAAAATTTATAATTTAATTATACCCATGGGATAAAAAACAATAAACATACTAATAAGATAACAAAAATATTACCGTAAGGTGCATAAAAATATACAAAAAGCGTAAAAATGATGATAAAAAAATATAATGCAAATATTACATTTATATTACAAATTTAGACAAAATATTTACAAATAGTGCATAATAATATTATACTAATAGTGAACAAAAAGCTGTAAAAACACAAGCGAGAATAAAATAAAAAAAATAGGAAAAGCTAATAAAAAACAAACACTACAAGTGCAAAAACTATTTTTATAAAAAAGGAGAAAAAGCAAATGAAAACAAAAAAATTTTTAACACAAATTTTAAGTATTACAGTATTTACCATTTTACTAATGGGCATACAAACTACCACAAGTAAGGCAGTTTTACAAGCAAATAAAAATACCCATTATAATGAAAGCAAGGGAAAACAAAATATAGGTGGGTGGTTGCTAGCATTTAGAAATATGGAAACAAGCCGGAGGAGCAATGGGGCTAAGCGAGACAATTAATACTACTACTTTGTTAGGAACAAATACAGGAGAAAGTACTAGCAATAATATAGATGTACATTTAATGAAAACAACAGAATATGGGGCAATGGCGATACTTTCTGCATCTGCATATGGAAACCCAAGTAATGAAAGAAACATAACCAGTACAACTGGAAATGAAACAGGAGTAATGATTAATACAAACTATGGTGAGGGGACAGCTGGAGGATATAGTGGAGCACCATTTTTTAATGAAAAAAATGCAAAATATTATGACGCTTATGAAGCAAGAAATAATTCAGAAAAAGCAGGAGATGCGCTAGGAACGGATACTACAGCAAACCCAGGATGCGCAGGTTGGCATTTGGCATATTACAGTACTTGGGTTCCAAGTGATGGAAAATATGGAACAGGATACTTTATGCGTGGTGGTGGCGGTATTTTTTCTTTCACCTATCCTGGTGCAGAACAGGAAGTCAGAGGCAGCACCTACTATGCGCGTGGCGTGGCGGTGTGTGGAACTGGGCTTTAAGAAAATATAGCCTTTAAACACATAAAAACTAAGCTGAAATGCATTTTTAGCTCGGTTGAAAAGATAAATCATAAAAAGAAAAATGCAATATAGACTAAAATAAAACAACAAATAAAAATAGGAGAAACAAGCTATGTTAAACCTAAAAGAAAAAATAAAAAAAGGCACCTATAAAAAAAATACATTGTTGTTAGAAAAAAGTAAAGAAAAAACAGCAGGTATTACCCTAATTGCTCTAGTAGTAACCATTATAGTTTTGCTTATTCTAGCAGGAATTACAATAGGCGTTTTATTTAGAGATGGAGGCATTATTGACCAGGCAAATGCAACCGCTTTTAAAACTAAAATGTCTGCTTACCGAGATAAAGTAGCAGTGTATGTATCATGGAAAATAGCAGATACGCAAAATACTGATATTACTCATATTAATTCTGGTGAAATCCTAAAAGAAATGATTAATATTAAGTTTATTAATGACATAAAAGTAGAAGATGTATCCATTCCAATTAAAGAAATTATAGATGATATTGGCAAAAAAGAAGAAGACTATGTAGTAGTATATAAAGGAGAAATCTATTATGTATCTACTACAAGAGTTGCAAATAACGAAAAACAAGTACAATGGTGCAAAGAAATAGGAATTAAAATATTAGACTATACACCAGCAAGTGGAATAGATATTAAAGATGGAAGCTATGAAAAGGTAAAAGATGTATGGCTATGTACACCAGATTTAAGTGTAGGCTTTGTACCAGAAAAAACAAGATATATGGTATTAGATAAAAATGGAAGTATGGTGCCAGGAGACTGGATAATTGAAAGACCAGACAAAGACTGGTATGATTATGCAAATAGTAAATGGGCCAATATTTATGTAGAAAGTGATGGAGCAGACTGCTACTATGTATGGATACCAAGGTATTGCTTTAAACTAGATCAAACAAGCCAAAGATCAGACGTAAAACTAATTGACATTAATAATAATTATAAAGATAAAGATGATAATGTAACCGAGTGGAAAGAGTTAGAAGAAGATGGATACCAAGTACCAGATGCCTTTACTTTTGATGGAAAGCCACTACCAGGCTATTGGGCAATGAAATATACAGCAGCAGATTATGGAGTAAATCAAACGATTTTAAACTTTCAAATGGCAGTAGAGAAAAAAATAGTTACCATAAGAGATATTACTTTAAAAACAGATGTAACAAATAGTAACCCAATTGTAAAATATACAGTAGCATTAAATGGAGTAATTGTACAAACTATTACCAGTAAAGAGGAAGTAGAAAATATAGGAAGTAAAGTAATACAATTTAGTGGCATAAGAGTAGGAAATAACACTATTAATGTAACAGGATTAAATGCAAAAGGAGAAATTGTAGGAAGTATGACACAAGAATATGCACTTTCAGCTCCAAATGCACCAGTTTTTACAGGATTTAATGAAGATACTACCTTCTATGTAACTTACGACGAAAATGGAAAAGAACACAGTAATATACCAATAACCAAAGCACCACCAGGAGACTGGTATGATTATGGTTCAAGATATTGGGCAAATATTGTAACAAGAAATAATGGACAAGAAGTATATTATGTATGGATACCAAGATATCAGTTTAAATTAGACCAAAACAATGAAAAAGCAATTGTAGAATTTGTAGCAGGAAAAAGCACAGTAGTAAAAGAAGGTTTCCAAATACCAGATGCCTTTACTTTTGGAGAAGAAGAACTTACAGGTTACTGGGCAATGAAATATACTGCAGCAGATATTGATACTAGTAGCCAGTTTGACACAGAAACTGTAACAACGGCTAACACCATTAGAACGCTAGGAATAACAGGAACGGGAACTGCTACAGCAGGACTAAAATATAGGTACTATTTAGAAGGTGAATATAGAGGAGAAAAAGATACAGCAGCAGAAGAATTTGAATACACAGTGCCAGTAGCAGGAAAAGAATATACCATTATGATAGAAATAAGAGATAGTAATGATGACTATCTAGCATGTATTATAAAAAAGATAAAAACATCAGAAGTAAATAAACCAAATTTAAGTGGATTTAATGTAAACCAAACTTATTATGTTTTATATGATGATGATGGTAACGAAAAAATAGGCTCAAAAGTAACAAGAGATAGCTCTGGAAATCCAACCAACGCACCAAGCGACTGGTACAATTATGGCAAAAAGAAATGGGCAAATATTGTAGTAACAGATGGAACAGTAACAAATGGAAGCATAACAGGAGCTAGCAAAACCACTTACTTTGTATGGATACCAAGATATCAATTTAAGCTAAATCAAACAACACAAAGAAGTACAGTAGAATTTATTAGTGGAACAGGAACTGCGGTAAATGACTCTTCATGGCAAATACCAGAAGCCTTTACTTTTGGAGACCAACAACTAACAGGCTATTGGGCAATGAAATATACCGCAGCAGATATCAATTAAAGTGTCAGTTTAGGGACGTAGCTTAAATGACCAAAGATGTCAGTTAGGGGACACACTTTATAAAGTAAAGAAGAAAAATGTCGAAAAAAGGCATACGAAAATGTTTGACAAGTGCAAAATAATAGAGTATAAATAGAAATATGTTAGAAAATGCATATTTCTATTTTTTATATTCTATTATTTCTATATTTCATTTTTTAAAATATAGAAATTCAAAGAAAATTTAAGTCAAATTATTTTATATTCTAGGAGGATTAAATGTCAGAAAATTTATTATTTCAAGAAAAGCCATGGTTATCTCCCAAATTAGATGTTGTATTTCAAGCATTATTTGGAGAAGTAGGAAATGAAGAAATTACAAAAGAATTATTAAGAGTTATTTTGCAAGAAGAAATTACTAGCATTGATTTAAATCAAAATCCAATTTTTAGAAGTGAATTTAAAGAAGGAAAAAGAGGAATTTTAGATATTTTTGCTAAAATAAATACAAACGAATATTGTAATATTGAAATGCAGGTAGCAAAACAACCAGATTTAATAGAAAGGTTATTGTTTTATTGGGCAAAAGCTTATACAAGGCAAATTCACTCAGGACAAAAGTATGAAATGTTAAATAGAAGTATTGTTATTGTACTTTGTGATTTTGAATTATCAGAAATAAAGAAAATAGAGGAAGCAGAAGTGTTAATAGGAAAGCAAGAAGAACTGAAAAAACTTCCATATCATACCGAATGGAAAATAATCGAAACACAAACTAGAAGGATTATATTGACAGATAAGTTAGAATTTCATATAATAAACTTAAACGGAGGGATAAGGAATATGAAAGGAAACGAAGAAGATGAGCTACTAGATTGGTTGTTATTCTTAGAAAATCCAAAGTCGGAGGAAGTTAAGAAAAAAGCAAAAAATAATGTAATTATGAAACAAGCACTAGAAAGATTAGAAGAGCTAAGCGGAGACTCTGATATACAAAGACTTGCCACTTTGCGAATTATGGAAATAGCAGATGAAGAAGCAAGACAAAGATATGCACAAAAAGAAGGATTAGAAGAAGGAATACAAAGGGGAAAAGAAATCACTCGAAAAGAAATTGCAAAAAAAATGTTAGAAAACAAAATTGCAATAGAAGTTATTATGCAAGTAACAGGTCTAAGTGAGAAAGAAATAAAAGAATAAAACAAAAATAAAATATGGGGGCTTTAAATATAAAAGGCGCCTATATTTTTTTACTTGCAAAGTAATTTTTTAACAAAATTGTATAAAAAATAAAAAGGATTGGTATAATAAAAATAATTGGTTTAAGGGAATTACTAAACTTAAAAAGGAGGAACAAAAATATGAAAAAAATAGATATGTTAGAAAAGATATATGAGGTAAGACAAATGGATTTTGAAGAAGAAAACAAAAAAGACAGAGAAATATTAAGCAAAATGTCAAATACCATTACTTTTGAAAAAATAGAAGAAGATATTAAAAAGAATTGTAAAGAAGGAAAAGCTAAAGAAAGTGAGCAAATAATGAAAGAATTAGAAGAGTTAATAGAAAACTATGAAATACAAATTGCTTATTATAGCCAAAAAAATTATAAAAGAGGTTTTAAAGATGCAATTAATTTGTATACACAATCTTTAAAAGAAGAATAAAAAGAAAGGAACAGCGCTTCTATGATGAATTTTAGAACAGATTTAGCACTAGAAAGACGAGACATTTACCGCAAGGCAAATAATATTAGTAATGAAGTAGATGGAATTAAAACAGAAGAGGAACAGTTAAATGAAAACTTAAGAATTACAAGAGTTAAAGTATTAAATGAAAATGGAGAACAAGCAATTCGGAAAAAGAAAAGGAAATTATATTACAATAGATATTAAAAATATGAAAATAGCAGGAGAAGAAGATATACAAAAAGCATCAGAGGCAGTAACAAAAGAGCTAAAAGCTTTGATTGCAAACCTAGTAGGAGAACAAGATGATATTTTAGTAGTAGGATTAGGAAACTTATATGTTACTCCAGACAGTTTAGGACCAAAAGTAATTCAAGATATTGACATTACAAGACATTTATTAACCTATATGCCAGAAGTATTAGATGAAAAAACAAGACCAGTAAGCGCAGTATCTCCAGGGGTATTAGGAACAACAGGGATAGAGACGCTAGAAATATTAAAAGGAATTGTAGAAAATATTCATCCAAAATTATTAATTGTAATTGACGCTTTAGCATCTAGAAGTATTGAAAGAATTAGTAGTACTGTGCAAATTGCAGATACAGGCATTATACCAGGAGCAGGAGTAGGAAATCAAAGAAAAGAGCTAACAATAGATACTTTAGGAATACCAGTAGTTGCCATTGGAATACCAACAGTAGTAGAGGCAGCAACGATTGCAGCAGACAGCTTAGATTTATTTATTAAAAAAGTACAAGAACAAGCACAGTCAAACGATTTTTTAAATGAACTAAAAGAAGAAAATAAATATGAAATGATAAAAGAAGTATTAGCACCAGAAGACTATAATTTTATTGTAACACCAAAAGAAATAGACGAACTAATTGAAAATATGTCTAGTGTAGTAGCAAGGGGGATTAACTTTGCAACACAAAAGTAGCTATACAATATAAAATAAGTAAGTGAACAGGGTAAAAAAAGTAAAGTAGATATTTTACTTTTTTACCTTGTTTTTTGTTATATAAACAAATAAAAACAATTGGCAAAATAGTAAATAGGCACAAAAAGATATATAAATAATGATAGCCATAAAATAAAATACGGAAACCATATTTAAAAAGGCAAGCTAAAATAAATGAAAATGTCATCATAAATTTATGATTTCTAAAAATATAAAATAAAAAGATAATAGTTATTCCCCAAAAACCATAATCAAAATGAAAAACCTGTGCTAAGATGCCAATTAAAATAGCAGGAAATATAGCAAAAGTTTGTTTTAGAATATAATTTAAAGAAGAAAATTTACAAAAGATAAAAGGAGAAGAGCAAATTTTATCATAAATAAAAATAGAGAGTAATCCAGCAAAAAGAGTAAAAAATATGTTTAAAGTAATGCCATTTGTATAAATAGAAGTAAATAGCATTAAAGGAATTTGAGAAATGAGAGCAAACACGAATAATCTTAAAAAATATTTTTTAA
>JAAWMH010000007.1 GCA_022798335.1 Clostridia bacterium
ATTAGAGCATTTATTCCATTATCAGAAATGTTTGGATATGCAACAGACTTACGTTCAAAAACACAAGGTAGAGGTACTTATTCAATGGAACCAAGCCATTATGAAGAAGTTCCAAAATCAGTATTTGATACTATTGTTGCATCAAGAGCTAAAAAGCAAGACTAATCGTTTACAAAAATTATAAAAGCACTTGCATTTTTAAAAGAAATGTTATAAAATGCAAATGTATATAAAGTTTTTAATATTTAAAAATAAATAGTAGCAAGGCGAGAAGGGGCTTTTATAAGGATTACTCAAGTGCAAAAGCATTTTTGCATAAGTTATCTGTAAAGTTTACAAGCTCGCTAAGAGCTAACTTAAATCAAGGAGGAATTTTAAAATGGCTAAAGCAAAATTTGAAAGAACAAAGCCACACGTTAACATTGGTACAATCGGACACGTTGACCATGGAAAAACAACAACAACAGCAGCTATTACAAAATACTTAGCTTTATTTGGTAAAGCACAATATGAAGCTTATGATCAAATCGATAAAGCTCCAGAAGAAAGAGAAAGAGGAATTACAATCAACACAGCTCACGTAGAATATGAAACAGAAAATAGACACTATGCACACGTTGACTGTCCAGGACATGCTGACTACGTAAAAAACATGATTACAGGTGCAGCTCAAATGGATGGAGCTATCTTAGTTGTATCAGCAGCAGATGGACCAATGCCTCAAACAAGAGAGCATATCCTTTTAGCTAGACAAGTAGGTGTTAAATATATCGTAGTTTACTTAAATAAATGTGATATGGTTGATGATCCAGAATTATTAGAATTAGTTGAAATGGAAGTGAGAGACTTATTATCAAGCTATGATTTCCCAGGAGATGAAATTCCAATCGTAAAAGGATCTTCACTAAAAGTATTAGAAAGCTCAGCTACAGATCCTAATGATGCTGTATATGCTCCAATGAAAGAATTAATGGAAGCAGTTGATAGCTATATTCCAACACCAGACAGACCAACAGACCAACCATTCTTAATGCCAATCGAAGACGTTATGACAATCAGTGGTAGAGGTACAGTTGTTACTGGTAGAGTTGAAAGAGGAGTTGTTAAACTACAAGACGAAGTTGAAATCGTTGGTTTAAAAGCAGAATCTAGCAAAACAGTTATTACTGGTGTAGAAATGTTTAGAAAAACATTAGACCAAGCAGAAGCAGGAGATAACATTGGTGTTCTATTAAGAGGAACAACAAGAGATGATATTGAACGTGGTCAAGTATTAGCAAAACCAGGAACAATTCATCCACATACAAAATTCAAAGCACAAGTATATGTTCTAACAAAAGAAGAAGGTGGACGTCATACACCATTCTTCAATGGATATAGACCACAATTCTATTTCAGAACAACAGACGTTACAGGTGTTATTGAATTACAAGCTGGTACAGAAATGGTTATGCCAGGAGATAACATTGATATGACAATCGAACTTATTACTCCAATTGCTATTGAAAACGGATTAAGATTCGCTATTCGTGAAGGTGGACGTACAGTAGGTTCAGGTGTAGTATCTGAAATTATTGCTTAATTTAAGCTTAATAATATAAAAAGAATGAGGCGTATGCAAAAAATTGTAAACGCTTCATTTTGTTTTATAAAAAAATTATGGAGAAAAAATAAATGGAATATGATGAAAAAGGGTTCATAAAAATTGAAGTAAAAAATTTAATTGATTGGAAGGAAGCAAATGGAGAAGGCTGTCTTGCTTCTAATAAAATTACTAAAGAAGGATGGAAAGTAGGGTATATGTATAGAGAAAAGCCAGATGAAGGAAGACCCGATAGTGGTTGGAGGTTTATGAAAGGAGACGAAACAGAGGAATATACTAATGAAGTTTCTAATGTAAATATATTTTCAATAAATACCATTTGTAATTATGATCCAGATATCATAAAATATTTAAATTTGCCAATTGGAACAGCACTTATAAGAGTATCAGAACATGAATTTGAAATAGATAATAAAAATAAGCAAATTTATTTTGCAAAACAAGAAAAATAATGAAAAATGTCGGTTATGAATTGACTTTTGAGGTGTTTAATTATATACTGTAACTAGTTTCAAAAGAAATAAATAAGATACTATAAAGGAGAGAAATCTTTTATGAAACCTTTGAAAAAAGTAATTTTTACAGGAATATTAACGACTGCAGCAATTTTTTGTCTAACAATTTGTGTAAAAGCAGCAACTGTTGAAGTTACAGGAGATACGTTAAACATAAGAAAAGGTCCTTCTACTAGTAGTAACATTGTAGCAACAATTTCAAAAGGAGTAAAATGCGAATTAATAGGAGAAGAAGGAGATTGGTATCAAATAAAATATAAAAATTATTCAGGCTATATTAGTAAACAGTATGCTAAATTAATAGATACAAAGCAAGAATCATCAGGTGCACAAACAGAAAATCAAACAAAGCCAAATGAGCAGGAAACTTCGCAAGAAGATAATATAATTTATAAAAAATTTACTAAAGATGCAGAAATTAAAATATTACCTTTAATTCATGCAAGTAAAATAGGAGAAATGAAGAAAGATAATCAAGTAATTTTACTTAGTCAGACAGCAGCATGGTCATATATACAAGCAGATACTATTAGCGGATGGGTTAGAAGTGATTGTTTAACAGATGGAAAAAAGCCAGCTACAACAACTAACAATAATCAAACTACTTCAAATAATAATACTTCTACTACTGGTAGTACAGAAAAAATTGCTTATGTTAATGAAGAATATGTTAATATTAGAAAAGGAGCAGGAACAAATTATGCAGTTATAAAAGTACTTACTTTAAATGCGCAAGTTACAATTCTCAAAGAAGAAGGAAGCTGGTATAAAGTAAAATCTGGTAGTGATACAGGTTATATCTCAAAAGAGTTCGTATCAGACACAAAAAAGGCAACAACAAGAGGATTAAGTGCAGCAAGAAATGATACAGTAGAAGAACAAAGTAATACAAAAAAAGAAACAAGTTCAGATGATACACAAAAAGTAGAAAATAAACAAACAAATACTAATGTAGTAGGCAATCAAACAAAAGGAACAGATATTATAGCATATGCTAAAAAATATATGGGACATAAATATGTATATGGAGGAGATGGATCTAATGGAACTTTTGACTGTTCAGGCTTTACAATGTATGTATATAAGCATTTTGGAATAAGCCTTCCACATGGAGCAACTTCACAATATAAATCTGGAAAAGGTACTAAAATTAGTAAACAAAGTAGTTTGCAAACAGGGGATATTGTATTTTTAACAGATTATAGTACAGGAAAAGGAATAGGGCATTGTGGTATTTATATAGGAAATGGAAATTTTATACATGCGTCTACAACAACGTACACTGTTACTATTTCGAGCTTAAATACAACTTATGCTGGAAGATTTTATGCAGGACTTAGACTAATTTAAAAATAGGATATGGGGGCAAAATGAAAGGAAAAAACAATGAGACCATTTTGTATTGCCCTAATAGCAGCTATTTTAGGAATTATTATAGGGTTATACTTAAAAAGTATAATCCTATTTTTTATAATAATTGCTATTGTCAGTATTTTATTATTATTTTGCAAATATAACAAAAAGCAAATTGTAATATTTGGCATTTTCTTTGTTTTATTTTGGAGTTATATTACTTTTTTAGAAAATAGCTATCATGAAAAATATCAAGAATATGGTAATAAACAGGTTAAAATTCAGGCAATTATTGTATCTAGTAAAAAAGAAACACAATATAAAGAAACTTATCAAATAAAAGTAACACAAATGCAAAACATAGAAACTAAACAAAAAACAAATAAGCCTTTTTTTATGTTATGTTATATAAAAAAACAAAACAAAATGAATTTAAAATATGGAGATAAAATTGAATTTATAGCTAATTATGAATTACCATCAATTGCTAGAAATGAAGCAGGTTTTGATTATAGGCAATATTTAAAAACAAAGCAAATAGTAGGAATTGCAAATATAACAAATGTAAAAAAAATAGCAGAGGAGCAGGATAATTGGCTACAAACCCAAATATATTTATTTAAAATAGACTTAATAGAAAAAATAAAAAGTATTTTACCAAAAGAAGAAGCAAGTTTATGTATAGGACTTTTGCTTGGAGATAAAAGTGGCATTTCACAAGAAGTACAAGAGGCTTTTAAAAAAAGTAGCCTCTCACATATGCTTGCTGTTTCAGGAGCACATGTATCTTATATATTATTAGGTATAACATCATTTTTTAATATCATAAAGTTACAAAAAAGATGGAGCAAATTATTACTTATTTTTTTTCTTATTTTCTTTATGGCACTAATTGGCTTTACACCCTCTGTTACAAGAGCTTGCATTATGTGTATTTTAACACTTATCGCAGAAATTTTGTTTTATAAGCCAGACATTTATCAAAATATGTCAATTAGTTTACTTATTATTTTAGTATTCAATCCATATTCTATATTAGATATAGGACTTCAACTTTCTTTTGCAGGAACTTTAGGAATTGTACTATTTATGCAAAAAGAAAAACGGACCAAAAGAAGATAAAAAAGTAAAAAAGCTATTTTATAGTGTGAAACAAATGATGAAAGTATCTTTTGCAGCAAATATAATGATATTACCTATTATGCTGTATCATTATAATACTATGTCAGTCACCTTCTTAATTTCAAATGTACTAGCATCTCCTATTTTAGGAATTTGCTTAATTATGGCACTTATTCTTACAATATTTATTTTAATATTTAGACCACTTGCACAAATTTTTTCTTATGTATTAATTCCAATGATTCAAATTTTAATGCAAATTACTACTATTACAAGTAAACTCCCACTATCACAAATTTTGTTACCAACGCCACAAATTTGGCAAATAATAATATATTATTTATTACTAATGTTTGTTTTCTATAAAAATAAAAGGAGAGAAACCATTGCAGCAATACTAATGTGCAAACTGCATTTTTTCAAAAAACAGTTTAGAAGCAATATAAAAAAAGTAATTTTAGTAGTAGGCATAATAACATTATTACTTCCTTATGTATTTTCTTTTATACCAAATGATTATACATCGATACATTGCATCGATGTAGGGCAGCGGAGATAGCATTTTTATACAAACCCCATCTAAAAAAACAATATTAATAGATGGTGGTGGAAGTGAAATAGAAAGTTTCAATGTAGGAGAGCAAACGTTATTACCATATCTATTAGATAAAGGAATTTTAAGTATTGATTATATGGTATTTAGCCATTTAGATACAGATCATTGCCAAGGGTTGTTTACAATATTAGAAAAACTAAAAGTAAAAAATATAGTAATTAGCAAACAAGGTAAGAACTCTAAAAACTTTGAAACACTTCTAAAAATTGTGCAAAAGAAAAAAGTAAAAGTAAATATAGTACAAGCAGGAGATAAATTAGTAATAGATAAAAATAGTTATATGCATATTTTATTTCCTACAAAAGATTTTATCAAAGAAAATGTGCTAAATAACAATTCTATTGTGGCTAAATTTTGTATGCAAAATAATAAAGGACAAAATATTTTTAGTATGCTTTTAACAGGAGATATTGAGCATATTGCAGAAGATAAAATAAGAAAGCTTTACCAAAATACGAATTTATTAAAAGCTACTGTTTTGAAAGTAGCACATCATCGGATCTAAAACTTCATCAACAGTAATGTTATTAAAAGAAATAAAGCCCCAAATAGCACTTATACGGTGTAGGAGAAAACAATAAGTTTGGGCATCCAAGTCAAATTACATTAGAGAGCTTAGAAAATATGCGGCTGTAGAGTTTATAGAACAGACTTACAGGGAGAAATTACACTAAAGATAACATTAAGTCGGAAAAATAAAAATCAATAAAAAAATAAAAGAGTATCCATAATATAACTAAATGTAGTTGCAAAACAACAAAAAGAGAGTATAATATAAGGTAAAAGTGCTTTAGAAAGGAAATAAAATGGTAGCGAAATATTCAAATCAAAAAGAAAAGATAAAGAAAAAAGAAATACAAGAAGCAGCAGAAGAAATAAAAAAAGGAAACCTAGTATTATTTCCAACAGAAACTGTATATGGCATAGGAGCTAATGCATTAGACGAAAAAGCTGTTAAAAAAATATTTGAGGCTAAAGGAAGAGCAGGAGATAATCCATTAATTGTACATGTAGCCAATATACAAATGGTAGAAGAACTAGTAGAAACAATAACTCCTTTAGAAAAAAAGTTAATACAAGAGTTTTGGCCAGGACCATTAACCGTTATTTTTAATCGTAAAAGTAAAGAAATAATTCCCAATGTGGTAACAGCTAATTTAAACACAGTAGGCATTCGTATGCCAAGTAATAAGATCGCACAAGAATTAATTCAAATGGCGGGTGTTCCTATTGCAGCACCAAGTGCCAATGTATCTGGAAAGCCAAGTGGTACAACAGTAGAAGATATTATAGAAGAACTACAAGAAAAAGTATCCTATATTTTAGATGGAGGTTTTGCAGATATTGGTTTAGAATCAACTGTAATAAAAGTAGTAGAAAAACAAATAGTTATTCTAAGACCTGGAAAAATAACGAAAGAACAGTTAGAAAAAGTAGCAAGAGAGGTAAAAATAGATAATCACGTATTAGCAAAGGTAAAAAAGGGAGAAAAAGTAGAATCACCAGGAATGAAATATCGTCATTATGCGCCAAATACAAATTGTATGATGGTATATGGAAAAAATACGAAAAAAATGGTAGATAAAATAAATAGTATTACAAATGACTTATTAGAACAAGGAAAAGAAGTACTAATACTTGGAAAAAAACAAAACCTAAAAGATTATATAGCCTCTGAAAAATGGAATATGGGAGAAAACATGGAGGAAATTGCTAAAAATATTTTTGCGCTATTAAGAAAAGTAGATAAAGAAAAAGTAGATTTAGTAATTATAGAAGGCGTAGGAGAAAAAGATTTAGGTTTAGCAATTACCAATAGGCTTATTCGAGCTTGTAGTTATAATTACATAATAGTTGAATAATTGCTAAATGTTACATAATGTGGTATAATAATGATATGGAAACATCCCATTTTATTAAAATGTCTGGAGGAATAACATTATGCGGAATTGGAAGAAAACTTTGGCAATAGTTCTGATGGTGCTGATTATAGTGTCAGCAATAGGAATTTGCGTTTTTGCTGTGTGGAATGGAATCACAGCTCCAAAAGATGATTCTGAAAGCCAAAGCAGCAATAGCGTAGAAAGTTCTGAAAAACCCGAAGCCACGAAAAGTCCTGAAACCACAGAATCTCCTAACAGCGATGACTATAAAGATCAGCCGCAGAGTGGAGTAACACTTTCAAAGGAGGAGTATGAACAGTTTAAACAAATGACAGAAATCCTTTTAGGAGGACAGCAGCCTTCTGAAAGTCCAGAACAAAGCGAGCCTACGCAAGAACCTATAACCGAGCCTGAGCAAGTCGAACCACCCAAAGCTGTTGTTATTCAAGACAGCGATGGCATGCGGCGACATGATCCCAGAGTTTGTGAAAATGCATATGAGGCTATGGCAGGAGATGCAGTTTGGCTGGGGCAAGAAGGGAGCTTCTCCTTGATGCTTTTTGGAAATGTCAAGGAGGTTTACGCAGCAAACAACAGCTCTAACTACACAAGCTTCAGTCAGGTATCCATCAGTGAAGTAACAAACACTATGCAGCCATACTACGCTCTTAGCTACAGCTGCGAGCAAAACCAAAGAATTCTTTTCCGTGTGGTTATGGCAAATAGTACTGAGTATTTCATCTCAGTCCAAAAGGTCTAAACCAGACAAAAAGCAAAGAATTGTAATTCGTTGCAAAAAATCTATCTTGCCTCTAAACGAGGTAAGGTAGATTTTTTTATATTCTAGAAAATAGTACATGATTAGTATAATAGTTACAAACTCTTTTTTATGGATTTTAACAAAAAATGTATAAAAATTATTCAAAAATCTAATAATAAGCATATAAGAAAGGAAGAAGGCTTATGAAAAAAAGTTGGATTATTGTATTAATTTCTATTGTATTGTTAATGTTAGGAATTTTGTTAGGAATATATGATTACCAAAAAGCAAGAGCTAAAGATAGTAATATGCCACAAAATACACAATTAGCTGAAAAAAGAGAGTACATAAATGAAGAAGAAAAGCAAAATTTAATAGAAACTTTAAGTACAGAAGAAAAAGTTTCTCCTAATTGCAGTATTGTACAAAAAGAGTATTTTAAAGGCTGTGATCATTTAATAAGAACTGTAAAAGAAATACCAGAAGAATGTATTAACTATACAAAAGAACAAATAGAAAAAAGATATAAAGAATGGAAAATAGAAGAATTTTCAAGTAATCAAATTATTATTTACCAAGAAGAAGAGGGATTTTGTGGACAACATTATAAGATAAAAGAATATGGACAAGTAATAGGAATTTATAGTGTAGATGAAAAAGGAGTAGAAACCTTAAAACAAGAAACTGAAATTCAAACTATGTATTTACCAGAAGAAGATTTAAAAAAATTAAGACAGGGAATAGAAGTAATAGGAGATACGCAACTTTATTCAACAATAGAAGATTTTGAGTAAAATTTTAATTTAAATGATAATTGGATTGAAACAAAGAGACAATTATAGATAGTATAAATTGAAAAAGATACATTCTTAAAATAGTATAATTTTGTGTAATATTTTAAGATGTATCTTTTGATTAGTATTTAAATTTTATATTATTTTTGATTAGTATCCTCAATTTTTAAGTTTTCTTTTTTTAAATAGCCTTGTTTATAAAAAGTAATATAGTAAGCTACTAATGAAAAAATAGTAGTAGCTAATGCTAAATAATAAATCCATAAATCAAATTGTGGTAAAGGAGCTACTGAATTTTCAGGAGTAGCAGAAATTGTATTCCAATATTTAATACCAAAAGAGCAAGCAATTGCTACATAAAATAGTACTGTTGAAAGTTTTCCAAACCACCTACTAGAAACTACGAGTTCTTTACCATAAAGGAAAGAAGCACCAGCAATCATAGCAGCTTCTTTAATAACTACTACAATGATAATCCAAAAAGGAATAATATTTTTAAAAGCAAGTGTTAATAAAACCGCTATTTGAGTAGATTTATCTGCTAGTGGGTCAATAAGTTTTCCAAAGTTTGTTATAAAATTAAATTTTCTTGCAATAAAACCATCTAGTACGTCTGTTAAGCCAGAAAGAATTAAAAAAATAAGTGCTATAGGGTAATTATCTACTACAATAAAATAAATAATAAAAGGAATTAAGAAAAACCTTGTTACAGTTAATATATTTGGTATATGTTTTGCCATAAATATCTCCTACTTATATTTTAAAAATTAATTTTCCATCTTCTACTGAAATTGTTACAGTTTGACCATTTAAGAGTTCACCTTTTAAAATTCTATCTGAAAGTTCATCTTCTAAATATCTTTGAATAGCTCTTCTTAAAGGTCTTGCACCATATTTAATATCAGTTCCTTTTTCTAGTAAGAATTTTTTAGCATCAGCAGATAAATTCATAGAAATATCTTTATCTAAAAGTGCCTTTTTAGTATCTTCTAACATTAAATCAACAATTTGTAATAGTTGGTCTGTATTTAGTTGACCAAAAGTTACAATTTCATCTATTCTATTTAAAAATTCTGGACGAAAGGTTTCTTTTAAGCTATTCATAATTTTATCTTGATCTATACGAGAACCACCAAAACCAATAGAATTTGTATTTTGATTAGAACCTGCATTTGAAGTCATAATAATAATAGTATTTTCAAAGTTAACCGTATTTCCTTGGCTATCTGTTAATCTTCCGTCATCTAATACCTGTAATAAAATATTAAATACGTCAGGGTGTGCTTTTTCAATTTCATCTAATAACACAATAGAATAAGGATTACGTTTTACTTTTTCTGTTAATTGACCAGCATCATCATAACCAACATATCCTGGAGGAGAGCCAATTAGTTTTGAAGTAGAATGTCCCTCCATGTATTCGCTCATATCAATGCGAATAATAGAGTTCTCATTTCCAAACATTTCGTAACTAAGAGCTTTAGCAAGTTCAGTTTTACCAACACCAGTAGGACCTACGAATATAAATGATGGTGGTCTTTTGGTACTCTTAAGTCCTGCGCGATTACGCCTAATAGCTCTTGAAACTGCCTCTACTGCATTTTCTTGCCCCACTACTCTTTTATGAAGATTTTGCTCTAAATTTAGTAGTTTTTGTGTTTCAGCTTCTGTAATTTTTTTAACAGGAATTTTCGTCCAACTTTCAATTACTTCTGCAATATCTTGAATAGTCAAACTTTTTAATTGCATTTTTTCATTTAAATTATCTATTTGTTCTATTAAGCTACATTCTTTAGATTTAAGCTCAGCAGCTTTTTTATAATCTTCTGTAGAGTCAGCTAAGGCTGCCTCTTCTTTTTCTTCTTGAACTGCTTTTAGTTTAGTTTTTAGTACTTCTAATTCATATAATTCTTTGTTATTTAGGTTAATACGAGAACAAGCCTCATCTAAAATATCAATTGCCTTATCTGGTAAAAACCTATCATGAATATATTTTTCAGACATAATAACAGCCTGCCTAATAACATCAGTAGAAATTTTAACTTTATGATAATCTTCATAATACTTTTTTACACCTTCCAAAATGTCAATAGAATCTGTAATAGAAGGTTCTTCTACAATAACAGGTTGAAATCTTCTTTCCAAAGCAGTATCTTTTTCAATATATTTACGATATTCTTTTAAAGTAGTAGTTCCAATTAATTGTACTTCTCCATTTGACAAAGAAGGTTTTAGGATATTTGCAGCATTCATAGAATGCTCAGCATCACCAGCACCAATAATATTATGAATTTCGTCAATAACTAAAATGATATTACCTAAACTTTTACATTCATCAATAATAGATTTCATACGAGCTTCAAATTGTCCTCTAAATTGAGTACCAGCTACAACAGCAGTCATATCTAATAAGTAAACTTCTTTATTTAATAATTTAGCAGGAACATTACCAGAAGCAATTTTAATAGCTAAACCTTGAGCAATAGCAGTTTTACCAACTCCAGGTTCACCAATTAAGCAGGGGTTGTTTTTAGAGCGACGGTTTAAAATTTGAATCATTCTTTGAATTTCTCTGTTTCTACCAATTACCATATCTAATCCATTATTTTTAGCTTTTACTGTTAGATTAGTGCCATAAGTATCTAAGGCTTTTTTCTTTTTATCTTTTCTTTTTTCTTTATCAATTTTTACTTTTTTCTTCTCACTAGAAGGATTATTTGCATTAGTGTTAGAAGTATTTTCCTCATTAGTAGAGCCAAACATATTAGAAAAAATAGAGCCTAATGGAATCGCTCCAAACTGAATAGGCATACCTTCTAAATTTTCTAATTCTTCTGGATCCATATCGCTTATTTGATCTGCCATTTGTTCTGATAGTTTATCCATGTCCATTTTTTCAGCCATATTAGTAACCATGCTTTCTATTTGCTTGGTCATATCATTAATGTCTTTTTCAGATAAATTGGTTTGTTTCATAAGTTGTTCTATAGGATTAATACCTTGCTTTTTAGCACAGTCTGCACAGTAACCTTCTAATTTTGTTTCTCCATTATCATCTTGTTTATTTACAAATACAATCGCTGTATTTTTATTACATATTGAACATAACATATTTTAAAAAACTCCATTCTCTATTTAAGTATTATTTGCAACTGTTTTACAAATTTAATTTCATAATATATGATACAGCAAAAAGCTAGAATAGTCAATGAAAATGTTACGTATTTTCGCATAGTTTAAGGGGAAATTAAGAAGTTTTACAAAAGATTTAATAGATAAAAATAGAGTATATATGCTAAATTTAAAAGGATTAACAAAACCACTAGCTTTTTAGCGAAAAATAAGGTAGAATAGAATAAGTAGAAAAAAGGAGAAGGAAAAGTCAATGAAAAATCCTAAAGTAATTTATATTCTAATTGGTATTTTTTGTGTTGTAGCATTAGTAGCAGGAATTTATGCACAATTTTTTGTAGATGAGGCAGATAAAAATAATATCATTATACCTAATTTAAACCATACTGATGAGCCAGAAGTAACTCAAAAAACACAAGAAGAATTAAAAGCACAGTTAACAAGTCTATTTACTAATTCTTTTTATAGTAATAACTATGATTTTAAAAATATTCAAAAGTATGATGCAAGGTATGATATTGTATACACAGCCCATCATATAGAAAAAATAGAAGAAAATTATGAAATAAAAATTGATTTGCCAGTAATTAATATAGTAGGAGATATGCCAACAGAATTTAATAACATTACTCAAACTGTATTTGCAGATAAAGCCACAGAAATATTAAATGGACAAAATACAGTAAAAACTTTATATAATGTAAGTTATGCAGGATTTATAAATGGAGATATTTTATCTCTTGTTATTCAGTCTACATTAAAAGAAGGAAATAATCCACAAAGAGTTATTGTACAAACCTATAATTATAATTTAGTAACAGGGCAAAAAATAGATGCAGCAGAAATGATAGCTAAGAAAAATATTGTTCAAAGTGAAGCACAAAATAAAATAAAAGAAGTAGTAAAAAAAGCAGGAGAAGAGGCACAAACTTTAGTGCAATCTGGGTATTCCGTATATAACAGAGATTTATCAAATAAAATGTATCAGATAGAAAATATAACAACATACTTTTTAGGACCAAATGAACAATTATACATTATTTTTGCATATGGAAATAATAACTTTACTTCAGAAATGGACATTATTTGGTATGAATAACAAAGCAAATGAAGAAGGAAGATTAAACAAATGGCAAAAAATTTACTTATTACAGAAAAACCATCAGTTGCTATGGAATTTGCAAAGGTATTAAAATGTGGAGGAAATAGAAAAGATGGCTATATTGAGTCAGAAACTTGGATTATTACATGGTGTGTAGGGCATTTAGTAACAATGAGCTATCCAGAAAAATACGATGAAAATCTAAAATTTTGGAGACTAGATACGCTTCCCTTTATGCCAAAAGAATATAAATATGAAGTAATTCCAAGTGTAGAAAGACAATATAATGTTGTAAAAAGCCTACTCACAAGAGAGGATGTAGGCTGTATTTATGTTGCAACTGACTCAGGGCGTGAAGGAGAATACATATACCGTTTAGTAGAAAATCAAGTAGGAGTAAAAGATAAAAAAAGGAAAAGAGTATGGATAGACTCACAAACAGAAGAAGAAATCAAAAGGGGAATAGACGAGGCAAAAGATTTAAGCAGTTATGATAGCTTATGTAGCTCAGCATATTTAAGAGCAAAAGAAGACTATTTAATCGGAATTAATTTTTCAAGACTACTATCTATTATTTATGGAAGACGTATGGCAAAAGACATAGGGGAAGAAAAAATTTCTATTTCTGTAGGAAGAGTAATGACATGTGTTTTAGGAATGGTAGTACAAAGAGAAAGAGAAATTAAAAACTTTGTAAAAACGCCATATTATAAAATAATAGGAGAATTTGGAGATGACCAAAGCTCATTTAAAGCAGAATGGAAGGTAACAGAAACTTCAAGTATGTGGGAAACGCCAAAACTATATAATGAATCAGGCTTTCGAAAAGAAGAAGAAGCAAAACAATTTATAGGTTCTTTAAAAGAAAAAAAAGCAACCGTAACAGAAGTAAAAAAATCAAAAACAAAAGAAAATGCACCACTTCTTTTTAATTTAGCAGAACTTCAAAATGAGGCGACTAAAAGATTTAAAATAAAGCCAGATGAAACCTTAGAAATCGTACAAAATTTATATGAAAAAAAATTAGTAACATATCCTAGAACAGATGCAAGAGTGTTATCAACAGCAGTTGCAAAGATCATTTCTAAAAACTTAAATGGCATAGTAAAAGGCTTTAAAGATGAAGAAGTACAAGGCTATATGAAAAAGATGGTAGAAGAAAAATACTCTACTAATTTAGTAAAAACAAAATATGTAAATGATAGCAAAATTACAGATCATTATGCTATTATTCCAACAGGACAAGGATTTGAAAATTACGACAAATTGCCAGAACTACATAAAAAAATGTATAAGATAATTGTAAAACGTTTTATTAGCATTTTTTATCCACCAGCAGAATATAGTAAAATTTCAGTAATCATAGAAGTAGAAAGTGAAGAAAAAGAAGGGAAAAAATGCTTAGAACAGTTTAGTAGCAGCGGTAAAGTGTGCGAAAAATTAGGCTATTTAGAAGTTGCTAAAGGAAAGCCCGCAGAAGAAAAGAAAACAAAAGAAGAAAATATACAAGAAAATCATATAGAAGGACAAGAAGCTTCTAAAGAAGAAAATGAAAAAGAAGATGCTAATTTAGAAATTCTTAAAAAGTTAAAAAAAGGGCAAGAAATTGAAGTGGTAAATTATGAAATTAAAACTTCAGAAACAACTCCACCAAGTAGGTATAATTCTGGTTCTATGATTTTAGCAATGGAAAATGCAGGAAAACTTATAGAAGAAGAGGAATTAAGAGAACAAATAAAAGGAGCAGGAATAGGAACTAGTGCAACAAGAGCAGAAATTATGAAAAAACTAGAAAGAATAGGTTACATTGCTATAAATAACAAAACACAAATTATTACACCTACGGTAAAGGGAGAAAAAATCTACGATATTGTGTATCAATCTATGCCAGATATGCTAAATCCAAAATTAACAGCAAGTTGGGAAAAAGGCTTAGAAATGGTAGCAAAAGAAGAAATTGGAGCAGACGAATTTATGGGAAAATTAGAAAAATATATTGATTCTAAAATAGATAAACTAGTAGTAAGAAGATAAAAATGAGACAAAGGGGACAGTCCCTATTGTCTCATAATGGAGAAAGAAGAAAGGTGTTAGAGATAAAAAACTAACAAAGGTGAAAAAATGAAAATTGGTCTTGCTTTATCAGGTGGAGGAGTAAAAGGGGCTGGGCATATAGGAGCTATCAAAGCATTAGAAGAAAATAATATTAAAATTTCTGCGGTTTCTGGTACAAGTATAGGAAGTATTGTAGCTAGCCTATATGCTATGGGATATAACGCAGATGAGATGATAAAATTATTTCACTATTTTGCTAAAAATATGTTAAAAACAGACCCAAAATATTTTGTTTCTAATATTCGCTCTACCAAAAGTTTATTTGGAAGTGGAATGATATCAGGAGAAGCAATAGAAGAAGCAATTAACGAATGTGCTAAGTTAAAGGGAATTTCTAATATTCAAGAAATAAAAATGCCAATAGCTATTCCAACAGTAGACGTAAAAACAGGAAAAGAATATGTATTTACGAATAGAGACATTCCGTATATTATGAAAAAAGATGAAGGAAGCGGAGAATATATAGCAAGACCTTCTGAAAAATATACAAAATATATAACAGATATTGAAATAGGAAAAGCAGTAAGGGCAAGTTGTAGTTACCCAGGAGTATTTTCTCCTACAAGTTATAAAGAATATCGTTTTATTGATGGAGGAATATTAGATAATGTTCCAACAGAAGAGCTAAAGGAATTAGGAGTAGATAAATTACTTACTATTAAATTTCCACCAAAAGAAATAGAAAATCCAAGAACTGCGGTAAGCATTGTATTTAGAAGTTTAGATATTATATTTCATGATAGAGATACACAAAAAACAAAAATGAGTGATTATATTATAGACTTAAATGTAGTATCTTCAAGTACTTTTGATATTAAAAAAATTGATAGTTGTTATGAGGCAGGGTATCAAAAAACTTTGCAGGAATTAGAAACAATAAAAAAGTGTTTAGAAATAGAAGAAAATAGTTGAAAAAAAAGGAAAGATATGGTAAAATAAAAAGACTAGTTGATAGACTAATGTAGAAGCTGATTAAACATAACTTTAAGGAGGAAGAACATGGAACAGCGGCATAATGAGAGTACACAAGGAAAGCAGAAATTAGAAGAGACCTTTTTTGAGCTAATTACTGCAAAAGAAAGACAAGAAGTAATTAACTGGTTAGAGTCGCAAAAAGGTGAAGTAAAAAACGAAGAATATATAAAGATTATGAAAGAAGCACTAGAAGTTGTAACTTACGATTATTGGATAGCAACAATAGAGCCATCTATAGAAAATGAAAAAATTTGTTATCAAGAAGGGAAAAAAGTTGCAACAAGTATTGTAGCAAAAGAATGGCAAATACTATGTCAAGAATATAATCCAGGTAGAGGTTCTAGAATGGCAAGTCTTTATGAGCTTTTTATCTGGTATACTTTAAGAGTTGCAAAAGGATATTGGACTTATGAAGAATTTATGCAAAATTCTGATAGATTAGGAAATTACAATGGTTCTAATGTCCGATATTCTAAAAAAGATCCAAAACATTATAAAAGTGGATTAGAGTTAGCTGGGACAAGAGAATGCGGAGGCTATAAGGATGGGCAAGGAAATACCTGCAAAATTGTAACCCACAAAGGAAAATTTTTAGCAGTAGGGGGGTGCTACACAGTTTCTGGAAAAAAATACCCCATAGGATGTATTTCTTTATATTATGGAGTATTCAAGTTGCATACATATTGCCATGGAGTAGTTGTTCTTACAAAACCATAAAGTGTAATCAAAAAAGAGAAACCTAATAATTTAGGTTTCTCTTTTTTACATTCACACTTTATGGAAACAGAACATAATATATAGCAAAAATAAATCTTATTCATAAATAAGAAAAGAAAGGGTGAATCAAAAATGGCAAGTTACATAATTGAGGGAGGTAGAAGTCTAGAAGGAGAGGTCAATGTGTCAGGCTCTAAAAATGCATCACTTCCTATTATAGCAGCAAGTATTTTAAATCCAGGAATTACAAAATTATATAATATACCTAATATTCATGATACACAAATTACTTTAGAAATTTTAAGATATTTAGGTTGCAAAATAAAAAAGAAACATGGTAAAATAGAAATCAATAGCAAAAATATAGTAAAAAGAGACATTCCAGAACACTTAATGAACCAAATGCGTTCTACTGTTATTTTAGCAGGTGCTATTATAGGCAGGTTTAGAGAAGCAACATTTTCATATCCAGGAGGCTGTGATATTGGAGCAAGACCAATAGATTTACATTTAAGTAGTTTTAAAAAGTTAGGAATAAATATTGTAGAAGACTCTGGATTTATTAGGTGTATGTGTGATAAAATACAAGGAGCAAATATTGACTTAGATTTTCCAAGTGTAGGAGCAACTGAAAATATCATTCTTGCAAGTATTTATGCTACTCGGAACAACACAAATTACGAATGCAGCAATGGAACCAGAAATTATAGACTTAGCAAATTGTTTAAATAAAATGGGAGCAAAAATAGACGGAGCAGGAACCAATATTATTAAAATAACAGGGGTAGAAAGATTAAAAGATATTAGTTATACAGTAATGGAAGATAGAATTGAAGCTGGAACTTTACTTTGTGCAGGAGCAGCAACAGGAGGAAAAATTTGTTTAAATTATAAAACACCAGAACATATTAGACCACTATTAAATAAATTAGAAGAAGCAGGCTGTACAATAAAAATAGAAAGGAAAAAGGTATATTTACAAGCACCAAAAAAATTAAAAGCAGTAGATATAAAAACAATGCCATATCCAGGGTTTCCAACAGACTTGCAATCTGTTTTAGCAGGTACTTTAACAACTGCAAAAGGAACTTCTGTTGTTATCGAGAACATTTTTGAAAATCGTTATCGATATGTAGCAGAACTAAAAAAGATGGGAGCTAAAATAACAATAGAAGGAAAAATGGCTGTAATAAAAGGTGTTAGAAAACTATCAGGAGCTAAAGTAAAAAGTACAGACTTAAGAGGTGGGGCATGTTTAGTTTTAGCAGGTTTAGTAGCAAAAGGAACAACAGAGGTAACAAATATAGAATATATTTTAAGAGGATATGAACATTTAGAACAAAAACTAAATGGTTTAGGAGCAAAAATTAAAGTAAAAGAAGGTGAGTAGTTAAAATGGATAAAAAAGCAAAAGAAAAGGTAAATAGTAGAGATACGAAAGAAAACATTTTAAATTTAGACAACGAAATTGTAATAGGAATAAAAACTTTGCCAAAGCCAAAAGTAGAAAAAAGCAAAAAGAAACAAACTAAAAAAAGTAAAAAACAAGTTAATAGCAAGAAAAAGCAAACTACTCATCAAAGAAAAAAACAGAACTTAAAAGATAAAGATACAAAAGAATTTGAACTAAGCTTAGGAATTGAAGATGAAACAATTAAGAGAAAAAAAACAACTAAAAAAATAACTAAGAAAGAACAAGAAGCCATTCAAAAAAAGAGAAAAAAAGTATTTCGCATTGTAAAATATGTAATGTTACTTACTATTTTACTAGGTGGAGGTATTTATTTTATGCTATCTCCATTCTTTAATATTAAAGAAATTACAGCTACTGGAAATACTAAAATAACTTCAGAAGAACTTATTAGCCTATCACAAATTCAATTAGAAGAAAATACTTTTAAAATACAAAAGAAACAGGCTGAAACTTTTATTAAAAAGAATGCTTATGTAGATACAGTATATATTAAAAGAAGATTACCAAACAAAATAGAAATTCAAATAATAGAAAGAACACCTAGTTTTATGCTAACTTTAGGAAATGCCTACGTATATATGAACAATCAAGGATATTTACTTGAAGTTTCTTCAAAAGCAATAGATAAACCAATTATTACAGGATATATTACAGCTAAAGAGAATATACAGGTAGGAAATAGACTAGAAGAAGAAGACTTGCAAAAGCTAGAACATGTATTACAGATTATGCATTCAGCACAAAGTAATGAAATACAAAAAACAATAACTAAAATAGATATAACGGACAAGCAAGACTATATACTAGAATTAAAATCAGAAAAGAAAACAGTACATATAGGCAATAATTCTAACTTAAGTACAAAAATGTTATATGTAAAAAAGATTTTAGAAGAAGAAAAGGGAATAGAAGGAGAAATATTAGTTAATACAGATCTAAACAATAAAGGTGCAATTTTTAGAAAGAAAATTTAAAAATAGGGAGGAAGTTGTCGAATTGAAAAAAAAGCAGATAGCAATTACGCTAGGAATTATGTGCTTTGCACTAACACTTGCCATTTCTATTCAATTAAGAACAGTAAAAAATAGTAATACTACTATTTCACAATCTTTAAAAGAAGATGGGTTAAGAGATGAAGTACTAACTTGGAAGGAAAAGTATGACAATAGCTATAGTGAGTTAACACAGGTAGCCAAAGAGCTAGAAGAAGTTAGAAAGCAAGCAACTCAAGACAATGCTGCATCACAAGCAAAACAGCAAGAAATTATGCAAAACGATATGCTATTAGGAATGGTAGATGTAGTAGGCCCAGGAGTAGAAATAACTTTAATAGAAAATAATCCAAGTCTTAGTTCTGAGTCAAAAGAGATTTTAGACTTAAATCTTTTTGTAGTTCACCAAAGAGATTTACAGCAAATAGTAAATGCACTTAATAACGCAGGAGCAGAGGCAATCGCTATTAACCGGACAAAGAATTGTACAAACTTCAAGTATTACTTGTGAAGGAAATGTTATTAAATTAAATGGACAAAGAATTACAGCTCCCTTTACTGTAAAAGCAATTGGGTCATCAGGTTTATTATATGGTTCTCTTATGATGCCAGGAAGTTACTTATCACTAATGCAAGACACAGGAATAAAAGTAGAAATAAAACAATCCGAAAATGTAACAATAGAAAAGTATAATGGTGTTATGAATTATCGATATTTAAAAAATAAGAAATAGAGGTGAAGACTTAAATTGAAAAAAATAAAGAAAAATGAAATATTTATGACGATTATCATAGGACTAGTAACGATTGTTTTATTTTCAGTTATGTTCATGCAATTTAAAACGATTGAAGAAACAGATATTACGGCTATTGAGAATATGAGAGAAACAGAATTAAGAACGGCTATAGCAGAATGGAAAAGTAAGTATGAACAAACAATAGAGCAGCTTGAAGCTAATAGAAAATCTACTAAAGAGTATAAAGAAAAAATAGAAAAAGATGAAGAAGCCTCAGACTTAATAGATAAAGATTTAGAAGAATCTAATATGAAATTAGGAAAAACTACAGTATACGGAGAAGGAATAACATTAACTTTATCAAATACGAATGAATATATCATAGAGCCATTTGATTTAATCGATTTATTTAATGAATTAAGATATGCAGGGGCAGAAGCAATTTCAATTAATGATGTACGTGTACTTAGTTCTACTTCTGTTGCACAACCAGAAGGTAGTTTGATTGTAATAGATGGAAAAAGATTAGTATCTCCTTTTGTAATTAAAGCAATTGGAAATCCTACTTATTTATCTAGTAATTTAAGTTTAAAAGATAGTGGATATATTGATAAAAATAGAGCAAGAGGAATGAAAATTAGCGATATAGAAATAAAAAGAAATATTGAGATTGTAAAAGATAATAACAATAGAGATATAAAATATATGAAAGAAGTGGAGGAATAAACATGATTTTTATTGCAATTGTAATAGGGTGTATTTTAGGAGCAGTCATAGGAATTTATGCACCAATGGTTCCTTATACTTATTCTGGGTATTTAGCAATAGCAATTATTGCAGCCTTAGATTCTGTATTTGGAGGAATTGCATCTACCTTAAAAAAGAATTTTGATTTAAAAATATTTGTAACAGGATTTTTTGGAAATGCTATCTTATCTATTTTACTTACTTATTTAGGACAAAAACTTAATGTAGATATTTATTTAGCAGCAATTGTTGTATTTGTAGGTAGAATGTTTAATAATTTAGCAATTATTAGACGCTATTATTTAGAAAAATGGACAAGCAAAGTAAGAAAAGAAAAAGAGTCATCAGAGCAATAAGAAAGTTAACATAAATGTCATGAAAAAGCTTAGGAATAGGTGCATTAGAACAATGTTTCAAACATATTACAAAAATATTACAAATTTATTACAAATCCTATTGACTTTTTTTTCAAAATGTAATATTCTTTACCCTATAAACAGATGACAAACAATATAAGGGTAAACAAAATGGAGGAATGAGTTTTGGCGATTGGAGATATAATTGTAGGAATAGACATCGGAACTTCCAAGGTTAGTTTAGTAATCGGAGAAGTTAATAACTTTAATCAAATTGAAGTCATTTGTACTGCTAGTCATAAATGTAATGGAATACAAAAAGGTAAAATCGTAGATGAAAATGAAATTGCCAAATTAATTCATCGCTCTATCAAAGAAGCTGAATCAGAGGCAAGTTTAAGAATTAATTCAGCATATGTAACAATTCCAGGAAAATACGTTACAATTGTGCAAAACAGTATTTTAAAAGAAGCAAAGGATAAATTTGCAGGAATTTCAGCAAGAGATGTAGCATCTGCTATTATGCAAGTAAAAGATATTGAAGTTCCAGAAGAAAAGCAAATTATCGATATTGTAGAAAATCAATTTATATTAGAAAGTGGCAAAATGGTAGCAGACCCCATAGGTAATTTAAGTGCAAGCTTTACCTTAAAAGCACAAATATTATTAGCAGATAAAGAATATATGAGGCAAATAGCTACAATTTTTAGAAAAGCAAATTTAGATATTGATGGCTTAGTGCCAGCAACTTTAGCACAAAGAAGTATTGCATTAGATAGCAATGAACTAAACGATAATGTAATGCTTTTAGATATAGGCGCTGGAAATACAGACATTGGTGTATTTGAAGGATCAAATTTTGTCTATACCAATACTATTTCACTAGGAGGAGACAACATTACAAGTGATATTGCATATGTACTTAACATTTCATTAGGTGAAGCAGAAAGGCTAAAAAGACAATATGGCTTAGCCCTTAAATCATTTATTGATAATGATAATGAAATATTACTTACCACTTGTAAAGATGATAATGGTAAAAAAGTAATTCGTAGTTCAGAATTAATTGAAATAATGGAAGCTAGAATAGAAGAAATCTTTTCGTTTGTTAATAAAGACATTGCAGCAAAAGGAATTAAATCTAGAATCAATAATGTTATTTTAACAGGGCAAGGAATTACTAATATTAGCAAAAGCGATGTAGCAGGAAAAATTATATTAAATATTCCAGTAAAAATCGCAACAGGAAGGCTGATTAGTGTAGTAAGACCAGAATATAGAACAGCATATAGTTTAGTAAAATACGTAGCAGCAAGACCATTTACAAAAACAGTAGGAAGTAACATAGACTCAGACTCAGAAGAAAGTTTCTTTCAAACTGTTAAAGAAAGATTAAAAGAGTTCTTTTATTCGTAGATTTTAATTTTAAAAATAAATATATTAAGTAAGGAATTATTAAGTAGGAGGAAAAAGCTTTATGATGATGGATAATATGGAGGAAAACATTTCAATGTTAGATGGAGCAGCTACCATAAAAGTAATTGGTGTAGGTGGAGCAGGAAACAATGCTGTAAACAGAATGGTAGAATCTGGAATTAAAAATGTAGAATTTATTGCAGTAAATACAGATAGACAAGCATTACTTCTTTCAAAAGCAGCATCTAAAATACAAATAGGGGAAAAAATCACAAGAGGTTTAGGTGCAGGAGCAAATCCAGACATTGGAGCCCAAGCAGCAGAAGAAAGTAAAACAGAAATAGCAGAAGCACTTCGTGGAGCAGATATGGTGTTTGTAACAGGAGGAATGGGAGGCGGAACTGGAACAGGAGCAGCCCCAATCGTAGCAGCAGCTGCAAAAGAAATGGGAATTTTAACAATTGGAGTTGTAACAAAACCATTTACATTTGAAGGAAAGAAAAGACTATCACAAGCAGATAGAGGAATAGAAAGTCTAAAAGGAAAAGTAGATACACTAGTTGTAATTCCAAATGACAAATTACTACAAATTATAGATAGAAAAACTTCTATTGTAGAAGCCTTCAAAATGGCAGATGATGTATTAAGACAAGGTGTACAAGGTATTTCAGACTTAATTGCAATTCCAGGACTTGTAAACTTAGACTTTGCAGATGTAAAAACAATTATGCTAAATACAGGAATGGCACATATGGGTATTGGTAGAGCATCAGGAGAAAATAGAGCAGAAGATGCAGCAAAACAAGCAATTCAAAACCCATTACTAGAAACTTCTATCGAAAATGCAAGAGGTATTATTATTAATATTACAGGTGGACGTAATTTAGGATTACATGAAGTAAATACAGCAGCAGAGTTAGTACAAAGAAGTGTAGATCCAGAAGCAAATATTATTTTTGGAGCTGTTATTGATGAAAGTCTAGATGAAGACTTAGTTATTACAGTTATTGCAACAGGATTTGACCAAGATAAGGCATCATTATCAAGTAATATTCCAGTAGGAGATATTATTGACAGAGCATGGGATAAAAAATTAAACTCAATTCCATCAACAACAGACAGTGCAAATTCTCCAGATAATTTAGAAATTCCTACTTTTTTAAGAAAAGGTAAGGTAAAATAAAAAATATAAGAGCTATCACTTTTAAATAAGTGATAGCTTGTTGCATTTTGTATATTCTGAAATAAAAATGTAGTAAATTATAGTAAGATAAAAGAAGGTCTGAAAAAATGTTAGAATTTGTAAATAACTTTTTAGAAGTACGTCCATAAAATGACAGACTTTTTAAAAATAAAATAGTATTCTTAAGGCAGTTGTTAAAAAAGACAACTGTCTTTATATGTATTAGTTTACTAACAAAAGTACAAAGAAAGGACTATACATGACTATTTATCTAGATGTTGTATTGCTAGAAAACCTGTGTATGAATTACATTATTCTATTTGCAACAGGCTATATATTAAAAATAAAAATGAAACACTGGAGATTATTACTATCTAGCTTACTAGGAGGAGTTTATGCAGTAGTTTCTTATTTAGAAATTTTACCAGTGTATTCTCATATTTTAACGAAAATTATGCTATCAGTTGGTATGGTATATCTTGCATTTTATGCAAAAGGAATAAAAATACTCCTAAAACAAATTATTCTATTTTATCTAATTTCTTTTGTATTTGGAGGCTGTGCATTTGCATTATTATATTTTATTAAACCACAAGATATTTTAATGAAAAATGGAGTATATGTAGGCACTTATCCACTAAAAATAGCAGTACTTGGGGGATTAATAGGGTTTATTTTAACTTATATTGCTTTCAAAATAGTAAAAACAAAACTAAAGAAAAAAGATATGATTTATCAAATTAGTATTAAGTTAAATAATAAATCTTTAAATTTAAAAGCAATGCTAGATACAGGAAACCTTTTAAAAGAGCCAATTACAGGAATGCCAGTTATTGTTGTAGAAAAACAAGAGTTAAGTTCTATTATACCAATGACAATATTGGAACATATAGAAGAAATAGTAGGAGGTGATGCGCAAAAAGTAATAAGTCAAGAAGAAAAAGAATATCTTACCAAGTTTAGAGTAATACCTTTTTCTTCTATTGGCAAAGAAAATGGACTTATGCTTGGATTAAAAGCAGATGAAGTAATGATTGAAAAAGAAGAAGAAAAAGAAGTACGAGAAGATATTATTATAGGGATTTTTCCACAAACTTTAAGCAAAAATCATACCTATACTGCTTTAATAGGGCTAGATCTATTAGAAAGGAATGATATACATGAATTTACTACAAATTTTAAAGTCAAGTATTAACACATTATATGTAAGATATATTGGAAATGATGAAGTAGAGAATTTGCCTATTTATTATATAGGAGGAAGTCAAACATTACCTCCACCACTCACAAGTGAAGAAGAAACACAGATATTAGAAAAATTATCACAAGGGGACAAAAATGTTAGACAAACATTAGTAGAAAGAAATTTGCGATTAGTAGTATATATTGCTAAAAAATTTGAAAATACAGGAGTAGGAATAGAAGATTTAATTTCTATAGGAACAATAGGGCTTATGAAAGCAATTAATACCTTTAATACAGATAAGAAAATAAAATTAGCTACTTATGCATCACGCTGTATTGAAAATGAAATATTAATGTTTTTAAGAAGAAGTAATCGAATAAAAAGTGAAGTATCTATAGATGAACCACTAAATCAAGATGGGGATGGAAATGAACTTTTACTATCTGATATTTTAGGAACAGATCCAGATGTTACCTCAAGAAGGATAGAAGATGAAGTAGATAAAAGCTTACTCAGAGCCTCTATAGCTAAATTAAACAATAGAGAAAGAAATATTATGGAGCTTCGTTTTGGATTTATAAGTGGAACAGAAAAAACACAAAAAGAAGTAGCAGATATGCTACGGTATTTCACAAAGTTACATATCACGTTTAGAAAAGAAAATAATAGGAAAAATGAAAAAAGAGATTATGAGCAAAACAGGATAAAATGTAAGAAAATAGAATAATTTGTTTTCTAACTTTCTTAATGTCGAAAAGTGTTGTACGAAAGTAGAATAACAAAAACTCCTTTGGGAAATAATGAAATTAAAATAAATTATTTCTTAAAGGAGTTTTAGTATGAATAAGGTTGTAGAAATCTCTGGTGTAAATACTGCAAAATTACCACTACTTTCAGCTGAAGAAAAAAATATATTAATGCAAAAGATAAAACAAGGAGATGAAACAGCAAGACAAGAATTTATAAATGGAAACTTAAGGCTAGTACTTAGTATTATAAAAAGATTTAATGGAAAAGGAGAAAACTTAGATGATTTATTTCAAGTAGGGTGTGTAGGACTAATTAAAGCAATAGATAACTTTGATTTAAATCAAAATGTACAGTTCTCGACATACGCTGTACCAATGGTCATCGGGGAGATTAGAAGATATTTAAGAGACAATAATAGTATTCGTGTTAGTAGATCTGTTAGAGATTTAGCTTATAAAGTACTAAGTATAAAAGAAAGAATAGCACGTGAAGAACAAAGAGATGCAAGTATAGAAGAAATAGCAAAAGAGCTAGAAGTAGAAAGAGAAGAAGTCATTACAAGTTTAGATGCTATTCAAGAACCAATTTCTTTGCAAGAACCAGCATATGGAGAAAACACAGAACATATTAGTGTTATGGATCAAGTAAGTGATAAGAAAAATACAGATGATTTGTGGGCAAGAAATATTACAATTGCAGAAGCAATGAAGCGCTTAAATGAAAAAGAAAAGATGATAATCAATAAAAGGTTTTTTGAAGGTAGAACACAAATGGAGGTAGCAGAAGAAATAGGAATTTCACAAGCGCAAGTATCTAGGCTAGAACGAACAGCAATCAATCATATAAGAAGAATTTATAAATAAAGTTGCATAGATAAGTCACTTTTTTAAGTACAATTATATAGAAATACAGGTTTAAAATAGATATGTCGCATATCAGCATAGACAAAATAATGAAAAATATGCTATAATTAAAATGTTCGAAATTATTAATATTTCTAAAGTTATTTTAGAAATAAAAAAGGGGGTCTTGCAAAACTAATCATAGAGGACATAAAGAGTAAACGAACACCATTAAGAAGAAAGGTTGGAAGTATTTATGATTTTTAGCTATGATGAGTATTACCGACAACGCTTAAAGGATTTTGTGGCTTTTGGCGAATTAAGAGAAGGTGAGATAGAAACTCATGTACTTGTTTCATCACAATCTACAGAAATTAATGATGGACCAAAAGAAGAGCCTCTTGGCATCAGATTAAAGTTGCCGCCTTTTAAAGGCTGGTCAAAAGAGCTACAGTAGGGAAAGAATAAAAGGTTAAATATTTCTTAATACAAAAGCAAGATTTGACCTAAGAAAATTTAAGATTTTTTAGACGAAAAGGAGCCTGTGAGCTCTTTTTCGTTATAAAAAGATAAATTATGAAAGAAAAAAATAGCAACTTTTTTTCTTTTCTACATATATTATTAAGATGAAATTTGGGTAAAGGGAGGAAAACAATGGGGCAAAAAGGAATGGACTTTAAACATAAAGAAGTAATTAATATAAAAGATGGAAAAAGACTAGGGTTTGTACAAGATGTTTGTGCTGATTTAGAAAGTGGTAATATTACATCTATTATTGTACCAGGAAGCAATAAATTACTTAGTATGTTTTCTGCAAATAATGATATTGTAATAGAGTGGCAAAATATTAAATGTATTGGTGATGATGTTATATTAGTAGAGATTGGTTAAAATTACCAAAGAAAAACTGTTGATTTACATAAGCATACATGCTATAATAATAAAAGAGTCGAAAATAAAATATTGTTAACTTATGTAACATTAAAAGTTTTTCGAAAAAATAATAAAAAACGACAAAAAATGTATTGACTTTATGAAAACAATATGCTATTATAATTTAAGTACTATTACTACATAAAAACAAGGCATTTTGTGAAAGATAAATTAGTAAAGAAAACTTACATTTAAAAAGAATTGCACCAATACTAATTTTTTTATTTGCTTCTAAAATAGAAAGAAGAAAAAAACTAAAAAAAAATCAAAAAATGTGTTGACTTTTATAAATAAAAGTAGTACAATAGCATTCGTTCATATATATATTATGAACAAAGCACATTGAAAAGTAAACAATAAACCTTTGAGAAAAACCAATAATAAAAAAGATGGAAG
>JAAWMH010000032.1 GCA_022798335.1 Clostridia bacterium
TTATCCCTATAGGGATAAATGTGTTGCAAAGGTATTTAGAGAAGGAGTGGTAGACCAGAATTTTAAGAACACAGTTCTTGTAAAGGTTATGAATAAAAGACAAATCCTTGAAGAGCTTGACGCAAAAAATGGCAAGTACCAGTATGTAATTCCGCAAAAGCTTTTGGTAGACGAAGAGACGCAAAGTGTTTTTGCCTATGTTATGAGGCGGGTAAAAGGAATGCCCCTTTCCAATTTGAAGGACCAAAAAGAGGTAGAAAGGCTAGGATTTACCAGAAAAGATGTGCTAGAAATACTAATTGCCGTTGGCGAAGGTATTGAAGCACTGCACCAAAACGGTATCTTTATTGGAGACCTAAATGGCCGCAATATTCTTTTTGACGAAGACAAAATTGTATACTTCTTAGAGTTTGACGGAATGGGGATTGATGAAATTAAACCAGCATTTTGCACGGATGGCTACATTGATCCGATTTCTAAGAAAACCAAGAATATTACCATGAAAGATGACTGGTACTCGTTTGCAATTCAAAGTTTCTATTACCTCACATATACCCATCCTTTTAACGGACTGTATAGTACCAGGATAGGAGGAAAAGACGTTATTTTAGATATTCCTTCTAAAATGGAAAAAAGAATTTCGTTACTAGGAAATCACGGTATGAAACCACCTACAATAGCTAGTTCGTGGGAATGGATGGATTCAAAATTGCTAAAAGCTTTTTTTGCTATCTTTGAATGTGAAAGCAGACAAAGTATTCTTCCATACCTGAAACACGAATATCAAAAAGAAATAGACTTACAAGGAGGCAAGATAAACGCTAACTTTGTAGCAACAAAACTGTCGCTTTTTGTAAATGAGCCTATCGATACAATTATAAATAAGTATGCAGTAGTTTTGAGTGATAAAAAAGATTTTCACATTGCAATTTTAAACCGAGCTACAAATGAAGTAAAAGAAGTTGGCATAAGTTTAGAAGATAGGATTCATCTAAAAGATATTTTGTTCTTAAAAAATAAGGAAATTGTATGGCTCATTTTTGACTATGTTGTTACAGCTATTAACTTAAGCAGTGAACGAGTGATTTATCAGGAAGATAGGCTTACTGTAAAGCATGCAGTAACAAGCGAAAACACATTGTATTTTATTACAACTTCAGATGGAGAAGAGACCATTTTGCAAAGAACTATTTTAGAAAATGGTGAGGTGAAAAAAGAAAAGATTAAATTTTTACCAGCGCAGGAAACCAAAGGCTTCTTAGTGAAGTTTAACTCCAAATTCGTCGTTGTAAAACAAGGGCAAAGTGGAAATGATCAAGTCTATTGTAACAGCCAAAGATTTTGCGATATACCGTATAGCTCAGCAGGCTGTAAGTATAATGTTATCTATGATGACATTTCGCAAAGCTGGCTGGTAATAAACAGCGATGGATACGCAGTTATCATTTTTGCAGATGGAAGCTATAAGCACATTACTATCCCAAAGGATATGAGGGGACTTGTATGGAATGTGAGTTACCACAAAAGGACAATTTACATTCCAGGAAAAGAGCAACTTCATATTATCCAAGTACAAAAGAATGGAATAAAAACCAAAACCATG
The DNA here is from genome assembly GCA_022798335.1 of Clostridia bacterium. GTDB lineage: Bacteria > Bacillota > Clostridia > TANB77 > CAG-508 > CAG-273. Next base: position 1,604 of record JAAWMH010000032.1, read on the forward strand.
GAGTGCCGAAATATTATGGCATTCAGTTCCAAGTTATATGACATTAACCCAGAGGGGTTTAGCGTAATAACAGACAACATGCTATACGAAGTTCGTAGAGCGTAAGTTCGAAAAAGAGAAGAAGCCTTGAAATTCAGGGCTTCTTTTCTTTTACTTAAATACTTATTATTTTTTTTATAAAAAGTATTGACAAAAAATAAAAAGGAAAGTATAATGCAAATGTAGTTACTTAATGTAAAAAAAATAATAAGTAAAAAGGAGAGGATATTATGAAAGTAGATGTTGTTTTAGGAAGCTTTTATGGAGACGAAGGAAAGGGAAAAATTATAGACTATTTATCACAAAATGCAGATATATCAGTAAGATGTACAGGTGGAAATAATGCAGGGCACTCTATTGAAATAGAAGGAAAAAAATTTGCTTTTCATTTAATACCATCAGGAATATTAAATAAAAACACTCTTGCAGTAATAGGAAATGGAGTTGTAGTAGATCCAAAAGTTTTAATAGAAGAAATAGAAAATGTAAAACAAAATGGCTACAGTATAGAAAACTTAAAAATTAGCGACAAAGCTCATGTCATATTTCCTTACCATGTGCAAATGGATAAATTACAAGAAGAGTTAAGAAAAGAAAACAAAATAGGAACAACAGCAAGAGGAATAGGACCTGCATATTGCGATAAATTTGAAAGATGTGGTATTAGAATGGCAGACTTAGTAAATGAAAAGTTTGAAGAGCCATTAAAAAGAAATATTCAAAATAAAAATGAAATATTTAAACTATATAATTATCCATTAATTGATGAAAAAGAAGTAATAAAAGAATATAAAAAATATGCTCAAATTTTAAAAAAATATGTTGTAGATACCGTAAACTTACTTCATAATGCCTTAGAAGAAAACAAAAAGATTTTGTGTGAGGGAGCGCAAGCAACACTTTTAGATATTGATTTTGGAAGTTACCCATATGTTACCTCATCTAATCCAACAATAGGGGGAGTATGTACAGGAACTGGAATTGGTGCAAAATATATTGGGGAAGTATATGGAGTCTTAAAAGCTTATTCTTCAAGAGTAGGAGAAGGCCCTTATTTAACAGAACAAAATAATAAGATAGGAGATACCATAAGAGAGCTTGGGCATGAATACGGAACAACAACCAAAAGACCTCGCAGATGTGGATGGTTAGATTTAGTAGCTTTAAAATATGCAGCTATGGTAAATGGATTAACAGGACTTGCTATTAACCATGTAGATACCATAGGAAAGTTAGAAAAAATAAAATTATGTGTAGGTTATGAAAAAGATGGAAAAGTTACAATGAATTTTTCGGTAGACAGTGATGATTTAAAAGATTGCAAACCTGTTTATGAAGAATTTGAAGGAAACTTTGGAGATATTTCTAATTGCAAAACAAGAGAAGATTTGCCAGAAAATGCAAAAAAATATTTAAACAGAATTGAAGAATTAGTAAAGGTTCCAATTAAGTTTATTGGAACAGGAGCTGCAAGAAATGCTATGATTATTTGTTAAAAAATAAGGAGGATGTTTTATGGAAGAAATGCTGCTAAATATTTCACCAATAGATGGTAGATATAAAGAAATGACACAAGAGATAAAAAGTTATTTTAGTGAGTATTATCTTATGAAAAATAGGGTTATAGTAGAAATAGAGTGGCTAAAAGAGCTTTTTAGGATAAAAGAATTTGGATTAGAAATAAGTAAAAAAGAATTAGAAGTTTTAGAAAAAATAGCAAAAGAATTTGATATAAGTGAAGCAAAAAGGATAAAAGAAATAGAAAGTATAACAAAGCATGATGTAAAAGCAGTAGAATATTATATCAATGAAAAACTAAAACAAAACCATATGGAAAAATATAACTATTTAGTACATTTTGCATGTACTTCAGAAGATATTAATAATATTGCCTATGGAATAATGGAAAAAGAACTATTAGAAAAAGTTTATCTTCCCAATGTTACAAATTTAGTAGAGTTATTAGAAGAAAAAGCAAACTTATATGCTACTACGGCTATGATTTCTCATACACATGGACAAAGTGCAACTCCAACAACAGTAGGAAAAGAACTTTCGGTATTCGTTTATAGAATTAGCAGATTTTTAAATAGGTTAAAACAAGAGAAAATAACAGGTAAATTTAATGGAACAGTAGGAAATTTTAACAGCCACTTTATTTCATATCCTAATGTAGATTGGCTAAAAATAGCAAAAGAATTTGTAGAAGGATTTGGCTTAGAATATAACATGTATACAACACAAATAGAACCACATGATACCATATGTGCTATTTTTTCAGAAATGAAATTATTAAATAATGTAGTATTAGATTTTAGCAGTGATATGTGGATGTATATTAGTAGAAATTACTTTATACAAAAAAATGTAAAAGGAGAAGTTGGATCTTCTGTTATGCCACATAAAATAAATCCTATTCATTTTGAAAATGCAATGGCAAATATAAAAATGGCAAATGGGATTATCCAAATTTTTATAGACAACTTACCAATATCAAGAATGCAAAGAGATTTAAGTGATTCTTCTATGCTTAGAAATATAGGGAGCATGGTAGCTTACAGTGTTATTGCAGTAAAACAATGTATTACTGGATTAAACAAGTTAGAAGTAAATAAAAATAAATTAATGCAGGAATTACAAAATACGCCAGAGGTATTAGCAGAAGCAATGCAAACTATTTTAAGAAAAAATAAGGTAGAAAATGCATATGAAATTTTAAAACATCTAACAAGAGGAAAGCAAATATCGCTACAAGAAATGAGAAAATTTATTCAAAAATTATCTATTGATGAGAATGACAAACAAGTTTTATTAGAGTTAACACCACAAAATTATATAGGATTAGCAAGTAGTTTAGCTAAAAGTGTAAAAAAGAAAATATAAAAAAAGAAAGTTTATAAAGGAGTAGCATGTAAATAACATGCTTTGAAGTATAAAAATGAAGATACAAGGAAGTTTAATTATATTTAGTACAGATAATGAAGAAAGAAAAGATGTAAGAAGATTAAAAGAAAAAAAGTTGCAAATTTTATTAGACGAAAAAAATAATCTTCCTACATTTGAAATAACAAGTAAACTATATATTAAAGAAGCAGCAGAAAAAAAGGTAGAAAAATTATTTTTAACACCTAAGTTTTATATAGAACAGCTATATACTTGGGGAAATCCAAAATATTATACGAGTAATGCAGAACTTACTGTTACTTATTTAGTTATTATCAGTAAAAATAATATACAAGCAATACCTAAAAATCTAAAATTTTATGATATTACAATTCAAAATGAAGGACAAGAAAACTTACAAAACATTATTTTAAATAGTGAACACAAAAAAATAGAATATACAGTAGCAACTACAATAAAAAGGCAAAGAGAAAACATAGACTATATTCATAAATTAGTAGGAAAAGCACCAATTACGGAACTAACAGCACTTATTATTCATAATGGAATTAAAAGGTTAAGAAATAGAATTGAAAATACCAATATAGCATTTAGTTTTTTAGAAGAAGAATTTGCTATTTCAGAATTACAACAAATTTATGAAATTATATTAGACAAAAAGTTAATATCTGCAAATTTTAGAAAAAAAATAGAACCAATGGTGAAAAAAACGTCAAAAGTAGTAAAAGAATCGGCATATAGGCCAGCTAATAGATACACCTTTAATGAAGAATTTATTAGAAATTGGGTTTAAAGGAGGAAAAAATGAGAGAAATTGTAATTGCTTCTGGAAATAAAGGAAAAATAAAAGAAGCTAAAGAAATTTTAGAGGGATTTAAAATTATTTCAATAGAAGAATTAGGAATAGACATAGATGTAGAAGAAGACAAAGAAACATTTGAAGGTAATGCCATAAAAAAGGCAGAAACCATAGCAAAACTATTAAATGGCAAAATGTGTCTTGCAGATGACTCTGGAATAGAAATAGAATATTTAAATGGCTTTCCAGGAGTTTTTACTAAAAGATGGAAACAAGGAACAGACAGGCAAAGAAATTTAGAAATTATAGAAAAGCTAAAAGGTATTCAAAAAGAAAAAAGAAAAATAAAATTTGTTACAGCTATAGCATTATCAGATGGAAGCAAGACAATTAGCCAAATAGGAACCTTAGAAGGATTTGTGGCAGAGAATGTTAGAGGAGAAAATGGATTTGGCTTTGATGAAATTTTTGAATTAGAAAATGGAAAAACACTTGCAGAAATTACAAACGAAGAGAAAAATAACATAAGTGCAAGAAAAATAGCATTAGAAAAAATAAAGAGCAAAATATAAATAGTTCTAATACAACCCTTGCTTGAATACACTGTACAAAACAGTAGAATTCAAGGGGGTTTTTCATTTGGAAAAAAATACTACCATAGAAGAAAGAGCAGTAAGCTTAGCAAAATATATTATAGATAGTAAAGATACTGTAAGAGGAGCTGCTAAAAAATTTGGAATAAGTAAAAGTACTGTACATAAGGACGTAAGCGAAAGGTTACTTAGGATAAACCCCATTTTAGCACATGAGGTAAGAGAAATATTAGACGAAAATAAAGCAGAAAGACACATAAGAGGAGGGCTAGCAACAAAAATGAAATATAGCCATACAAATCAAAAAGCAATGTAAATAAAATGGAAGTTTAGTATTTATCTAAACTTCCATTTTTACAATTAGTTATTGTAATTGTTATTTCTTCTTTGCTCTTTTCTTGCTTTTCTGCATTCAGGGCATCTTTGAGGTTCGTTTGTGAACCCTTTTTCAGCATAAAATTGTTGTTCACCTTCTGTGAAAACAAATTCAGCTCCACAATCTTTACATACTAATGTTTTGTCTGCCATAAATTTATACCTCCTTCATAAATTCTGACATTTAATATTTTGACCCATTGAACCTTTCTAACTATCAAAATCAAGAAGGATGTTTCCAAAATAATTAAATTCATTTAAGCTTTTTAAAGCCATACTTATTTTAACACAATAAGCAAAATAAAGCAAGGATAAATGGAAAAAACTGTAGGTTCATAAAATCTTAAGAAAAAAATAGCTGTTTTCTTAAGATTTTTATGTTAAGATAAAGTTCGAATAGAAAAGGAGGAAAACAATGGGAGAGTTAGTACTTAGTTGTAAAGACTTACACAAAAAAATAGGCAAAAAGGAAATTTTAAAAGGGGTGTCAGTAAATTTATACGAAGAAGATATTTTAGGTTTTATAGGACCAAATGGAGCGCGGAAAAACCACTACCATTAAGCTAATTTTAGGCTTGCAAAATATTACTAGTGGAACAGTTAGTATTAATGGTAAAGACATAGAAAAAGATTTTACAAAAGCAATTAGAAAAGTAGGAGCAATTATTGAAAATCCAGATTTATACATGTATTTAAGTGGATATGAAAATTTAAAATTAGTAGCAAATATGTATGAAGAAGTTTCAAAGCAGAGAATAGAAGAGGTAGTAAAACTAGTAAGATTAGAAAAACGCATCAAAGATAAGGTATCTAAGTATTCATTAGGAATGAGGCAAAGGCTAGGGGTAGCACAAGCTATTTTGCATAAGCCAAATTTACTAATATTAGATGAACCAACCAATGGGCTAGATCCAGAAGGAATAAAAGAACTAAGAGAATTACTAAAAGATTTAGCCAAAAAAGAAAAAATGGCTATTTTTATTTCAAGCCATAACTTAGCAGAAATAGAAACACTTTGTAACAAAGTTTGTATTATTCAAAATGGCGAAGTAATAGAAACAACAGATCTTAAAAAAGTAAAGCAAGAAGTAAAGACCCATTACCAAATAGAAGTAGATAGTATAGAAAAAGTAAAACAATGTATACAAGAAGAGTTAGAAATAAAAAATGAAACACAGTTTGTAATACAAATGAAAAAAGAACAAGTGCCACAAATAGTAAAGAAGTTAGTAGAAAGCAACATAAAAGTATATGAAATTCATGAAAAACAAATGAGCTTAGAAGATGTATTCTTAAAAAAGACAGGAGGGAATCAAATTGATTAGTTTAATAAAAAATGAGTTAATTAAAATTTTAAAAAAGAAAAATATTTATATTACCTTACTAATTACTCTTGCCTTTATGATAGCAAGTAACCTTATTTATCAAGCGCAAGAAAATATTATTTGGTATGCTGCAGATGTAGATATTGAGACATATGAAAGTATGCTAGAAGAACTAGACTCAGAAAATAAGCAAGAAGTAGATGATTATATAAGATATAAAACAGAACTAGAAACTGCAAAATTAAAAAAGAATTATGAAAAAGAAACACCATGGAAAACGCAAATTATTGATGAAAAAATAAGTGAATTTATAGAGCAAATGAATTATTATCAATATAAAGAAAAAAATAAAGATGAGTTTGAAAAAGCAAAAAAGCAATATGAAGATACAATAAAAAAATTAAATGAAGAAGATTGGAGATATTTTGTAAAAAAAGATTTAGAGCAAAATAGAGAAAATCTTCAAAAACAAGAACAACTAAGAACAGTTGCACAAAATGCACAAGAAAAACAAATCATAGAAGACCAAATTTACCAGTTACAGTTAGAAGAGCAAATTTTAAATTGGAGACTAGAAAAAGATATTCCTTATGGATATGCAGATTATCACAATACTTGTTTAGTAAAATATCAAAGTGCTAAATTGCAAATTAGAATGTATGAAAAAGCCAATAATCAAGAAGATTATAGCCAAAAACAAGAATATTATAATAATTTAGAAATAGCAGCAATTACACAGCATGATATTGAGCATAAAACAAATTCAGGAAATGCAGGAACTGCACAAGGTATGCTAAAAGATGTATATAATAGCTTTGAAATCTTTATTATTATTATGATTGTAATGATTGCAGGAACAATGGTAAGTGAAGAATTTAGCAAAGGAACCATAAAATTACTGCTTATTAAACCATATAAAAGAAGTACTATTTTAGCAGCAAAATTAATTAGTAGTTTTATTATATTATTACTAGTTATTGCATTAATTGTAGGAATGCAATTTATAGTAGGGGGTATTATAAAGGGATTCGATAGTTTTGCAAATCCAGTAATGATATATAACCATCATACAAATGGGCTTCAAGAAATGGGAATGTTAGGTTACCTAGGAATAACATTATTAGGAAAGTTACCAATTTATATTTCGCTTATGGTTTTAGCTTTTGCAATTAGTACTATTTTTACAAATTCTGCCCTCTCTATTGCAATTACTTTACTTGGATATATGGGGTCTTCTTTAGTAAATACATTAGGATTAGCCTTAAAATTAAATTGGCTAAAATTCTTTATTACACCAAATTGGGATTTAACACAACAATTTTTTGGGAGATTACCAGATTATGAAGGACTTAGCATAGGTTTTTCGGTAGCAATTGTGGTGGTATACTTACTAATTATGTTAGTACCTACCTTTATCGTATTTAAAAAGAAAAATATTAAAAACATATAAGCTTTTTAATGCTTTGTAATAGTTATATATTGCAAAGCATTTATATTATTTTTAAAGAAACTAAAAGTAACTATTTTACAAAAAACGACATAAAATATCATAACAAAGTATTGTTTTAAAAGGATGTTATGATATGAAGAAAATAAAAAAGGGAGATATTGTAGGAAGAATATCCTATGGAAAAGATATTATATTTGTAGTAGAGCGCATCATCAAAACAAAAAATGGTCAAGAATTTGCCATTTTAAAAGGGCTTACCATTCGTATTCAAGCAGATAGCTTATTAGAAGATTTAGAATTAGTAGAGTCTCAAAAAATAGAAAAACATGTAAGAGATTTAGAAGAAAAAGTAACTAAAAGAATAGAAAGAAAGCAAAAGCTATTAAAGCAAAACTACCTTTTTCGTGAAAAAGTAATTGAATATACAGGAAAAATACTGCATTTAGATGGAGATAGAAGATATAGCGAAAAATCACGTAGAATTTATAAAAAATTAGGATTAAATGCCATTGTAAAAAACGTTCCAGAAAGAAGGCAACCTTTAAATGTTAGAGCACTTATTCAAAGATATAAGCCAGATATACTAGTGATGACAGGGCATGATGGAATGATACGAAAAGGAACACAATTTAATAATGTATATAATTATAGAAATTCTAGGTATTTTATAAAAGCAGTAGAAGAAGCAAGAAAACAAAATATCAAAAAAGACTTAGTTATATTTGCTGGTGCTTGCCAAAGTTATTATGAAGGACTTATGATTTCTGGTGCAAATTTTGCTTCTTCACCTGCTAGAATTTTAATCGATTTTATGGATCCACTTATTGTAGCAGAAAAAATAGCGACCACAAAAGAAGAAAATTTTGTTACGATACAAGATATAGAAGAAGAGCTAAGAGATGGTCAAAGAGGAATTAGTGGAGTAGGAGGACGTGGAAAGAAGAAGATTTTATCAATCTGAAACAATATTGTAATATAAATGTAATATAAATGTAATAAAAGAAAGACAAATCAATGTATCGACTTATAGAAGAAGAAAACAGCAGAATGATGCAAACAAACATTTTTTGACATTTTTAGACCTCAATGATATAATTCGTTCATACTTAAAGGAGTGGGTGATGAAATGATTTGTCCAAACGATATTGCTAATTTAAAAACAGACATCAATGAAATGGTCCGGACAAAAGATAATTGTCAAAGGATCACTTGGAAGATGTAAATCCTTTGAAAAAGAAGCTACAATAGAAAAAGCTTATCCTAATATTTTTGTTATAAAATATGAGGAAGAGAAAAGAAATGTTACCTATAGTTATACAGATGTTTTAACAAGAACTGTAGAAGTAGATGTTTTTGATGGAACAAACTATAGTCCCTTAATACCACCAGTAGTAGAGACAAAAAAACCAAAAGATATAGCATAAATACAAAAAATTCCTAACAATAGGAATTTTTTTTTATGTCTTTAAATATATTAGAGCTAAGAAAGAATTTAAATAGGAGGGATTAAAAATGGCACTTGAAACAGCAAAGGATAGCTTAATACTTAATCAAATTATTAGTCAGAAAAAGGATACTTTTATGGTAGAAGATGACTGCATTGTTCCAGATATAAAACCAGATATATTAAATGTTATTAGTAACAGTGGTATGGTATGTATTTACAAAAAGGAAATTTTAGATGGAAAAATTAGAATAGATGGCTCTATCAATACTTATATTATGTATTTAGCAGAAACAGAAGAAAACAATGTAAGGAGTTTGAATACTAATTTAGATTTTACTCAAATAATAGAATTAGAAAAAATAAAAGGAGGGATGGGACTAGATACGAATATTAGTTTAAAAAGTTTAGATTGCAAAGTTTTAAATGGAAGAAAAATTCATATAAAGGCAATTTTAGATGTAGATTGTAAAGTATCTTCTAATGAAACAGTAGAATATGTGAAGGAAATTGCTAACTTAGGAGATATACAGTTTTTAAATCAAAATTTTCAAATTAATTCTTTAATTGGAAGTGGTAGTACAAAAATTTACGCAAAAGATACTTTAACATTAGATGATACATCTAATTTAATAGAAGTAATGAAAACAGATTTAAGAATTATAAATAGAGATACTAAAACTAGTTATAATAAAGTATTAATTAAAGCAGACCTTGGTGTAAAACTAATTTATCTAACAGAAGACAATCGAATTAATATAAAAGAATCTACCATACCAATTGTAGGGTTTATTGATTTACCAAATATCAGTGAAGAACATATTTGCGACGTAAAATACGAAATTAAAAATATCATTGTAAAACCAAATAATGTAGAAGAACATTCTGTTTATGTAGAGGTAGAAATTGAGGTGTATTGTGAAGCATATGAAAATAAAGATTTACAAATGATACAAGATTTGTATAGTCCAACAGTCGCTTTAAATTTTACAAAAAGACAAGTAAAAGTAATGCAAAAAAGGGAAACTGCAAGCGGAATTTGTAATATTAGAGAAAAGCAGACAATTCCAGAAATAGGTTCTAAAAAGATTTATGATGTAGAAGTAAAGCCAATATTACAAGAGCAAAATATCTTAAATGGTAGAATTGTATATAATGGAGATTTAAACTTAAATTTTATTTTTGCAGGAGATAGTAATATTACAATAGATACCAAAGAAATAACAGTTCCTTTTAGTTTTTCTATGGATTTTGAAAAAGTAATGCCACAAAGCCATATAGATACTGTAATAGAAATACAAATGCAAGATTTTGTAGTAATGCCAGATGAGAGTATCGATATAAAAATAGACTTAAATTTTACAGCTATTAGTGGAAATGATAGTAGTATTTCTATTATAGATGAAATAGTAGAAGAAGAAACGAAAAAAAATTGTAATTATAGTATGATTATCTACTTTACAAAACCAGGAGATACTTTGTGGAAGATTGCTAAGAAATTTAATAGTACAGTCGAGGCAATTAGCAGAGTAAATGGAATAGAAAATCCAGATAATTTACAGGTAGGAATACAGTTATTTATTCCTAGATATCATGAATGATAAAATATATACAAGAAATAGGCTAAGGCTTCCTAAGTCTTTTCAAAAAAATAAAAGAATTTTTTCAGTGATGATGGTTTTGATAATTGCTTTTTCCTTTGCCTATTTTTCGTTAAAAGCAATAGAGCCAATTATGGAAAAAAACAGCAAAAGTATGGCAAAATCAGTTGCTACTAAAATTTGTAACAATGAAGCAACTAAAGTAATGGCTAATTATCAATATGATGATTTTTTAAATATTACAAAAGATGAAAAAGGAAATATACAAATGGTAGGAACTAATATTATAACAGTAAATGAAATCATTTCGGATATTCCTGTAAATATTCAAGAGCAAATGGAAAAAAGTGAAAACAATGAATTTTCTATACGATTAGGTAGTTTTTTAGGTAGCAATTTATTTGCACGGAAGAGGTCCAAAAGTTCCTATTAGAATGGAAATAGCAGGAGATATTGACACACAGCTAAAATCAGAATTTGCTTCAAGCCGGAATTAATCAAACGCTTCATAGAATCTATTTAGAAGTAAAATGCAATGTAGTTATTTTAACACCCTATAAAACTGTGCAAGAGCAAATTTCAAATCAAGTATTGTTAGCCGAAAGATTAATCATAGGAGAAGTACCAACTAGTTATTACCATTTAGAAGGAATTAGTACAGATAATGCAATTGATATTATAGAGTAAAGAAAAGAAGGTGCCCATGTGTTTAGGGCACCTTCTTTAAAATAGCTCTATTCGAGCTGGTCGAGGAATGCAATTACTTTATCATTATAGGGATAAATATGCTGCTGTTTTCCGTCTTTGATCCAAAAGAACAAAGCGTTTTTGTTTGCTTTAAGGGTTTTCCTGTTGTAAGTATGTGTTTCTCCACTTGCCAAGCTAATTTGGAGCTGATTTTTATTATAGGAAATTGTGTACTCAAAATCAGTTTTGTTTTTAATCCAAACACCTTTGAACACCCACAGGAGATTGATTAAATTAACTCCAAGACCATAGCAGAAATTAAACTCTGGAGGCAAAGACAAGAGTATGAAAAAAAGCAAGAAAAAATTGGTAATTAAAACGTGAGGCCCAGCTTTTTGCAGTAGAAAATCCCGTTTGAATGTCATAAAGAAATTCCTCCTAAAAAAAATGTACGAGGTCATTATATCACAACTTATGTAAATTAGCAAGCATTTTTATAGAAATCTTAATACTTGCACAAAAAACTTTCATGTAGTAAAATAGAGCAAAACAAAAGAAGGAGAAAAGGGCTAAATCATGCAAAAAAAAGAGAAAGTAAAGTGGAGAAAACTAGATAATTCAGCAAAATTATTTCCTATTGTAGGAAACAAAAAGTTTAGTAGTATTTATCGAATGAGTGTTACTTTAGTAGAACAAATAGAACCTAAAACTTTAAAACTAGCAGTAGAACAAGCACTTAATATTTTTACTTCTTTTAAAGTTTGCTTAAAAAAAGGTTTTTTTTGGTACTATTTAGAAGAAAACCAGCAAGAAATAGTAGTAAACCCAGAAGAAACGTATCCATGCCGTTATATGAATCAAAAAGCAAATCATGGTTATTTATTTAAAGTAACTTATTATAAAAATAAAATGAATGTAGAAATTTTTCATGCATTAACAGATGGAAGTACAGCAATTGAATTTGTAAAAACAATCGTATATGAATATTTAAACTTAGTACATACGAATACTTTTAAAGAAAAATTTACCATAAAAAATGTAGAAGCAGATACAAAAAATATAGAAGATAGCTACTTAAAAAATTACGAAAAAGGCTTACACAGAAAAGAAAATTCACAAAAAGCATATATTTTAAAAGGAAAAAAGCTATTGCCATATCAAGTAGGAATTACTCATGGATTTATTAGTTTAAAGCCAGTATTAAAAACATGTAGAAGGCTAAAAGTAACAGTATCAGAGTATTTTACAGCAGTTTTAATTTATAGTATTTATCAAGAACAAAAAGAGCAAAAGAAAAGCAAAAAACCAATTAAAGTATGCATACCAGTTAATTTAAAAAATTATTTTAAATCAACAACAACTAGTAACTTTTTTTCTTATATGACTGTAGTAGCAGATCATAAACAATTAGACTTAACAGACTTTGAACTTATTTTAGCATTTGTAAGAAACAATTTTAAGAATAAATTAAAAAAAGAAGAAATAGCAAAAACGATGGCACATACAGTTAGACTAGGAAACAGTATTTATATTAGAATGATACCACTTGTCATTAAAAAGCTTATTTTAAAATTAATTTATAGCCAGATACAAAAATATACCACAACAACATTTTCAAATTTGGGCAAAATTAATTTCTTGCCAGAATATCAAGCATATATAGACCAATTTTTCTTTGTAATAGGACCAGAAAGAGCAGAAAAAATAAAATGTACCGCATGCTCTTATGGAAATAATATTGCTTTTTCATTTAGTTCTATTTTAAAAGAAAATAAAGTAGAAAAAAGATTTTTTCAATTTTTAGAAGAACAGCAAATTCCAAATACTGTTGTTACAAATGGAATTTACGATAAAGAAAATACGAAATTATATCCAAAAATAAATACATTACTAATAGAAGAAGTAATTGATAAAATGAAAGAAAAAAAGAAAATCAAAATAAGCATAAAAGAAAAAATAAAAAGAAAGTTTCATTTCTAAAAAAGGGATCAGACCATTTCTACCTTTTTTGGGCAGAATGGACAGGTCAGAAGTAGCAAAGTGGTATTAGTAGAGGAGTAAAAAAAGAAAAAATGAAAATAAGAATTATAATAGGAATGGTAATAATTGTATTATTAGGTATAATAGCATCTATAGTAGTATACCTTTATACAGGAAATATTACTTCAAAAGTACCAGAAGAAATAAAAAGAGAGTGTAATATAAAAGAGGAAAAATATCAAAATAGAAGTGTTTTTATTATAGAACCAAAAGGAAAGGTAGAAAATTCGCAATATATCTTTTATTTGCATGGAGGGTCTTATGTAGCAGAATTAAGTCAGGCACATTGGAAATTTTTAAGTAAGCTTGCACAAGATACAAAAAGAACCATAATTGTGCCAGATTATCCACTAACGCCTCAATATCAATATACACATACTTTTCATATGGTAGAACCATTATATAAAGAAATTGTAGGTAAAGTAAAAAAGGAAAATCTAATTATTATGGGAGATTCAGCAGGAGGAGGAATGGCGCTTGCATTAGTAGAGAAAATAGAACAAGAAAAAATAACAACACCAAGCAAAACCATATTAATTTCACCATGGTTAGATATTAGCATGGAAAATGAAGAAATCAAAAAGGTACAAGAAAAAGACAAAATGTTAAATGCAGAATTATTAAAAATAGCTGGAATTTCTTATGCAGGTTCAGAAGAAAATATCAAAAATTATTTAGTAAGTCCTATTTATGGACCATTAGAAAGTTTAGAAAATATCATTATTTATACAGGAACTAATGATATTTTAAATCCAGATGTGCATCTTTTAAAACAAAAAGCAAAAGACAAGCAAACTCATATAGAAATAAAAGAAACAAAGGAAGCAGTACATGACTGGTTAATTGTAAGATATCAAGATGAAAAATATGAAGATGAGTTAGCAAGAGTAGCTTATGAAGAACTTTTAAAAGATATAGAAAGTTAAAGTATTTGATATTTAAAGTGGCAAAAGCATTTTCTAGAAAAAATAGCTTGCAAAGTTACATAAAGTAAAGTATAATAGTAACATAATAATTTTGTTACCCAACAAGAAAAAAACTTGGAGGGTAATTCCTCCAAACATAAAAGGGGGAAATTCTATCATGGATAAGCTGCTGAAAAAATTATGGTCAGTAATAGAATTTATACTAGTATTACTAATATGGCCAGCAATCGTTTTGTTAAGCTTTGGAATAGCAATTATTTTGAATATTCCAATGGAAGTAGCAGTAAAATATGTTGTAGGAAGTCTCATTGTTTTAGTAGGGATATACAGTGTGTGTAATATAAGAGTTATTCTGAAAAAAAGCAAAGCACCTAAAATATTTATCATTTTATTAGGATGGATAGGTCCCTTAAGTTTAATTGTTGTTAGTGTTTCAATTATGCTAAATTAAAAAATAGCTGAAGTGATAAAATAAATGTAGACACCAAAAATGAAGTGAACCCAAAATATTAGACAAAACATGGAGGGTTCATTTTTATGTCAGAAAGGGAACCGAATTTGACGAAATCGCTGAAAAGTGGTACAATAAAGGATAAGAAGCTTAAAATGAAAAATAAAGGAGTGGTAAAAATGGGACTATTTGATAGATTTAAGAAAAAACAAGAACCAAAAGTTATGCCAACAACTTCAGTACAATCAATGCGAGGAGATGTGTTTATTAATGAATTTATAGGCAAAGATGGAAAACGTTATATAGAAGTAAATCATTATAATGCAAATGCAGATTTTAAAGATTTATATGATAGTACGAGATTGATTGTAAGAAAAGATCCTACTATTTTACCAAGCGGAGAAATGGTTTATGATGCACAAGTATCTTGGTATGGAGAAAATGATGCTGTTATGTTTGATGAAAATGGGAAAGATATGGGTAGAAGAAATCAAATGACAGCGATTAAATTAGGAATTGATATGGAGAAGTTACTTAGTGAAGATAAGATGTATCATATAGCTTTAATGAGAGACTTATTAAAACAAGATAGAGTAAGAAAATATATAGAACAAGGTATGCAAGATAATCCAGCACAGCCTTGTGGAAATTATATTGGGCAAATTGCTTTAAAGAGAGATGAACAAACTGATAAAATGTACTATAGAAAAAGGTTTATGGTATCAATCGGAAAAGAAATACATTATTCACCAGAGCAAGTAGCAGCAAGAGAACAGCATAAACAAAAGCAAGAAAGAATAAAGCAAGGAATGATTGCAGATAGGCAAGCAAGAATACAAAGATTACAGTCAGAAATAGATGATTTAAGTAAATAAAAAACCTCAGAAGTATTAAACCTTCCGAGGTTTTTATATTTTGTGTAAAAAAATTTTTATCTTTTACTAAATTGTGGAGCTTTTCTAGCTTTCTTAAGACCGTATTTTTTTCTTTCTTTCATACGAGGATCTCTTGTTAAGAAACCTGCAGATTTAAGAGCTGGTCTATATTCACTGTTTGCTTCGTTTAAAGCTCTTGCAATTCCATGACGAACTGCTCCAGCTTGACCTGTAAAACCACCACCAGTTACTTTACAAATAACATCATATTTATCAAGTGTGTTAGTTGCTACTAATGGTTGTTTTACAATAACTTTAAGTACATCAGTTCCAAAGTATTCATCTAATGGTTTGCCATTAACAGTAATAGTACCATTACCATCTATTAATCTAACTCTAGCAATTGATTTTTTTCTTCTTCCAGTTCCTAGAAATACTATTTTATTTGTCTTTTTTGCCATTTTACTTTACCTCCCAAACTTCAGGTTTTTGAGCGATATTTTCATGCTCGCTACCAGCATATACTCTTAATTTTTTTGCCATTTGTCTTCCAAGTCTTGTATGAGGAAGCATACCTACAATTGCATGTGTCATCATTTTTTCTGGACTTTTTGCTAAAAGTTCTCTTGCAGTAGTTTCTTTCATTCCTCCAATATAACCTGAATGGCTTCTATAAATTTTTTGATCTAATTTTTTTCCTGTTAAAACAACTTGGCTGCAGTTAATAACAATTACGTGGTCGCCAACGTCCATGTGAGTAGTATAAGTTGGCTTATGTTTTCCTCTTAATAATTTTGCAGCTTCAGCAGCAACTCTACCTAATGGTTTATTAGCGGCATCAATTATGTACCATTTACTTTCAATTTCATTTTTTTTGATACTATATGTTGTATTATTCATGGTAATTTCATATCCTCCATTTCATTTTTCAAAACATTTATCTATCTGAAACTAATTTTTTTACTACCGGGGAGAAGTAAAAAAATAGTTACATTCATATATAACATGCATAATTTTATTACAAAAACAAGAAAAAGTCAAGAAAAAATTAAAAAATACTTGACAATAAAAGAAATTTTGCAGTATAATAAATAAGTCAAAAAAAGAAGCAAGTCCATTGCTCACCTTAACCAAAGGGAAAAGGTAATAAATTACATAAAAAATAAATGGCAAAACTAGCCGTTTAAGTTTAATATGTATATTTAGAGTAATGGGTTGATTTTTAAGAAAAATCAATCTTTTTTATATAACTTTTATGGAGGTGTTTTATATAAAACAAGAATTACCAATTAATGAGCAAATAAGAGCAAGCAAAGTGCAATTAATTGATGAAAACGGAGAAAAAAAAGGAATTATGGGGCTTCATGAGGCATTAGATTTAGCATATGAAAAAAAATTAGATTTAGTAATGGTAGCACCAAATTCAGAAGCGCCAGTTTGTAAAATCATGAATTATGGTAAATACAAATTTGAGCAAGCAAAAAAAGAAAAAGAAGCTCGTAAAAAACAAAAAACATTTGAATTAAAAGAAATTCGAATTACACCTAATATTGAGCAACATGATTTTGAATTTAAAGCGAAAAATGCTAGAAAGTTTTTAGAAGATGGAAACAAAGTAAAAATAACACTTAAATTTAGAGGAAGAGAAATGAACTATATCAAATTAGGCGAAAGTGTACTTCAAAAATTTATAGAAGAATTACAAGATGTTTCTGTTCCAGAAAAAAAGCCAATATTAGAAGGAAAAAATATGTTTATTATATTAGCTAAAAAAGCTGATAAGTAAAAATAGATTTAAGCTAAATTAAAAGGAGGAATAAGCAATGCCAAAATTAAAAACAAATAAAGCAGCAAAGAAAAGATATTCTTATACAGCTACAGGAAGAGTAAAAAGAACAAAATGTAATAAAAGACATCTTTTAGCAAACAAAACAAGTAGAGCTAAATCAAGAGGTAAAGTACAAGATGGTTATGCAGATAAAACCTGTGAAGCAGGAATTAAAAAAATGTTACCATATGGCAATTAAAAAATAGAAAACAAAGATAATAGAGGAGGAAGTAAAAATGGCAAGAGTAAAAACAGCAAGAATTACTCGTAAAAAACATAAAAAGATTTTAAAAAGAGCAAAAGGGTATTATGGAGCAAAACGTTATAGATTTAGAATGGCAAAACAAGCTGTTATGAAATCTGGAAAATATGCTTATGTAGGAAGAAAAGATAAAAAGAGTAATTTTAGAAAATTATGGATAGCAAGAATTAATGCTGCAAGCCGTCAAAATGGATTAACTTATAGTAAATTAATTAACGGACTAAAAAAAGCAAATGTTGTAATTAATAGAAAAATGCTTGCAGAACTTGCAGTAACAGATCCAAAAGCTTTTACAGAAATTGCAGAGATTGCAAAAAAAGCATAAACAAAAAATCGGCTCTACAAAAGAGCTGATTTTTTTATTGTTTTTTAATTTTAGGTTTTGCAATTAAAGAAGCTAAATAGCCAAAGAATACAGCAGCTGCAATTCCACCACTTGAAGCCTTAACTCCACCAATAAAAGCACCTAAAAGACCAGAAGTTTTAATTTCTTGAATAGCACCTTTAGCAAGATTAGCTCCAAAGCCAGTTAATGGTACAGTAGCGCCAGCTCCTGCAAAATCAATTAGATATTTATAAATTCCAAGTCCACCTAGAATTGCACCTGCTGTAACAAAGGTTACTAAAATTCTAGCAGGAGTTAGCTTAGTTTTATCAATTAAAATTTGACCAATAATACAAATAATGCCACCTACTACAAAACATTTTAAAAGTCCCATCCAATCAATACTTTGTATAAAGTCCATTTACTTAATCTCCTTTCTTGAGACATTAGGGACAGTCCCTAATGTCTCAATTTTCAATAGCTATTGCATGTGCAATACCAGGAATAGTTTCTCCTTGCTGTGAACTCATAGAGTTCATTAAAGCACCAGTTGCAATTAATAAAATTCTGTTTAATTTTTTTTCTTTTAATTGTTTAAAGAAATAACCAGAAAAGGTAGTTCCAATACAAGCACAGCCACTACCACCAGAATGTGTATCTTGTTTTTCTTTATCAAATATTAAAACACCACAGTCTTCATAGTTACTTTTTATATTGTATCCTTTTGTTTCAGAAAGTTCAGTTAGAATGGCTTTACCAATATAACCTAAGTCTCCAGTAATAATAGCATCATAATAACTAGGTTTTCTGCCAGTATCTCTAAAATGAGTAATTAAAGTATCTAAAGCAGCAGGGGCCATGGCAGCTCCCATATTATTAGCATCTTTAATTCCCATGTCTACAATTTTGCCAGGGGTAATTGTAGTAATAAAAGGACCTGTACCGATTAGCAGATACAATAGTAGCACCAGAACCTGTTACTGTCCACTGAGAAGTAGGTGGTCTTTGATTTCCAAGTTCTAGTGGAAAACGAAATTGTTTTTCTGCACTACAAAAATGACTAGAAGTAGCACAAAGAACATTAGTAGCTGCCTTTGCTTCTACAAAAACACTACCTAAACATAAACTTTCTACAAAAGTAGAACAAGCACCAAATACTCCAAAGAATGGAATGTTTAATTCACGAAGTCCAAAGCTAGAAGAAATACATTGGTTTAATAAATCTCCAGCAAAACAATAATCAATACTATCAGCTGCAATTCCAGCTTTTGTAATAACAGAATTAACTGTTTCTTTTATAATTTTGCTTTCTGCTTTTTCCCATGTTTTTTCTCCCCAAAACTCATCTTCTAAACATTGGTCAAAATATTTAGCAAGAGGACCTTGTCCTTCTTTTGGACCAACTATACTAGCTGCTTCTAAAATCGTAGGGGGAGTATCAAACATAATAGTTTGGTTTCCTAAACGTTTCATAAGATATCTCCTTTCATTTTTTATTAATGACTAAATAGAAGTGCTATTAGTCCAATAATAACAGAACTACTAATACCAAATACTAAAACTGGTCCTGCTACTGTAAACATTTTTCCTCCAACACCCATAACATAGCCTTCTGATTTATATTCAATAGCTGGAGAAACAATAGAATTAGCAAAACCTGTAATAGGAATAAGAGAACCAGCACCTGCAAATTTTCCAAGTTTGTTAAAAACATTAAGTCCTGTCAAGATAGCAGAAATAGCAATTAAGATGATAGAAACTGTTGTAGAACTAGCAGTTTCATCCATACCACGATATTTACAAAAATCCATAATAATTTGGCCAATACTACAAATTAAGCCACCTACCCAAAAAGCATTAAAGCAGTTTTTTAGAATAGGAGAATTAGGGGATTTTTTATCTACATAATCGCTATATTCTTGCTTTGTTTCAATTGGTTTCATTAGTAAACCTCCTTAATCTCTATCTCTATCAATGACAAAAGATAATTCTAATTCTACAAAATATTCTACTAATTTTTTGCCATCGATTTTAGCTTTTTGTTCTAAAATTTTAACACTAGTTAAGTAATCAATTGTTCTAGAAGCTTCTGCTACTGTTTGCACAACAGCATCTTTCCAAGAAACAGTAGATGTACCTGTAATTCTTAAATGTTTTTCAATTCCCATTTTTAATCAACCTCCATTTTATATTGCTATTTCTATCTTTTCCGAAAAAATAAAAATTATACAAAAAATAGAAGTTTTTTGAAAAAATGCTATAAAAAAAACTTAGTTTTCTTAAAAAGAGTACTAAGTTTTTTTATAACATTTATGAAACTTTAGTAGTAAGTTTTGAGCTAGAATAAATTTTTTTTAAGTCTTTTTGAACACTAAGTAAAGTTTCAAAACCTTCCTTAAAAGTAATATTATCGAAATCTAAAGCAAGCAGTTGATTTACAATATCTTTTAATTGTTCATTATTTAAGTAATCTGTATAATTATTAATAATACCATAGGTATCATCTGCTATTTTAAATGGAATATTATGAGCTTGCATGAGACGAACATAATGATCTAGTTTAGAAACAGGAAAACCAACTTTAGCAGTTGTTTCATTTAATTTTCCTAAATTTAATTTTAAACATTCAGAAAGTTTTATAGCATCATTCTCAATGGCTAAATAAAAAATACCTACTTTAAATAAGTATACAAAATTAGGCTCAGCTTTCTTTAATTCTGAATATCTACTATATAATTTACTCATAATTTAAAGTACCTCCTTAAAATAAAAGAGAGTACAAAATAAAATAAAAATACAAAAAATATAAATTAATACGATAAAACGACAAAATGATTATAACAAAGAAAATAAAATAAGTAAATAAAACTAAAAAATAAATTCTTAAATTAAATGAAATACTATTCCCGAAAAATAAAAATTATGATATAGTGAAGAAAAGAATTTTTTAAGGAGAAAACAAGAAAAATGACGAAACATGAAAACAAAGAAAAAATGAAGAAAAAAGGACTGAAATTAATAGTTAAAATAATTATTGTACTAATATTTTTAGTAGCTATTATTGGGGTATGTTATGTGGCAAAACATAATTATATTAGAGACGAAATAAAAGATAGAACAAATTTTATTTTGAATAATGGAAATATAACAAAAGACCTAAAAGCAGAGGTGTTTGTGCAAGATGGAATAGCATATATATCAAAGCAAGATATTGAAAATTTTTTTGATAATACTATTACTTATGATGAAAAATATGATCAGTTAATTACGTCTGCAGAAGAAAAAGTAGCAGTTCTTCCTATTGGAAAAAACGAAATACAAATTAATAGTTCTACTGTGAAATTAAAAGGAGGAGCAATACAAAAAGAAGGAACTTACTATGTGCCTATTTCAGAGCTAGGAAATGTATATAATATTAATGTAGAATATATAGAAGAAAATAATAGAGTAGTTGTAAATTCTTTAGATAGAGCTTATATAGTTGCTACAGCTAAGAAAAATATTTCTGTAAAATATAAACCAACTGGAATCTCTAAAACAGTGGCAAAAGTAGAACAAGGAGAGAATGTAAGTATTGCTAATCGTAGTGAGTATCCTGTGCCAGATGGTTGGACAAGGGTAAGAACTAAAAATGGAATTTTAGGATATGCTAAAATAAATACATTAGGCGAAAATAACACCATTCGCGAAGCAATAGAAAAAAAGCCAAAAGTAGAAGGAACTGTTAGCTTAGTATGGGATTATTATCAACAAACTATTCCAGATAGAACAGGAACACAAATAAAAGGAGTAAATGTAGTAGCACCAACTTGTTTTAGATTGCAGCAAGCAGGAAGAGGAAAAATCAATGCTAATATTGGAAAGGCTGGTGAAAAATACATTGAATGGGCACATGAACAAGGATATAAAGTCTGGCCAACCATTTCTAATGAATCTTTAAATGATACTACTTCAGAAATTATTAGAGACTATAAATTAAGAGAAAGCATGATAAACCAAATTGTTGACTATATTGTAACTTATGATTTAGACGGAATTAATATTGATTTTGAAAATATGTATGAAGCAGACAAAAACTATTTTTCACGTTTTTTAATTGAATTAGAACCACGCTTGAATGAAATAGGAGCAGTACTATCAGTAGATGTTACAGCACCAGATGGCTCACCAAATTGGTCTTTATGCTATGATCGCTATACTATTGGAAAAGTTACAGACTATATTATGTTTATGGCATATGATCAATATGGTGCATCTTCAACACAAGCTGGAACTACAGCAGGATGTGGATGGGTAGAAGAAAATATTCAAAAATTTTTAGGACAAGAAGGTGTACCAGCGCAAAAACTAGTTTTAGGAATTCCTTTTTATGCTAGAGTATGGTATACAAATTCAGAAGGAAAACTAAAAAACGAAGCAATACCAATGAAAAGGCTAGAAGAAGTTATTGGAAGTAATAATACTAAAGTATGGGATGAAAATTTAAAACAATATAAAGTAGAATACACTAAAAATGGTAGAAAATATGAAGTTTGGTTAGAAGATGAAAAATCAATAGGGGCTAAATTAGACTTAGTAGGAAAATATAATTTAGCAGGAGCAGCATATTGGCAAAAAGGAATGGAAATAGATAGTATTTGGAATTTAGTAGCTGAAAAATTAAATATGAAATAAAAAGTAATAATCAAAAAATACCTTCATACAATAGTAAGATAAACTAATGATGGAGGTATTTTTATGTATGGCTATGTCAAATTAAAAACACAAAATAAGGAATTATATGAAACTGATTTTTTGACTAAATTGCAAGAAAAAAATACTTGGGTTTCGAAGGTACAATATTGGATTTGTTATATTTATTTTGAAATAATAGTAAGAATTAAATATGTAGCAAATATGATTACAGTAAAACAAGTTTACCATGCTTATATATTTATTTTTCCATTTCAAAAAGATTTAAAAAGTAAAAAGATAAAAAAATGCATTAAGAAACTGCAAAAACTTATGAAAAAGTATAAAGTAGATACAATTGTATTATCAGAAGAATTAAAAACATGCAAAGAGTTTGAAAATATAGGAATAGAGATGAAAAAAATAGTTCATATATTAAACGGCGGAAAAGGTCTTATGCCATATTTAACAAAAGAAATATTAGAGTATATTTTAGAAAAACAAGGAACAAAAACACAATTTGTAGATATTTATTGTCTTATCAAAGAGCAAAAGCAAATTTATATAGAAAATATTGCGTATTTAGCCAGATTTTTTAAAACAATGAATATTATTACACCAAATGTTAAGTATTTTCAAAAAATAGCTGACAGAATAGAAGAAAAGCAAGAAGGAGCCATGATAACTGTAACAAATAATAAAAAGAAAAGTCTAAATAAGGCAAAACTAATTATTAACTTTGATTTTAGTGAGCAAGAATTAAAAAAATATAATGTTTATAGAAGAGCTATTATCATCAATATGCAAAAAGAACAAGGAATTACTTATGCAGGATTTAACGGAATTCAAATAGAAAATGTAGCAATTGATACAGATCATAAAATACAATTACTCTTTAAAAAGAACAATCTATTAGAAAACTGCAAATTAGAGGAACTATATCAAAGCTTATTAAATGAAAAACAGGGATTTTTAAAGGTAAAGGAGCAAATGCAAAAAGACCAAGTAACAATTGTAAAATTGTATGGAAAAAAGGGAAAAATTGAAGAGAAAGAATATGCTAGAATAGCTTAAAATAAAGCAAAATGTGAAATTGTTGTGAAACTGCTTGACAAATATAAGAATATCGATTATAGTATTAAAGGTCGCAACAAATTATAGGTTCTATAATTTGTTGCCATTCATTTTAGCAAAAGGAGGTTAAGGCTATGGATGAAAAAGAAGTGCTATTAACAAAAGAAGGGTATGATAAATTAGAACAAGAATTAGAATATTTAAAAACTGAAAAAAGAGCTGAAATAGCAGAAAGAATAAAAGTTGCTTTAGGATTTGGAGACTTATCAGAAAATTCAGAATATGATGAGGCAAAAAATGCACAAGCAGAAAATGAAACAAAAATAGCAGAATTAGAAAATAAAATTAGATATGCTAAAATTATTGATGAGTCAGAAATAGATACAAAAACTGTTCAAGTAGGAAATACTGTAAAGTTATTAGACATAGAATTCAATGAAGAAGTATGTTATACCTTAGTTGGTTCAACAGAAGTAGATTTAACACAAAATAGAATTTCAAATGAATCACCAATTGGTAGTGCTATTTTAGGTGCTAAGAAAAATCAAGTGATTGAAGTGCAAGCACCAGCAGGAATAGTACAATACAAAGTATTATCTATTACAAAATAAAAAAGAGCCATTTAGATTTTAAACTAAATGGCTTATTTTTAGATTCTTAAGCTACTTTCTAAAGCTAAAGTAATCATTTCATTTAAAGATTTTTCTCTTTGCTCAGAAGTACTTTCTTCATTTTTGTAATAAGCATCTACAACAGTTAGTAAGCAACTTGCTTTTTTACCCAAAGTATGAGCCATATAAAATAGGGCAAAGGCTTCCATTTCACAAGCAAGAATATTTAAGTCTTTAGGAAAACGAGCAATAAATTTATCTACATCATCTAAATAACCATCAAAACAATCATTACAAAAAGTGTTTCCTTTTATGTAAGCAATACCAATTTCACTAGCGGTTTTTTCAATAATACTGTTTAATTCTTCGTTAGCTTTAGCAATATGACTTTCTTGCTCGCTCCACTCGTAAGCAAAATTTCCTTCTGTATAACTATTATCTACTAAAATAGTATCAAATAAGTTTAAATCAAGATTATAACTACCACAAGAGCCAATACGAATAATGGCATCT
Organism: Clostridia bacterium; assembly: GCA_022798335.1. Taxonomy (GTDB): domain Bacteria; phylum Bacillota; class Clostridia; order TANB77; family CAG-508; genus CAG-273. The sequence continues at coordinate 26,397 of JAAWMH010000032.1, forward strand.
ACATCATAAAATTTATATAATTCGTAGCAATAAATACCCATGCTAGGCATGCCCATACCAGAAGAAAAAACGGTAATTTCTTTTCCTTTATAAGTACCTGTATAAGCAAGCATATTTCTAACAGTATTAACAAGTCTTGCATTTTCTAAAAAGTTTTCAGCAATATATTTTGCACGTAAAGGGTCTCCAGGCATTAACACTATTTTTTTAATATCTTCTTTTTTGGCGTTACAATGAATTGACATTTT
>JAAWMH010000006.1 GCA_022798335.1 Clostridia bacterium
GCCGCTTAAGAGAAGCGAGTTACAGATAACTTTATGAGGCTAACTGAAAGGAAATGAAAGGGAGGTATTTATGGAAATTTTAAGAGTAGAAAATTTATGCAAAGTTTATGGTAAAGGAGAAGCTAAAGTAATAGCCTTAGAGAATGTATCTTTTAGCATAGAAAAAGGAGAATTTGTTGCAATAGTAGGTGCATCAGGAAGCGGAAAATCTACATTACTACATTTAATAGGAGGAGTAGATAGACCAACTAGCCGGAAAAGTATTTATTGATAGAAAAGATATTTATAGCTTTAATGATGACGAATTAGCCATTTTTAGAAGAAGACAAGTAGGACTTATTTATCAATTTTATAATTTAATTCCAATATTAAATGTAGAAGAAAATATTACATTACCCTTAAACTTAGATAATAGAAAAGTAAATAAACAAAAATTAGATGAAATGTTAAAACTATTAGGATTAGAAAGTAGAAAAACACACCTGCCAAATGAATTATCAGGAGGGCAGCAACAACGAACATCTATAGGAAGAGCAATGATAACAAATCCAAGCATTATATTAGCAGACGAACCAACTGGAAATTTAGACTCTAAAGCAAGTGATGAAATTGTAGAATTATTAAGAAAATCTAATAGAGATTATAAACAAACAATTGTAATGATAACACATGACTTAGATATAGCAAGTAAGGCAGATAGAGTTATAAAAATAGAAGACGGAAAGATAGTATCTTTATCATAGGCAGAAAGGAGAAAAAAAGTGAAAATATTAAACAAAATAGCCCTTAAAAATTTAAAGTTAAATAAAAAAAGAACGACTAGTACCATAATAGGCATTGTCCTTTCTGTAGCATTAATTTGTGCAGTAGCAACAATGGCAAATAGTTTTAGAGGCACATTAGTACAAAATGCCATTAATGAAACAGGATATTATCACATAGAACTAATAGGAATTAATAGGGAAAATTTAGCAGATATTAAAAATAATAGAGATATCAAAGAAATAAAAATAATGTATGATAAAGGATATTCTTATTTTAATGGAGGAAAAGAAGAAGATACTCCTTATATTCATATCTATTCTATGAATAGCAAAAATTTAGAAGAATTAGCCTATGAAATAATAGAAGGAAGGCAACCACAAAATGAAAATGAAATTGTGCTAAATAAATCAGCCTTATTTAACTCTGACTATAAAATAGGAGATACAATTGATTTAGAAATAGGAACAAGAAAAACTTTAGACGATTATGAGCTAGAAAATAATAACCCTAGCCATAAATCAATAGAAAAATTAGTAAATACTGTAAAGAAAACTTATAAAATAGTAGGAATGGTAAACAAAGTAGGAACAAGTTATTTATATTATGGAATAACTACTAATGAAGAAGCAAATAAAATAGATGCTTATTGTAGCTTAAAAAATCCACAAGAATATAAAGAAACAATTCCAAAGTTATTAGGTGTAAAAGATTATAATGCTATTAATACATTAGAAGAATATGAAAAGGCAAAATACGACTATGCTCTTAACTATGAATTACTTAGGTGGGAAGTTTTTGCAATAAGTGATACTACTATTTCTATGCTTTATAGTGTAGTAGCTGTTGTTATAGCAATTATACTATTTACTAGTGTATTTTGTATTAGAAATTCTTTTGCTATATCTACTTTAGAAAAAACAAAAATTTATGGAATGTTTGCAAGTGTTGGAGCAACAAAAAAACAAATCAAGAAAAGTGTTTTATTTGAAGCAATGTTATTAGGAATAATAGGAATACCTTTAGGAATTTTATCTGGAATATTTGCTGTTTTTATATTATTACAAATTGTAAATTCTGTACTAGGAAATGCTTTACTAGCACATGTAAAAGGAATTGTATTTGAAGTAAATGTACTATCTATTATTATTTCAGTTATTTTAGGGGGAATTACTATTTACTTATCAGCTAGCGGTTGTGCTAAAAGAGCAAGTAGAGTAAGCCCAATAGAACAACTAAGAAATACAAATGATATAAAAAAGAATTCTAAAAAATTAAAAGTACCCAAAATAATCTCTAAAATATTTAAAACAGGAGGAAAATTAGCTTACAAAAACTTAAAAAGAAGTAAGAAAAAATATAGAACAACAGTTATATCTATTGCTTTAAGTATTTTTATATTTATTACCACTAATAGCTTTGTAACAAGTGCTTTTAACCTTTCAAAACAATATTATTTAATGTATGATTATAATATTAGAGCTAGTGGTGGAGAAATAAGAAATATGAATGAGCAAGATACCCAAAAAATAAGAACAATAGATGGAGTTGAAGAAGCATATTTTCTTTATGATAATGCAGAGCAGCAAATGATTAGAATAAAAGAATTAAGCAAAGTGAATTTAAAACCAATAGAAGACTACTTGTTAACAGAAGATATTATAAATGAAAATGGAATAGGTGTATTAGATAGTAAAAGTGATAAATATATGGGGTTAGAAATTAGAGCGCTAGATGATGATTCTTTTAAAAAGTATGCAAAAAAAATAGGAGCTGATTACGAAAAAATAAAAACAACAGGTATATTATGTGATAATTATGAAGAAGTAGAAGAAAATGGAACAATAAAAACTATGAGGACCTATAACTACAAAGAAGGAGAAACAATTACAGGAAATTATGAAGATAAAGAAATAAGCATAAAAGTAGGAAAAGTAACAGACATTAGACCATATGGAATGGAAGGTTATCATTGGGCTGGAGGTTACTTAATTGTAAATGAAAAAGAATATAAAAATTTAGATTTAAAGTTACAAACAATTACTATTCAATCAGGAGAAAAAGTAGAAGAAGTAGTAAAAACTGTGTCCGATTTATACAATTCTCTTAATATTCTAAATTTGAAAGAAGAAAATCAAAAACAAAATGGGATGGTTTTAGTTATTAATATTTTCTTATATGGATTTATAACAGTTATTACTTTAATAGGTGTTACTAATATATTTAATACTATAACTTCTAATATAGAACTAAGACAAAAAGAATTTGCTATGCTAAAAAGTATTGGAATGACTAAAAAGGAATTTAATAGAATGGTTAATTTAGAAACTATATTTTATGGTACAAAAGCACTATTATATGGAGTAATATTAGGTTTACTTGGCACTTTTGCAATTTATAAAGCTTTTAGTATAAAAATGAGTAGTGGTATTTATATTCCAATAGGACCAATTATTATATCTGCTATATTTGTATTTGTTATTGTATTTGTTATTATGAAATATAGTATTAGTAAAATAAATAAGCAAAACATAATAGAAACAATTAGAAAAGAAAATGTATAAAAGTAATAGACACTGAGTACGAAAAATGATATAATAAAAATAACATTGATGGAGGGAGGTCTCACTTGTGCAAGAGCAAGAAGAACTTAAGCGGATAGCACTAAGATTTTTAGATGAAGTAGAAAAAAAACTTAGTAATGCCAAAAGCTGTTATGGCATGAGAAAAGAGATTGAAGTTCCTATTCATCCAGAAATCTATACTGAGGCGATAGCTGCACTAGAAATAATTAATCAGTTAGGGCAAAATAGGGGCGTTAGAGTTGAACAAGTAGAAGATGCTGAAGACTACAGGTTAAGGTATATAAGTTTAGAAAAACAAAGTGAGCAAAGTCCAAACCAGTCTATTTAATATAGACTGGTTATTTTAAATAGAAATATATTAAACGAATAAAAAGAAAGAAGGAGAAAGTAAAAATGCAAGTTCTTTTAGTAGAAGATAATGATATGGTAGCAAAAGGACTTATTTATTCTTTAAAACAAAATGGATATCAAGTAGAACATAGAGTCAATGTTCAAACTACAATTAACTTTTTAGAAGAAAATAAAGTAGACATTATTATTTTAGACGTTTCACTTCCAGATGGAAATGGATTTAGGCTATATGAACAACAAATAAAAAAGACAAAAACTCCAACTATTTTCTTAACAGCAAAAGATGACGAAAACGATATTGTAAAAGGACTAGAAATGGGAGCAGAAGACTATATTACAAAACCATTTGGGATTAAAGAATTAATTGCAAGAATGAACAAAATACTTTTAAGAGGGAAAAACCAGGTTATAAAAATACAAGATATTACATTCGATATTGATAAAATGGTAGTATATAAAAACGAAAAGCCATTAGAACTAACTAGTTTAGAAATGAAACTATTACATTTACTATTTATTAACCTAAATAAAGTAGTTACAAGAGACGCTATGATAGATAAAATATGGGAATGGACAGGAAATGACGTAAACGATAATACAGTTACAGTATATCTAAAAAGAATTAGAGAAAAATTAGAGACCAATATCATTGTAACAGTGAAAGGAATAGGTTATAGAATAGATGAAAAATAAAGTAGAGCTAAAAAAAGTAATTATTATCAGTATATTAGTAATTCTTCTAATAACAACAGCGTTGGCGACTTTTTACTTTTACCAATATAGAAACTATACTAAAAACTTTAATGAAACAATAGATAGAATTATAGAAAAAGTAGTAAAGCAATATCCACAAATACCAAAAACGCAAATCATGGAAATATTAAATAGCAAAGAAGAAAGTAATAATCTTTTAAGAGAATATGGAATTGATTTAGAAAAAAAATCTATTGTAGTAGAAAATGAAAAAATTTTTATAAAGTATTTAATACTTAATGTTATTTTAAGTATTCTATTAGGCAGTATTTTAGTACTAATTTTCTTAAAATATAACTTTGAAAAAGACAAAAAACTACAAGAAATTACAAGATATATAGAAGAAATTAATAATAGAAACTATAAATTAGATATAGAAGATAATACCGAAGATGAACTCTCTATTTTAAAAAATGAATTATATAAAACAACCATCATGTTAAATGAAATAGCAGAAAATTCACAAAAAGACAAAATAAGTTTAAAAGACTCTTTGTCAGATATTTCGCATCAACTAAAAACACCACTAACTTCTATTACCATTATGTTAGACAATATTTTAGAACATCCAGAAATGGATAATTTAACAAGAAGCGACTTTATCAAAGATATTAAAAGAGAAACTGTAAATATTGCATTTTTAATACAATCTTTGCTAAAGCTATCTAAATTTGATAGTAATACTATTGAATTTCATAATAAACAAGAATTATTACAAACAATTTTGCAAGAAGCTACTAAAAATGTAGCAGGGTTATGTGATTTGAAAAACATTGAAATAGAGCTAAAGCAAGATAAGAAAATAAACATAAACTGTGATTTAAAATGGCAGGTAGAGGCAATTACCAATATACTTAAAAATTGTGTAGAACATTCTCATAAAGATTCTAAAATAGAGGTTTACTATGAACAAAATGAACTGTATACAAAAATAGAAATTGTAGATAAAGGAATAGGAATAGAAAAAGAAGATTTACCACATATTTTCGAAAGATTTTATAAAGGAAAAAATTCGTCTAATGAAAGTATAGGTATTGGTCTAGCACTAGCAAAAGACATTATAGAAAAGCAAAGCGGCTATATTGGTGTAAAATCTGAACAAAACAAAGGAACTACATTCACAATAAAATATTTCAAATGAGACATTAGGGACAGTCCCTAATGTCTCATTCTTTAATTTCTTTAGCTAACTTACTAATTGCTTTAGTTTCAATTCTAGAAACATAGCTTCTAGAAATTCCCATACTATTTGCAATTTCGTTTTGAGTTTGAGGAGTTTTACCGACAAAGACCAAATCTAAGCTCTAAAATAGTTCGTTCCCTAGTTTTTAAAACTTCTTTCATTTTTTCATATAGTTGCTTTACTTTAAATTTTAAATCAACCTCATCTTCAATATTTTTGTCGCTATTTTCTAAAACTTCTTGTAAGGTTACAGTATTATCATCTTTATCTTTACCAATAGGATCTTCTAAATATACTTCTGAATTCAATTTCTTAGAAGAACGCAAAAACATTAATACCTCATTATCCACACATCGAGAAACATAAGTAGAAAGACGAACACCTTTAGAAGGATCAAAACTATTAATTCCTTTAATTAATCCAATTGTTCCAATAGAAATTAAATCATCTTGTTCTACTTTAGTAGTAGCATACTTTTTACAAACATGTGCTACTAATCTTAAATTTCGTTCTATTAAAATATTTCTAGCTTCTTCATTACCTGACTTAAAAAGTTCTAAATATTTTTTCTCTTCGCTACTGCTTAAAGGTTCAGGAAATAAAGAATTGTTAGAAATATAGCCAACTAAAAAAACAGTAGATTGTAAAAAAGCTAAGAAACCAGAAAGAGAAAGAGCAAACATAAATGAATACCTCCTACTTAATATATTGCTATTGTATGCTAATGATAAAAAAAAGTGCATGACCTTTTAAAACTTCCTATTCTAGTATTGAATACTAAAACAATAATTGATAAAATATATACAAGAAGGGAATAATTAAATAGTTCAAATGGAATTAGAAAAATGTAATTTATGCCCACGTAACTGTCGGAGTAAATAGAAAAGTAGGAAATAAGCGGATACTGTCGGATGCAATGAAAAAATAGAAATAGCTTTAGCATCAGTTCATCATTTTGAAGAACCATGTATTAGCAAAAACAATGGATCAGGAACAGTGTTTTTTAGTCATTGCAATTTGAATTGCATTTATTGTCAAAATTATGAAATAAGTCAGCTAGGAAAAGGAAAGGAAATTACAATAGAACAATTAGCACAAATTTTTCTAAAGCAGCAAGAAAAGAAAGTAAATAATATTAATTTAGTAACACCTTCTATGTATGCTTATCAAATTATAGAAGCATTAAAAATAGCAAAGCAAAAAGGACTAAAAATTCCTGTTATTTATAATACAAATGGATATGAAAAGGTAGAGACTTTAAAACAATTAGAAGGGTATATTGATATTTATTTACCAGATTTAAAATATTATTCAAACCAGATAGCGCAGAAATATTCTAAAGTAGATAACTACTTTGAAATAGCAACAAAAGCAATCAAAGAAATGATAAGGCAGGTCGGAGTGCCACAATTTAGTAAAGAAGGAATTATTCAAAAGGGTGTTATAGTAAGGCATTTAGTATTACCAAATCATTTGCAAAACAGTAAAAATATTCTAAAATGGGTAAAAGAAAATTTGCCACAAGATATTTATGTAAGTATAATGGCACAGTATTTTCCAACATACAAAGCAAAGGAAGATAAACTAATGAATCGAAAATTAACGAAAAAAGAATATAGAGAAATAGAAAATTATTTATATATATTAAACTTAAGAAACGGTTATATACAAGAACTAGGAGAGCATGAAGAAGAATATGTACCAAATTTTAATTTTAGTAAGTAAAAATAAAGAAAAATCATTTATGATAAAGAAACTTGAATGCAGTAAAAAAGTTTGATATAGTATTAAAAGTAATAAAAAAGGAAGGAAATATAAAATAATGGAAGTAGAACTATTAGGTGGGTGTTCACAAGAACAATTAGAAACAAGAGTAAGAAATGTAGCAGCAGCAGGAAAATTATCAAGATTTCCAGGCAATGTATTTGAAGTATTAGAAAGTTGTAATGATTATGAAAAGAATTTAAAACTAGTAAAAAGAATTATAAAAATGGGACATAAATCAATTATAGAGCATGACTATTTAGTATTTGCCCTTTGTGATGTTTCTCCTATTATAGAACAAACAATTATAGGAAATAGATTAACTTCATTTACCATAAAGTCAAGAAGAGAAGTAGATTTTAGAACGGTAGGATATTATATTCCAGAGTTTAGAGATGAAAAAGGAAACCTACATCCTAAAAATGAAGAATTAAAAGAAAAATATAAAGTAGGAATGCAAAATTTATTTAATAGCTATGGAAAATTTGTAGATAATGGTATTAGTGTAGAAGATGCTAGGTTTTTATTGCCATATTCTTATCATAGCAATATTATTATGGGGCTAAATGCTAGAGAATTAGAAAAAATGACAATATGGTTATTACATGGAAAGCCAAGCAAAATTAGTGAAGCAAAAGAGTTAGGGCAAAAATTATATGAATTAATCAAAAAACATGTACCATATTTAGTAGATAATATAGAAGAACAACTAGATAAAGAAGACGAGTTTGCATATTTAGAAAAAATAAGTGAACGTCCAGAAATAGAAATATTAGACAGACCAAAGCTTGTTCATTATACTTCTAATGCAGATGAAATAGTGATTTTATCTAATATTATGTATCATTATCAATGTACAAAAGAACAAGCAAAAAGCATTTTAGAACAAATGCTACAAAAAGATACAAATTGCAAAGAAAAAATGATGAAAAATATTTTAAATAAAGAAGAAAGAAGAGAGTTAGAACAAGTAAGTTTTACATTCCAAATACCAATTTCTTTATCTATTCTTACACATATTACAAGACACCGTATGCATTCTTTATTAGTACCAGAATTTACACCAATGTGGAACTTAAATAACTATATTATTCCAGATACAATTAAACAAAATGAAGAATTGAAAAAATTGTATATTGAAAAAGCACAAGAAAATATCAAACTATATGAAGAATTTAAAAAAGCAGGAGTAAAACAAGAAGATTTAATCTATTTTTATATAGGTGCGCAAATGTGCAATATAGTAACTACTATGAATGCTAGAAATGTACAATGGATATGCAAAATGCGTTGTTGTAATAAAGCACAATGGCAAATTAATAGAATAGCAAAAGAAATAGCAAAACAGGTAAAAGAAGTAGCACCATTAATTGGAATGGGATTAGGGGCAACTTGTGTCACGGATTTTGTATGCAATGAAGGAAGAGAATCTTGTGGATTAATTAATAAAATTTTAGAAAATAGAAAAGTTGACATAAATTGAAAAGTTCGATATAATAATAGCATTCTTAAGAAAAAGGAGTAGTACAAAATGGAAAAATTAATGCTAGACAGAATGCGGTGTATCTTCCAAGTTATGCTTGGAAAAAAGCCAGAAGAAATTAAACATATTAGTACAGATGTAAAGACGCAAATACAAGGCTTGTACAGAAGTATTAAAAAAGTAGAAATACAAGATGGCTTAACCCGTGAAGGAATAGAAAAAATGCTAATGAGCAATTACTATGTAGGAAATAAAGTACATTCTTATATAGTAAGCAAACATTCTAAAACTAATCCAGTAACCATCTGTTTTCGAAAAAGCTCAAATCTTCAAATTAAAGCTGGAAAGACAAAAGAAAAAGTTATTATTTTTGTTCCAGATGCTAGCGAAGATGAATTTTTCTAACCAAAACAAACAAAAGTAAGTTTTGGAAATATGAAAGAAAGAGAAAGCAAATTCCTATTGGAGTTTGCTTTCTTCATATTGTTCGTAATTTGGCATATAAGTTTTTAACATTTGCCAAAAGCCTTTTGAATGGATTTTATATTTTAAATGGCAGAACTCATGAAGTATAATATATTCAATTTGTTCTTTAGTATATTTTATGATATTAGGGCTAAATGTAATTGTTTTCTGGGAAGTAGAATGACTAGAAATAGCATTATTAGGTAGTCTTTCTAAATAATAATATTCAGGAGCAAAACCAAGCTTAATTCTAGTTTTTTCCATGATTTTTTCGATTTCTTGAGAAGCTAGTTTATCATAAAGTTTTTCTACTAAAATTTTTATAATAGCTTTTTTATTCATTTTTTTATATTTCATAGGAAGTATTACTTCAATATTACGAGCTATTAAATTCATTGTAGGTGTTTTTACATTTTTAAATAACAAATAGATAAAATGTTGTACTCCAAAAATAGAAACAGTTTCATGATTATTTGTTGTAACATAATAATTAGAGTTAACCGCCTTATTTATACTATAAGAAATAACATTATTAAAAATACTCATAACAAAAACCTCCTAAAAAATATATATAATTACCAAATCAATGTTCGTACATAGTATACAAATATATGTTTGGTTTGTCAAGAGAAAAAATAAAAAAACTGAAAAAATGTTCGCAAATCTTAGTGGCACAAGAAATAAAATTTTATTAAATAAAAAGTAAAATTTTAAAAGAATGGCTTGAAACTATTGACTTTTTAATAAAAATAGTGTAAAGTATATTAGCATTACAAAAACTCATATGATAAAAAGAAAGTAGAGGTCTTAGCTATGGAAAAAAAGGTAAAAGTAAGCTTGCTATGGCAAACCTATGGAAAAATGTTAACCGACAAACAGTATGAAGTAATTAATGATTACTATAATAATGACCTATCACTTTCAGAAATTGCCGAAAACAATCAGATTACTAGGCAAGCAGTGAGAGATATTATCAAAAAGGGGGAAAATAAACTTTTCGAATTAGAAGAAAAGCTAGCATTTATGGAAAAAACATTAAAACAAGAAAAGCAGCTTCAAGCAATACTACAAGAATTAAGCAAAATTGAAGATACATCTTCTGATAAAAAAGTTGCAAAAATTTTAGAGCATGTATGTGAAGAACTAAATTGTTTGGCATAGAATTTTGCAAAAATGAGTTAAAAGTAACTAAAAAAGAAAAATAGCATAAGAAAAAAACGAAAGAGGTGTTTAGCAAGTGGCTTTTGAAGGATTAAGTGCAAAACTGCAAGATATTACAAAAAAATTAAGAGGAAAAGCAAGAATTACAGAATCTGATTTAAAAGAAATACTTAGAGAAGTAAAACTTAGCTTTTTAGAAGCAGATGTTAACTATTTAATTGTAAAAGAATTTATTGCTAAAATACAAGAAAAAGCTTTAGGACAAAATGTATTAAAATCCTTAACACCAGGGCAGCAAGTAATTAAAATTGTAAAAGATGAATTAGTAGAACTTTTAGGAGGAACAGAAAGCAAAATTAATTTTACACCAAATCCACCAACTGTTATTATGTTAGTGGGACTTCAAGGTTCAGGTAAAACTACTACTGCAGGAAAACTTGCAAATCTTCTTCGTAAACAAGGAAAAAATCCACTATTAGTTGCTTGTGATGTATACAGACCAGCTGCTATTAAACAATTGCAAGTAGTAGGAGCACAACTAAACATTCCAGTATTTGCAAATGAGCAGTCAAAAGACGTAGTTCATATAGCAAAACAGGCAATGTCTACTGCTATGAGTAAATTAAATGATATTGTTATTTTAGATACGGCAGGTAGGCTTCATATAGACGAAGAACTAATGCAAGAACTAAAAAATGTAAAGGCAAATATAAAGCCACATGAAATATTATTAGTAGTAGATAGTATGACAGGTCAAGATGCTGTTAATGTAGCAAAATCTTTTAATGATGAGCTTGGCGTAGATGGTGTTATACTTACTAAATTAGATGGAGATACACGTGGAGGAGCAGCCTTATCTGTAAAAAAAGTAACAGGAAGGCCAATTAAATTTGCGGCAACAGGAGAAAAGTTAAGTGATATTGAGGTATTTCATCCAGAAAGAATGGCAGGAAGAATTTTAGGAATGGGAGATGTACTTTCTATCATTGAAAAAGCAGAAGAGAGTTTTGATTTAGCAGAGGCTGAAAAATTAGAAAAACAGCTTAAGAAAAAAGAACTAGATTTAGATGACTATTTAGCACAGTTAAGACAAATTAAAAAAATGGGTTCATTTTCTTCTTTGCTAAAGATGATACCAGGAATAAATCAGCTAAAAGATGTTAAAGTAGACGATAAAGAATTTGTCAGAATAGAAGCAATGATTTGTTCTATGACAAAAGAAGAAAGAAAAAATCCAAGGCTTTTAAACCGGAAATAGAAGAGTAAGAATAGCCAAAGGAAGCCGGAACAACAGTACAAGAAATTAATAAATTTATGAAATCTTTTGAAATGACACAAAAAATGATGAAGCAAATGCAAAATAAAGGTAACATGAAAAAATTAATGAAAGGTATAGATGCCAAAGATTTAAAAGATTTTAAAATATAGTTTTTAATTTTTTATTTTATATATAAGGCTGTTTTACACAGCTAACTTAAAGTTTCAGGAGGTGAAAACAAAAATGGTAAAAATTAGATTACAAAGACAAGGTGCTAAAAAAGCTCCATTCTATCATATTGTAGTTGCAGATTCTAGAAGTCCAAGAGATGGAAAAATCATCGAAAAAATAGGTTCATATGACCCAATGACAGAACCTTCTACAATCGTAATTAATAACGAAAAATATGAACAATGGGTAAAAAATGGTGCAAAAGCAACAGATTCAGTTAAGAATTTAATCGAAAGAGCATCAAAAAAATAAGAAATTTGAAGGATAAGTATATGAAGGAAATTTTAGAAAGTATCATTTTAAATATGGTAGAAAATAAAGAGCAAGTAGCAATCAGTTCTAAAGAAGATGAAAAAACAATTACTTTAGAAGTAAAAGTAGCTGAAAGCGATATGGGAAGAGTAATTGGAAAACAAGGAAGAGTTGCAAAAGCAATTCGCGTTGTAATGAAATCTTTAGGAGCAAAAGAACATAAAAGAGTAAACGTTGAATTTGTAGAGTAGAGGAAAATACATGAAGCAAGAATATTTTGAATTAGGACAAATTGTAAATCACTTTGGAATTAAAGGCATGTTAAAAGTAAATCCTTTTACAGATGACATTTCTAAATTTGAAACATTGAATTTTATTTTAGTAGAAAAAAATAAAAAACTAGAAAAAATGCAAATTGAAGAAGTGAAGTATAGTAAAAATCAAGTTTTGCTAAAACTAAAAGGAATAAACACTATTGAGGAAGCAGAAAACTATCGAGAATGTTATATTAAAATAGCAAGAAAAGATTTAAAAGAGCTTCCAGAAAATACATACTTTATAGCAGATTTAATTGGAAGTACAGTTTATACTGATGAAGGAATGTTACTTGGAAAAGTAGTAGATATTTATAATACAGGAGCAAACGACATTTATGTTATCAAAGATGAGATTGGCAAACAAACTTTGTTACCAGCCATTAAAGAAGTAATCAAACAGATTGATACAGAGCAAGAAAAAATAATAGTACATATTATAAAAGGACTAATTTAGAAAGGAAAATTATGAAATTTGACATATTAACTCTTTTTCCAGAAATGTTTGCACCGCTAGAACAAAGTGTTATCGGAAGAGCAACTCAGAAAAAATTAATAGAAGTTAATTTAATTAATATAAGAGACTTTTCAAAAGATAAACATAAAAAGGTAGATGATACACCTTATGGCGGAGGAGCAGGAATGGTAATGATGCCAGAGGTAGTATATGATGCATATAGCTCTATCAAAGATAGAAAAAATGCAAAAGTAATTTTCTTATCTCCACAGGGAAAAACATTAAAACAAGAAAAAGTAATAGAACTTTCTAAACAAAGCCATCTAATTTTATTATGTGGGCATTATGAGGGAATAGACCAAAGAGTAATAGATGAAATTGTAGATGAAGAAATCTCAATAGGAGACTACATATTAACTCGGAGGAGAAATTCCAGCAATGGTTCTAGTAGACTCTGTAAGTAGATATATCGAGGGAGTATTAAAAGAAGAATCTACCAAAGAAGAATCTTTTACACAAAACCTTTTAGAATATCCACAATATACAAGACCAGAAATATTTCATAAACAAAAAGTACCAGAAGTATTACTTTCTGGTCATCATGAAAATATAGCAAAATGGAGAAAACAAAAACAATTAGAAATAACAAAGAAAAAAAGACCAGACTTGATTTAAATAAAAAGAAAGGAGGATATTCAAATCATGGATATCATAAAATCAATTGAACACGAACAACTAAAGAACAAGATACCTGATTTAAAAGTTGGTGATACTGTTAGAGTTCATCAAAAAATTAAAGAAGGTAATAGAGAAAGAATACAAGTATTTGAAGGAATTATTATTAAAAAGCAAAATGGAGGAGTCAATAGTACTTTTACAGTAAGAAAAATTTCTTATGGTGTAGGTGTTGAAAAAACATTTTTACTACATTCACCATTAGTAGAAAAAGTAGAATTAGTAAGAGTAGGTAAAGCAAGGAGAGCAAAACTATATTACTTAAGAGATAGAATTGGTAAAGCAGCTAAAACAAAAGAAGATGTTACAGCTAGAATAGAAGACAAAGAAATTACTGTTAAGGAAGATTTAGTAGAAGAAGCTACTCTAGAGGTAGTAGAAGAAGCAAATGCAGAAAAAAACGTAGCTGAAGAACCAGCAACACCTGTAGAAGCAGCACCAGAAGAAGCTCCAGCAGTAGAAGAAAAAGAAGTTGTAACAGAAGAAGTTACAGATACTGTAAGTGAAGAAAAAGTAGAAAATGTTGTAGAAGAACCAGCAGCTGAAGAAAAAAAGGAAGATTAACTTTTTCTAAAATAGTTAAATAAAAAATCCAGAGAACTTAAAATTATTTAAGATCTCTGGATTTTTTTTAATACTTAAGACTTTTTATTACGCCAAGTCTTAGAACGACCCCTTAGTTTATGCATTAAAATTGTTAGACTTCTAAAAGGAATATGACCAGGCCAAAGTCTTGTACAGTCTAAAGAAAATACTTCCCAACCCTGAAGATGATTTCCCGCAATAATTGCTTCGTAACTAAAATTCACATACAATTTTTTATGAGTGCTAGTTGCAGGAATAAGAACCTTTTTACCATGTTCATCACATAAACCTAAGTTTCCAAGCCAGTGAAAAATTTGAAACCGATAGTGATTACCTAAATGATCAGTACCTTCAACAGGCTCTAATTTATCGGCCATATCAGCTACCGTTTTTTTGGAAATATCACTCACTTTTCATCTTTCCTTTCAAAATAAATTTGCTTATAGCGAGTAGAAATATATCATATCATATATTAAAGAAAAAAGTAAAGTATTTCTTTTAACTTTTCATTTTTCTACTAATTTCAGCATATTTTTTTAGTTTTTCATAAGCTAAATAGTTAACAGAGCCAGCAGGAAAGTTACCATTTATGTCTTTCTTACCAGCAGGAACGCCAGTTAAAAGTTCAATACCTTCTTCAATAGTAGAAATTGCATAAATATGAAAATCGCCTTTTTTAACAGCTTCAATTATTTCATTAGAAAGATTTAAATTATTTACATTTTGCTTTGGAATAATAACACCATGGCTACCATTAAAGCCACGCATTTTACAAATTTGGAAAAATCCCTCGATTTTATCATTCACACCACCAATTGGCTGAATTTCACCTTTTTGGTTAACAGAGCCAGTAACAGCTAAAGATTGGTTAATAGGAATATTAGAAAGGCTAGATAAAATAGCATATAACTCTGTACTAGAAGCACTATCCCCATCTACACCATTATACAATTGCTCAAAACAAATACTAGCAGTAAGAGAAAGAGGGATATCTTGAGCAAACATTTCACCTAAATAGCCACTTAAAATAAGAACACCTTTAGAATGAGAAGAACCAGAAAGTTCTACTTCACGTTCAATGTTAATAATACCACTTTTCCCAGTATAGGTATTTGCAGTAATTCTAACAGGCTTTCCAAAACTATATTCTCCAATACTCATAACAGTAAGACCATTTATTTGGCCAGTTACAAAATTAGAAGTATCAATTAATAAAGAGTTTTCTTTAATCATTTCCATATAACGAGAATCATATTTTTTTACTCTTTCAACACTTTCTTTTAAAGCCTTATCTACATATTCTGCAGTAACTACTTTAGAACGACCCATTCTAGCCCAAGTAGCAGCCTCACCAATTACTTGTGCTAAATCGTTAAAACGAGTAGAAAGTTTTTGCTGGCTACTTGCAATTTTAGAAGCATATTCAATAACTCTAGCTACAGCATCTTTGTTAAGAGGAGGAAGCTCTTCTTGCATACAATAACCTGCAATAAATCTTGCTAACTTATTCATGTTTTCTACTGTTAAAGGAGCATCATCTTCAAACTCTACTTTAATCTTAAATAATTTTTTAAAATCGCTATCCATAGCAAGTAAATTTTGATAAATATTTTCACTACCAATAATAATTACTTTTAAATCTAAAGGAATAGGTTCAGGTTTTAAAGAAATCATAACCATAGAAGAACGAGGATCAGCAGCATTTTCAATTCCTAATTCTTTAGTTCTGAGAGCCTTTTTTAAAGCTTCATAGCATAAACCATTAGAAAGTAAATCATTTGCTTGAAAAATAATATAACCACCATTAGCCTTGTGCAAAAGACCAGGCTTTAACATGGTAAAATCAGTTTTTAAAGCACCATAATAATTTTCGTATTCTAATTTTCCAAAAATGTTATGATAAGAATAATTAGAATCCATAATTACAGGAGAACCATCTAAATTACTATTATCAATAAATAAATTCACACGATAATTAAGCCAAGGCTTGAAAAGCTCAGGCTTAGCTTGAGAAGGAGCAGGTTGTTTGTTTCCATCTTGCTTATCATCTGCTATAAAATGTGAAATATTTTTTAAAATATCTTTTTTAATATTATCTAAGAAATGATTAATCTTTTTATTTCGTTTATATTTAGACTTAATATAGTTAATATGAGTATTTACTGTTAAAAGAGCCACATTAGACTGCCATTCTTCCACTTTTCTAGCAGATTCACGCTCTAATGATTTTATTTCTCCAATAGCTTCCATAATGTGTTGTTGAACAATAGTAGATTTATCTTCATACTCTTTTTTTACAGCTTCGTCTAATTTATTAAATTCTTCTTCAGGAAGAGCCTTACCATCTAAAACAGGCATCATATAAATACCAGTTTGAGAAGCTTTTACTTGGAAACCATAAGTAGAAGACTTTTTATTTAATTTCTCCATTAAATTGCTACGTTTTTCTTCATATTCTTGTTTAATTAAAGCACGCTCTTTTTCAAACTCTTCATTATTGAAAGTAGATTTAATATCAATTTTAACATCATTAATAAAATGTTCCATCATTTCTTGAAAAACCTTACCACCACCAGCAGGTAAAGAAACTGCAATAGGCTCATTCGGGTCATCAAAATTGTAAATGTAACACCAATCTTGAGGTGCCTTTTTCTTTTTAGAAATAGCGTTTAAGTAATTTTTTGTGTACATAGTTTTACCAACGCCACTTGGACCTTCTATGTAAAGGTTATAACCACGTACATCGACATTTAAACCAAATTCTAAAGCTTTAATACCTCTATCTTGACCAATACCAGTATCAATAGGGTCTAAATCTTCAGTAGACTCAAATTCAAATTGGTCAGGATTACATACCATTTTTAAATTTTTAAAATTAAGTTCATTTGTTTTTTTCATTTTTTTATTTTCCTCCTTGGTTTGTTTGCAGCAAGTTACCTATAATAACAAGTGCATAACAGCTAACTACACAATTATTTTAAGTTTAAAATACACTTATGAGAGCATATGTGTCATTAAAATAGCATTATCTGTATGATGATAATATTTTTTGCGAACTCCTACAGGTATAAAATTAAATTTTTGATATAAACTAATAGCAGCTGTATTTTTTTCATTTACTTCTAATGTAATAGAAGTAACATGATGATTTTTAGAAAAATGTATAATGTATTTTAATAAACAAGAAGCAACACCGTAAATTTCTTTTATCTTTACGAGTTACTATATTCATAATAGTTACTTCATCTAAAACTATTAAAAGTCCAACAAAGCCAACTATAGTTTCGTCTATTTTTGCAACAAAATAATGAGAATTTAAATTTTGTTTATTTTCTAATTCTTGCCTCAGCATAGAAGAAGACCAAAAATCGTCAAAATCTTCTAAAAGATAATCTTCAATTTTATCTAAATCTGTCAGTGTCATAGACATAACTTCTATATTCATTTTTGTTTTTCCTCCAAAGCAAGTTCAGCTTGAGATTTTCTTAAATAAATAGGAGAAAGAACTGCCGAGGTTCCATAATTTCCATCTTTATAATTAGTATAACCAATATGACCAATAGTTATACTAGAGATAACAGCGTCTTTAAGACTAGAAACTTTGATTTTAAAAGGCAAATTTTCTAGTAAGTTTTGATAAAGAAAAGCACCATCTCCAACAAAATAAATAGGGTTAGAAACATTTAAAAAGCCACTTTGTTTAAAAAAGCAAACAAGAGAAGAAACATTTAAATTACCAGAAGCATCTTTTAAATCTAAAAAGGTAAAATGCTTTTCTAAAGTTTGCAAATGCCCATTTTGAAAGCCAATGTGAAAAAAACCAGCATACAAATTGTCATGATTAGCATTTATTAAAGAACAAATATAACCTTCTTGGTTTAAGTTATAAGCTAAAGCTTCTAAAGAAGAAATACCGAGTAGTAGCTATATTTTTACTATCTGCAAAAGCTTTTGCAGTAGCAATTCCAATTCGAACACCTGTAAAAGAACCAGGTCCTAAGCCACAAGCAATTAAAGAAATATCTTCTAAAGCTAAATTTGTTTTTTGAAAAGCTTCATCAATCATAGGCATTAACTTTTGCGAATGTGTTTTTTCATCGCTATTATTTAATTGTATTAAAATGGTTTCATCTTCTAAAATTGCAACAGAAGCATTTTTAGAAGAAGTATCTAAAGCTAAAATTTTCATTTCAAAAGTCCTATAATATGTATTTAGATTTTAAAAAGGGAAAATCTATAACCCTAAAATAAATTTAAGTATTTATTACCAAAAGCTTCAATATTGAGTGTACGATACTCTGTATGCTTACAATTTTTTTGAAATGTAATCTTGATATAATCAGGAGGCAAAATTGTTTCAATCATTTCACCCCATTCAATTAAACAAATACCATTTTCAAAATATTCTTCGCCACCCATAGCATAAAACTCGTCTAAATCTGCTAAACGATATACATCAAAATGGTAAATAGGGCAAACAGAAGCATGGTATTCATTTACAATTGTAAAAGTAGGACTAGAAATTTCATTTTCAAGTTCAAAATATTTTAGAATACCTTGTACAAATTTTGTTTTTCCACTACCGAAGTTCGCCAGACAAAACAATAATATCTTTAGGAGCCAACTTTTTAGCAAGTTTAGAGGCAAATTCAATGGTATCTTGTTCACATTTTGAAATAAATTGATACATAGTTTTCCTTTCATAATAAATATAAGATAAGCATATTTTATATTAAGATATAGGTTTTGTAAAGACGAAATAAAAAGAATTTTCTTGAAAAAAATAGAAAATTGACATACTAGAAAGAAAACGGTATAATAGGAATAGAAGTTAAACAAATTATAAGGAGGAAAAAATATGGGAATAGCCTCATTAGTATTAGGAATTGTTGCAATTGTAATTGGATGGATACCATTTATTTGCTTTATTGCTTTTATTTTAGCAGTAGTAGGGCTTATATTAGGAATTGTAGATACTATAAAGAAAAATAAAAACAATGATAGTAAAAGAGGACTTAGTATAGCAGGATTAATTGTTAGTGCAATTAGTATTCCAACTATTATTATTACCTGTATTGTTTCACTTGGAATATTTGCAGCAATGATAACAGATGATATAGAATATCATGACAAGTATTATGATGACTATTATTATGATTGTTATGATGATGATTTTGAATGTTATTATCCAAAGCATAGAATGCATCGCAATATAATAAGTTATAGAGATTATATTTAAAAAAGATTACTCTTAAGAAATTAAGAGTAATCTTTTTTTATTTTGTAATTACTTTATACTAATTTTCATTAGAAAGATACTATTTTAAATTAAAAAATGGAATTGCTTTTCAAAATTTAGTATGATAAAATAAGCACAAAGATTAAAAAGTATGGAGGAACTAAAGTTGCAAGACAGAAAAAGCTTAATTAGAAATTTTAGTATAATTGCACATATCGACCATGGAAAATCTACTTTAGCAGATAGACTAATCGAAATAACAGGAGTACTTTCTAAAAGAGAAATGGAAAATCAAGTACTAGATAACATGGATATCGAAAAAGAACGTGGCATTACAATAAAATCGCAGGCAGTTCGTATGAAATATTGTGCAAAAGATGGAATAGAATATGAATTAAATTTAATAGATACCCCAGGACATGTAGACTTTAATTATGAAGTATCTAGAAGTTTAGCTGCATGTGATGGAGCGGTTTTGGTAGTAGATAGTAGCCAAGGAGTAGAAGCACAAACACTAGCAAATGTATATTTAGCATTAGATAATAACTTAGAAATTTTACCAGTAATTAATAAAATAGATCTGCCAAACGCAAGACCAGACGAAATCAAAAAAGAAATAGAAGATATTATTGGAATACCAGCAGAAGATGCGCCATGTATTTCAGCAAAATCAGGCTTAAATGTAGAACAAGTATTAGAAAGAATTGTAACAGATCTTCCAAGTCCAACAGGAGATGAAACAAAACAACTAAAAGCATTGATATTTGATTCTATTTATGATAATTATAAAGGTGCAATAGCCTATGTACGCATTAAAGATGGAACCGTAAAAGTAGGACAAGAAATGGTACTAATGTCATCAGGAAAAACATTTACCATTACAGAAGTTGGCTACTTTGAGCCAGGAAGTTACATGCCTAAGCAAGAACTAAAAGCAGGAGAAGTAGGCTATATTGCAGCAAGTATTAAAAGCCTATCAGATGTACGAGTAGGAGATACAATAACTTTAAAAGAAAATCCAGCAATAGAGCCACTTCCAGGATACAAAAAAGTAAATCCAATGGTATATTGTGGTATTTATCCAGTAGATGGAAGCGACTATGAAAACTTAAAAGTAGCACTAGAAAAATTAAAACTAAATGATGCAGCTTTAGAATATGAACCAGAAACTTCAGGAGCATTAGGGTCAGGTTTCAGATGTGGATTTTTAGGATTATTACATTTAGAAATTATAGAAGAAAGATTAGATAGAGAATTTGACTTAAGCTTAATTACAACTTCACCATCTGTTATTTATAAAGTACATAAAACAGATGGCGAAATTGTAGAATTATATAATCCGTCTGATATGCCAACACCAAATGAAATAGATTATATGGAAGAACCAATGGTACAAGCAGAAATTATTACACCAAAAGAATATGTTGGAGGCATTATGGAAATATGCCAAAATAGGCGTGGTATATATGGCGATATGAAATACTTAGATGCAAATAGAGTAACTTTAATTTATGAACTACCATTAAATGAAATCATATATGACTTTTTTGATACTCTAAAGTCAAAAACAAAAGGGTATGCTTCATTTGATTATGAGCTAAAAGAATACCAAAGGTCAGACTTAGTAAAATTAGATATTTGGGTAAATGGCGAAGGAGTAGATGCATTATCTTTTATTGTACATAGAGATAGCAGCTACGAAAAAGGTAAAAAAATGGTAGAAAAGCTAAAAGGAGTTATTCCAAGGCAATTATTTACTATACCATTACAAGCAGTAATTGGCGGAAAAATTATAGCAAGAGAAACTATTTCAGCAATGCGCAAAGACGTTTTAGCAAAATGCTATGGTGGAGATATTACTAGAAAGAAAAAATTACTAGAAAAGCAAAAACGTGGTAAAAAGAAAATGAGGCAAATAGGCAATGTGGAAATACCACAAGAGGCATTTTTATCAGTATTAAAGCTAGACGAAGAATAAAAAACGCACCAGCCCTTTATAAAAGAGCAGATGCAGCTTGCCTGTGAACTAATAGGCAGTAAGTGAGGTTAACGATGAGTAAGATTTCATCCAATCCATAGCTCATCTTCAGGCTTTTTGCACCTTTTTGGATGCTCCTCACGGTAGAGCTCAATCAAATAGAAGACGCAATAAAGATGGATGAGCGCTAAAGTGAAATTAGGCAAAGAGAAAGAAGTGATACAAACAAAGAGGCGACCAAGGAATCCGATGACATTAACAATGATGGCAAAAAGCATGATGAAACCTCCTAAAATAAAGTATAATTAACGAAAAAACAAATATAATAAAACTGTTTATTTGTTCTAAGAAAGAGATGAAGAATATGGAAAAAGAAGAATATCTAGACCAAGTAGAAGGAAGAAATGCGGTATTAGAATTATTAGAATCAAATAGAGATATTAACAAAATATTAGTAGCAAAAGGTGAAAAACATCGGTTCAATTCATAAAATTATAGCAATTGCGAAGGAAAGAAAAATCCTCCTAAATGAAATAGAAAGAAACAAACTAAATCAAATAGCACAAACTGTAAATCATCAAGGAGTTATTGCTATAGTACCACCTTTTAATTATTGTGAAGTAGAAGATATTTTAGAGCTAGCAAAACAAAAACATGAAATACCATTTTTACTAATATTAGACGGAATAGAAGACCCACACAATTTAGGCTCTATTATTAGAACAGCAGAAACAGCAGGAGTACATGGAATTATTATTCCAAAAAGAAGAGCAGCTAGTGTAAATAGCACTGTAAGCAAGGTTTCTTGTGGAGCAGTAGAATATATGAAAATTGCAAGAGTAAATAATTTAAACGAAACTATTCAATATTTAAAAAAGCAAGATATATGGATATGTGGAACAGATATGGATACTAAAGTAGAATATACCAAACAAGATTATAAAATGCCATTAGCAATTGTAATTGGAAGCGAAGGCTATGGAATGGCAAGACTTGTAAAAGAAAATTGTGACTTTTTAGTAAAAATTCCCATGAAAGGAAACATAACTTCATTAAATGCTTCAGTATCAGCAGGAATTGTTATGTACGAAGTAGTAAGACAAAGAAAATAAGATAACTAGAAAAGAAAAATATATAGCAGGAGGAATCAAACAGTAATAAAGTAAGGAGTAAAAGTTTGAACGAAAGAGAGTTTTTAAAGAAATTAAAAAGTAAAGTAAATAAAGAAAGGGATTTAACCCTTTCTATAGTAGAAGAACTATTAAGCCAGGGGCAACAATTAGTGGTAAGAAAAAGAATAAACATATGGGCAATGTTTTTTAAAAAGAAAAGTCCATCACAAATTATAGCAGATAATTTTGAGTTTATCTTAAACCAAACTTCTTATTTTCAGTTAGATGTATTACTAGAAAACTTAATGAAAAATTGGCAAACAGCAGAAATTGTAAAAGAAAATTTTGATACTATTATAAAAAGGTATGGTAGAATACTGCCAGAAGAGGCTGAAAAAGGTGCTGTGGCAGGACTTACAAAAACTAAATTTTATATAATGTGTAAGGAAATATTTGATGATGCAGATGAGATGCTAAAAAGCCATATAGATACCATAATACAAGAGGGAGTTTCATTAGAAGAAGCTTTAAAATTAAAAGGGCTATCGCAAGAAACAGATGAAAAACTAAATGCAGGATTAGGAAGCAGAAAAGCAAAAATAGCAAGAGAATTATTAGAAGGCATACCGTTTAACAAAAAAAGCCAAAGTGAAAAAGAGCAATTAGTACAAGACTACATTCCAACTGCACAAAGAATAATAGAGGAATTATTAGCAGAGCAAAAAGTAAGAATGATAGATATAAAACGAATTGGAAAAGGTTCTTATAGTAGAGTATATGAAATAGGACAAAAAGCATTAAAAATAGGAAGAACAAGGGAAACATATGAAATACCAAATCATCCTAGAATTTTACAACCATTAACAAGAACGAATTTAATCGATGAAAGAGATAATAATAAAGCATTTGCTTGTATTGAAATTAGTGATAGAGTAGATAAACTAAAAAAAGAAGATTTACAAGTAGAAAAGTTGTATCAATTATACAAAGAACTAAGAGATGATGGAATTATATGGAAAGATGTAAGGTTTTCAAATGTTGGAAAATTAAGAAAAGAAAATCAGCCAACCTTAAATGGAGAAGAAATGGATGTAGACCCACAAGCGGTTGGAATGGATAAAAAAGTAAAAGGAAAAACATTAAAAGCAGGAGATTGGGTTGTTATAGATACTGACTTTATATATAAAGAAGATGCAGTTTCAAAGGTAATAACAGATAGCCGTTATTTTTTAGTATTTGAAAGAAGATGGCAGCAAGAAAGACAAGGAAAAATTGTAGAAGCATATCAAAGAAATATAGAATACAGAAGCCAAGAAGACCGTACTAAAAGTTATGAATCAAGAAATTGGGAAGAAGAGGAAAAATAAATTAGAAAATAAAAAGATATATACAAATAAAAAAATATGGTATAATAGGCATAAGAAAAAAGAAAGGGGAAAAACAATGAAAGGAAAAAAGACACTACTTATTGTAGTAATTATTGTAATAGCATTAATTATAATGGCAGGAGGAGCATTTGCTGCACTTTACTTTGCAACAGATTTATTAAAAACAAATGACCAACTATTTGCAAAATATTTATTTGAAGATAACGAGTTATCAACATTATTAGTATCAGAGGTAATACAAAACCAAGAACAATTTAAAAAAGAGAATTCTTATAGTTCAGAAGGCATTTTAAAAGTAGAAATGCAAAAAAAAGAAGGGCAAGTACAAACAATTCAAATGAATACAAACTCAAAACATAATAAAGATACGAAAAGAAGCTATACAGAAGCAGTACTAAAAGATGGAGAAGAAAATGTATTAAACTTTTCTTATATTAATGATAATGATGTATATGGAGTGAAATTTGATCAAATATATGCAAACTATATAGGAATTCGCAATAAAGATTTAAAACAATTTGCAAGAACAATAGGACTTCCAGAAGAAACTGTTAATCAAATTCCAGATACTATTCCATTAGAAGTAGCAAAAAATACAGAAATAATTACAAAAGAAGAAGCTAAATATTTAGAAGATACCTATTACAAAATTATTATAGATAGTATAGCAAAAGAAAACTATAGCAAAACAGAAAAAGTAAATATAAAAATAGAAGATAAAACCTATGAAGCAAGTGGATATAAATTAATGCTAAATCAAAATGAGATAAGTACGATTTTAAACAATGTTGTAAAAAAAGCAAAAGACGATACACAAACAATGAATATACTAGAAAAAATAATTACGGAATTAGAAATAGGAAAGCAAACTTCACCAGAAGATTTTGTAGAGGCATTAGAACAATTAGCACAAAATATGCAAAAAGAAGAATTTACAATAGAAATAATAGTATATCAATCAGAAGGAAAAACTATTAGAACCCAATTAAACATGAATAAAGAAATAGGAATTATGTTTGATATAGCAAATAACACAAAAGAAAAACAAAAGGTAATTATAACAATAGAAGACTTAAAACAAGATGTAGCACTTGCACAAATTAATCTGCAAAAAACAATTTCTCGTGCTGAAACAATGCATGAGGTAAGCATCGTAGTAGGCAGCAAAGAAAGTTCTTATCAAATAACTTCAAATACAACATTAGGAAATATTAGCAATAATACAATTCATAATACAAGTAGTATTACAATAAAAGATTATCAAAACAATAACATAAAAGCTTCTTACGATAAAACAATAAAAATGGAAACAGAAGCACCAGAAATACAAGAACTTAAAAATTCTAATACAGTTATTGTTAATAATTATTCAAAAGAACAATTAGAGCAATTCTTTGAAGGCATCATAGAAAATGCTAGCAGATCGCTTATAAAAGTAGTAGAACAACTAGAACTAAATATAGCAGATGAAAATGATATTATGAAGTACATGCAAGGTGCAGAAAGCGCAGTAATAACTGTTGCAAATGCAAATGGCTTAGAACCAATTGGAAATTTAACAGCAAATTTCTTAATTACAGCAATAAATCAAACCATTTATTTACAAATGAATAGGTTTAATAATATAAACAATAATAAACCACAAACAAGTTTAATACCACAATTATAAAATAGCAAACAAAAACTAAAAAAGAAAGTAAAATGAAAATAGATACAAAAAAATCTATTTTCATTTTTTGTTGATATAATAAAATAAAGAAGGAAAAGTATATACTAAAAATAAGATTATGATTCGTCAAAAAAGGAAAAACAAGAAGAAAAAATAGTATGAAATTTGTTAGAGATATCAGGCTTTTAAAGAGTAGAAAAAATTTCCACTAAAAAAAATAAAACTTTTTTAAAAAATGTGTTGACTTTAATTAATTCGTGTGCTAAAATAAAAAATGTCTTCAGTCGAAAGCATCGTCTGAAGATTTTAATAGCACATTGAAAAGTAAACAATAAACCTTTGAGAAAAACCAATAATAAAAAAGATGGAAGTAAACCATTGAAAAAAATAAGCCAGTACTTCTAAAGTAATTACAGAATTTCGTTAGAAATTCTGCATAAGTTATTTCTAAAATTTAAAATTATGAACATAATTTTAAATAAAGAACTAACTTAAATTAAGAGTCAAAAAACTTGAAAAAACAAGAGAGTTTGATCCTGGCTCAGGATAAACGCTGGCGGCGCACATAAGACATGCAAGTCGAACGAACTTAACTCATTCTTTTAGATTGAGAGCGGT
>JAAWMH010000020.1 GCA_022798335.1 Clostridia bacterium
TACGAATAAGCTAAAACAATATATGTTTGCTTATAACTATTATTCACGTTTTTATGGCTTTAAAGTTAGTGACATGAAAGTAAGCGATATTGTATTCTTTAAAGGAGAACTATACAATACGGGTGTAAATACAAACAATTTAGTAAATTTATGTTTAGCAAGTACTTCATTAGGTTCTCATGTTTCTTACTTATTCTATGAAGAAAGCTTAGGACCTTGTGTTGGCTTTACAACAGTTAGTGAATTTGTGGAACACAATATTAAAATGTTTGCCAATAATCAAGAACCAAATGATTGGTTTGCAGAGAACTTTAATGGTATGTTAGTAGAAGTGCCAGCAAAAGGATATGAAGACAGTATTGATTATCGTGCTTGGACACAACTAAAGAAACAGAAAAAATTTATCTTACCAATGTTAACCTTGCCAGAAGATTCAGGTTATATGATATCAGCACCAACGACATTTTTAGTAGGTTCTCAAAGACTTTATATAAGAGAACCAGGAAATGAAGCACAAATTCAAAACCTACAAAATTTAATGAAAAATTTTGCTAACCAAGTTGGTGTATTTTATACCACAGCAGCAGGATTTATAGAACCATCTATTTTTAATAAAGTATGTGATATAGCAATTGACACAACTGTTCTACCTGTATTAGGAGAACAGAAAAAAGGAACATCAACTGATCCTTTCTGTAAAAACTTTAATGAACTATTAAATGAATGGTTCACAATAAGAGCAGTAGCAGCTTATTCTGGTTCCCAAAGAATTTACTATGTTGTTGATAACATATTAACAAGTTATGGACGTACTTGGACACACGAGACAGGTCATAACCAATGTAACTTCTTATTCTTTAAGAGAAATGGATTTAGACCAGTTGGTGGTTGTAACAATAATGATGGCTCAGGAACAGAGGATTATACAGATGGAAATACAACCCAAGGATTTGGTGATGGAGCAGTAAACTTTAACTTAAGCTACAACTATAATAGTAGTCAAGTAATCACCACAAACTTAACCACTGAAAGAATTAACTCTACAGAAAAAATAGAAAGTTATTATAAAAGAATGTTTGAAGCCATAGACTTTTTAGACTATGCAGAAGCAAAAGCATTTTTACAATTAACACCAGAAGAACAATCAAAAGTGGCAGTACAAATTTACTATCCAAATGCACCAGGAAATTATGCTAATGTAGGATGGAAACCAATTACTAAAGAAGAATTTGAAGAAATGGACTTAAAAACAGTTGAAGACATTTATGATAATCAGATTACCATTAAACCAGGTGTAACAGCACCAGTTACACAAACAGGAGAACAAGGACTATATGGTTCTGAAGGTATGTATATAAGACGTTGGTATCAACCATATAATGAAAAAGGAAGAACCCATTCTTATGGATTTACTTATACATCATGGCAAATGCTAGGAATTGGTGGATATGACGGAGGATATGTTACCTACTTTAGTGGAAAGAGTAAAAATGACTTAGATGCCATTCAAAAAGTAACCAAAGACCCAGATATGACTTGGAAGAAATTTAAAACACAGCGTTATGAGTTAATGGAAAACAGTTGGAATACCATTCCATACTTAAATTCAGACGAATTAGTAGAAAAATATGTAGAAGCATTAAAACTAGATGCTGCAAACAATGATAGGAATGTTAGCAATAGTACAAATGTAAGAAGAGTGAATTACCATTACTTAAAACGTGTAACTGATGATTTTAGAGCAGAAGTATTAGATGGAAATATCCAAAAAGTTCATATCAAAACAGCAGAAGAATTGAAACAAAAATTAACTCAAAATCCTTGTGCTTACTATGTATTAGACAATGATATTGACTTATCTAGCATAACCGAAGGAAATGCTATTGTGGATGGATACTTTATGGGAAAACTAGATGGGCAAGGACACAAATTAACAGGAAATACTATTCCAATCTTTAACACCGTTAAATTTGCTCATATTTCTAATCTACAAGTAGAAAATAGTAATATAACAAGTAGTTTAATGAATGTAGGAGCTTTGGCTAAAACATTAGAATATAGCCAAATGGAAAATGTACAAGGAAAAGACATTACCATATCTGCTACGAATAAACAAGTTGGTGGACTAATTGGTAGTACAGTATACAGTTTTGTAAAAAATGTACATGTAACTAGAAGCAATGTAATAGGAACAACAAGAGTTGGAGGAATTTCTGGTTATGTTGGTCAAAGCCAAGTAGAAGAGTGTAGTGCAAATGGAAAAGTACGTTCAACAGGAAATGCAGCTGGAGGACTAGTAGGAGAAATTTATAGTAAAACAACTCTTACAAATTGTTATACAATAGGAGAAGTACAAGGAAACCAAGATATTGGTGGATTAGTTGGCTATGTCAATACTTCTTATATTATGAACTGTTTTAGTAATACAAAAGCTACAGGAAATGCTGGTATAGCAAGCTTTGTAGGACAAACAACAAATAACTCTATTATAAAAAATAATATTACCTTAGTAAATCAAACTGTAGGATATAAGTTTGATGGTAGAACAGCTAGTGATAAATTCAAGAACTTTAGTGGAAACTATGAAAATAAAGTCAATGTAGGAAAATCAACAACAACTAGAGCAGGTATTGACTTTACAGGAAAAATTACAGAGGTAGAAGGAACAGAAGTTAAGAAAGAAAGTTTCTATACAAACACTTTAACTTGGGATAATCATATTTGGGACTTTAGTAGAGTAGCAAGTGGAGGATTACCAAAATTAAAAAATGATGACCCAAATGATATAACAATGACAGGTGAAAGATATAGCATAACCAATGCAGAAGAATTTGAAAGTCTATTAAAAGAACATAGAGAAGCAACCTTTGTAATTGAACAAGATATTGACTTATCTACTTTAGAAAGCACGACTACCATTATTGATGGTGTGTTTATGGGAAGAATTGAAGGAAATAATCATACATTAAGAGGCAACAAAGTACCAATCTTCCATACAGCTCAACATACTTATATTGAAAACTTAAAAATAGAAGGAAGTAACATCGATAAAAATGAAACAGATGTAGGAGCACTTACTAAAATAGCAGATAATATAGAACTTAAAAATGTGATAGGAAAAGATATCACAGTTATAAACAGAAGAGATGACACTGGTGGATTAATTGGTATTATGACTTATGGAGAACTAGAAAATGTACATGTCATTGGAGGAAATGTAACAGGAACTAACCGTGTTGGAACACTTACAGGATATATTGGATATTCTAACATAAAAGCATGTAGTAGTAATGGAACTGCTACTGGTACAGGTAATGCTGTTGGTGGCTTTATGGGAGAAATCACCAATGGAACAATGGTTGAAAACTGTTATGCAAGAGGAACAGCTAAAGGAAACCAAAATGTTGGTGGATTTGTAGGACTTTTAAGTAAAGCATCTACAATAAGTAATTCTTTGAGTATAACAAAAGTAGATGGAACAGATGGTGTTGCAGGATTTGTAGGGCAATCTATTACAAATTCTATTGTTAAAAACAACATAGCATTAGGAAATCAAGTTAGACAGCACTATAAATTTGATGGTAAAACGGTTCAAGAACAACTAGCAACATATGAAGGAAATTATGAATATGAAGAAAATAAAGGTATTTCTACTAGGGCAAGAGGAGACATTGACTTCACAGGAAAAATAAACGTAGCAAACAGACAAAATGTAACAAGTAAAGACTTCTATACCAATACTTTAGGCTGGAATGAGGAAATTTGGGACTTTAGTACAGTTGCGTCTTGCAAAACACCAACCTTAAAGAATAGTGACCCAAATGAGAGCATGGAAATTCATGTACCAGTTCATGAAATACGTACTGAAGAAGAATTTAGAACCTTAATAGAAAAGTATCCAGATGAAAACTTTACATTAGAAAATGATATTGACTTATCTAATTTAGAAAGTACAGAGACTATAATTAGTGGTGAATTTATAGGAGAGATAGATGGAAAAAATCATAGCTTAAAAGGAAATACTGTTCCAATCTTCCATACAATTCGTTATGCAAAACTTGCTAATTTGAAATTAGAAGGAAGCAATATCAATAAAAATGAAACAGATGTAGGAGCACTTGCTAAAATAGCAGACAAAGTAGAACTTACAAATGTATTAGCAAAAGATATTAAAGTAACTAATAAAAATAATAATACAGGTGGTCTAATTGGTATTATGACTTCTAGTAATTTGGAAAATGTACATATTATTGGAGCAAATATTACAGGAACTAGCCGAGTAGGATTACTAGTTGGTTATGTAGGAGCATCTCATATCAAAGCAAGTAGTAGTAATGGTGTTGCGATAGCTTCTGGAAATGCTTGTGGAGGATTGATAGGAGAAGCAATTAACAATACGACCGTTGAAAATTGTTATTCTCTAGGAAATGCCAGGGGAAATCAAGATATAGGAGGACTTGTAGGAATTTTAAGAGAATCTAATATAACAAAGTGCTTTAGTACAGTGAAAGTGCTAGGAAATGCAGGTGTAGCAGGACTACTAGGAAAAGCAGAAGGAAATTCTGTAGTTAAGAATAATATTGCACTAGGAAATCAAATGAAACAATATAAGTTTGATGGAAGAACAGCAAGTGACCAGATAGAAGGCTTTGAAGGAAATTACGAATACGAAGAAAATACAGGAATTTCAACTGGAGCAAGAGAAGATATTGATTTTACAGGAAGAATAAGTGTAGCAACCAAGCAAGATATTACGAATGAAGCATTTTATACGAATACTTTAGGATTTGATACCAAAGTTTGGGATTTAAGCTATGTAAGCCAAGAGTGTATTCCAAAGTTAAAAAATTGGGATCCAAATGAAAAAACACTAATTAATAAGGTTGATACTTATGCAATACATTCTGCAGAAGAATTTAAAGAATTATTACAAGCGCATCCAGATGCTATATTTACCATCGAAAATGATATAGATTTTTCTAATATGAAGTATGATTGGAAAGGGTCATGGTCAGTCATAACAGGAGAATTTTATGGAGAAATTAGAGGTAATAACCATACGATTTCTAACCTAGCAAATGCAGCACTATTTGAACATTTTTCAGGAAAAGTAGATGGACTAAACATGAAAGATTATGCTTATGGAGTAAATTGGAAAGATGGATTTATTAATTGGAGTTCAAGTAACCCAATGAGATCTAAGATTGCAGCTTTTGCACTAAAAGCAACTAATGCAACATTTACCAATATGAAATTTACCAATATGACTATGCTAGGAAATACAGGTGTTGCAACTATGGTTGTGGAAGATGAAAATTGTACTTATGAAAATATTCATATTGAAAAGGCTTATGTAAATGGCAGAAGCTATGGAAGCAAACTATCAGCAATGGTTGCAGTTAAAACAGGAGGAAGTATCAAGAATTGTTATGTACAAGGAGAAATATATGGAAGTGGTAAGCGAGCTGCTGGTATAGTAGCCTTATCACAAGGAGACGTTACTATCGAAAATGTAATAGCAAATGTTTACATGAGTTGTAGTGAAAGTCAGATGTATCCTGATAATACAGCAACTTGGGGCGGATTTGTTGGTGAAGTAGGAACTGGAAACTTAACTGTAAAAAATTCAGCAATGATTAATAAACTACAACAAAATAACAAGCCGATTGACAAATTTATAGGAAATGTAGTAGACAGCGCAAATGCAACTTTTGAAAATTGCTATGAAAATGAAGAGGCAAATGGAACAGCAAGTGATACAATAGACGGTATAAGTGCAGTTACTAATGCTGAGTTGTTGACAAAAGAATTTTACACAAATAGACTACTTTTAGATGAAAGCATTTGGAATTTAGACAATATTGCACAAGCAGATATAACAAGTGCTGATAATAAAGTAGTAAGATTTATCACTTTTGGTTTACGAGAATTTTAATAAATTTGTTATTATATAGTAAATAGAATTCTTAGAAAAAGGTTGTAAAAGCCTATAGAAAAATGAGATTTAAGTTATATTTTTAACTTAATCTCATTTTTTTAAGTCATAAATTCAATACTATAATCATATTTTTAAAAAGAAATTAGGAGGTGTATATATGGTACAAGATGATAAAAAAAGACAAGATGTAACAACCTATGAAATAAATAATAAGAAATATACAGTAATAACAAAATGTGTAGAAAATGTGCAAAATACAAATAAATTATATGATGTTATATGCAAGTATGCAATTTCACAGCTTTAATCTAATCAAAATATATATGCTTCACAAAAGAGGTGTTGAATTATGTATGAAAAATATAAAGTGGCAGGATATTTAAGGTTGTCGCAGGAAGATGGTGATAAAGATGTAAGTGATAGTATAGTAAGTCAAAAAAATATAATAGAGAAAAAAATACAAGAGTTAGGCGAAGAATTTTTTTTAATAGATTATTATATCGATGATGGCTACACGGGGCTTAATACTAATAGGCCAAGCTTTCAAAGGATGATACAAGATATAGAAAGTGGAACTATCAATTGTATTATTACAAAAGACCTATCAAGACTTTCAAGAAACAGTTTTGAGGCAAATTATTACATAGAATTATACTTTCTAGAGAGAAATATCCGTTACATATCAGTTTTAGACAATGTAGACACAGGAACTAAAAATGCAAATAATGATATGATACAATTTAAAACACTTATCAATGATTGGTATAGTAAAGATATTTCAAGAAAAGTAAAATCGAGTATTTGGGCTAGAAAAGAAAAAGGGTTATATATGGGATCAATAGCACCATATGGTTATAAAAAATCAAAAGAAGATAAACACAAACTTGTGATAAGTAAACAAGAAGCAAGAATAGTAAAAAGAGTATATGAAGAATATAGCAAAGGAAAATCTATTACCCAAATAATCAAAGAACTACAAGCAGATGATATTCCAAGTCCTAATAATAGTAGTAATAATGGAGAAATAAGGTATAAATGGAGAGAAGAAACAATAAGAAGAATGCTAAGTAATAAAGTGTATTTAGGGCATACAGAATACGGAAAAAAAATCAATTTAAGCTATAAATCTAAAAAAAGAAAGTATATTCCAGAAGAAGAATGGAAAATAGCTCGTAATACACATGAGGCAATTATTACAGAAGAGTTGTTTGATAAAGTACAAAGTCAAAGAAACACAAATAAAACAATAAAAAGGAAAAAGCACGAATGGAGTTTAAATGGACTTGTAAAATGTAAAGAATGTGGGGCTAAAATGACATTAAAGGTTGAATATAAAAGAAATAATTCTAAAGAATTAAAATCTAAAAAGATATGTTGCCTAAATGGATTAAAAAGATATAGAGGAAAAGAGTGTATTAGAGGAAGTAAAGGAATAGATGAGGAAATTTTTAATACAATCATTTGCAAAAATTTAAGAGAAACCATAGGAACATTAGATAAAGAAAAAATGAAAAACTTAATTATAAAACAACAAAATGAAAATGCAGTAAATAGTATCGATTATAATAAAGAACTGCTAAACAAAGAAATATTGAAAACAGAAAATGAAATAAAAGTATTGTATTTAGATTATAAAGAAGGTTTACTAGATGAAGAAGACTACAGAAAATATTATCAAGAAAGGGTTAATAAAAAGAATAGAATAAAAAGGGAATTAGAAATTTTAGAAAAAGAAGAAAATGATAAAACAATTGTTACAGAAGAGAAAGTAAATGAATTAGTGAAAAATATATTAAATATGAAAGAATTGAATAAAAGCATTATATTAGAGATAATATCTGATATAAAAATTGATAATAATAATCAAATACACATCTATTACAAATACGACATATTCAATATGGTGGCTTAATATGAAAGAGTACAGAGCAGGACTATATTTAAGGTTATCAAAAGAACATGAAGAAAAAAATAATAGTATAGAGGCACAAAGAGAAATTACAACTAGGTATGCAATTAAAAATGGGTATAAAATAGTGAAAGAATATGTAGACAATGGGTATTCTGGAATATTAGATTCAAGACCAAAACTTAACGAAATGATGTTAGATATAGCAAGAGGTTTTATCAATATGGTAATTGTAAAAGATATCAGTAGATTAACTCGTAATAAAAATAAAACAGGTTGGTACACAGAAGTATTTTTTCCAGACAATGATGTAAGATTTATATCTGTAACAGAGTTTATAGATAGTGGAGAAAGATATGAGATAGATGACAGCATAATGCTTCGTGGAATAGCAAATCAATACTATATTACAGATATATCTAAAAAAGTAAGAGCTAATAAAAATGCAATGAAACAATCAGGACAATTTGTTGAACACTATGCACCATACGGCTATAAAAAAAGAGAGGAAGACAAACATAAAATCATGATAGATGAAAATGTAGCAGATAATATAAGAAAAATATATGATATGTATATAAGTGGAAAAACAAGTAGTCAAATAGCAGATTATTTTAATAGGAATAAAATAAAAAATCCGAGTAGATATATGAAATTGAAAAATAGGGCTAGAAAATGGAATGCAGAACAAATAAACGATATGTTAAGTAATCCATTCTATGCAGGAAATACAGTAATGAACAAATATGAAACTAATTATATAGCAAAGACTTGTAAAAAGAATAAAAAAAGGGATACTTGGATGATAAAAGAAAATACTCATGAGGCAATAATTGAAAAGGAAAAATATGATATTGTACAAGAAATAAAACAATCAAAAAAGGGAAGAACAGCTGTAAAACATGAATATTTATTAAGAGATTTATTATATTGTGGATATTGCAAAACAAAAATGCAATATAAGGTTTATAGGTCAAAAGATAAACAAAGATTTTTATATGATAGTGCAGGACTTAATTGTAGTTTGTTATATAAAAAGAAATGTAAAAATGAAATATACATTAGAGAAAAAGACCTAAATGAAATTGTAAAAAAGGAAGTAGTAAAAAGACTAAAACCAATTGAAATAGATAAAATAACAAGCAAACTAATTGATTACTATAAAGAAAATAATGAAAATATGAAAAAGATAAAGGAGTACCAAAACGAAATTGAAAAACTAGAAAGAAAGAAGAGTGTTTTATATAAAAAGAAATGTGAACAGTATATCAAAGTAGAGGAGTTTAAAGCAGAATATATACAAGCAAAAGAAGAAATAAAAAAATATGAAAACTTAATTAGAGAACTTAAGCACAATAACAAAAATGAGTTAGAAGAAAGAATCAAAGACATTGCAAATGAGTTCAAAAATGGAAAGTGCATAAATAATAATTTTCTAAAAGAAATGATAAATAAAATTGAAATATATTCAAGCAGTAGAATTGAAATTACTTTTAATTTATAAAACTACCTAAATTTAGCAAAAAAAGTTAGATTTATTTTTTTAGATTATTACTGCAATAAACGGAGGGTAAGCCAAGGAGGTGCTGTTGGAGCACCAATCGGAGGGCAAATTTTATCAGAGGTGCTTCCTTATTTAGAACTACAAAAAGACAATGAAAAAGAAGAAGAAATCAAAAAACAAATAGAAGTACCTAATATTGAAGGCATGAGCATAACACAAGCAAGTAAAGTACTAAAAGAAGTAAACTTAAGTTTAAAAATTCAAAATGAGCCAGAAATATATGATAAAGAGCAAACAATGATAAAAACGCAATTGCCGAAAAAAGGAATAAGTGTATATGAGGGTACAAAAATTATTGTAGAAATTTAAGCAAATAAGCTAATTCATAAAATAAGTTGCGCTTTAAAAATAAGGTATGATATAATACAAAAGAAAAATAAAGATATAAGAGAGTAAATATATAGGAGAAGGCTATGGAATTAAAAGAAATTTTGTCAGGAATAGAAGGCTTAAAAGTAAAAGGAAGTTTAGATATAGAAGTATCTAAAATAGAAAGTAGCTCTAAAAAAATAAAAGAAGGAGATATGTTTATTGCTATAGATGGCTTTGAACAAAATGGGCACGAGTTTATAGAAGATGCTATAAAAAATGGTGCAAAAGTAATTATGGCACAAGCAGATAAATTAACAAAAGAAATGGTAAAAAATTTGCCAGCAGATATTACCTTTATTTTAGCACCAGATACAAGGCATGCTATTTCAATATGTGCATGTAACTACTATCAAAATCCATCTAGAAAGTTAAAATTAATAGGAGTAACTGGAACAAAAGGAAAAACAACAACAACTTTTATGATTAAATCTTTATTAGAAAAACAGGGCTATAAAGTAGGGCTTATTGGAACAATCTGTACGTATATAGGAGATAAAAATTTAGGAGATAATGATAGAACAACACCAGAAAGTTTAGAACTTCAACAATTACTAAATAAAATGGTAAAAGCTAAATGTGAATTTGCTGTTATGGAAGTATCTTCACAAAGTTTAAAACTAGGAAGAGTAGATGGCTGCGAGTTTGACATTGGTATTTTTACTAACTTTTCAAAAGATCATATTAGTAGTAAAGAACATGAGAGTATGGAAGACTATTTTTCATCAAAAGTAAAACTATTTTCTATGTGTAAAACAGCTTATATTAATTCAGATGACATTTATGCAAATAAATTACCAAGTTTAGTACCAGAATGTAACTTTACTACTTATGGAATTGACAATCCAGCAAGTTTACTTGCAAAAGATATTACAATAACAAATTCTTATGTAGATTTTAAAGTAAAATTAGCAGATAGAAATCAAAGAGTAAAAACAGGAATACCAGGGAGATTTAGTGTATATAATTCACTTGCTGCTATTAGTGTAGCATTAAAATTTGGAATAACAGCTGAAAATATACAAGAAAGCTTACTATCTATTCGTGTACCAGGAAGAAGTGAGCTAGTAGACAATGGCAAAGAATTAACCATTATGATAGATTATGCACATAGCCCAGAAAGTTTAGAAAGCATTTTAACAACAGTAAGATCTTATACTCAAGGAAAAGTAATTTGTGTATTTGGTTGTGGAGGAGATAGAGATCCAGGAAAAAGACCAATTATGGGGAATTTAGCAGCAACACTTGCTGATCACTCTATTATTACTTCAGATAACCCAAGAAAAGAAAAACCAGAAGAAATTATAGCACAAATTGAAGAAGGAGCCAAAAAAACAAAAGGAAGTTATGAGTGCATTGTAGATAGAAAAGAAGCAATTAAAAAAGCAATTCATATGGCACACAAAAAAGATATTGTTGTTATTGCAGGAAAAGGTCATGAATTAACTCAAGAAATTAAAGGAAAAAAGTATCCTTTTGATGAAAGAGAAATTGTAAAAGAAATTTTAGGAGAAAAAGAGCAAAATAACTAAGGAGGAATAGTATGGAATTCCAAACAAAAATAATATTACTTTCCATGGCAGTTAGCTTTATAGCAGCATTAGTAGTAATTCCTATTTTAAAAAGGTTAAAAGTGGGACAAATGGAAAGAAGAGAAGGACCACAGTCTCATTTGAAAAAACAAGGAACCCCAACAATGGGTGGAATTATTATGATTATTACAGTTTTGCTAATAGGTATTTTATTATGCGTAAATTACAACAAATCAGAAGACTCCATACAAAAACAAATAGCAATCCATTTAATTCCTTTAATTTTAGCAACAGTTGGTTTTGGTATTATTGGAATGATTGATGATTTAAAAAAGTTAATTGGCAAAAACACAGATGGTTTAAAACCTGCTTATAAAATGTTAGGCTTATTAATTGTTTCAGTAGGGTTTAGTTTATACTTAACACAAATTTTAAAAATTGGTACAGATATTTATGTTCCATTTTTTAAGACCTCGCTTTTGTTACCAATTTGGCTCTATGTTCCATTTGCAGTTGTTGTAATGCTTGCAACTACTAATGCTATCAATTTAACAGATGGCATAGATGGGCTTTCTACTAGTGTTACTACCATTATACTTACCTGCTTAACTGTAATAGGAATTATATTAAAAATAAAAGAAATTACTGTATTTGGTAGTATATTAATAGGAACTTGTCTAAGCTTTTTATTATTCAATCTTCATCCAGCCAAAGTTATGATGGGAGATACAGGCTCACTATTATTAGGAGGAGCAATTGCAAGTATGGCACTTTATTTAAAAATGCCATTACTATTAATCATCATTGCATTAATTCCTGTATTAGAAACCTTATCTGTTATGATACAAGTAAAACATTTCAAAAAAACAGGAAAACGTATCTTCAAAATGACACCAATTCATCACCATTTTGAATTATCAGGCTGGAATGAAAATAAAATTGTATCAGTTTTTAGTTTTATTACATTAATTTGCTGTGCCATTGGACTAATGGCAGTTTAAAAAAGAAAGGATAGTACAAATGCAGAAAAAAGCTCGAAAAAAAGAAAAGAGAGTTTCAAGATTTGTAAATCAGCCATTTGATTTTATGCTTTGTATCGTAATTTTTATATTGTTAGCACTTGGAATAGTTATGGTACTTTCAGCTTCAGCACCTTCAGCTCTAGCAGAAAATGCTGAGAGCTATGCCTATGCAGGAAAACAGCTTATGTTTGGTATTTTAGGACTTATAGTTATGTTTATTTTATCTAAAATAGATTATCGATTTTATAAAAAGTTTTATTGGCCAATATATATTGCATCTTGTGTTATATTGCTTTTAGTATTAATACCAGGCTTAGGAGTAGCTGCAAATGGTGCAAAACGTTGGGTAGCAATACCAGGGCTAGGTCAGTTTCAACCATCAGAACTTACTAAAATTGGACTAATTGTTTTTTATGCAGGTTATTTAACAGATCATAAAGACGAATTAAGAGATTTTTGGAAAGGATTTGTAAAACCACTTTGCTTTATTCTTCCACCAATTGCTATTTTATATTTAGTACAAAACCATTTAAGTGCCTCTTTGATTATTGCTATGATAGCATGTGTTATGATGATAATAGCAGGAGCTAGAATGTTACATTTCATTTTAACAGGACTAGTTGGAGGAGCAGGATTAGGGGCATTTTTAGTATACAAACTTACTTCAGGAGTAGGAGAAAGTAGTTTCCGTATTACGAGAATATTATCATTTTTAGATCCTTGGCAAGATGCACAAGGAACTGGGTGGCAAGTAATACAAAGTTTATATGCTATTGGATCAGGAGGACTTTTAGGAGTTGGTCTAGGAGAAAGTAAACAAAAATACTTATATATATCAGAACCACAAAATGACTTCATATTTTCCATAGTAGCAGAAGAATTAGGTTTTGTAGGTTGCACCATTATTATAGCCTTATTTTCTGTTTTAATATGGAGAGGAATACTAATTGCTATTAAAGCGCCAGATACCTTTGGAAGTTTAGTAGCTATTCGGAATTACAAGTTTAGTAGCAATACAGGTTATTTTGAACATAGCAGTTGTTACTTCATCTATACCAAATACAGGAATTCCATTACCATTTTTTAGTGCTGGTGGAACAGCTTTATTTATTTTACTGTGTAGCATGCGGCGTATTATTAAATATTTCTAGAGCAGGTAGTAAAGTATGAAAAGGAGAAGAATATGAGAGCAATTATTGCGGCAGCAGGTACAGGAGGGCATATTAACCCAGGAATAGCTATTGCAAATGAAATCAAAAAGCAAGAACCAAATTCTGAAATAATATTTATAGGAACAAACCGTGGATTAGAAAATGATTTAGTACCAAGAGCAGGATATAAATTAAAGACAATCAATGCCTATGGTTTTGATAGAAGTTTTTCACTAAAAAATATAAAAAAAATATGGCAAACATTTCATTCTATTAAACAAGCTAAAAAAATAATAGCTAAATTTAAACCAGATATAGTTATTCGGAACAGGAGGTTATATTTGCGTTCCAGTAGGAATAGCAGCAAGTAAAAAAAATGTTCCCATCATATTACATGAAAGTAATGCTTTTCCAGGGGTAGCTGTAAAAATGCTTTCAGGAAAAGCAAATAAAGTCCTATTAGGGTTTGAAGATGCCAAAGTAAGACTTCCAAAGGCAAAAAAGTTAGTAGTAACAGGAACTCCAACAAAAGTAAAGAAAATGATGATACCTAACAGTAAGAGACAAGAATTATTAAAACGAAATGGATTAGTAGAAACAAAGCCAATTGTACTATTTTTTGGAGGAAGCCAAGGAGCACAAAGCATTAATCAAAGTTTAATAGAAGTCATAGGCAAAAAGAAAAATATAAATTATCAAATTATGTGGGCAGCAGGACCTGCACAATATGAAGAAATTAGAAAAACTTTAAAAAATGATTATCAGTTAGAAATAGATGCTATTTCTAATGTAAAAATAGTACCTTATATTTATAATATGGAAGAAATGATGAATATTGTGGATTTAGTAGTATCAAGAAGTGGAGCAATGACAATTACGGAAATTGCAAATGTAGGAAAGCCAGCTATTTTTATACCATTCCCTTTTGCAACAGAAAACCATCAAGAATATAATGCAAAAGTATTAGAAAAGATAGGAGCAGCTAAAATAATTTTAGATAAAAACTTAAATTCAGAAAAGTTAAATAATCAAATTGAAGAAATGGTAAGAAATAAACAAAGTTTAATAGAAATGGGAAAAAAGGCAAATACAATTGCTATTATCAATGTAGAGCAAAAAATATATCAAGAAATAAAAAAAATATGTTAAAGTGGGAATATAAAATCCCACTTTTTGATATATTATTTTAGAAGAGAGTACAAAAAATACTTGCAAAATCAAAAAAAGTAAGCTATTATACTATAAGCCAAAAAAGAAAATAAAGGAGAAAATAAAAGTGGCAGATAAATTAATCATTGTAGAATCCCCTGCAAAGGCAAATACTATAAAAAAATTCCTAGGAGGAAATACAAAAGTAATGGCCTCTATGGGACATATACGAGATTTACCAAAATCTAAAATGGGAATTAAAATAGAAGAAGACTTTGAGCCAGAATATATTAATATTCGAGGAAAAGGAGACTTAATTAAAAACTTAAAAAAAGAAGCAAAAAGTGCAAAACAAGTATATCTTGCAACTGACCCTGACCGCGAAGGAGAAGCAATAGCGTGGCACTTAGCTCACATTTTAGAAATACCAGAAGATAGTAATTGTAGAGTAACCTTTAATGAAATTACAAAAGAAACAGTAAAAGAGTCTATTAAAAAACCTAGAAAAATAGACATGAATTTAACAGATGCACAGCAAGCAAGACGTGTATTAGATAGAATAGTAGGGTATAAAATAAGCCCAGTATTATGGAAAAAAGTAAAAAGAGGATTATCAGCAGGTAGAGTACAATCTGTTGCAGTAAAGTTAATTGTAGATAGAGAAGAAGAAATAGAGCATTTTATACCAGAAGAATATTGGAATATTTATGCTACATTATTAGAACCAGAAAGCAAAAAACAATTTTTAGCTACATTTTATGGAAAAGAAGGTAAAAAGCAAGAACTTTGCCATAAAGAAGAAGTAGAAGAAATTCTAAAACAAATTCAAAAAGGAAAATATGTAGTAACAGAAGTAAAAAAAGGTGAAAAGAAAAGAACGCCAGCTCCACCATTTACAACAAGTACTATGCAACAAGAAGCATCTAGAAAACTAGGTTTTACTTTAAAGAAAACTATGTCAGTAGCACAAGGGTTATATGAAGGAGTTAATGTAGGAGAAAGAGGGACAGTAGGTTTAATTACCTATATGAGAACAGACTCTACTAGAATTTCAGATGAGGCAAGACAAGCTGCTAAAATCTACATTACACAAAGCTATGGAGCAAACTATTATGAAAATAGATTCTATAAAACAAAGCAAAATGCACAAGATGCTCATGAGGCAATTCGTCCAACCTATGTTGATTTAGCACCAGATAAAATAAAAGAAAGTTTAACTCCAGACCAATATAAATTATATCGCTTAATTTATCATCGCTTTATTGCAAGCCAAATGGCAGCAGCAATATATGATACTATTAGTAGTAGTATAGAGGTAAATAAGTATCAATTTAAAGCAAGTGGACAAACTTTAAAATTTAAAGGATTTATGACTCTATATGTTGAGACTTTAGAAGGTGAAAAAGAAGAAGAGGATGAAAGTTCTATTCCTGAATTAAAAATAGGGCAAGAAGTAAAAAAAGAAAAATTAGAATCAAAGCAAAGCTTTACTCAGCCACCAGCAAGATATACAGAAGCAAGTTTAGTAAAAGCATTAGAAGAAAAAGGAATAGGAAGACCAAGTACGTATTCACCT
The DNA here is from genome assembly GCA_022798335.1 of Clostridia bacterium. GTDB lineage: Bacteria > Bacillota > Clostridia > TANB77 > CAG-508 > CAG-273. The sequence goes on from JAAWMH010000020.1 coordinate 16,211, forward strand.
ACAATTACTACAATACTAGAAAGACATTATATCCAAAAAGAGCAAAAACAATTAGTGCCAACAGATTTAGGAAAAATAGTTAATAGCTTATTAGTAGAAAATTTTACAGATGTTATTAATGTAGAATTTACAGCACAAATCGAAGAAGAATTTGATGAAATAGCAGAAGGAAAAGAAGAATGGAAACAAATTATTCGTAGGTTCTATGGTCCATTTGAAAAAGAAATAGAAAAAGTAGAAAAAGAATTAGAACATGTAGAATTAGTAGAAGAAGTATCAGATGTGCCATGTGAAAAATGTGGCAGAATGATGGTAATTAAATATGGCAGGTATGGAAAATTTTTAGCATGTCCAGGTTATCCAGAATGCAAAAATGCAAAACCAATAGTAGAAACAATTGATGTACCATGTCCTGTTTGCAGAGGAGCAGTACAAGTAAAGAAAACAAGAAGAGGAAAAAAGTTTTATGTATGTGAAAATAATGGAAAAACTTGTGAATATATTTCATGGAATGCACCAAAAGTAGGAGAAAAGTGGGAACCAGAAAAAGAAAAAGTACAAACGAAGAAAAAGCAAACAAAGAAAAAAACAAAAAAAGCTACTAGTAAAACGAAAAAGGAAAGTAAATAAAATAAAAAATCTCTCATAAAAAATGAGGGATTTTTTTATCCCTTTATTTCCATTGTCAAAACTAAAGTCTTATGATATAATTTTACATTAGAAAAAATCATGGAGGAAAATAGGGGAGCCATGTTAAAAAATAGAGATGAGATAAGAGAAAAAGAAAATCATAGGGTATTTAAACAACTTTTAGGAACTTTTGTGCAAGAAGAAAAAAAGGGTTTAGGCAAAGAAACTGCAGAAGAACATACTCAAAATGTAAAAATTCTACCAAAAGTATTTTATAACGAGTTTACAAAACAGCTAAAAGTAGAATTTAAAATAGGAGAGAAACAATTCTATAAAATAAAAAGCTTACCAGAGTTTTATGAAAAAATGTTAAATAAAGAAAGCTATCAATATGGAAGCAAATTAAATCTGTTACATATAGCAGATTCTTTTGAAGAGCAATCAACTTCTATTTTAAAATTTTTATTAAAATATGCGGAAATTATGAAGTATAATAGTGAAGTGGCAAGTGGTTATAATTATTATAATAAAAATTTTATGCCAGATTGTATTTTGATATCTAATACAGGTTTAGATGACTTTTTTAATTGCTTTCAAAATAAAGAAGTGTTATTTCAAAAAGGAGAAAAAGAAAAAACAATCCTTTTTAAAGCACAAGAACCAGAAATTATATTTACTATTTCACAATTTCAAGAAAATAAATTTAAATTAGCTTGTAATGTTGACGTGTTTAGCTACGAAATATTACAAGGAAAAGAATATCTATATTTATTATTTCCAGATGCAATGTATCGCATTAATACAAATTTCGAATTGACCGTTTTAAAATTATTAGAAGTTTTGCGTAAGAATTATACTAATTCTATTATTATGGATGAAGTAGAACTAACTAGCTTTTTTGCTATGATAGCGCCTACTATGGAAGAAAAAATTGTTACACAAGACTTATCAGAAACTATTAAAGAAAAATATATTCCAAAAAAATTAGGAGTAAAAATTTATTTAGATTATGATATTTCAAATAATATTACAGCAGATATTAAATTTTGCTATGGAGAAGAAGAAATTAATCCATTTTTAAACCAAAATACTTCTTTTGCTAGAAATATTCTAAAAGAAAATGAAGCGTTAAATTCCTTTATTGAAACAGGATTTATGCTAGATAAAACAAATGGAAGGTTAATTTTAGCAAATGATGATAAAATTTTTGCTTTTCTTTCAGAAGAAATCGAAAGCTATATGAAAAAATATGAAGTATTAGCAACAGATAGTTTTAGAAAAAAGCAAATTACTTCTTTTCAAATGAAATCAGTTGGAGTAAGAGTAGAAAATCATTTATTGCAAATAGACTTATCTCAAATAGGAATTGAACTATCAGATTTAACTCAGATGATGCAAAAATATAGCTTAAAGAAAAAGTTTCATAGATTAAAAGATGGAAGTTATATAAAATTAGAAGAAAATGATACAATGAAATTCTTAGAAGAGTTAGGAATAGAAATGAATACTAACTATGAAAATTTAAAAGATGGAATAGTAACACTTCCAAGTTATAGAAGTTTGTATCTAGACAAAATGCTAAAAGGACTAAAAAATGTAGAAATACAAACAGATAAAACTTATCAATCTATGATAGAAAGATTAAAAGAAAATCAAAATATGAGAGATATAACAATACCACAAAACTTAAATGCCCAAATGAGAGTATACCAAAAAATAGGATATCAATGGTTAAAAATGTTAGATGAATATCAATTTGGAGGAATCTTAGCAGATGATATGGGACTTGGAAAAACTATTCAAATGTTAACAGTAGTTTTGTCATATGTAAATGAACAACGAAACAATGCAATGCCATCTATTGTAGTATGTCCAAGCTCACTAACATTAAACTGGCTAGGAGAAGCCATTAAATTTACACCAGATTTAAAAGTATGTGTGATTAGTGGATCAGCAGCAGAAAGAGAAAAAAGAATAGAAAAAATTAGCCAATACCATTTAGTCATAACTTCTTATGATTCATTAAAAAGAGACATTGAACTATATAATCAGAATAATTTTGAATTTAAGTATATGATTGCAGATGAAGCACAATATATAAAAAATAATAATACACAAAATGCAAAAGCAATAAAACAAATTGTGGCACAAACTAGATTTGCCTCAACAGGAACACCAATAGAAAATTCACTTTCAGAATTATGGTCTATATTTGATTATATTATGCCAGGGTATTTGTTTAAATATCGTAAGTTTAAAGAATTATATGAAACGCCAATTGTAAAAGAAAACAATGAGTATGCTATGGAAAAATTAAAGAAAATGATAGAGCCATTTGTTTTAAGAAGAGTAAAAAAAGAGGTTTTAACAGAATTACCAGACAAAACAGTTACAGTATTATATAATGAAATGGAAGCAGAGCAACAAAAGATTTATTTATCTTACTTAGCAAGGGCTAAAAAAGAAGTAGCAGAAGAAATAAAACTAAATGGATTTGAAAATAGTCAAATTAAAATTTTAGCATTATTAATGAGATTAAGGCAAATATGTTGTCACCCAAGCTTATTTTTACAAGATTATGAGGGAGAAAGTAGCAAATTAAAACAATGTATAGATGTAATAGACAACGCTATAGCGGGAGGACATAAAATTTTATTATTTTCTGGTTATACTTCTATGTTTGAAATGATAGAAAAAGAGATGAAGAAAAAGCAAATTAACTATTTAAAATTAACAGGGCAAACAAAAGTAGCGGATAGAATTCATTTAGTAGACAAATTTAATGAAGATGAAAATATAAAAGTATTTTTAATTTCACTAAAAGCAGGAGGAACAGGATTAAACTTAACAGGTGCAGATATGGTAATACACTATGATCCATGGTGGAATTTATCAGCAGAAAATCAAGCAACGGATAGAACCTATAGAATAGGCCAAAAAAATAATGTACAAGTCTATAAATTAATTACTAAAAATTCAATAGAAGAAAAAATCTATGAATTGCAAGAAAAGAAAGCGAAACTAATAGACAATATGTTATCTACTCAAAATACCTTTATCAGTCAATTATCAAAAGAAGATATTATGGAACTTTTTGGCTAAAATTATAGGTATCATAAAAAAGAAGGGAAAAGTAAATGAAAGACTATATAACAGTAATAGGGGGAGGACTAGCAGGAACAGAAGCAGCCTATCAGATAGCTAAAAAAGGTATCAAGGTAAAATTATATGAAATGAAACCTAACAATTTTTCACCAGCACATGGTAATTCAAATTTAGCAGAGATTGTATGTAGCAATTCTTTAAAGTCAAACTTGCATACAAATGCTTGTGGTTTATTAAAAGAAGAACTACGAAAGTTAGATTCCCTCTTAATAAAAATAGCAGACGAAACAGCAGTTCCAGCAGGGCAAGCGTTAGCAGTAGATAGAGAAAAGTTTGCTGAGAAAATAACTCAAGAAATAGAACAAATAGAAAATATAGAAATTATTAGAGAAGAAATAGGAAGAAGCATCGTAAATCATATAGATGATATTCTTTTAGAAGAAAATATCAAAAGCCAAATAGAAGAAATTGCAGAAGAAGGAATTGTAATCATTGCAACAGGACCACTTACTTCTAATAATTTGTCAAAAGAAATTGCAAACTTAACAGGGCAAGACAAATTATATTTTTATGATGCAGCAGCACCAATTATTGAAAAAGAATCAATTAATATGGATATAGCCTTTTGGGGAGACAGATATAGCCAAGAAAGAAAAAAAGAAGAAAGTATAGAAGAGTGGCAAAAAAGAATACAGCAAAAAGCAGAAGCAGACTACTTAAATCTTCCAATGAATCAAGAAGAATATGAAGCCTTTTGGGCAAATTTAGTAAATGCTCAAACTGTTATATTACATGAATTTGAAAAAAGAGAAATATTTGAAGGATGCATGCCAATTGAAATTATGGCCAAAAGAGGAAAAGATACCTTAAGATTTGGACCACTAAAGCCAGTTGGATTTACAGATAAAAGAACAGGAAAAAGACCTTATGCAGTAGTACAGTTAAGACAAGATAATAGTGAAGGAAATTTATTTAATATAGTTGGCTTTCAAACAAACTTAAAATTTGCAGAACAAGACAGAGTATTTAAAATGATACCAGGACTAAAAGAAGCAAGCTTTGTAAAATATGGTGTTATGCATAGAAATACATATATTAACTCAACACAATTATTAGATGAAACTTATCAAATGAGAAATAATCCTAATATTTATTTTGCAGGGCAAATAACAGGAGTAGAAGGGTATGTGGAGTCTATTTCTTCTGGTTTAGTAGCAGCTTTAAATGCAGCAAATGAGTGGAAAAAGCAAAAAGAACAAGAAAAAAAGAAAGAAATGTTAAATACTAAAATAGTTTTTCCTAAAACCACTATGATAGGAGCTTTAGCAAAGTATATATCAACAAAAAATGATAATTTTCAACCAATGAATGCAAATTTTGGCATTCTACCAGAATTATCAGAAAAAATAAAAGATAAAAAGCAAAGATATGAAAAATTAGCCGATAGAGCACTAGAAGACTTAGAAAGAATATTACAAAAATGTGACAAATAGATTAAATTTATATGACAAAACCTCTAATTTACATAAAATAGTTGCAAAATTATGGAAATCATGTTAAAATAAATACATATGAGAAAATCGGAGGTTAAAATATGGATAGAAGTATTTTAGAACAATACCAAAATAGAATAGAGCAAATACCAAATAAATTAGAACAAAACCAAACCGAGTTGCAAGAAAGAATTGCAAGAGAGCAAACCGAGTTGCAAGAAAGAATTGCAAGAGAGCAAACTGAATTGCAAGAAAGAGTAGTAAGAGAACAAACTGAATTACAAGAAAGAATTGTAAGAGGGCAAACTGAATTACAAGAAAGAATGTCAAGCGAACTAAATAAATTACAACAAAGCATGACTCAAGAAGTAAGCAATTTAGACCAAATAATAAGTGGAAATCAAGAAAGATTAACACAATTAGATGGTCCTATTGACATGAGCGACTTAAGATATACTTCTGATTTTAGAGATGAACCAAGACAATACGCAGATGATGATGAAGGAAGGTTATTAAGAGAATATAGTATAGCTCGTACTACTTCAGGTGTAACTAGAGCAGAACTTGAACAAATAGAAGGAGCATTAAGAAAATTAAGAGAAAATAAAAGAGATGCAGAAAAAGCACAGCTTCAAGCAGAGATAGAAAGTGCGCAAGCGAGGAAAGAAGAAATAACAGCTCAAGTACAAACAAAGAGAGAAGAACTTGAAACACAGTTAAGTGAGGAGCAACAAAGACTTGCAGCAGAGCTAAGTGAAGAACAAGCTAAACTTATAGCAGAGTTAAGTGAAGGGCAAGGAGCACTTACAGCAGAATTAAATGGAGAAAAACAAAGACTTGAATCAGAATTAGCACAAGGGCAAAGACAAAATGAAGCACAAGCAAAACAAGAAAAAACACAAGTAATAGCAGAATTGCAAAAAATGCAAGAGGAAACAAAAAAAGAAATAGCAGATGCAGAAAAACAAAGACAAGAAATTATGAATAAAAAAGAAGAAACCAAAAGAGCACTTGAAGCAGCACAAGCAGCAATGAGTTTAAAAGATTTGCCAGTTAGTGCATATAAAGCAACAGTTAAAGCAAGAAAAGATTGCTTAGATAGAAAGATAAGACAAGAAGCAGATTTGAAAAGACTAGATGAAAAAATAGCAGAATTACAACAAGACTTCGAACAATTAGGTACATTTTTAAATGAAATAGATGTAAAAAAAGGAAAAGGACTAGAAGAGGAAGAAGATATAAGAGCAAGATATGATGAAGCATTAGAGCAATTTAGTGAGCAATTAGGAAGAGAAGAAGTACAAGGAGTTGACTATGACGCTATTATTGAAGATGTAGTTCCAGAAGAAGAACAAGAAGAACCAAAGCCAACACCAGCTCCAAAACCAGGTCCAACACCAACACCGCAGCCAAAACCAGCTCCAGCTCCAAAACCAAGTCCAGCACCACAACCAAAACCAGCTCCAGCTCCAGCTCCAAAACCAAGTCCAGCACCACAACCAAAACCAGCTCCAGCTCCAGCTCCAAAACCAAGTCCAGCACCACAACCACAACCAGCACCAGCTCCAAAACCAGGTCCAACACCACAACCAAAACCAAAATGTACAATAGGAACTGTAGGTGTATATTTTAGAGATGATGGTAAGCCAGTTTATTATGCAACTGTACTAGATGAAAAAGGAAATATAGTAGAAAATTTAGAAAATATAGGATTTGAAAATGTTATTACGAAGTTATCTCCAGAATTAGAAATAGAATTAAATCGTAGGGTAATTACAAATCCAGGAAGATATTATGATACAGGACTTGCTAATTTACTAGAAATAGTAGATAAAAAGTATCAAACTCAAGCACAAGAAGCATATATTAAGTTATTACAAGATAAAAATAGCATAGGAAAAAAACATATACCAATAGATATTGATTATGATTTTTCTAATCTTAGAGGAATGCCAGAAAGTAAAGAAGATGCTAATAAATTAAAATATTTAAAGAATATAGCAAATACAAATTATAAAGCTATGTTAGCTACTTATGAAAAACAACCACATGAAATTATAGCAAGAATTAAAAACTTCTTTAGTAGTAGGAAAACAAAATTATTACCAGAAGGACAAAACAATATTAAACAACCAGCAAGTGCTAAACCAGTAAATGCACAACCAGTAGCTGTACCAACAAAAGAAATTACTCCAGAAGAAGTTATGATGGTATATGAAGAATTAAGTAAATATCCTGAATTTGATATAACAAGCTTTATTGCAACTTATCATCTATCAAAAGAAGAAGCAGAAAAATATGGTAGAAAGTATAAAGAAGATGAAATAGCACGAATAGCAAAAGAGCAAGAAGGACCTCAAAAGAAAAAACGTAAACCAAATAAATTTAAAGAAGGATTAGCTATTCAACTAGAAAAAGCATTCGATAAAAAAGAAACATTTTGCAGTCAATATAGACACTTATATAAAGATGGTTTTGATGTGAATCAAATAAAAGGATTAAATAAAGGGCAAAGAGTAGCATTGCAAGAGGACTTTGAAAAGTGGAAATTTACACAAAAAGAAGCATTCTGCAAAGGGTATAGACATTTGTATAAAGAGGAATTTGATATAGAACAATTTGCTAGTATAGTTGGTTTAACACAGCAAGAAAAACAGATGTTACAAGAAGACTTCCAAAACTGGCAAGATATGCAAATTGTTGATTGCTACAAAGATTTGTTCAAAAATAAATCTTTTGATCCAGAAAAAATAGTAGGGTTATCACAACATAATATTGAAGTATTAAAAGAAGCACTACAAGCATACCATAATGAACAACAAGTAATAGCACAGCGTCAAAGTATTAATAGAAAAAGACTAGAAAAAGCTAGAAAAGATGTAGGAAAAGGAAAGGGAGCAAATTTTATAGGCGGAAGAACAAAAGATGGCGGACGAAGCATATAAAATCAAGGGAAACTTCTTAATTTATCTTGACTTTAGCAAGTAAAAATGATAAAATAGAAACCGTTAGTGTAAAATACGTGTAATTCGTATTTCCCTAACGGTTCTTTAATGTTTTATAGTTGTAATAATTACTAATAAACAAAACATTAAGAAAAAATAAAAATAGAGAAAAGAGGTGAAATTTAAGTGCCAACAATCAATCAATTAGTAAGAAAAGGAAGAAAGACTTCTACTACAAAATCAACAGCACCAGCATTACAACATGGATATAACTCTATGAACAAAAGAGTAACAAATAAAAGGGCTCCACAAAAAAGAGGTGTATGTACTGTTGTAAAAACTGTAACACCTAAGAAACCAAACTCAGCTTTAAGAAAAGTAGCCAGAGTAAGACTATCTAATGGATATGAAGTAACTTCATATATTCCAGGTATTGGACATAACTTACAAGAACATAGTGTTGTTCTAATAAGAGGAGGAAGAGTAAAAGACCTTCCAGGTGTTAGATACCACATTATTAGAGGAACATTAGATACAGCAGGTGTTAAAGACAGAATGCAAGCACGCTCTAAGTATGGAGCTAAAAGACCTAAAAAATAAAATTTTTGTAAAAAAATGGTGCTATACAATTACTAATTTAAGGTACTTAAATTTAGAATCAATATAGCGCTATACGGAATTTAAGTTTTAAATTAACTTATTTAAAAGTTTTAATTAGAAGTTCAATTTAGAAATTAAATTCAGAGTACCTAAGCATACAAAATATGTATGAAAGTAAAAAAGGAGGGAAGAATAGTGCCAAGAAAAGGATATATTGCAAAAAGAGAAGTTTTACCAGATCCAATTTATAATAGTAAAGTGGTAACAAAACTAATCAATAATGTTATGTTAGATGGTAAAAAAACAGTTGCTCAAGCAATTGTATATGATGCATTTGATATCATAAAAGAAAAAGAACAAAAAGATCCACTAGAAGTTTTTCAAGCAGCTTTAGAAAATGTTATGCCAGTTCTTGAAGTAAAAGCAAGAAGAATTGGAGGTGCTACATATCAAGTACCAATCGAAATTAGACCAGAAAGAAGACAAACTTTAGGTTTAAGATGGCTTGTTATTTATAGCAGAAAAAGACATGAAAAAACAATGGCTGAAAAATTAGCAAATGAAATTATGGAAGCAGTAGCAGGAAACGGTGGAGCATTCAAGAAAAAAGAAGACATGCACAAAATGGCTGAAGCAAACCGTGCTTTTGCTCATTACAAATTCTAATAACTGTTAGCGAGTTTACGAGCATTACAGTTATTTGATACAACCGAAGCGATTAGCAAGGTTGTATTACAAATAAAAATTATAAATAGGAGGATAAAAAGGTGGCTGGAAGAGAGTTTCCTTTAGAAAAAACAAGAAATATAGGAATCATGGCTCACATTGATGCAGGAAAAACAACCACAACAGAGAGAATACTTTTCTATACTGGAAAAACTCACAAAATTGGT
>JAAWMH010000008.1 GCA_022798335.1 Clostridia bacterium
CAATGATATAATTCAAATACATGATTTTTATGAAATACAAACCAGTATATAGTGTTAGTATTTCAGGAGAGCAAGTAGGATACATTAAAAACAAACAAGAAATAGAAAATAGAGTGCAAGATATCATATTACAAGAAGGAAAAGAAAATATAGCCTATGTAAATATGGACATTGTTCCAGAATATCAATTTACATTTATTCATAAATCACAAGAAACAAACGAAGAAGAGCTAATTGCGAAAATACAAGAAAATACACAAATTACGTATAAATATTATGCAGTTACGATAGAGGGAGAGCAAAAAACAGTGGTAAATACCTTAGAAACAGCAGAAGAACTAGTTACTGAATTAAAAAACGAATATAAAGACAGTACTAAAATAGTAAATGTAGGAATTCATGAGGTATATAGCCAAAATAAAGACGAATATGAAGTATCAGAAACTAAAATGGCAAAAGCAGAGGTAGCACAAGAATTAGAACAAATAGAAGAGGCTACAGTAAACGGTATTTATTTAAGTCAACAGCCGGTTTCAGGAACAATAACATCAAGATTTGGAAGTAGAGAAAGCATACGTACTCATAATCATACAGGACTAGACATTGCAGCAGCATATGGAACTAATATAAAAGCAGCAGCAGGAGGAACAGTAAAATGGTCTAGATATATGGGTAGCTATGGAAATTTAGTTATTGTAGATTGTGGAAATAACGTAGAAATTTATTATGGGCATTGTAGTAAATTAACCGTAAAAGAAGGACAAAAAGTAAAAGCAGGAGATATTCTTGGAAAAGTAGGATCAACAGGAAACTCAACAGGAAACCACTTACATTTTGAAATTCGTGTAAATGGAACAAGAGTAAATCCACAAAATTATATTTATGGTGAATAAAAAGTAGCGTTTTGAAAGCAAGCTTTCCAAAACGCTACTTTTCTTTAATAAATCACTTAGAGTTCACAAAAAGGACAAATTTTATTAGTATATTATAAGTGTAGTCAGAAATTAAGTTACTCCGTTTTCTGGCTATAGAAAAGAAAAACATCCCCTTTTATTTTCAAAAGTAGCTATGCAAAATAGCTACTTTTACTTTTATTAAAATAAAAAAATGAGACAACGGGGACAGTCCCAAATGTCTCAAATAAAAGTTAAGGTTGTTCTTGTAAGGTTAAAGTAAGTTCTTTTTCTTTGCCATTTCGATAAACTTTTAATTTCATGGTATCACCAATTTGTTTTTTGTTTTTTATAGCGTTTAATTCATCTGTAGTTTTTATTTTTTGACCATCAGCTTCAATAATAACATCTCCAATTTTGACACCAGCTTTTTCTGCTGCTGAAAACTCTGCAATACTTCTAACATAAATACCAACGACTAAATTATTTGCTTTAGCAGTCTGCTCATCTAAGTCTCTACCGCCAATTCCTATATAGGGTCTTTTTACTTTATTGTATTCAATTAGTTGTTCATAAATATCTTTTGTAGAATTAATTGGAATTGCAAAACCCACACCTTCTACACCAGTTCCAGAAAGTTTTAAAGTATTTACGCCAATTACTTGCCCTTTACTATTTACCAAAGCACCACCACTGTTACCAGAGTTAATAGCAGCATCAGTTTGAATAGCGGTATATTTGTTACCATCATCATCTTCAACCTCACGGTTTACAGCACTTACAATACCAGCAGTTACACTATTATCTAACCCAAGAGGGCTACCAATTGCCATTGCAAATTCACCAACTTGAACACTACTAGAATCTCCAAGTTCAGCAGCGGTTAAGCCATCTTTTTTTATTTTAATAACAGCTAAATCAGTTTGACTGTCTGTACCAATAATTTCACCTTCATATTCTGTAGTATCATTATATAGTTTTACAGTTACTTTATTAGCTTCACCAATTTCATAAAAAGAATTGTTAGTAGAACTAGAAGAATTAACAACATGATTATTAGTTAAAATATAGCCGTCTTCACTAATAATAATGCCAGAACCTTTAGCAGTTGCAGTAGAAGGTCCTCTATTAAAAATAGTATTTACAGAATATTCTACAGTGATTGCTACAATAGAAGGCTGTACTTTTTGTGCAACACCTACTCCTGTATCAGAATAGCCAGATAGAGAAATTAATTGTGTATTTAAATTAGTAGAATTATTTGTACTAGAGTTTTTATCTTCAGAAGAAATATTATTTACAGTTATAAGCTGTCTAATAATGTTATTTTTAAAAATTGGTATTGTAGTACAACAACCAATTACAAGGGCAGTACCTAATATTCCACTAACAAAGGGTAATAAAATAGTTTTACTAAAATCAAATTTGTTTTCTTTTGCTTTTTTTTCTACAATTTCAAAGTTATTTTCTGTCATAAAATTTTACCTCCAATATTTATATTTATCATATCCTAAACTAGTAATATCATACAATAGAAATGTGAAAAAAATATGAAAATTTTGTGGAAGTTAAGAAAAGTATAAAGGAAAGCTTCTTTTTACTTCACTTGAATAATACAATACAATATGGTATAGTATCATAAAAGAATATGATAAAAATGCAAGGAGAAAAACATGAAAAAAGAAAACGGAATGACACTAATTACTACTGTTATTTTAGTAATTGTAATTGCAGCATTAGTATTTGCTGTAGTATATTATGCTAGAATTGCAGTTGCAAAAGAAAGTTTAGAAAATTTAAAAACAGATTTACTTTTAGTGCAAGCAAAAGTAAAAAATATTGCAGGAGAATACACCTTAGATAAAAAAGAAGAAGTATTAAAAGGAACAAAACTACAAGACATGAAAGAAGATACTATTATACAAGAATTTTTAAAAAAAGAGCAAATAGATATAGATGAAAAAAACAAAAAATATTATGTGTTAAAACAAGAAAATTTAGTAGAATTAAGTTTAGAAAAAGTAACTTTAGAAAAAGATAGTTATTATGTAGTAGAATATACTAGTAGTGAAGTGTATTATACAAAAGGCTTTACCTATACAGATGGAAAAACATATTATGAAATGACACAAATAGAAAACTTAGAAGTAGAAAATGTAAAATAAGGAAAAGGAAATGAAAGAAAAGGAATTAGAAAGACTAACAAATTTAAAAAAAGAAGAAGAAGCATTTTATAACCAAGGAATGCAACTACTTGCAGGAATAGATGAAGCAGGAAGAGGACCGCTAGCAGGACCTGTTGTAGTAGCATGTTGTATTATGCCAAAAGATTCTATGATAGAAGGAGTAAATGACTCTAAAAAAATTTCAGAGAAAAAAAGAGAAAGAATCTATGAACAAATTATACAAGAAGCTATTAGCTTTGGTGTAGGAATTATAGGACAAACAGAAATTGATGAAATTAATATTTTGCAAGCAACCAAAAAAGGCTTAACAATAGCCATCAAAGAAGCAGAAGAAAAATTAAAACAAAAAGGTTTAGGAAAGCCAGATGTTATTTTAGTAGATGCATTAACTAAAATAGACACAGATGGCATTGCCTATAAATCAATTATTCATGGAGATGCTATTAGTTACTCTATTAGCTGCGCCTCTATTATTGCAAAAGTAACAAGAGATAGAATGATGCGTGAGTGGGACAAAATATATCCACAATATGGTTTCGAAAAACATAAAGGTTATGGAACTAGCCAGCACATTACAGCAATTAAAGAATATGGACTATGCCCATTACATAGAAGAAGTTTTACTAAAAATTTTGTGTAATGGAGTCAGTCTCTTTCTTCTCTAAAAGGGGACAGGTCATATAAACTAATAAAAAGATAGTGTATAAAAGAAAAAGAATACTACAATTTAAGAAAGGATTGCTAAATTATGTAAAGCATGATGTGATATAGGCGTATAGCAAGGCTAAACTTATAAAAAAACAAATTGGAGGAATTTAAACATGAAAAAACGGATTGTTGTTTTGTTAGTACTAGCGGCAATGGTTTTTGTACTTTTTGCAGGATGTGGAGTAAAGAACAGTGATAGCGTAATGCAGGATCTTACTAAATTTAAAGTAATTGAAGGAAGAGAGTGTCTTCAATATGATCCTGATACTAGAGTAATTTATTATTTATTTAGCACTTGTGTTTCAGGAGGTTATTTCAGCTATAGTTACATGGCCCCCTATATCAGCGAAAACGGTAGGTACTGCAGGTATGTAAATGACGAGATTGTTGAAATAATTCCAGAAAATATCCAAAATTAAGATAAGTAGAGAGCTAGGTTGCAATTGCAGCCTAGCTCCTTGCGATAAAAAAAGACTTGTATAATTTAAAAAGAAGAGATAAAATAAGAAAAAATAGTAGTGTAAAATAATCTGTAAAAAGTAGATGATGAAAGCATAGAAAAAAATACATAGAGGAGAAATAAATATGAATATAGGGCAAATTATAGCTAAAAAAAGAGATAAACAGATTTTAAATAAAGAAGAAATAGAATATTTTATTGCCAATTATACAAAAGGAACAGTTACAGATTACCAAGCAGCAGCATTAACAATGGCAATTTATTTGAATGGAATGAACGAAGAAGAAACCACTAATTTAACATTAGCAATGGCACATTCAGGAGATATTTTAGATTTCACAGAATTAGGAACAGTAGTAGATAAACATAGTACAGGAGGAATTGGAGATAAAGTAACTTTAATTTTGGCACCTATTATAGCATCTTTTGGCGTGCCAGTTGCTAAAATGTCTGGAAGAGGACTTGGCTACACAGGAGGAACGATAGATAAGCTAGAGGCAATTCCGCGGATACCAAACAAACCTTGATATAGATAAATTTATGCAAAATGTAAAAAAAGTAGGAATTAGCTTAATTGGGCAAACCCTTAACTTAGCTCCAGCAGATAAAAAGCTATATGCTCTTAGAGATACTATTAGTTGTACAGAAAGCATACCACTTATTAGCTCTAGCATTATGAGTAAAAAAATAGCAGCAGGAGCAAGCAAAATTGTACTAGACGTAACATGTGGAAACGGAGCATTTATGAAAAATAAAGACCAAGCCATAGAATTAGCAAATATGATGAAAAAAATAGGAGAATTAGCACAAAAAGAAACAGTATGTGTTATAACCAACATGAATGAACCACTAGGAAGAGCAGTAGGAAACAGTTTAGAAGTAATAGAGGCTATAAAAGCGCTACAAGGAGAAATAGAAGAAGATGTAAAAGAAGTCGTATTTACTTTAGGAGCTTATATGTTAAAACTAGCAGGAAAAGGAGAAAACATCGAAGAAAACAAACAGAAAATAGAAGAACAAATAAAAAATAAAAAAGCCTTTGAAAAATGTAAAGAGTGGGTACAAGCACAAGGAGGGAATATTAGCTATTTAGAAAATTTAGGAAAATGGGAAAAAGCAAAATATATATTACCAGTAATAGCACAAAAAGAAGGATATGTTGTAAATTTAGATGCACAAAAGGTAGGAGAAATCTCTATGAGACTAGGAGCAGGAAGAATAAAAAAAGAGGATATCATTGATCCAGTAGTAGGAGTAATATTAGAAAAAAAGATAGGAGATAAAGTAGAAAAAGGTCAAATACTTAGCTACATATATGCAAATCATGAAGAAGTAGGAAAACAAGAGCAACTAAAATTGCAACAAGTATATGAAATAGGAGAAGAAAAAATAGAAAAGAGTAATATATTAGCAATTATTTAAAACAAATAAAAAAAGTATGTATCTATAGAATAAAAAGATACATATTTTTTTCATTTTATAGTAACCTTAAGTTAAATCTATTTTTTGAATTTGACTTGCAAAATCAGAAAATTGTTTTTGTGTTAAAAAGCGATTTAAGTTTTTATCTGAAATTCCAGTAGAAGATATAATTTCATTTCTATTACATTGTGTTCCTACATTTTCCTCAATATAATTTTTTAAACGATTTATTTCTAGTTGTTCTTTAGGCTCACAATTTGGACATATGGCACCCTCTGCTAAAAAGAAACAACCGCAACGATTACATTTATTAAAATTCATAATTAGTACCTCCTGAAAAAACTAAAAATAGTATATCATAAAGTTAGACAAAAAGGTACAAAAAAATAAAAAAATATTCAAAAATTTTAAAAAGAGAAGTTGCATTTTTGGAAAAAATCAATTATGATAAGTCTACTAAAACTATAGAGGAGGAAAAAGAGATGAAAGCATATGTATGTAAAGTATGTGGATATATCCACTTTGGCGAAGAAGCGCCAGAAAAATGCCCACAATGTGGAGCACCAAAAGAAAAATTTGAATTAAAAGAAGAAGGAGCAAAAACGTATGCAGATGAACATGTAATAGGTGTTGCTCAAGGGTTAGATGAAGAAGTTGTAAAAGGATTAAGAGAAAACTTTATGGGTGAATGCACAGAAGTTGGAATGTATTTAGCAATGAGTCGTCAAGCAGATAGAGAGGGATATCCAGAAATAGCAGAAAGTTTTAAAAGATATGCTTACGAAGAAGCAGAACATGCTGCTAAATTTGCAGAACTATTAGGAGAAGTAGTTTATCCAAATACAAAGAAAAATGTAGAATTAAGAGCAATGGCAGAACATGGAGCTTGCATGGGTAAAAAAGAACTTGCAACAAGAGCAAAAGAACTTGGATATGATGCAGTACATGATACTGTTCATGAAATGTGTAAAGACGAAGCACGTCACGGAAAAGGATTTGACGGACTATTAAAAAGATATTTTGGAAACTAAAAAATCTCTTATTTTAGTATAAAAATGCTAAAATGAGATAAAATTATCTTAAATAGGTAAATTCTTAAAACATAGAAGATATGTTTTAAGAGTAGAAAAGAGGTAAAAATGAAAAAATATGTATGCCAAATATGTGGCTATGTTTATGATGAAGCTATAGAAGGTGTAAAATGGGAAGACCTACCAGAAGATTGGGTATGCCCATTATGCGGAGTAGGAAAAGACCAATTTGCACTAGCAGAAGATTAAAAATAAATAAACAGAAAAAATCATAAAAAGTGCTTGCATTACAGGCACTTTTTATGATATAATAACAGCGTTTTAAAAATACACACATATTGTAAGTATAAAAACAGTGCCAAAGTAAAAAGGTTAGTTTTATACGTTTGTAGCAATATGGAGGAATAACTAAAAGGAGGAAAAAAGTATGGCAGTAGTTGCAATGAAACAATTACTAGAAGCAGGTGTTCATTTTGGACATCAAACAAGAAGATGGGATCCAAAAATGGCTGAATATATTTTCCAAGCTAGAAATGGTATCCATATTATTGACCTACAAAAAACATCTAAAAAATTAGACGAAGCATATGCTTTCTTAAAAGAACAAGCAGAAGCAGGAAAAACAGTTTTATTTGTAGGAACAAAAAAACAAGCGCAAGAATGCGTAAAAGAAGCAGCTGAAAAATGCGGCATGTACTATGTTAATCAAAGATGGTTAGGAGGAACACTAACAAACTTTGAAACCATTAGAAGAAGAATTAACAGATTAACAGAACTTGAAAGAATGCAAGAAGATGGTACATTTGAAGTACTACCTAAAAAAGAAGTAATTCTTTTAAAGAAAGAAATGGAAAAATTAGAGAAAAATCTTGGTGGAATTAAAGAAATGACAGAAATTCCAGGGGTTATGTTTATTGTAGATCCTAAAAAAGAAAGAATTGGAATTTTAGAAGCTAGAAAACTAGGAATTCCAGTTGTAGGATTAGTAGACACAAACTGTAATCCACAAGATGTAGACTATGCAATACCAGGAAATGATGATGCTATTCGTGCTGTAAAATTAATTGCAGACAGTATGGCAAATGCAGTTATTGAAGGTAGACAAGGTGAATCTATGGAACCTATAACAGAAGCAGTAGAAGAAACAGAAGCTACAGATATAGAAGAAGTTGTAGCAGAAGAAGCAGAGCAAGAAGAAGTAGAAGAAAAACCAAAAAAGACAAGAAAAAAAGCAGAAGCTGAAACAGAACAAGCAGCTGAATAAATTAATATAAAAAAAGGGTTGTATCTTATCCTGAAATAAAAGGAAAAAAGATGCAACTTTTTTAAAATAAAAAAGGAGGAAAATTAAAATGATTACTGCAGAGCAAGTAAAAGAGTTAAGAGAAAAAACAGGTGCAGGAATGATGGACTGCAAAAAAGTATTAACAGAAACTAATGGAGATGAAGAAAAAGCAATTGAACTATTACGTGAAAGAGGAATTGCAAAAGCAGCTAAAAAGTCAGATAGAATTGCAGCAGAAGGACTAGTTACAACTTATGTAACAAATGACCATAAGGTAGGAGTTGTAGTAGAAGTTAATGCTGAAACAGACTTCGTAGCCAAAAATGAAGAATTTAAAAATTTTGTAGCAGATGTTGCAAAACAAATAGCTGATAAAAATCCAAAAACAGTAGAAGAATTATTAGCGCAAACATCTATTGTAGAAACAGACAAAACACTGCAAGATGTATTAACAAACAAAATTGCAACTATTGGAGAAAATATGTCAATTCGTAGATTTGAAAGATTTGAATCTACAGGACTAGTAGAAAGCTATATCCATGGAGAAGGAAAAATTGGTGTTTTAGTAGAGCTAGAAGGTGGAGATAGCAACTTAGCAAAAGATATATGTATGCAAATTGCTGCTGCAAGACCAGAATATTTAGATAGAGAAGCAGTACCAGCAGATAGAGTAGAACATGAAATGGAAATACTAAAAGCACAAGCTGTAAATGAAGGAAAACCAGAAGCAGTAGCAGAAAAAATCGTACAAGGAAGACTTGGAAAATTCTATGGAGAAATTTGTTTAGTAGAACAAGACTTTGTAAAAGATCCAGATCAAAAAGTTGGCAAATTAGTAGAAGCAAAAGGAGCAAAAATCATTAGATTTGCTAGATTTGAAAAAGGTGAAGGATTACAAAAAAGAGAAGAAAACTTTGCAGAAGAAGTAGCAAAACAAATCAACGGATAATTAAGTAACAATAAAATGAACTTAAATTGTTAAACAAAAAAATTAACAATTTAGGTTCATTTTTTTATGACTAAATATTCAAAAATGAATTTGATTATTTAATTTTAGGATATGGCTTTTCTTCATTGGTTATTCCTAAAATATAATCAGTAGAAGTGTTGTAAAACTTAGCTAATTCAACTAAACAATCTAAAGGAATATCCCTTTTTCCTGTTTCATATCGTGCATATTGAGGTTGTTTCATATTTAGCAAATTAGCAATATTAATTTGCTTTAAATCTTTATCTTCTCGTAGTTTTTTTAATCTTTGTAAATACATAGTTACTCCCTTTTTATACAAGAAATTTATTATTGACATTATATCTATTTGGTTATATAATCTAATCAAATGATAACCAAATGGTTATAAAAATATAACAAAAGAGTAAAAGGGAGGACATACAATGGAAAAAAACATAAAAGGAATCACATTAATAGCATTGGTCGTTACAATTATTGTACTTTTAATTTTGGCTGGAATAACCATTCAAATAATATTGCAAGGTGGAATAATAGGGCAGGCTCAAAATTCAGGTGAACAATATAAAATAACAGCAGCAAGAGAAAAGTTATCAATTACTTTATCTAGTGCACAAATGGATAAAGTAACTAACATAAAATATAATCAGGAAGATTACTTAGATGAATTTATTGTAAATAATACGTCTAATACAGAAGTAATAGACAACGTTGTAATTACAGATGGTTATGCTTTTGAATTAGATAGAAGTGTGCCTAAAATAGGGGAAGATCTTGGCAAGAAAGAAAAACTAATATTTCCAGAAATGTCTACTACAGTAACTTTAACAGAGGATTGTAAAACAGCAACAATTACTATTAATGCAAAAGAAGCAACTAATGGAATTAGTAAGATAGAGATTTTGCAAGGAGGATATGTAATAGAAACATATACCTATGAAAACAAAAAAGAACCAATTATAGAAAATTATATTGCAAAATATAATGGAACCTATATGATAAAAGTATATGCAAATTTAACAGTAAAAGAGAAAGCAGAAGTAGAAGGGTTAGTATCAAATGTAATATATAGTCCAGAAGGAAATGAAGAATATCAAAAAGAACATCAAGTAAAAATAAATGTACAAGATGAAACAGATAAAGTAATAAGTTTGAAATATCAGTGGTTACAAACAACAGTAGAGCCAGCACCAGAAACTTTTACAAATACTTGTAACAAGAATGAGGTAATTATAGGAAAAGACTTTACAGGAACTTACTATTTGTGGACATTATTAGAAATGCAAAGTGGTAAAATAAATATATCGAGAAGTAAAAAGTTTCATTTTGATAATGAAGGACCAAATGTAACATTAACTTCAACACCAGTATCAGAAAATTCTTTTACATTAACTGCAATGGCAAATGATGATTATTCAAGCTTAAAGGAATGTCAATTTTATATTAATGGTGAGCTAAAAGAGACAATAGATATAACAACTGGAGTTGCAACTTATACTGCAATAAATGTAGAAACAGGAAGTACAAATTGTTATATTATAGTAAAAGATATATTGAAAAATGAAACTAAAAAAACAATAACTGGAAAAACAAAATTATATACATGGTATGAGTGTTCCAGAATACCAATATATTTGATGAAAAAAAGTACAAATGAAAGAAGTGCCACTAATATTATTTTAGGGTCAACACTTCGTGATATTTATTTACAAGAGCCAACATTTAATCTTGGTATTGATGGAACAATAAATCATACAAAAGAACCAGATAAACACTTGAGACATGATCAATTAATGGAAGGAATGTGGATAGCCCAAAGAATACAAGAAAATAGAATTGACTATGGATATGTTGAAAATATAAAATTGTTAGATAATAGTGTTAAGATTACTTGGACATGGTATAGTGTTTTTAGTGAAGTAACTACTTACAAAAAAGGCGAAATAGAAAAACAAGTAACTGCAACAGGTAGAGATGTTTATCCAGATGATGGAGAAAAGGGAACAAAATGGTATGTATATAAGGGAATTGAATAAACAATAATTTTAAGAATTAAATTTATATATTGTATTGCAATGGGGAGAGTGAGATAAAATAAATATAAAATTGAAATGAAGAAAACCACTGATATAATATAGTTATATAACAAGATAAAATTAAAAATATCTTATGATACCTAAAAAATATCATAAGGTATTTCTGTGCGAAGAATAACAACAATAACCTTGTTTCCTTGTAGCAAATCTGATATAATGCTATCAATTATGAAAAAACAAAGGAGATAAACTATGAAAAAAGAAACTAACATGAAATTTCATATTTTAGCAATTATTTGTATTTTATTATTTAGTTTTTCATTAACACCAGTAACATTTCAAAACGATACTTATTATACCATTTCTATAGGAAAACATATTGTAGAAACAAAAAATGTTGATATGCAAGATCCGTTTTCATGGCATGAAGGGCTTCCTTATACTTATCCACATTGGGCATATGATGTAGGAACTTATTTCGTATACGAATTAGGAGAAAATATTGGTATAGGCGGTTATACAAGTATTTATATTACCACTATTTTGCTAGCTATGATATTGGGCGTTATTTTATATTACACTATGAACAAACTATGTAAAAATCCACTCATTTCTTTTATATTAACTATGATAGTTATGTACTTATTAAAAGACTTTATTACAGCAAGAGCACAGCTAGTAACTTATATTTTGTTTGCATTAACAATATTATTTATAGAGCAATTTTTAAAAACGAAAAAGAAAAGATATGCAGTTTATTTAGTTATTATACCAATACTAATTGCAAACTTACACTGTGCAGTATGGCCATTTTACTTTGTTCTATATTTGCCATATGTTGCAGAATATTTATTAGCTGCTATCAATGATTCACATTTGTATTATTGGTTTAAAACGAAAATGGTAAATAACAAACTGAAAAAACTTACTCAAAAAGGAAAAATAGAAGAAATAGGAAAACAGCAAGAAAAACTAGCACAGCTACAATTACAAAAACAAAAAGCAATACAAATGGCACAAAAAAGAAAAGACAATGCATATAAGGTTATTTTTAAAAAAGAAAAGGCAGCAAAATGGCTAATTGTAATTATGCTCTTGAGTGTTTTAACAGGACTGCTTACACCTTTAGGAACAGTGCCATATACATATTTAGCAAAAACAATGGAAGGAAATACAGTTGATAATATCAGTGAGCATCAGCCATTGGTTTTAATTAATAATAGAGCAATGTTAATTGTATTTATTGTATATATTTTATTACTCATTTTTACAGACACAAAAGCAAGTTTAAGAGACTTTTTTATGATAGGAGGGCTTACTTTGCTCGCCTTTATGTCTAGAAGACAGACCTCTATATTCGTTATTATTTGTGGCATTATATTTGCTAAGCTAATAGCTAGCTTTATTCAAAAATACGATACTAATGGAACAGCATCTGTTATAAAAGTTATGACAGGAATACTAGGAAAAGTGCTAACTATATTAGTAGTTGTTCTATTAAGTTTTATTATGTATAAAGATAAAATAGGTAATAGCTACGTAAATGAAGCATCTTATCCAGTAAATGCATCAGACTACATTTTAAGTAATATTGATATAGAAAATATGAAGCTATTTAATGAATACAACTATGGAAGTTATTTATTATATCGTGGAATACCAGTATTTATAGATTCAAGAGCAGACTTATATGCGCCAGAATTTAATAAAACGGAAGAATATCCAGAAGGAAGAGACATCTTTTCAGATTATATTAATACTTCTAACATTGGCACTTATTATGAAAATAAATTTGAAAAATATGATATTACACATGTTATTACAGGAAAGAAAACAAAATTAAATATGTTTTTGTCAAGAGATGGAAACTATCAAGAATTATATTCTGATGATTACTTTGTAATTTATCAAAGAATTACTAATATAGATGGTCCGAAAGGATAGAAAATAAGTGTACAAACTTTGCTTTGTACACTTAAAATAAAAAGGAGAGAAAATTGAAATTAGAAGTTGTAAAACAAGACGAAAAGCAAAGATTAGATAAATATATAGCAAAAAAAATGCCAGATTTATCTCGTATGATGGTACAAAAGTTAATAGAAGAAGGAAATATACAAGTAAATCAAAAAAAAATAAAACCATCTTATCTAGTGCAGGCAGAGGATAATATTACCATAGAATTACCTCAGGTAAAAGAAACAAACTTAAAAGCTCAAGACATTCCATTAAATATTATTTATGAAGATAATGATATTATAGTGGTCAATAAAGAAAAGGGAATGGTAGTGCACCCTGCTAATCGGCAATCCAGATGGAACCCTAGTAAACGCTATTATGGCACATTGCAGGGGAAATTTATCTGGAATAGGGGGAGAATTAAGACCAGGAATTGTACACCGTTTAGACAAAGATACCTCTGGTTTGTTAATTGTAGCTAAAAATGATAAAGCACATATTGCTATTAGTAATCAAATACAAAATAGAAAAGTAACCAAAATATATCTTGCATTAGTAAGAGGAATTGTCCAAGAGGAAGAAGCAACAATTAATATGCCAATTAGAAGAAGTACAAAAGATAGAAAGAAAATGGCAGTAGCGCCAAATGGAAAAGAAGCTACTACACATTTTAAAGTAGTAGAACGCTTTGGAAAATATACATTTTTAGAAATTCATATAGAAACACGGAAGAACACACCAAATAAGAGTACATATGGCCCAGATAGGACACCCAGTAGTAGGAGATATAGTATACTCTAATGGGAAAAATGAATTTGCAATAGAAGGGCAAATGCTACATGCAAAAAGTTTAGACTTTAAACACCCAATTACACAAAAACAAATGCACTTAGAAGCACCATTGCCACAGTATTTTGAAGAAGTGCTAAAAAATTTAAGAAAGTAGTGAAAAGGTAATGGAAGAACGATTACAAAAGTTTTTAGCAAACCAAGGAGTTTGTTCTAGAAGAAAAGCAGAAGAATATATTATAGAAGGTAAAGTAAGGGTAAATGGAAAAGTAGTATCAGAGCTAGGAACAAAAGTAAATCCCGAGGAAGATAAAATAGAATTCGAAGGCAAAACAGTCTTCTCTAGCAATACCAAAAAAATATATATTTTATTAAACAAACCAATAGGGTGTGTAACAACAGTAGATGATCAATTTAAAAGAGATACCGTTATGAATTTTATAAAAATAAAAGAAAAGGTAGTACCAGTAGGAAGGCTAGACATGTATACATCAGGAGCCCTGTTATTAAGTAATGATGGAGATTTTATTTATCAAATAACACACCCAAAGCACGAAATAGAAAAAACTTATCAAGTAACACTAAAAGGAAAAGTAAAGAAAGAAGAAATAGAGACTTTAAAAAATGGAGTAGACATAGGAGATTATATTACTAAACCTGCTAAAGTTAGAATAATGAAAATAGACGAAGAAAAAAATATTTCTAGAATAGAAATTACAATTCATGAAGGAAAAAATAGGCAGGTAAGGCGTATGTGTGAAGCAATAGGAAAAAAAGTATTAGCACTACATAGAAGCAAAATAGGAAACCTTACGGTAAAAGATTTAAAATTAGGAACATGGCGTTATCTTACAAAACAGGAAATAGATTCTCTACATTACAAGGAGTGTCCCTAAACTGACAGTTTTGGTCATTTAAGCTACGTCCCTAAACTGACAAAAAAACTAAAATTGGACAAATGAGCCAAAATGTGGTAAAATAAAAGAGGCTTATATAAAATAAGCCAATAATAGAAATTTTTAGTCTTGGATTCAAGACTAGAAGGAGGAAAGAAATAAATGGTAGACGATAAAGAAATAAAGGCAACAATATCACCATTTGCCATTCGTGGGGGTGAAATAAAAGTATTTGATGGAAAAGATGGATATGTATCTATGAACCAAATCATCCATAGAATTAATATAGGGCACATAAATGATCTTCATTTTGCTATTATAGAGTTAGTAAATGAATTTGAGTTTATTACTTCTAGACAATTACTTCAAATGCTAGAATGGAAAAACATAGAGGTAGGTTCACAAGATAAATTGAATAATAAATTAGAGCAACTAGTAAAAACGAAAGTTTTAACAAGATATTACTTTGATTCAGAAGATGGAAAGGGAATTTATCGTATTTATTGTTTAGAAAAAATGGGAAAATACTTATTAAATTCTCGCGGTACAGACTGTAAATGGCAACCAACAGACAATACAAAGCCAGTTCCTATGATTAAAAAAAGATTAGCAGGAAATCAAACATTAATTGCTTACTTAAGAAAAGTAAAAGCGTTTGACTCCTATACACCAAAGCCAGCATTTACTGCAAAACAACAAGGAAAAGTATTTAAGGCAAGTGGAGGAAGTGTAAAACTAACTAAAAATAGTAAATCTATTCAATTTGTATTTGAAGTTATTCGTAGAGAAAGTGAATGGGAAAAGAAACTAGTAGACAAAATGAGGCTATATAAAGACTTTTACGAAAATTTCCAAGCAGGAGATTCAGGCTATATGAGCTTACCACAATTAATTTTAATTTGTGAAGATGAAAGACATATGGCAGAAACCTTTAAAATAATTGTTGTAAATGGTTTAGAAATAAGCAATATTAAATTATATTATACAACAGACTTAAGGCAAAATGAGGAAACTTTGGCTAAAACTTTAGTGGAATTCAAATTAGATGAAGAAACTAAAAAATACAAAATGGAAAATATAGAAGTAAAATTATTAGGAATATAAATAAAAAAGGTAGTAACTTTCAAAAGTTATTACCTTTTTATTCTATTGTTCACTTTTTTTGTTTTTCTTAAAATCTACAATAATGGCATTTTCATTATCAAATAGATAACTAGAATCAGAAGTATCAGTGTTAATTGGGTCTATTTCTCTTTGGGTGTCATAATTATCATTGCTTGCAGCAGCTGCTGCATATTTCCCTCTATTTTTATTTAATAGTTTTTCAGAAGTTGTTTCAGCACTTGTCATACCACTTGTATATTTCGTAAAGTCATATATTTTAACTTTTTGTGGTTCTTTATATTTTGCCTCCATAAAATCAACTTTACCTTTTTCAACAACACTTTTACCACTTAAATTTTTAACTTTATAAATAACTTGTTTTCCTTTTAAAGCCATAATTTTACCAGCAGCATAGGTTGGTTTCCACTTAAACTCAATACCACCATATTTTTGGTCATAACCTCTTTTATCTGGTGCAGTATTATAATCATTCTTCCAACTCCATTCTCTTTTGTCTTGCATTGCAGTTTCCCACCATTTTACATCATCTGGAGTAGCATTACCAAAGATAAGTTTATTTACTGTATTAGATAAAATTAAATCTTTGTAATAGTCTCCTCTAGGGTCAGCAGAATAGTCACCTTTTAATTGTGTTAAATTTTGAGAATCTAGTACAGTTGCCACTTTATATTTACGGTACAAAGTATAAATAGGCTCTGTTGCTTTACAAATATAAGTTGGAAAATCATCTATGTATAAAAAGTGTGGAATACGGTTACTGTCATTTCCGGGTCTAGTAAGAATAGCTTGTTGCATTAGTAGTAAGAAAAATAGTCCAAAACCTTTATGAGCAGTTTCTCCTAAATCACCTCTACGAGTACATACTAATGTAACATGACCTTCTGATAAAGCCTTTTCATAGTCTAAGTTATTAGAACGCTTACACAAAATATTTTTTACACCAGGGTAACGTAATAAATTATCTAAAGCAGAAGAAGCAGTTGTAACAGAACGTTGTGCATTTACAATATTTTTACTATCAGGATAAAAGTTATTTTCAAAATAACGAATTAAAATGCGATATTTTTCAGCAAGCTCTGGAATTTGTTTCATTTTTTCTACCATATCTACAATTAATTCGAAATTGGTAAACATATTAAGCATATCTTCTAAATTAGGAAGTAGTCCTTCATGTTCTAATGGATACATTTCTTTTAATAATATAGCAAGGTTCTCAGATATTTGAATAGCCTCATTTTCTCTAAAAGCAAGTTCAGTATCAGGTCTAGTATTAATAAATAATCCTTTTAATACAGAAGATACAGCAAGACCAGTTTTAATAGGGTCTTGATATACAAATGGGTTTAGACCAGGAGAATCAGATCTTGCAGGATCTACAATATCAACAGGAACATGGAAGTTTTGAGCAACTTTTTCAATACGTTCTATAGATTCATGTTCAGCAGAAAGATAAGTAATACCCATGTTACGATAAGTAATATTATCCCCTGAACTGTTAATAATCATTTTCTTCATATAGTTTTTATAAGTATCTAATTTTTCACTATTTGGAATTAACATATCTAGCGAAAAATGTTCATTAATGTAATCGTTATCATAAGGGCAATTTAGCATTGCTAAACCTGTTTTTAAAGCAGTAAAGCCCATTTCTTTAGAAACTTCTTTAAAGAAAGACTTTCGCTCTAAATCCCTTGCAAGCATTGGTTCATATACCATCATTGTTTTACCAGAACCAGAAACACCTACAATTAAAAAAGATTCAAAACGTTTTGTTTCTGGAATGCAAATACTTTCTCCACTTTCGCTATCAGTACATACTTTTACTTCACAAGTGTAAACACCATGAGCTTCTTTGTCAGAAGTTAAGTTAATACCAGGATAGTCAAAAATAGAATCACGAATATCTTTTGTATCATGTACAGTAAATAATAGCCATTTAAATACTTTATAGAAAGTAACTAAAGGAATATATACACCTAAAGCAGTAAAGGCTGGTCTAAAAAGGTAATAAAACTCTGTTGCAAGTTCTGGATAATTAGGAAGCGATAATAAACTTACCCAAACAATTTGGTTTATCCATTGTACAGCAGCTGATACAATTAAAATATAAAAACTAACAAAAAACGAATGAAATATTCTATATTTTGCTACATCAGAGCCAGAAAATTTAGATGGTCCTGAAAAGAAAAAAGAAAAAGCTAAACAAGCAAAAGCTAGAGTATACTTAATAGGACCCCAATAAGAAAAGCCAACTCCTGTAAAAATAATGAATAGCATTTCTACAATTCTATCTACTAATATATAGGCAGATATCAAAGCTAAAACATAAGTTGCAAAAGTATTTCTATCTGTTTTTAAGAATTTTAAAAACTTGTCAATCAGTTTCAAAAAATTCACCACTTTCATCTTCAAATATATACACTATATTATCTTATAAAAATAGGAAAAAAACAAGGTTTTTTGCAAAAAAAATAAAAATAAGGGCAGTGGAATTTCCACTACCCTTATAAGAGTATTTTTACTTAGCTTTCATCTAAAATAGGTACCTTTTGCAAACGGGCTAAAACGTCTTTTATTTCTGCTACTTTTTTGTCATATTCGCTTATAGCAAATGGTGTGCAGTAGCCAGGCAAAACAGCCTCTGCCTCGTCATAAGAAAGCTCTAAAGAACCAAAATGCAGGTCGGCAGGCTTAATGCAAATGTTCCCATAAAAGTTTCCTGGAAGTTGCAAATCAAAATGAAGTTCAATACCGTTTAGTTCATCCCTGCATAGCCATTGATGCTCAAAATGCAGATTTTTAATTTGCGTTTCAGGCTTAAACTTAGTAATAAAGCTGATGGGCTTTTTTACTAAGTTATCGTGTGTTAAAGAATAGAACTGAGAGTTCATATATTCCTCAGCAAAATCATTAGGGTAGTTTGCAACAACAGGGCCAGAATAGATAATAGGATTATGGTTAAACCCCATTACTGCATAGGTTCCATCTTGATATTGCAAAATGTAGAGATTGTTATAATAGCTGTTATAGTAGGTACATGGAATTACCTTTTCTACCTTTGTATCCAATGTGTGCAAAGCAATTTGAGGCTTACCATTAGAGGCTGTGTAAGTCTGAATGCACATAAGCTTACCATTACAAATGAATGGAGCGTTGTAAAAAAAGTTTGTGTCAGATGAAGTTACAAATAGGTAATGCCTGTATCCTATTGCAGGAGTAATTTCTATAGAACTTTCCTGAGTTAGGGTAACAGAGCAAAGTTTTTCTCCTAAATAGTAAAGCCCAAAATCACTACCACATAAAGCCAAAGTTCCATATTCAGAAGTACCCATAGGAGTGGTAGTAGCTTCATCTGTAATGTCTGCATTTCCAAACTCTTGGTACTTATAAGTGCCATTACAAATCTCAAAACGACGATGAATACGAGGGCTATCCATAGATTCATCTACGCCTTCCACAATAACAGTATTATTCTCTTTGTAAATAATTATATTGTCAAGGAAAATAAACTGTACTACAAAATCCTGAAAAAGGTTTGATTCTCTATGAGTTCCTATACAAGTACGTTTTTTTTCAAATTTAAAGAGCAAATTGCCAAGAGAAGCTTTGTAGTCTTCTTTTTTTGCAGAACTTGTAAAATCGTCATTTAAGTAAAACGTGCCAGAAGGTAAGCCATAACCATTTTCTTTAAATTCTTTGTAACGCTCAGCAAAAGTTTCACCTTCTAAAGTAGGCAGAGTTTCCAAAAGTTCCTCTATCATATAGTATTTTGAGGTGCTGTCAACAGATAATGTAGTAACATTGTCTGTTTTAGAGGGTGTAAAAGAACTAGTAGGCTTCTCCTGGGTGATTTGTTCAGAAGGCTCTGGTAAAGATAGTTCAGGCAACTCTTCAGGACTAGAGGTTTCTAGGGTAGTATCCTGAGGTGCGGTAGGCTCTGCCTCTGCTAGCGCTTGCTCATCAGAACCCGTCCAAAATATGCTGTGAAAACCGATGCCAAGTCCAAACGAAATTGCCAAAGAAAGTAGGCAAATAGGAACGATTACATAAGAAGAAAGAATACGTCTAATTTTCCGCTGAGGACAAGAAAACATAATGGTCCAGTCAAAAAGTTTCTTAAAGAAATTCATTTTTGCTTAAACTCCTTCTCTTTATTGATAAAATGCTAAATTAAAATAACTCCTTTCATAAAAAGTTTAGATAGTTCTAAAAAGCTATCTATTTATAAAAAATAACAAAGAAATTATAGCATATTCATTATGTAAAATCAAGCTTTTTTGTTCGTTATAAGCTAGTAAGCTACTTTTCAAAAATTAGTAAAATATTACAAAATGGTTACAAATGTTCAATTAAGTGATTTTGAATAAATTTCTAGTAGTTTTTACGAAGTTATTATCATTTTCTTAAATTTCTATTTGAATTAGTAGTAAAATGTTTTAAATCATGTTATAATAAGTAATATAAACTATGAGGAGATGATTAGTTATGACAATGAAGCAACAAGAATTGTATAATGTAATTGCAAGCTTACCAGAGGAACTTTCTAATAAAGTAGTTGACTATATAGAATACCTTAAATTTACTTATATTGTTAATAAAGCTCCAGAAAATTTAGTAATAAAAGATAATGAAGATTTATTAACTAAATTACAAAAAGGCAAAAAAGATGCAGATGAAGGAAAAGTGTGTTCAGTAGAAGAAGCATTTGCAGAAGTAGAAGAAATTTTATCAACCTAAAATTGGAGGTCTTATTATTGGAAAAATATAAGATAGAATTATCTAAACAAGCTAAAAATGACTATAAAGATATTATTCATTATATTAAGTACGTTTTATTAGAACCTAATGCTGCTGAAAGATATGCTAAACTAATGAAATAAGCCCTGTAAAAACTAAATATAAATTTTTTAGTTAACTTTAAGAGTAATAATTGTAACCTAAAATGTTAGAAAAAATCTAATATTTTAGGTTATTTTTATAAATTAACAGCAAAGGTATAAACTAAATGCAAAAACAAAATGATTAGTCCTAAATATATAAAAAGCAGCATACATATAAACTAAAAGAAAGAGGGACTTATGAAAAGGAAACTAAAAAAAGAAAGCTTTATGCAAAATGTTTTAGTACTTATGTTTTCGCAAATAGTCATTAAAGTTTTAGGATTAGTATATAAACTCTATTTGACCAATAGAGAAGGTTTTGGAGATAAAGGAAATGCCATTTATGGAAGCGGGTTTCAAATATATGCACTGTTTTTAACAATTTCTTCTGTTGGTATTCCAGGGGCACTTTCCAAATTGGTATCAGAACGTGTAGCAGTAGGAGATCACAAAGGAGCACATCGCATTTTTAAAATTGCTTTTGTTACTTTTGGGCTAATTAGTTTTTTTAGTAGTGCTATTTTATTTTTAGGAGCAAATTACATAGCAAATTATTTCTTACAAATACCAGAAGCTGAGCTAACTCTGGTTGCTTTAGCACCATCTATTTTTTTAGTTAGTATATCTTGTGTCATAAAAGGGTATTTTAATGGAAGAGAAAACTTAAAAGTTACAGCAAATTCACAATCTTTAGAGCAGTTTTTTAAAACCGTATTGTCTGTTATATTAGTAGAGCTAATAGCAGTAGCATCAGGCACAGACACAGCAATTATGGCAGCAGGAGCAAATTTAGCAACTACACTTGCTACATTTCTTTGCTTTTTCTATTTATATCATTATTACCATACCATGAAAAAAGAAATTGCATGGGAAATTAAAAATAGTGTTAATTATACTCCTACTAGAATTAAAAAAACAATCAAACAAATATTAGAAGTTTCTATTCCTATGTCTATGAGTGCCATTTTAGGAACAGTTAATAAAAATATTGATTCTATGACAGTAGTAAGAGGATTAAAAAGCTTTTTATCAGAAGAGCAGGCTAAAATTCAATATGGAATATTAACAGGAAAAGTAGACACTTTAGTTACCCTGCCAATGTCTATTAATATGGCATTTGCCACAGCATTAGTACCAACTATTTCAGCAAGTAGAGCAAAAGGAGATAATCAAACCGTAAAAAAAAGAATTTCGTTTTCTATATTAGTAACTATTTTAATAGGTTTTCCTTGTATGGTAGGAATGATTTTATTTGCAAAGCCAATTTTAGAATTACTATTTCCAAATGCTACTTCTGGTAGTTTGATTTATCAAATAAGTTGTTTAGGAATTATTTTTATAGTATTAGAGCAAACAATAAGTGGAGCATTACATGGGTTAGGTAAAATGTTAGTTCCAGCAGTAGCATTGGGAATAGGAGTAATTGTTAAACTAATTTTAAACTGCTATTTAGTGCCCATAAATCCACAAGAATTTTTCTTAGGTGGAACTTGTCGGGGCAGCTATTTCTACAGTAATATGCCATATGATAGCAGTTATTATTGAATTTCAAGTATTAAAGAAACAAAGTAATTTAAAACTAAGTTATAAAAAGTTTTTCGTAAAACCTGCAATAGCAGTAGTAGGAATGGGAGTAGTATCTTACTTTTTATACTGGTACAGTATTCCAAAAATAGGAGAAAAGTTAGCTTTAATAGTAACATTAGGAGCAGCTACTATAATATATAGTGCATTATTAATTATTTTAAAAGTATTTTCAAAAGAAGAAATTGCCATGATACCCTATGGAAAAAAGTTATATGAAACAATAGAATTTCGTAAAAAATAAAAATAATTTTTGAAAAACCTAAGGCTGTATGCAAAACGGCTAATCGCAGTAAAACCAATGGTTACACGAGGGTTAAAATGGAAAAACCTTACGGAAAACTAGACTTTATAAAAAATAAAAGTAAAAAAAAGAAGGATTTTGAAAAAGAATGACGAATAATCATATTAGTAGATTAGAAAAATCTACATATTCTAAAATCTTATAGGAGGTAAATTAAATGAACAAATCAGAATTAATCGCAGCTATGTCAGCAAAAACAGGAGAAACAAAGAAAGATGCAGAGGCAGCATTAAACGCATTTGTTAGCGTTGTAACAGATGCATTAGTAAAAGGAGATAAAGTTCAATTAGTTGGATTTGGTTCTTTTGAAGTAAGAAAAAGAGCAGCTAGAAAAGGAAGAAACCCACAAACTAAAGAAGAAATCAAAATACCAGCATCTAAAGCACCTGTATTTAAAGCAGGAAAAGCATTAAAAGATTTAGTAAACAAAAAATAAGTCTAACAATTTATATAAATTATATGAATTCATATTTAAGAGATATAGAAAAACTCATTCTATATCTCTTTTTCGTAGATGAAATAGCTTTACAAATAGCGTATTTTATGGTAAAATAACAAAACAAACACGTAGAAAAAATTTTTTTCTATAAAGTGTGTTGTAATCAAATTATACTAGGAGGAATAACAATGCGAAACAAAGTGCGGCTAAGCGGACACCTAAAGGGAAATTTTCAGTATAGCCATAGTAGCTATGGAAGAGAATTTTACCAAGCAACGATTGAAGTAGCAAGGTTAAGTACAGTTAAAGATGAAATTTTGGTAGTAGCTCCAAAAGAAATTCTTCCTGATTTAACAGAAAATTCTAAAAGATATGTAAGAATTCAAGGCAGGTTCTCTTCTCATAATGTGCCAAAAGAAAATGGCAAATCAAGAGTAATATGTTATGTACATGCTAGAAAAATAGAGGTATGTGAAGAACAGGAAAATGACGAAAACGATATTCGCCTAACTGGCTATATTTGCAAAGCGCCAGTGCTTAGAAAAACGCCAGTTTCCAAAACTGATATTGCAGATTTGTTAGTAGCAGTAAATTATGATTGTAGAAAATCAGATTATCTTTGGTGCATTGCATGGAAACGTTTGGCAATTGATATTTGCAAAACAATGCAAGTTGGAAGCAAAATTCTTTTGGAAGGTAGAATTCAGAGTAGAACTTATTTCAAAGGAGATGAAAGAAGAACAACATACGAAGTTTCTATTATGACAATAGACGAGTAGAAAAAAACAAAAAGGATGCTAAAAATTAGCATCCTTTTTGCTAAAATATATAAAAATATAGCTTAAAAGCAAAAGTTTATGATATAATAATGCAAAACAAAAGGGTAAGGAGAAAATATGTATAGAAATACTTATATTGAAATCAATGTAGACAATCTGCAAAATAATGTAAAAGAGATTATAAAAAAGTATCCAGAATATGAATACTATTTTGGAGTAGTAAAAGGAAATGCCTATGGACATGGAGACAAAATTGCTAAATATATTGTAGAAAGTGGCATTAATTATTTAGCAGTAGCCTCATTAGATGAAGGAATTAGCTTAAGAAAAGATGGAATTAAAATTCCAATTTTATGTTTAGAGCCAATTGATATAGAATATATAGAAAAATGTATGGAATATGATATTACTATTACTGTACATGATTATGAATATTACAAAGAATTCATGGAAAAAGAAATAACAAAACCTCTAAAAGTACATTTAAAGATAGATACAGGACTTTGCAGACTAGGACTATATGATAAAGATCAAATAAAAGAAATATCAGATGAATTAAGAAAAAAACATAATATCACATTAGAAGGAATTTTTACTCATTTTGCAACAGATGGAATTTATGATGTATCATGGGATAATCAATACGCTAAATTTCAAGAATTAACATCTGAAATAGACTTAAATCAAATTCCAATTGTACATTTAGGAAGAAGCCAAACACTACTAAACCATAGTAAAATACCATTTGCAAATGGTA
>JAAWMH010000025.1 GCA_022798335.1 Clostridia bacterium
TTCTTTTCCTAACAATTTCATAATTTCATATAAATCTGGGGTGTTTTGTCTACCTGTTAAACTTACTCTAAGCACTGTGCTAATATCTCCTACATGTCCTGGATAGTTTTCTGGATTTTGTTTATAATCTTTTACTTCTCTTGCATATCCAATCTCCTCGCTTAAATCTTTCATTTTGTCAAACCATGTTTGTTTATCATCTGTTATGGAAAAGTATTTTTGCATATATAAAGATAAAATCTTTTTTATTTCTTCTTTATCATTTATTTTTGCATATTCAAAGTTATTTTCTTGTTTGAAAAATTCTTCATCATACATATAGGAAATAGCATTTTTTACATCTGACCATTTAGCAATATCTTTTCTTGGCTTGCTATTACCTCTTTCTATTCCCAATATTTTAAGTGAATATTCTTTATCTTCTAATAGTTTTTCTAACTCGCTATCATATCTTTTTGCCCAATCTAATACCTCTTCATAAATAGCCTCTTTTGTATATTTTGATATCACATTTTTAGAAACATCTAATAACTTTACTAAGTCAAATATTGCTCCACTTACGCTCATTTTATTGATTTCAAACTTAAATTCTGACATAGGAGCATCTGGGTTTGCTCTTCTCCAACTTTCAAAATTAGAGTTACCTATATTCATTAAGTATTCACAAACTGCTTTTGCTGGTATTCCTTCTTCATGATAATAACTTACTGCTGCTTCTGGATCTTTCCTTTTACTAATTTTTCTTTTCTTTCCCTCTTCTTCTTTTAAAATTGGTGCATAATGACAATATTTTGGTGTTTTAAATCCTAATGTTTTAAATAGCTCTAAATGAAGTGGTATTGAAGATACCCATTCATCTGAACGAATTACATGTGTTACTCTCATCAAATGGTCATCTACTGCATGTGCAAAGTGATATGTTGGAAGTCCATCTGCCTTTATAATAACAATATCTTGATCATTTTCTGGAAAATCTATATTTCCTTTAATAACATCATGATGCCTTATTTTCTTTTCTTCACTTCCCATAGATTTAAAACGAATAATATATGGAATACCTTCTTGAATTTTTTTAGCTGCTTCGTCTACTGGTAAATTACGATAGGTTGCCCATACGCCATAATACCCTGTTCTAATTTTAGCTGTTTCTTGTTTTTTTCTCATTTCTTCTAGTTCTTCTGTTGTTGCAAAACAAGGATATGCTTTTCCTTGTTCTAATAAATATTTTGCATACGCTTGATAAATATCTGCTCTATCGCTTTGCTTATATGGTCCATAATTTCCTTTTGCTTCTGTTTCATTTATCATTCCTTCATCAAAATCGATGTCAAAATCTTTTACTGCATTTACAATTTGTGTTACTCCATTTTCTATTTCTCTTTTTTGATCTGTATCTTCTATTCTTAGTAAAAATACTCCATTGGTTTGATTAGTTAGCTGTCTATTGATAACACATTGCATTAAACCTCCTACATGTACAAAACCTGTTGGACTTGGTGCAAATCTTGTAACAATAGCTGCTTCTTCTAAATTTCTTTCTGGATATTTTTCTTCATAATATGCTATTGGTTTTGCATTTGGAAATATTAAATCTGCTAATTCTTTATAATTCATTTATTCATTTCCTTCCTTTTCTTTCTTTTCTTTCTTGATTTATGTAAGTATTATAGCAAAGTTTTACTAGTTTTACAATATCCTAACAAAACAAAAAATCCTTGATGATTTTTTGTTTCATCAAGGATTTTTATTTATTGTAACTAATTAGCTGTTTTGTTTAGTTCATCTATTTGTTCTTTTATTTGTTCTAATGTTACATTATTATCTTTTGCTATTTGTTTACCTTCATCTATTAATTGTTGTACTGTTTTGCCATAAATTTTTGTATAAATTTCTTCTTCGTTTGTAGCTGTCATAGCTGATTCCATTATGTAGTATATGTTTGCATAAGCAAAGTAGTATGCATCATCTTGACCTGGCATTTTTTCGTCAACTTTTTTTAATAAATCTTCATAGTTCTCTGCTGAAACAGTTTCTTGTTTTAAACTATTTACTGCATTTGCATTTAGTAGAAAAAATCCTCCTACTGCTAAAACTGCTACTACAATAACTGCAATTATTACATATATTGCTACTTTTGAACCTTTTTTTGCTTCGTTTTCCATGTATTTTATTCCTCCTTTTATTTTATAGAAGCAAGTATATTACACTTTTGTAAAAAAAGCAAGACTTCTTTTTTTAAACTTGTATAATTTAATAACCAAAATATAATACCAAGCATTCTAGCTTGGTATTACTTATATTTTACTGAACTTCCATAATAATTGGTAAAATCATTGGATTTCTTTTAGTTTTATTAAAAATATAGTCCCTTAATGTATCCTTTACATTTGTTTTTATAGTTGCCCAATCTCTAATATGATTTTCCTCACATTTTCTTACTTCATCACGAATTACTTTTTTTACATCATCCATTAAGTTTTCAGATTCTCTTACATATACAAATCCTCTTGATACTACATCTGGTCCTGAAACAATTTCTCCTGTACGTGTATTCATAGTCATTACAATAACAATTAAGCCATCTTGTGATAGATGCTGTCTATCTCTTAAAACAATATTTCCAACATCTCCAACACCTAAACCATCTACTAATATTTTTCCATTTGGTACTTGAGTAGTAAGTTTTGCTTCATTTTCATTCAATTCTAAAGTTCTACCATTAGACATAATAAAAATGTTTTTAGGCTCAATTCCTACTTTTTTTGCAGTTTCGCTATGAGCCATTAACTGCCTATATTCACCATGTACTGGCATAAAATATTTTGGTTTTGCTAAAGTTAATATTAGTTTTTGTTCTTCTTGGCAGGCATGTCCTGACACATGTATAGCCTCTAAAGAACTATAAATAACTTCTGCTCCAATTTTCATTAATTCGTCAATTACTCTTGATACTAATTTTTCATTTCCTGGTATTGGTGTTGCCGAAATAATAACCATATCATTTGCAGTTATTGTTACTTTTCTGTGGTCTCCATTTGCCATTCTTGTTAATGCTGACATGGCTTCTCCTTGGCTTCCTGTTGTAATAATTACTAATTGGTCATCACGGTAATTTTTAATATTATCTATATCAATAAAAGTATTATCTGGCACTTCTATATATCCAAGCTCTCTTGCAGCTTCTATAGTATTTATCATACTTCTTCCACATACTGCAACTTTTCTTCCATATTTTACAGAAGAGTTTACAATTTGTTGAATACGGTGTACATTAGAAGCAAAAGTAGCTACTACAATTCGTTTAGAATTATTTAAAAATAATCTATCAAATACTTCTCCTACTGAACTTTCAGACATTGTATAGCCTTTTCTTTCGCTATTGGTACTATCTGAAAGCAATGCTAAAATTCCTTTATTTCCAAGCTCTGCAATTCTTCCTAGGTCTACTACTTTGTCATCAATTGGTGTATAATCTATTTTAAAGTCTCCTGTATGTAAAACAGTTCCTACTGGCGTTGTAATTGCAAGCATTACAGAGTCTGGTATACTATGATTACTTCTAATAAACTCTACTTGCATTTTTCCTAATTTAATGATTTGCCCTGGTTCTACAATATGCATTTTTGTACTACGAAGTAAATGGTGTTCTTCTAATTTATTTTTAATTAAAGTTGTTGTTAACTTTGTAGCATAAATTGGCATATTAATTTGTTTTAAAATATATGGAATAGAACCTATATGGTCTTCATGTCCATGAGTAATTACTAATCCTTTAATTTTTTCTTTATTTCTTTCTAAATAAGTTATATCTGGAATTACTAAGTCTACTCCTAGCATGTCATCTTCTGGAAATTCTAGACCACAGTCTACTAAAACAATTTCATTTCCATATTCAAATACCGTTATATTTTTTCCAATTTCGTCTAATCCTCCGAAGTGGTATAATTTTTAAGTTTTCTTTTTTAAATTCAAAGCCTGCTTTTTCTTCTAATTTAACATGATTTCTTCTGTCTGCTCTTCCTTCTGCCTTTTTAGTAGTATCTGTAGTTCTTGTATTTCTAGTACTCCTACTATTTCTAGTAGTTCTTGTATTTCTAGTAGGTTGTACACCTTTTAATTGATCTTCTTGTTTTGTCTCTATTATGTTTTTTGATACTTCTAATATCTTTTCTTCTCCTTTTTTTTCTTGATTACTATTTCTTCTTCCTCTATAATTGTTTCTTCTAACAGGTACTCTTTCTTTTTGGTCCTGTTTATTAGTTAGTCTTTCATTTGTCATTATTTAAATTCTCTCCTTTTTTATTTGCTAAATTTATACACTTATTTTTGCCATACTTAAGAAAATTAAAACACTTTTCTTTTTTTGTCAAAAATAATTTAAATAATAAGACTTTTGTTGTTTTTTACTCACAGCAAAAAAATATTTTCTTAATTTAAAGAAAATTAATAAATAGTATGTTTAAATAATCCCCGCTCTATTTAAACCTTTTTATTTTCTCTTTTATTTTTTCCGTTCTCATTTTTCTTATTATTTAATATTTATTTGCATCTTTCAATAAATATATATAAATCTCTTCTTTACCACAATTGGTAATAACTGTTATTCATTATACCTCTTTTTTCTCTTTTTGTCAAATTTTTCTACTTAAAAATGTCATACAATTGTAATATTCTTACTTTTAAAGACTAAAAAATGAGACATTAGGGACTGTCCCTAATGTCTCATTTTTTATTTAGGGGTTATTAAATTTTTTCCCCTTTACTTCGACAAATTTAATTTCTGGCCATTTTTTTTCGGTTTCATTTACAATATACTGCAGGCAAGGTGGTGTTACTTCAAAAACATGTTTTTCTGAATCTACTTGCCTTACTCCAATTCCCATTACAAACATCCAATAATCCGTACAGTCTCTAAGAATTGTTTCTGGAACTTCTGCTTCTTTTATTCTTTTGCTATCTCCAGGCAGTCTTTCAAAAATCCGCACTTTTACCATTTTCTTTGTCGCCTCCTATAATACATAAAAAAATGCGTGGCTTGATTATATCACAATTCCTTTTATTTTTCAAACATTCTTTAGTCATTTAATTAACTTTTTATAGTAGCACCTATAATTCCTGCATCATTTCCTAACATAGCTAGCTTTAGTTGCGGTAAATTCTTTTTATAAAATGCATATTGGGGTTTTTGATATTCTTCTAATAATAGTTTATATAAAATATCTTTAAAATAAACAAAACTTCCCCCAAAGCAAATTGCTTGTGGATTTAGCATATCAATTATATTAGATAAGCTTACTATCAAATTTTCTATATATTCTTGTAAAATTGTTTGTATTACTTGTT
The DNA here is from genome assembly GCA_022798335.1 of Clostridia bacterium. GTDB lineage: Bacteria > Bacillota > Clostridia > TANB77 > CAG-508 > CAG-273. The sequence continues at coordinate 5,344 of JAAWMH010000025.1, forward strand.
CTTCTTTTCTTCTAGTCACTATTTCTAACAGTTCTTTTCCAGTTATATTCTCATTTAATGATAACACTTGTATCAATTGCATTTTTAATCTTTTTATAGAGCAATAAGTTTCAAAACATCCTTTTTTTCCACAATTACATTGTATACCATTTTTTTGTATTACCATATGCCCTACTTCAAATCCAGAATTTTTATTTACTATAAGTTCCTTTCCTTGTATAAAACATGCTCCTCCTATTCCAGTTCCTAAACATAAAAATACTGCATCTTGATATGGTTTTAAACTTCCATAATATTTTTCAGCTATTCCTGCACATTTTCCATCATTTCTTATTTGTATTTCTCCTGTAAATTCCTTTTCAATTATAGCCTTTAAATCCCAATTGTCTATTCCAAGATTTATTAGCCTTGTTACTTTTCCTTCTTTAGGATTTCCTGGAATTGCAACTCCTATTAGTTCTACCTCATTTTTTAATAGCATCCTTTTTATTTCTTGTAAAATATATTGCTCTATAAATAAAGTCAGTTTAGTAGTATCTTTTAAGTTTAAATCAATTTCTTTTTTTTCTATGATTTTTCCTTCTTCATTTACCAAGCCAATTCCTATGTGACTTCCTCCTAAATCAATTCCTATTTTCATATTTTATACTTTGCTATAAGAGCAAACCTATCCTTTCTGTTTATTTTTTATTTTATTTATATCATACTTTTCTACAAAAAAATATAGTGAATGTAAAATTCACTATATCTTTTTTTTCTAAATAACTCCTTGGTTTGTTAGAGATTCTATTAACCAGTCTCCCATGTATAATTGGATACATGGTACTAATACTACAACTACTAAGAAAATTAACAAAATACCAACGAAAAGGTAAGATATTTCTGGTAGTACCTTCATAATCTTCTCTAAGCTGTTTTGAATATCCATATCCATATAGTCTAATAACTTTTCCATCATTTCTGGAAGGTCTGTTTGCATTCCTATTTTTAACATTTCTATTTCCATAGAAGAACATAGTCCTGAATTTTCAAAAGGTTCTATCCAAGATCCACCCATTAAAATATTGTTGATAGCAGTTTCTACAATAGATAGCATTACGTAATTTTTTATTACTGTTTTACTAACTTCTAAAGACTCTTGAATTCTCATTCCATTTTGTAAGTTTAAAAGCATTGCTCTCATTAGTCTTGAAAAATCAATTGCAAATATTAGTCTTCCGAAAACAGGCGCTCTATATTTAAAGTAATGCCAATTATATTTTCCCTTTGGAGTATTGATATATCCTACAATAATAGTAACAATTATTGCTATAATTCCTACTGGTACATACCAATAAATTTTGGCGGCGTCTAAGAAGTTCATAAAACCTTTTGTAATGGCTGGAAGTTCTATACCACCACCTACTGAAACGAATACATCCTCGATTGCTGGTAATACAAATATAGTTCCTATAATTAAAAGTACAAAAATTGCTATAAATTGTGCAACATTTGGTACAATAATACTTTTTATTTTTTTATTTCTTGTAGAAGTTTCATCTAAATATCTTACTGCCTGTGAAAGCGACGTAGTAAGCGAACCTGAAAGCTCTCCTACTCTTATCATATTAATATAGATATATGGAAATACATTTGAATAGTATTCCATAGTAGTATACATATATTCTCCGGCTTCTACACCTGCTAGAATATCTTCTAGAATTCCTCTAAAAGAAAGATTGTCTGTACTATTAATAATAGTACTTAGTGCGTGAATGTTATTAAAATTTGCTTTTTTTAGTAAATAAAAGTTTTGTGTAAATATGATAAGGTCTCTCATGGTAATTTTTTGCCCTGCTGACAAAACCATATTTATTTTTTCTCTAGTAGATGGTCTTGCACTACCTCCTGCTTTTCCTTGGAAAACACTAGCAGAATTTGCTGTTTTCATAACATCATCTATATCAATTACATTTCTTTTATTTGCTTTAGCTTTTTTACTTTTAAAACTTACTTGTACCACTTCGATAGGTAGTAAATCATTATTTTTTAGTCTTTTTACTAAGTTGCTTTTACTTGATTCTTCTACCTTATTTCGTACAATCTGCCCTTGTTTCGTAACTGCTCTATACACGTATTCCGGCACGTTTTTTTACCTCCTTTTCCTTTACATATTTGCATTTGTTTTATTTTGATTATCCTTTTTTATTTTTAATTGCATAATGGTTCTATTTAAAACTTCAATGTTCTTTTCTTCTATTTGAGATTTAGCTTGATCTAAAGTTATTTTATCTGCTACAAATAGTTCTGCTAAAGAATTAATTAAGCCTATACTTCCCTTATCACTGCTACTTTGAATAGCATCTTCTAACTCTGATACACTCATTTTATCTTTACGAATAATACCTGCAATAATGTTATCTACTACCATTACCTCAGGAACTAGTACTAACGAATTATCTTTTCCTTTTAGTAATCTTTGTGATACTACTAACTTTAATAATGAAGCAACTAGATATTTTATAGTTTGTTGATCACGAATATCATAAAAGTTTATCATTCTGTCAATGGTTTCTGCACAAGATTTTGTATGCAAAGTTCCAATTACTAAATGTCCTGCTTCTGCTGTTTCTATAGCTGCCTCCATTGTTTCTCTATCACGAATCTCTCCTATAATTAAAATGTCACAGTCCTCTCTTAAACTATTTTTTACTCCTGAGCTAAAGTTTAAACAGTCTCGTCCTGCTCCTATTTCTTTTTGTACAATAATTGATTTTTTGCACTCATGTTTATATTCTACTGGGTTTTCTAATGTTAATATTTTTTTGTTTTGGTTTTCATTAATTTGATTAATTAAAGCATTTAAAGTAGTTGTTTTACCAGAATTTGTTTTACCAGTTACTAAAATTAGTCCTTGTGGCTGACTCATCATTCTTCTAACAATATCAGGAACACCTAAATCTTCATAATTTGGCAATGTATTTTTAATTAATCTTAGTACTACTGTTGGGCTTTCATCTGCTGTTGAAATATTTACTCTTAGTCTAATATTGCCAAATTCATAAGAAGAGTCTAATTTTTTAGTTTCTTTAAAAACTCTATCTTTATCTAAATTTCCTCTTACAAAATAGTCATAAACATCTACCATGTCATCATCTGATAAAACTTCACTATTTTCAACTTCTATTAAATCTCTTCTAATTCTTAGTATTGGCTTAATACCTGCAATTAAATGTACATCAGATGCGTCTTTTTCTATAGCCTGATTTAAGATATGTTCTATATCAATCATTTGTTTTCCTCCTACCCTTTTCTTTAGTAAATGACTAGTTTATTATTGACTTCTTCTAGTGTTGTTGCTCCTGTTAATACTTTGTTAATTCCATCTATTACTAATGGTTTATATCCTGTTTCTAAAGCTTTTTTTCTAATTTCCATGCTTGAAGCATCTCTTGCGATTAATTCTTTAATTTCATCATCTACATTTAATACTTCAAATATACCAATTCTTTCTAAGTATCCACTTTGATTACAACGGTTACAACCTACTGCCTCAAAAGTTTTCTTTCCTGTTAAATCAAAGTTAACATTATATTTTTCCCCTATTTTTTTGATGACTTCTTTTTCTTCTTCATTAAAATCTCTTTCTTGTGCACAATGTGGGCATATTCTTCTTACTAATCTTTGAGATACAGAAGTTGCTAATATACTTGAAATATCATAATTTGAAATTCCCATTTTTCTTAGTCTTGTAATAACCTCTATAGCATCTATAGTATGAATAGTAGATAATACGTAGTGTCCTGTTTGTCCTGATTGCATTGCAATTTCTGCTGTTTCTGTATCACGAATTTCTCCTACTAGAATAATATCTGGATCTTGTCTTAATACCGTTCTTAGAGAACTTGAAAAGTCTGCTTTTGCATCTACTTCAATTTGGTTTAATCCGTCAATTCTAATTTCTACTGGGTCTTCAATAGTTGTAATATTAATACGTGGGTTGTTTAGGTAATCGATAATACTATATAAGGTTGTTGTTTTACCTTCACCAGTTGGTGCTGCAACAATGGTAATACAGTTTTTCTTATTGAAGCTTTTCTTTAATAGTGCTTCGTCATTTGGAAAACCTAATTCAAAAATATTTCTAATATTTCCATTTTTTCTTAATAATCTTAGTACAAATTTTTCTCCATAAACATTTCTTTGTGAAGATACACGAATGTTGTATTCTGGGTAACTAAGTATTCTTCCATCTTGTGATTCTTGTTTTTCTTGATGCATATTAGAAATAGCTTTTAATCTACCAATTAATTGTGCTTGCTTATCTTTACTAATTTGTACTGGTGTAATTAATTGTCCATCTATTCTATATCTTACTCTTACTTTATCTTCTAATGGTTCTATATGAATATCACTAGCTCTTTTTTCCATAGCTGTTTTAATGATGCTATCTACTAATCCTGAAATATCAGCATCTGCATTAATATTTTCAGTAGCAGAACCTTCTAAACCATCTATAATTTTTTCTATATTGCTTTCAAATGTAATATATTTTTCCATAACTAGCCCTTTATTTAATAATAAAAGTCTAATTACATCTACAGACCTTTTATTAGAAGTATCTGCAAAACATACTTTTATTTTTCCAGCCTCTATTTCAAATGGAATTGCTTTATTTTGTTTTACTAAATCTAGTGATATGTATTCTGTTACATTAAGCTTTACGTCATTTTCCATTAAATAAATAGCCTTTTCATCTAATATTTCTCCTATGCTACTAATTAAAACATGAGAGTCACATAGTCCTAAAATATCTAATATATCTCCTATTTTTTTTCTAGGATGCTCTTTTTGATAATCTAGTGCCTTTTCAATATCCCCTTCACTAACAATTCTTCTTTTTACAAGCTCTATCCCAAGTGGTTGTTTCTTATCCATATGTTTTTCTCCTTCCTCTTTTGTTTCTATTATTATTATACTACAAATTTTGTTTTAACAATACATTTTTAGACATTTACATGAATTTACCAATATTTTAAAACATATTCAATTGTTCTTTCTAAACTATGGGTTGCTCCAATGTTCATTCTTACTTTAACAATTGTTTTTTCGGTTTTATTTACAGTATAAGTATCTTTTGTAAAAACCAATTCCTTTATTTCTTTAGCAATTATTTCATTATTTCTATATACAGCTTTTTCACCAGAAGAATATTCATAAAAAGTTCCATCTTCAAAAACAATTCTAGTTGGCTGAATTTGCGCTGTTTTATTACTTTTTACGTCATTTACAAAAAACATATTAAATTTATTAAACTCTAATGCATATTGGTCTTGATCTTTTACATTTTGCATATTAGTTGTAAAGTAAGTACTAATCAAAGCCATCATCGCAATTACTACAGTAGCAACTATAATATAAATTACTAGTGAAGTTAAAGTAATTCCTCTTTCTGATTTCATTTTACTCTCCTTATAACTCTCTTACCTTTACTCTTTCTACTACAATACTTTTTGGTTCATTTTTTGGAGTATAAGTAAGTGTTAATTTTACTGTTTTTAGTAAATCATCTTCTCCATATGGAATTAGTTCAAGAGCTATTCCAAAAAGCTCTGGAATATGGAAGTCACTCCTCATTTTAGCTATTTGTGTTTCCATTGTTTCCTCAGTCAATTCATCATATCCTACTTTGTCTATTCTTTCCATAATTTGAACCATATATAATGTAGCACTTGAGTCTATAATTGTATCTGCTTGTAGCTGATAAATTGATAGAAAAATACTGCCAATAGTACCTGCAAATGCCATAATTGCAATAACTGCAATTGCTACATCTTGCAAAGTAAATCCTTTATTTGATTTCGCAATATTTTGTTTAAGCTTCATGATCATTTTGGTCCTTTCTGAATTTTTTAATAGAATATGTAAAAATTAGATACTATAAGACATATAATATTAGTTACACATAAGTAAAATCCTATTGGTATGACTATACTTTTTTCTGAGCTTTGCACATTTTTTTTCTTTTTTCTTACTAATTTTTTTAATAGCAAATAAAAAGAACTAGCAAATATCGTAAATATAATTGTTAAAATGGTAACTGCTTCATAGGTAAATGTTAAAAGTAACATACCTAATAATAAAATTTCTACTAAATAACTATTTTTTACTTTTTTTCTAAGCCATACTATATCTAACACAGTTAATATACAAATAATGCTTAAATATATAACATATCTATACACATTAGGATCTTTTTCTACTATATATAGATAAATTATATATACTGTTTCTATAATATAACCAAATAATAAAACTGATTTTTGAATTTGGTGTTTTTCTTTATCAATACCACTTATAATAAATAAAGTAGCTAAATAAAATAATCCAAAAATAAAATATACAATTGTGCTTACATTTAATGCTAAAATATTAAATTTTATTGAAAGAGCAAATAGTACAAAAATAAGTCCAGATAAAACTTCTAGTAATAAATATCTTATTCTTATTTTTTGCTTGCAATATCTACATTTTCCACCCAAAAATAAATAACTAAAAATAGGGATCATATCTAAAAAGGATAATTTATGATTACAATTTGGGCAAAAAGAACGTTCATGTGTAATATCTTTTCCTAGTGGAATACGATAAACAGCTAAAGTAAAAAAACTGCCAAATAAAGTTCCTATCATAAAAATTATAGTATATAAAAATGCATCCATATTTTCTCCTATTATTTTTGATACTGATAAAAGTCTAGGCATATACACTCATGATGCATATGCCTTTCCTTTATCATACATGTTATTATTCATTTTCATGATTTGAATTAATTATTCTCCTTGTTGTGCTGCTGGTTTTGCTACAACATTAATTGCTGAATTTGTAATAGTAACTGTATATACTTTACCATTAACTGTTACATCTGTTCCAGTCATAGTAACACCTGTTGAGCTAACTGTTACTGTAGGTGTAGCTGAAAATGCTCCTGCTGGGAAACTATCTTTCATAACTTCGCCTGCTGATTTTCTAGTTTCTCCATCTGCTAATGGTGTATATTCATTACCATAGCATGCAATTACTCCACCACTTGCATAGTCTTTAATTACTGCTAATTCTGTTTCACTAGCTGCTTTTTGAGCTGTACCAAAAATACCTCCATCTTGTAATACGTAAGTAATTGTGATACCTGCTAAAATTAATAGAACAACAATAGTTACTACTAATGCAATTAAAGTGATACCGTTTTGTCCGTTATTTTTCTTCATGTGTCTTACTCCTTTCTCTTTAGATTATTTTTTGTATATATTTATATAAATAAATATAACCGAAGTTTATTTTAGACCCGTATCATTAAAGAATGTTCCTGTTGAATTTGGATCTGTTGTTGTATTAGTAGAAGTATTACTATTTGTGTTTGTATTGTTATTTCCTGCTTGATTATTATTACTTCCACCTGGATTTTCGTTTACAACTGGGCTTGCTGAAAATGGATCTGGTTTTCCAGTTGTATAACCGTTGTTTTGCTTATATATATTTAAATCTGCTCCTGTAATGGTATATGTTACATTTTGTTTATCCATTTCAACAATTTGTTCTTCTATTTCTGATTGTACATTCTCAGGAGTAGTGTAAGTTGCTAATTTATTTGGTATTACTTTATTATTAGGAAAATAGTCATAAAATATAACAAGTAAAACTAATATAATTGCCAAACATAATAATAACATAATACACATTTCTTTAAAAATTGATTTTATCATTTTCCTTCTCCTTTACATTTTTCTATTGTGTTATTGTTCCAGTAGCTCCATCTATTGTTGTTTGATTACTTTCTTGTTGAGGAGTAGTTTGCTCTGCTCCATTATTAGTTGTTACTTCTGGGCTGCTTGCATTTTCTGGTTTTATTCTAACATTTGTTACTGTAAAGGTTGCTTGTAAACTAGATCCTCCAGGTACTAATTTAAAGTTTCTAATTCTAAATCCTAATTTACTATCATCTTCTATTGCACTTACAAAAGTAATTACTGCTCTATATGTTCCAGACACTGTAAAACTAATATTTTGTACACTATTATCTCCAGTTGTTCCTGTTGTAGTAGTATAACTTAAGTTAACACCATGTTTTGTTGCATGTCTTCCTAGAGCTGTCCATAAAAACTCTACTGTATATTCTTCTTCTTGATTAGCTTCTTTTAGTTCACTATCTGTACTAACATTTGCTAAGTCACGATATTCATTTCTTGCTGCTAATAAATTTTCTACGCTCTTTTTCAATTCCTCATCTTTTTCTGGATAAGCACTATTCATTAATATTTGAGTTTGTTCAATTTGTTGTGTTAATTTATCATTTTCATCATTTATTTCTTCTACACTTAAAATTTGAAAACTTCCAATAGATAAACCTTTAAATATTGCAAAATATGCCATGATAATTAACAATACAATTAAAACACTTATTAAAATCTTTTTCATGGCAAGTCTCCTTCTATTACAATTTTAACTAAATCACCTTGTTTTGTTCCCGCAGAAGAAGTAATAGTATCTGGTGCTAATATTCCTTGTGTTCTTAGAATTGCTTTAAAATATCCTAATTGTTCATATTTTTCTGATTGTGCATTAATGACAATATGATTTCCTGTTGTATTTTCAATAGAAGTAATTTGTACTCCTCTTGGCATAGCAGTTTCAATATTAATTAATAAATTAGGAATTACTTTTTTGTTTCTATTGTTTTCTTCTACTTCTGCTCTTATGTTTTTTAAGTTGTCTGTTAGTTGAATGTATTCATTTGCCTTTGTATTTGTTTTTTCAATGTCTTGAGTTACTGCTGCAATTTGTGCTGTAGTATGCCCTTTTACTTCCATAATTTCTTTATTCTTTTTTTCTATTGTTTTGCTTAAGAAAATAGAAAATCCTGAATACATAATTGTTAAAACTAAAATTCCACCTGCTAAACGCATTAACCATCTTTCTGTATTATCTAGCCTTTCTTTTAAATCAAATCTAAATATATTTGCTAATACATTATTAGATGATTTTTGTTTTGTACCTTCTGATTTACCACTTCCTGCAAAGATATTATCTAAATCATCTTTCCAAGTTCTTTGCTTGAAATTCATATCTTTTAGTCCATACTCTAATCCTTGCAAAGCTAGTCCCATTGCTGAGTTTACTTCAATATAGTCTTTCATGCTAATTTTAACACTATCTTTAATAAAGAAAGGTTTTAAAATTTCACATTTTTCTGTTTTGAAAAATTCTTGGAAATATAAATCTATATTATTTACTACTGATAAAGTACCAGTTAAATAAATTCTATCTATTTTTACAGTACTATTTGCTAAGTTATCTTTTACTTTGCTTGCTATTTTATATAAAGTAGGCATAATGTCATCTAAATACTCATTTTCTTCATCTTGTAGTTCTTTACCTTCCATAGTGTAAATAGTACTATTTTTACAAATTTCATATGCCTTTGAATAAGAATTTTCTTTTATATTAATACTGTCTAATACTGTTGCTGAACCTTCTTCTATTTTTTCTACTTCATAAACCTTTTGGTCTACAATTGTAGTCAAAGTAGTTTGCTCTTCCATATTAATAATAAGAATGTTTTCTTTTGCTTTTAAATTTGCAATATTAGAAATACTAGTTCCTATAGGAGTAACTGTTGATACTTTATATTCCACAAATGGTTGTTGCAAGGTATTTAATGCATTTTTATTTGTTGAAATATGAATAACTTTTACTTTTTCTTTGTCATCCAAACTATTTACTAAAGCATACCTTGTTTCTAGCGCATTTTTATTGACACCTTTTTCAGAACAAAGTGCTTCAAATTCTGTTGCAATTGCTTTTTTTAAATCGTTTTTATTTAATAAACTAAACATATAGAAATATTGGTAAGATTCTTCTGATAAATTAATACTAATTGGCACTTTAAAGCTATAAGTATCTGATATAATTTGTTTTATAGCATCTCCTATTTTATCATAGAATTTTATTCCAAAGGATTCTACTGTTAAGATGTCACGTTCTTTTGAAACTTTTGCATATTTTATAATATTAGGTTCTATATACATTCCTAAGCAACTAGCCATCTTCTTTTTCTCCTTCGTTAAAAATTATTTTTCTAGTATTATATTTTGCAAAATTTCAGCAAAACATACTTGAATTTTTTACGTTTTTTTACATTTTTTGAGCATTTTTATATTTTTATGTATTTATTTTATCTTTTTTAATTGAAAAGTCAATACACCCACAGGATATTTAATACAAATGTAATATTGTTGTAATATTGTTGTAATATTTTCTAATTATAAAATAAAAAATGAGACATTGGGGACAGTCCCCAATGTCTCACCAACCTGCAATAACAAATCCTATAATAATAAGTCCTAAAATAACACGATAAATAGCAAATCCTTTGAAACTACCTTTTTTCAAATAATTTAGCAAAAATTGAATGACAAAAACTCCCACAATAAAACTTGTAAATACTCCTATAAAAAATGGAAGACCAAATACAAAATCTTTTGCTTTAAAAACCGTTGCTGCAAGTACAATTGGTGCAGATAACATAAATGAGTAACGTGCTGCAGATTCTCTTTCTACTCCCATAATTCTTGCAGTTGTCATAGTAACACCAGAGCGTGAAACTCCTGGTATAAAAGCAAGTGCTTGTGATAATCCAATTAAAAAAGTCTGTTTTAATGTCATATGCTCATAGTCTGTTACAGACTTTGCTTTTTTATCTACTATATATAAAATAATTCCCATTATAATTAGTGCTATTGCTATAATAAGTGGCTTAGTTAATGCATCTTCTAAAAATTTATCTAAAATAAAACCAATAATTCCTCCTGGAATAGTTGCAAGCACAATATACCAAAACATTCTTCCTTCTACGCTTTTCTTTTTTTGTACTACTTGTTCAAATCCTCCTTTTATTAATCTAAGCCAGTCTTTAAAAAAGTACAGTCCTATTGCAAGTAATGTTCCAAAATGAAGAGCTACATCAAACCCTTGAAATGCTTCGTTAAAAGCTATATGATTAGTCCAACCAAATAGCCATGGTAAAATCGTTAAATGAGCAGAACTTGAAATTGGTAATAATTCTGTTAATCCTTGAATAATACCTAATATAATTGCTTGGTAAATTTCCATTTTTTGCTTTTCCTCCCTATTTTTGCTTTTCTTCTCTTTCGTTTTGTCTTTCTTTTTTCTTTTGAGCTACTTTTAAGTCTTTATTTGACAAATTTCCTACTAATATACAAGTTTTTACTAAATGTGCATTTACACTTTTTTCTTTCTTCGTTAGTGTTTTTTTCTTTTTATCTTCTATTTCTTCTTTTGGCATTTTAATTTCATTCCTAATTGGAATAAAAATAGGATCTCTTTGCATTTGATTATAAACTTTGCTATCTAATTCTATTGCTACATTCATGTAATTTATTGCTTTTTCTTGGTCTCCTTTTAGAAGTGCAATTTGTGAAAGATAATAATAACATCCTGCTTCTAAATCTTCCCTTTTACTTGCTTCTCTAAAATATTTTTCTGCTTCTTCTAAATCCCCATATAATAAAGCAATTTGTCCTAAGTTTAGTTTGGCATTATGAGCTAAACTATTAATTTCAGCAGCCTTTTCATAAAATTCCTTTGCATGTTGAAAGTCATTTAACATAGTATATGCCATTCCAACGCAATAATATAACTCATAACTTCCTGGATGATAACGAAGTGCTGTCATATAAATTGATACTGCTTCTTTATATCTTTCTTGCTCAAAATATATATCTCCTAATAAATTACTTGCCTTTTCATATTCTGGCTTTTGTTTTAAAAGTTCTTGCAGTACATTAATTGCTTCTTCATTTTCTTTATTTTTATTTAATACTACTGACAATTCATATTTTATTTGTAAATCTTTTCGATTTAGTTCTGATGCTTTTCTATATTCTATAATTGCTGCTTCATAACTTCCTTTTTTTTCATAAAGCTTCGCTAAAAATTTATGAGCATTATAACTATTCTCGTTTTTTTCTATAAATTCATTCAAAATAGACTTTGCTTTATCTATATTTCCTTGTTTTTCATAGATTTTTGCTATGATTATGCGAAATAATTCTGCTATATCTATTTTTTTTATTTTTCCTATTATAAATAATGTAGCAGGCATTATAATAGCTAATAAATACATCATTGTTCTTATAGTCCATGGAAACGGACTTGCTAAAAATAGTTCTACAAAATGAATGACTATTCCTATAAATTCCATTATTAATATATAGATATATACTGTATCATTCTTTTTTACCATTTTAAAAAAAGTAATAGTAAATAGTGCAATTGCTATAATACTAAAAATTAATTTTTCTATCATTGTATTCCTTCTTTTAATAAATTTGATTTTTCTTCATACCTTTTCATGCATTTTTCTATAATTTGCTCTGCCTCACTTCTTCCTAGCATTTCATCTACTGTTGTACTTTTTCCCTCTAATTGTTTATACACTTCAAAAAAGTGCTTTATTTCAGAGGAAACCTGTTGTGGCACTTGTGTAATATCTTGATATTCATTTAAAAATGGATCTTGTTTACAAACAGCAATTACTTTTTCATCTTTTTCTTCATTATCTGTCATAATTAGTATACCTATTGGATAACATTCTACTAATGTTAACGGTGCAATTTCTTCTTGGCACAATACTAATACATCTAATGGGTCTCCATCTTCTGCATAAGTTCTTGGAATGAATCCATAATTTGCAGGATAATGAGTAGAAGTATATAATACTCTATCTAATTTCAGCATTCCTGTTACTTTGTCAAGCTCATATTTATTTCTTCCATTTTTGCTAATTTCTATTACAGAAATAAAATCATTTTTCTTTATTCTTTCTTTAGAAATATCATGCCAAATGTTCATGTTCTAAATCCCCCTTCTTCTTTTTTGAATTTCTCTATATTTTTTCTTACATAAATCTGGAAATCTCAAACCTGACAAATACCCTAATGATTGACTTGTTAAGTAATTCTTAGAAACTGCCATTTTATTCCACGTTTTTTCTGTTGGCATTGCTTTATTTTCTTCTATATATTTGGTTAAAGCCTGTATACTTTCTTTATAATATTGCTCATATACTGACATATTTTGACCTCTTTTTTATATTTTATCTTATTTTAACATTTGCTATACTTCAAGTCAATGCTCCACAGATACGTTTTTAAAACTGTCAAAATTTATTTTTAAAATTTTATTTTTACTCTTGACATTATGCTTTGGTATGTAGTAAAATAATTGTTGTCAGTTCAAATATGCAGATGTGGCGGAACTGGCAGACGCACAGGACTTAAAATCCTGCGGTTGAATAAACCGTGCCGGTTCGATTCCGGCCATCTGCACCAAAAAAGTTGAAATTTAACCAATTTCAGCTTTTTTTATTTTTATTCAAAAGTATTTGTAAGTATTGATATTACTGAACTCTACCACTTTTCATTATTCAACCTATTTTCAAAATTATTTACCATTTTTCATTATTTTTTCGTTTCTGCACACAATATGCACACAAGCATTGCACACAAAATAATCTTTGAAACTATATTGGTATATACTATTGCAAGTTTTGAATAAAATTTTTCGTGCACACAAAAATAGGGTTATTGCACACAACCCTATTTAATGTTTTTATCATTTTTCATGATTAAATTTGTTGATAAATGAGCTAATTAAATGCTTTAACTTATTCTTTGGAAAATCAAATAATAAGCTAACATATTCAAGGGTCTTGTCTATGTATTCTCTAATCCTACTATTTTCATTTCTCAGTTTAATATTCTCTTGTTTTAGTTCTCTATTTTCTTCTTGTATCTGCTCTATTTTATTTGTTGTTTCTTCTATAATATTTTTTATTCTACTATACTTTTTAGTAAGTATATTATATTTATTAATTACTCGTCTGTAATCTTCTCGTACAACTTCAATATCATTTGTTACTTTTTCTTGTTCACAGTTTTGTGTATTTTCAAACATTGTTTGCATTCCATAATTAGTAATCTTCTTTAATTGTTTTATATTAATATGCTCATTCTCCTTTGTGTTTCCACGTTCTAATGTAAAACCATTATCGGTTACGTTTTTATAAAATTTGTCTTGCAAAATTTTATAACTTTCCTTGCCTTTCCAAAACTCACTACAAGCTATTTTATTTATTAAATTCCCCTTTTTATCTTTAGTATGAATTACTGGTATAAATACTATGTGCATATGCGGTGTACTCTCGTCCATGTGTATTTTTGCAGATACAATAAATTCTTCGCCCAAATTATTATACTGTGCTACAAAGTTATAGGCTGTTTGGAAGTACCTTAAAGTTTCTGCTTCTCCAATTCTTGTAAAAAACTCTTTGTCAGACGTAATAATTAGCTCACACATAACATTACTAACTTTTTTTATTTGACCTTTCAAATTATATTTTTCCTTTATTATAGTAAATGCCTTTTGATATGAAGTGTTTACAGACTTTAAGGAATAATTTTTTATCGAACTATTTTTGTCAATATCTTTATTTGAATAGTTTGTATTTTTTCTTTCATTATGCCTATATATATACGATAGTTGTCCCATTTTATAATTTTCGTTTCTTATAATTGCATAACTCACTACTTTTACTCCTTATCTTTCTTCTTCTCTGTTTTCTGCTACTATTTGTAGTTGTTCTAAATATTCTATAATATCTTTTGTATCTTCAATTTCGAACCAACAATAATCTGCTTTATGTTCTTTTATATCTTCTAATTCTATTTTCACTTTTTCTATTAACTCTTCTAATTCCATTTATTTCTCCTTTTTGCAAGATTTTGTAGACTTGCTTATCATAAATTCTCTTTATTCTTTCTAACAAGTTGAAAACACTTCAGTGTTAGAACATACTAGAACACTTTTCTCAAAAGTGTTCTGTATGATTAGGGGCTTGCCCCTAATAACCCCTACGCAAGATTTTTGAAAATTTTCTATAATTATTTGTTAGTGCCATCAATAAATAATTCATTCAGTTATTGTTTGTTCAAAATCTTGCTTGGAAAACCGATTGTCGGTTTTCCAAACCTTTCCCACAGCATTTGCGAAATTAATTAAATAAAATTTAATCAATTTCACAAATTTACCTTTCTTCGTGGTCATTTACAAAATCAGTATTTTTTCGTTCTCTCGATATGTCCTCAATTAAATTATTATTTTTTGTCAGTAGATTATCAGCACTTACAATGTCATTATTCATATAATAATTATTAACTTTTTCTAGTTCTGTCTCTTTGTATTTATTAAAAACAGAAGTATATGTATTTAATGTTATTGCTACGTCAGAATGTCCCATTAATCTTTGAAGTGCAACTGCTCTCATTCCTGCTTCCACACACCTCGTACCATATGTATGACGTAAACTATGAGAAGATATCATTGATATACCCATTTTTTCTATTAATTCTCTTAGTCTTCTATTAGCATTTTCAGGTCTTACATAATTTCCGTTTTTATCTAAAAATAATTGCCTGTCTTTATTGTCTTCTGCTAAACGCATTTGATTTATTATTTCATTTCTAATAAAGACAGGAATAGGCACTTCTCTAATTCCAGCATAAGTTTTTGGCAAGTATTTCATTATTATTTTGCCTTCTTTATCCGTTGTTACAGTTTTATCAACTGTAATTAAATTTCTATGTAAGTTTATATCTGTACTGCACAATGCTAAAGCTTCTCCTATACGAAGTCCTAAATACATTTGAATTAAATACACTGTTTTAAATGGTACATCCGTAATAGGTGCATTTATCAAATAGTTAGTTAGTTTCTGTTGTTCTTCAATTTCTAATGCTCTAACAGGTTTTCGTATTTGTGTGCTTTTAGGTCTTATTACTTCTAGCATAGGATTTCTTACAATATATCCTTTATTTATAGCCTCTCTGAATGCCTGTGAAAATTGTTCTTTTACTTTCTTAATAGTTGAGTTGCTATAATCTTTTAATGAATTTAAGTAACTTTGAATTTCATTACTTGTTATATCATTAATGTTTTTCTTTGACATTGTACTTCTCTCAATTACTCTAATTGTTTCCATTAATCTTGCGTAGCTTCTTTCACCTATGACATTCATATCTAATTTTCGTTGTATATTTTCCCTCATAAGCTGATTTAATGGTATTCCATTATTTTTTATAAATAATTCGTTTCCTTTTTGATATTGAATACTTGTTAAAAAGTCTTTAGCTTCCTGTTCTGTCAAAAATGATTTTGTTTTTCTTGTTTCTTCTTGTTTATCTTTTTCATATATGTAATATGTGCAACGCCAGTTTTTACGTTTTTTGTCATAATAAATACTGCCAATTTTTTCTTTTTTATTTCTTTCCATAGAAAGCCTCCCCTTACACTCTTTTACTCATTTTCCATATTAAATAAGCAAGTAACATTATTTGATTAGATTTTCCTATGTTAATTGAGGGGAAATCCTCTCGTCTAAAAATCTTATATGCTATTGTTTCACATACATTTAAGTCTTTCATTACTTCTTTAACACTTATCATTACAAATGGATTTTTTACTCTTCTTATTGTATCTAATGCCATTCTTTGTTCTGGTGTTAAAATTTCTTTTGTTTCAATTACTATATTTTTGGTTTCTGTATTTCGTATTTCATTCATTACTTGATTAGTTAAGTGGCTTATTTCTTCCATTTTGTTCGCCCCTTTCATATTTAAAACTTTCTTCATTTAAAAGTATTTGATATTGAATTGCTTGTTCTTTACTTAATGACTTAAACTCTCCATTTTTGCCACAAGTTACAATGACCTTACCTCTAATATTTCTTTTTTGAATATTTAACATTGCAGTATTTAAGTAAATATTAGGTTGTAAATTTTTCCTATCTTTTCTTACTATTATTGTTATATCTCTATATTGAATGTAGTCAAGCTCTCCTCCTAGCAAATTTTGAAAAGCACTTAATTCATTTTGGATTTTTCTAAGTTCTAGCTTTTTTCCGACTTCTTTGTAAATAATTACAATCTCATTACTCATCACAAAGACCACCACTTTCGCTATTTAAAGTTTGCAAATACTTTTCATAAGCTAATGTGTCAAAATACTCTTGGTTTGTTTTATCGTTTAGGCTAATCTCGTAAATAAATAAATTATTCTTTTTCTTTGGTTCTTTTAAATTTGCTTTTGTAACTTTTTTTCTAATTTTCTTCATTCTATTTAATCTCCTTTGAAAATTGATTTCTAGAAATCACAGTTTGTCCGAACTAACTACATTATACTCACATTATGTAAACAAATCAAAATGCAGTAAAATTGCGTATTACGCAACAAAAGTTGCATACTGTGCAACTTTTAAAACTAAAATGCGTATTTTCTTCACTGATTTTCACTGAAAATAGAAAAAAATGAATACAAATAAAAAAAAGCATAAAATATTGCGTACTACGCAACTCTTGTCGAAATAGCACTTCTTATGAACAAAAGAAAAAGGAGATTATTCAAAATCTCCTAAATCTAGTCTTAACAACCGCCACCACCACCGTGGATATGATACGACATGTTTGTTTAATTTTTTCATATCTCGTTTTTCCTTTCTATATAGTCTCTACTTTTCTTGCACATAAATCTTAGAAAGTCCAAACAAGTGGAAGTTCTATATAATTGTAGCCACAGGCTGTGGCTTAATTTATAACAATTTATGTTACAATCAAGCCATAGCTTGGGCAAAATCATATAAAAGACTTTACCAAAAATAGGTTGGTATAAACTATATTATACCACAAAAGGCCTTATAAATCAAACCTTACAAGTTTTGTAGCATTAGGCAGTTGAATAATCTAAAATGTAATAGTATAATAAGCATAAATTAAGAAAGGTTGATATTATGGCAAATTTTAATAGTAAAGATTTCGGAGAAAGGCTAAGAAATTATAGAATACAAAAAGGGTTAAGCCAAGAAAATGTTGCTACAAGTTTAGGTAAAAATAAAACAACAATTAGTAGATATGAAAAAGGAGAACTCTTACCAGATGTTAAAGATATTAGTATTATTTGTGAAACACTAGGAATATATGAAGCTGATCTATATGGAAATGATACAAATCGAACTACACAACATAATAAATCAAGAAATCCTTTTGGCACAGATAAAATATATGTCTATTTTAATGCGTACAATTATAGAACAAAGAAATTTGGACCAGATAAATATGTATTAGAACTAGAGCAGAAACAAAATATTTGCAGAGCAAAATTTGTAGACTATCATGACAAAAGGATATATTCAGAGGGATACTTAGTATGTAATGACGAAATTGTATTTGTAGTAATGGAAAATTATAAGCCAACCAGTAGCCGAGTTGATGTAGCAGTTCTTGAGATAAATATTTGCAATGGTACAAATAATCTAATGCTTGGTGGTTACTTTGGAACAAATGCGAAATGTGAGCCAAGTTTGAGAAAGTGCTATTTCTCAAAGAAAAATGTTGATTTTACTAACGAAATGTTTGAACAATTAAAATTAAATGAAAACGAACAAGAAATATTAAATAAGCAAAATGCTTTGTATTTGGATATTTTTAATGTATAAAGAACTCTAAAAAATTAGAGTTCTTTTTTTTGGCATAAACAATCTACTATTAGCTTAACTGCATCAGAAAAACCTGCTTTGTAGAATTTTTCATTTTCATTGGACTGTATAAGACTAAGGGTATCAATATAATTTTCAACACTTGCTTTCATTTCCTGGCGTACTTCTTTAAATCCGTTTGGAATGTTATCTATTGCAATATCTATTTTTTCATAATCTTTAGTTTTTTTCTTATTTAGTTCTCGTTCACTTTCTGTAATATTGTATATATCATTTTCTCGTTTTTCAAAAATATTTTTTAGCATTTCTTTTTCTTCATAAACAAACTGATTTGTTTTATGTTTCATTCAGTTTTCCTCCCTCTTAATATTTATACGTCATTATTCTGACGTC
>JAAWMH010000023.1 GCA_022798335.1 Clostridia bacterium
TGGCAATATCAAATGACAAGGTATCAAAATCGTTTAAAAGATAAAGGAATAAGACAAAGCATGTCTAGAAAAGGCAATTGCTTAGATAATGCATGTGCTGAAAATTTCTTTAGCATATTAAAATCAGAATTCTTCTATAACAGAGAATTCAAAAGTATAAATCAGTTTAGACAAGAACTAGATGAATATATAAACTACTACAATAATAGTAGAATAAAATTAAGGCTTAATGGTAAAAGTCCAATTCAGTATAGAATGGATTTCTGCTCTAAAACAGCATAGACACTTGTCCAACTTTTGTGGGTCACTTCAAGTTTCTAACACACTAGAACTTCTTGATGAAGTTCTGTGTGCAAGGGGAAAATCCCCTTTGAACCCCTTTAGGACATGCTTGATATTAAATTTATTTTGCTTCGTATTCTACTACGCAAAATAGAATTAAATATCTTACGCATGATAGAAAAATACAAGCCACTGGCTTTTATTTTTCTAATGCGCTTTTGCAACTTTTATAGCAGACTCTCGTCTGCTATAAATATGCAAAAGCTATATGGTGTGAATAGATAAGTGATTCTTAGAAATCTCTGCTTAATTTATTGTACATATTTTATAGAATTTATACGTCATTGTATATTTTTCTACAAACATTCTACAATAGTATAAAAAACACTGATATATAAGTGAATATACCGGCTGGAAGCTCCATTAATATAACTTGCGAACTTTAAAGGGGTTCGCAAGTTTTTTTGATTTTAGAAGATAAACTAAAATGTAAAAATATTTTGAAACATTGACAAGTATATTGCAATATTAAAATTTTCAATATTTGATGAAAGGTAAAATATTACAAAATGATTACAAATAAAATATTTTTAGAAAAAGTATTTACAAAAAGAATGAATATAAGTTACACTATAAGTGCATAAAATAAGACGAAAAAGCTCATAATATGTACAAAAGTTAAATGATACAGGGGAGGAAAAAGAAAAAATGAGAAACCATGAAAGCCTTGAGGCTGTACACACACACACACACACACACACACACACACACACACACAAGTAGTTTTTACAGAAAGGAAAAGAGTTTAAAAAGAGAAGAAAAATTAAATAAGCTAGGTATTAAAAATGTATCTGGCATAACGTTGATTGCACTAGTAGTAACTATTATAGTGCTTTTAATTTTGGCCGGAATAACCATACAAGTAGTGTTACAAGGAGGAATTTTAGGCCAAGCAAACAGAGCAAGCGAGAGTTATAAAATAGCGGATTTAAGAGATAGAATAGAAATTATTAGAATGGCATGGATAGCAGATAAAGCAGTTGACCCAAGTTTGCCAATTACGGACTTATGGGATAGATTAATTGCAGCAGATATCATAGCTACCCGCGATGACGTAGAAGGTCCAGAAAAAGACGAAACTGGAAATGATATTTATATATTAAATACCAAAGATGGCTACACAGTAGAAATTATTGTAAATGACAAAGGACATGTAACAATAGGAGATATTGTAAAAGGAGCATTGCCACCAGTGGTTAGAAGAATAGAAGCAACTACGACAGACACAGGAATAATAGCAAAAGCAATTGTTTCAAGACTAAAAGATGGAACTGTAGAATATTTTTATAAAATATCTACCGAAAATGATAGTGAATATAAGAAAATGAACTTTATAAGCCAAGAAGAAGGAGCAAAAATAGATATAACACTAGTTGAAGGTGCAACTTATGTAGTAAAAGCAGTTGCTAAAAATGAAGCAGGAGAACATGAATTAACAGCAGAAATCACAATAGGAGTAAAAGTAAAAAGACTTACTTTAGATAAAACTGAAGCAATAGTAGTTCCAAGTGGAACTTTGCAATTAGTACCTACCATAACTCCAGAAAATGCAGAAAATAAGAAATTAACATGGACAAGTAGTAACCCAGAAATAGCAACTGTGGATGAAAATGGACTAGTTACAGGAGTGGCATTAGGAAATGTAGTCATAACAGCAACAACGACAGATGAAAGTGATTTATCAGCTACTTGCAATGTAGCAGTAAAAATACCAGTAGAAAATATTACATTAGATAAAACAAGTGCAAATGTTTATACTGATGAAACAATTACTTTAGTTGCAACAGTAAATCCGGAAAATGCAACCAATAAAGATGTAACATGGAGTAGTAGCAATACATCGATAGCAACAGTAAGCTCGTCAGGAGTTGTAACAGGAAAAACAGAAGGAACAGTAACTATTACAGTAACTTCAAATGATGATACAACTAAAAAAGCTACTTGTACAGTACAAGTACTAGAATTATGGGGAGAAATAGCAAAATGGGCAGCACAAATTGCAAAAGATACATCTATCAATAGTAATTCTGAAAAAGCAATTGTAAATTTAACAGGAGGAGGAACAAAAACAATAAAAGTAGGAGATACCTTTAAAGTAAAATATAATGGAACAGCTCTAACCGTAAGATTATTAGGATTTAAACATGACACTTTAGCAGAAAATACAACTTATGGCAATAGTGGAACTCCAGCAGGAATGAGTTTTGAATTTACTGAGTTTTTAGGAGAAAACCATCAAATGTATACTTCAAACGATAATTCAGTAGGCTGGAAAGGAAGTACAATGAGGAGTTACTTAAATGGAAGTGGAAGTACCAAAGGAGGACTAGTAACAAGTTTAAGTAATAGGGAGTATATCAAAAAAGTAATAAAACCATATTTGTTAGGAACTTCTGCAATTACAGCAAGTACTGATTGTTCTGATTGGCTATGGCTATTATCTTGTAGTGAAATATGGGATAAAGGAAGATATAGTAATGCACCTTATGGATTAGCAAAAGACAAAGAAGGAGAGCGATATAAATTTTACCAAATGAAAAATCCTGATGGTAGTTCGACTACTGAGAACACTTGGTTAAAAAAAGGGCCGAAAGGAGGCCGAGCATATAACTGGTGGCTTCGATCTCCTGCATTCAACTATAGCGAAAATTTTTGCGTTGTTGATTTACATGGATATAGCATGAGTAGCACTACGAATAACACTAATGGAGTAACTCCTGGCTTCTGTATATAACATAAAGTAAACCTAAACTATGAACAAAACTAGAATTTTTATATTGCAATTTACAAAACAATGCTATATAATAGGCATACTCTAGCAGCGCTAGATGTAGAAGAAATTCTCCTATTTTTCAGCACAAGCCAAGCAAATCTATGGTAAAATTAGTATTTTAAGGAGGAAAAAACATGTTAAACGAAAAGGAAAGACGGGAAATTCAAGAAATGGAAAAAAGCGGCATAAGCGTAGTTGCAATTGACAGTCAAGGAAAAGTTGAACATGCAACAGGAAGCCTAGAAGGTGGACCTTATTGTGATGGGTGCAGTGTTCTTAGATTACTTCCTGATCCTGACCCAACCGATTGGTTTCGGGATGGCGACCTGAAAGCGGTATGCCTTGAGGTTAATGGAGTAATTGCAGGAGCGCTGGAAAGACCGAGCGAGTATACCAATATTCTCAAGCCACTTTATTGCCCGAAGCTTGGCAGAGAATTAATGGAAGAATAAAAGAAAGAGGCAGCTAAAAGGTTGGACTTTGCAAAAAAAGAATGAAATAAAGATGAAAAAAACAACTTACAAGTTTTATAATAGCTTGTAAGTTGTTTTAATATAGATGTAATTTAAACAGAATATAAAATAAATCATAGATAATAGTTGCAAAATAGAATAATCAATACTATAATAGGTAAAGATAAAAAAGGGAAAATATGAAAGGATGAAAAAGTTTTGAAAGACAAGCAAGAAAAAGCAAGTAGAGGAATAAAAAACTCTACAAAATGGGGAATTTTTGTTGGCATATTTTTAGTATCACTAATTCTTTTAACAATGATAGGTGTTACGAATAACATCAATGAGGCAAAACAAGTAAGCTCAGAGCAAGCTATAGTAAAAAACAATGAAAACATTCAAGAAAATGAAGAAATAGGCAATCTAGAACAAACACAAAATAAAACAGAAGAAGAACTACAAGAAATCAATAAAAGAGAAATGGAAAAAGCTGAGCAAAAGGAAAAAGAAAAGGAAGCAAAAGATCAAAAACAAAATAAAACAAATAGTAATAAAACCACTGCAAAACCAAAAAATAAATATTATATTAAGGTAAATTATGGAGCTCAAGTTGTAAATATATATACTTATGATAAAAATGGAAAATATACAGTACCTGTAAAAGCATTTGTATGTTCTACAGGAACAGAAACACCACGTTCAGGAGTGTATAAAATCCCAGCTAAAATAACATGGTGTCGTATGTATGGAGATGTATGGGGACATTATTGTAGTCAAATAGTAGGAAACATTTTATTTCATTCTGTACCATATTTAGAAAGAAATAACCATACTTTGGAATATTGGGCATATGATCAATTAGGAACAAAAGCATCTATGGGGTGTATTAGGCTAACTACAAGAGATGCTAAGTGGATTTATGATAATATATCTATAGGAACTTCAGTAGAATTTTATTCAAGTTCTAATCCGGGACCACTTGGAAAACCATCTGCTAAAAAAATATCAAATGCACCTGGTAATTTAAAATGGTGGGACCCAACAGACCCAGATCCAAAAAATCCATGGAGAAATTACAAACCATCTAATAATACAAACACAAATAAAAATAATCAAACTACAAATAATGTAACGAATAATGTGCAAAATAATCCAAAGCCAAGTACTAATAATCAAGTGAATAATACAACTAATAATATAGTTAACAATAGTACAGGCAATATTGAAAATACTAGTAATAATGTCATAAATAATAGTCAAGAAAATAATACAATAGTAAATGATGTAGTAGAAAATAATGAAATGGTAAATGAACAAATATAAGGAGGAATAAAACTATGAAAATGGGAATAGTAGGACTTCCAAATGTAGGAAAAAGTACTTTATTTAATGCAATTACAAAAGCAGGAGCAGAATGTGCTAATTATCCTTTTTGTACAATAGAACCAAATGTAGGGGTAGTAGCAGTTCCAGATGAAAGACTAGAGAAATTAGCTCAAATTTATCATCCACAAAAAATAACACCAGCAGTAATTGAATTTGTAGATATTGCAGGATTAGTAAAAGGAGCAAGCAAAGGAGAAGGGCTAGGAAACAAATTCTTATCTCATATTAGAGAAGTAGATAGCATTATAGAAGTAGTAAGAGGATTTGAAGATTCTAATATTGTGCATGTAGATGGAAGTATTAACCCAGTTAGAGATATTGAAACTATTAATTTAGAGCTGATTTTTGCAGATTTAGAAACAATTGAAAAAAGATTAGATAACGCTAAAAAGAAATTAAAAGCAGATAAAAAATATCAAGAAGAAATTGACTTATTAGAAAAAGTAAAACAGACTTTAGAAGCAGGAAAATCAGCAAGAACACTTACTTTAAGCGAAGAAGAAAAAGAGTGCTTAAAAGAATCCTTTTTACTAACTATGAAACCAATTTTATATATTGCAAATATCTCAGAGCAGCAGTTAGAAAATAGTGAAAATGATGAAAAAGTAAAACAAATAAAAGAATATGCAAAACAAGAAAATGCAGAGGTAATTCCACTTTGTGTTAAAATAGAAGAAGAGCTTGCAAGCCTAGAAAAAGAAGAGCAAAAAGAAATGCTAGAAGCACTTGGGTTAAAAGAATCAGGACTAGATAAAGTAATTAAAGCAAGTTATGATTTATTAGGCTTAATGTCTTTTTTAACAGCAGGAGAACCAGAAGTAAGAGCGTGGACAATACGAAAAGGTACAAAAGCTCCGCAGGCAGCAGGAAAAATACATAGTGATATAGAAAGAGGATTTATTAGAGCAGAAATTGTATCTTATGATGATTTAATAAAAGAAGGTTCTATGAATAGTGTAAAAGAAAAGGGATTAGTTCGCTTAGAAGGAAAAGATTATATTATGCAAGATGGAGATGTAGTACTATTTCGATTTAATGTATAAAAAAATTGTAAAAAAATGATAAAAAAACTTGACTATTTAAAAAGCTAAGTATAAAATAAAAACGAAGTAGAAAATTAAGTGAATAATTTTTCTATTTATGCAAATAATAAGTTTAAGAATATCAAAAGAAAAAGGAGATTTAAATTATGAAAAATAAGAAATGTATTTTAGTATTTGTGTTAATGATTGCTTTTTTACTAGTAACAGCTACTTTTTCAAGTGCTACTAATGACAATCCTTTAGAGATTATTCGTGATAATAACACAACAAGTAATAATCAAACTAACACAGGAGCAAATAATGAACAAAATTTAGCACCTATTACTAGCACAAATAATACTACTAGCAATAATACAGCAAATAATACATTACCAAAAACAGGTGTAGCAGAAGATACTACATTGGTTGTATTTATTGCAGTTTGCGTTGTATCAGCTGTATATGCTTTTGTTAAAATTAGAAATTATAAAAATGTTTAATACTCTATTTCTCATAGATAAAATATAAAATTAGGGGACTGTTTTTTTAGACAGTCTCTTAGTTTTTAGATTAAGAAATTACATGATTAGTGTACAATTGACCTAAAAAAGAAATTATGAAAATTTAAAATTTATTTCTATTTTTCAATTGCTTTAACAACAGTTCTTTTACCATTTACATTATTACATGTTAGCAAAGTAATTACCTTGCTTTGATTTGTATCTTGATTAGTACAAGATAAATCAGAAGGATTTACTTCGTATTTATCAGTTACAAAATAAGTAATTTTTTTACCAGCTAAATCATAAATTTCAATAGTATCATTTTTATTTAATTCAGCTAGTCTACTAAAAAATTTATTATCTACATAGTTGTGTCCTGCAATACATAAGTTACCCACTTCATTAGGCATAGGGCCTGCAAAGCGACATAAAGATATTTTTAATAAGTCAGAGTTACTTTCAGATAAAATAGGATAGTTCAAATTAATTTTTGCAATTTTTATCATTCCAATAACAAAAGGATTTTCAATAACAAAGTTTGATTTATTTGTTTTAGTAGAATCAAGATTTTTTTCATGATATAAAGTGGTTAAACTATAGTTTTTAAGTAAATCTTTAGATAGTTTTTCTTGAGCTTTATTTGTTTGAACATGATAAAAGAAAATTGCTATAAATATAATGGCAACAAAAAGAGAAACAAAAAATTGAAAACGATATTTTTGTTTTATAAAGTATTGTTTTAATTTAGAAGCTTTAGGTATAGTTTCTATATAAGGAATTTCAGAAATAGCATTTCCTATCTCTATATGGAAGTTATTATCAGGCTTGAAATGACCTTTATCTATAATTTGATTCATAATCTAACCTACCTTTAATTTTAGTATGAGCACCTAAAACAAAAAATATTTATCAAAATCTTAATTTTCTCATAAAAAAATTTGTAAAAACAGGTGTAAAAATAAATAATGTATGATAGAATAAAAAAGAAAAATGAAGATTAAGGAGAGTGGGTAAAAATTGCCAGATTTAAAGTATAAAAGAGTATTAGTCAAACTAAGTGGCGAAGCATTAGCAGGAGATATAAAACACGGAATTGATGCTAAAACAATAGGAAAAATTTGCGATAAAATAAAAGAACTTACTTCTTTAGGAGCACAAGTGGCAATTGTTGTTGGAGGAGGTAATTTTTGGAGAGGAAAATACGGACATCAAATGGAAAGAACTACTTCAGACTATATGGGAATGCTTGCTACTTGTATGAATGGCTTAGCACTTCAAGATGCATTAGAGGCAAGAGGTGTTTATGCAAGACTTCAAACAGCTATAGAAATGCGAGAAGTAGGAGAACCTTTTATTCAAAGAAAAGCAATTAAACATTTAGAAAAAGGAAGAGTTGTTATTTTTAGTTGTGGCACAGGTCATCCATATTTTACAACAGATACAGCAGCTGCTTTAAGAGCAGTAGAAATAAATGCACAGGCAATTTTAGTAGGTAAAACAATTGATGGAGTTTATTCTGATGATCCAAAGACTAATCCAAATGCAGAAAAGTATGATAAAATTACTTATTTAGATGTATTAAACAAAGACTTAAAAGTAATGGATTCAACAGCTACAGCTTTATGTAGAGATAATCACATTCCTCTTATTGTATTTGGCATAGATGAGCCAGCAAACATGGTAAAAGCAATATTAGGAGAAAAAGTAGGAACCATTATAGAATAATAAAAAAGGAGAGAAAAACAATGAATTATGTATATGAAGAAAAAATGAATAAAACAATTAGTGTATTTGAAGAAAATTTAGCAGAAATTAGAGCAGGAAGAGCAAACCCTGCAATATTAAATAAAATTTCAGTAGACTATTATGGAGTACCAACTCCAATTAACCAAGTAGCAGGTATTTCTGTTCCAGAAGCTAGAATGATATTAATTCAGCCATGGGATGCAAGCATTTTAAAAGAAATTGAAAAAGAAATTTTAAAATCAGATATAGGAATTAATCCAAATAATGATGGAAAAGTTATAAGATTGACTTTTCCTGAATTAAATGAAGAAAGAAGAAAAGAAATTGTAAAGGACATTAGAAAATTAGCAGAAGAAGCAAAAGTAGCTATTCGCTCTATTAGAAGAGATGCTATTGATGAAGCAAAAGAATTAGAAAAGAAATCTGAAATTACAGAAGATGATTTAAAAAATGAAGAAGAACAAATTCAAAAATTAACAGATAAAAAAGTACAAGAAATAGATACTTTATTAGAGAAAAAAGAACAAGAAATTATGAAAGTATAATAAAAAATAAGGAGAAGGGCTAAAAGATATAAGCCTAGCATAAAAAATGGAAGAAAAACTATTACCTAAGCATGTTGCAATTATTATGGATGGAAATCGTAGGTGGGCAAAAGAAAAAAACATAGATTATAAATTAGGACATAAAGAAGGAGCAGAGAATTTAAAAAGAATTGCTAAATATGCAAATAATATAGGAATTAAGTATTTAACAGTTTATGCTTTTTCAACTGAAAATTGGAAAAGAACTAAAGAAGAAGTAGGAGCATTAATGATTTTACTTCAAAAATATGTAGAAGATTTTCTAAAAGATGATAATTTAGATAATATTAGAATAAATGTAATAGGCGATATTTCAAAATTAGATCTAGGACTTCAAAAGAGCATACAAAGAATTGTAGAAAAAAGCAAAGAAAACACAGGACTTACTCTAAATATTGCTTTTAACTACGGTGGAAGAGATGAAATTGTAAAAGCAGTGCAAAAAATTAGTAATAAGATAAAAAATAATGAAATACAAATAGAAGATATTAACGAAAAACTAATAGAAAATTCCTTATATACAGCAGGACAGCCAGAACCAGACTTACTTATTCGTACAAGTGGAGAACAAAGAATTAGCAATTTCCTTTTATGGCAATTAGCTTATACAGAATTTCTATTTGTTCAGAAATATTGGCCAGATTTTAATGAAAATGATCTAAACCAAGCAGTTCAAGATTTTGAGAGTAGAAATCGTAAATTTGGTGGAAAATAAGAACCAAAAAACATAAAGAAAAGTAAGAAAGGAAAAAAGCAAATGAATGTAAAAAGAGTTGTTTCAGGATTAGTTCTATTTCCTATGGTAGCAATTTTATTAATCTTTGGAAACCAATATATAGTAGATATTGCTATTTCTGCAATTGCAATATTAAGTATCCATGAATTTTATAAGGCATTTCGAACAGGAAATAAAGCTAACCCAGTTAACTGGCTTGGATATATTGCAGCAGGAATGATTTCTCTAATACATATTTTGCCACGGGCATTGGATTTTAAAAACAATAGGAATATTGTTGCCAATTAGCATTATTGTCTTGTTTTTATATGTAATTAGTACAAACTTAAAAAGAAATATACAAGATATTGCAATTACTTTTTTTGGAATTTTTTACATTGTTATCTTTTTAATGTATATATCAGTCATTAGAGAAGATTTAAAAAATGGAGCTTTTCTAATTTGGTATGTTTTTTTTACAGCATGGGGAACCGATATATTTGCTTATATTGTAGGAAAATGGATTGGAAAACACCATTTTACGCAAATTAGTCCTAACAAAACAATAGAAGGATGCATTGGTGGTGTATTTGGTGCTATTTTATTAACAACAATTTACACGGCTACTTGCCAATTTATATTTCATATAGAATTTAATTATTTAATAATGGGTATTATTTGTTTTGTACTAAGTCTTCTTAGTCAAATAGGAGATTTAGCAGCATCAAGTATTAAAAGATATACAGGAATAAAAGATTTCAGTAATTTAATTCCCGGACATGGTGGAATGTTAGACAGAATAGATAGTATTATTTTTATTGCACCATTTGCTTATTTCTTATTTATGCTTATATAATTTTAAATAACAATATTAGTATTATAATGTAAAAGGAGACGAGAAATTGCTTTCATTTTTAATTGCAATCATCAAAATTGTGTTTATATTAGGCCTTCTTGTATTAATTCATGAAGGAGGCCATTTTTTAGTTGCCAGATTATGCAAAATTAAAGTATTAGAATTTGCAATAGGCTTTGGACCAACTATTTGGCAAAAACAAGGAAAAGAGACTAAGTATGCCTTAAGGCTAATTCCTTTAGGTGGGTTTTGTAATATGGAAGGAGAAGAAGAACGTTCAGAAAATGAAGGTTCTTTTAGTAAAGCAAGTATTCCAAAAAGAATAGCAGTAATTGTAGCAGGAGGGTTAGTAAATATTATATTTGCTATTATGGTATATTTCATTTTAATGAGTTTTACACGGAAACAATGTGTCTAATTTTGTAGATATAGCTATGGAAAATACAAATGCACAAATTGCTCGGAATACAATCGGGAGATAAAATTTTAAAAATTAATGGAAGAACCATATTTTATAAATCAGACTTTGACAAAGCAATGGAAAAAAGTAAAGGCGAAGAGTTAGAAGTTATTATAGAAAGAAATGGAGAAAAAAAGACATTTCACTTTAAACCAGTAGAAGAAAAATATAATTATACAGGAATTGCTATTTCGGGAAAAGAAGAAGATGGAACTAAAATAGCAGCGCTTTATCCTAAGAGTCCTGCTGAATTACAAGGACTAGAGGTTAATGATACAATTATAGCAATTAATGATATTGAAGTAAAAAACAACAGTCAAAAGATGGTAGAAGAAATTAATAAAAATATTGGAGAAAAAATAAAATTTAAAATAGAAAGAGGAAAAGATATTCTTACCATAGAAATTATGCCAGAAGTAGGGGTAAATTATTATATGGGAGTATATTTAAAAATGGCTGAAAATAATTTTGCAAATAATGTTTACTATGCCTTTTTCCAGACAGGAGAATTTAGCTTTTCTGTAATTGATAATTTAAGAATGCTATTTACAGGAAATGTTTCTATAGACCAAATGATGGGACCAGTACGGAATTGGAGAAGTAGTAGCAGGGACAAATGGTTTAGCTGATTTTATTTATATTTTAGCATTAGTTTCTATTTCTTTAGGATTTACAAACCTATTACCATTTCCACCATTAGATGGAGGGAAAGTAGTAATACTACTATTAGAAGCTATTAGAAGAAAGCCTTTAAAAGAAAAAACAGAAATAACAATTCAAATGATAGGATTTGCACTACTAATTGGCTTAGCGGTTTTAGTAACTTATAATGATATATTAAGAATATTTTAAAATAGAGGTAAATATGGGGGAAACTATTTTAAAAACAGTAAAACAAGTATTTAAAGATTATAACTCAAACAGCTTTGCATTAAGTGAAGCAAAGGTTGCATGTGTAAATATTTATAAAAAAACAAATAAGTTAGAAATAAAACTAAATGCAGTGTCATCTATATTAATGAAAGACCTAACAGATTTTGAAAAATATTTAAGTAAAAGGTTTGGATTTGAACAAATTGATATTAAAATAGAAAATGAAGCTGCAGAAAGTGATATTGATAAAAAGCTAGAGCTAGAATGGAATGATATAGTAGAGTACATGGCATATAAACATCCTCTTACAAAAGCCTTACTAAAAAATAGTACCATTCAAATACAAGAAAATAAAATTTTAGTAAACTTAGCTAGAAAAGGTAGAGAGATACTTGAAGGAAGAGGATTCGAAAAAATATTAGCAGAAAAATTAAAAGATTTATATCATAAAAATTATGTAGTAACATATAAAGAAGAAATTACGCAGGAAATGCAAAAACAGTACCAAGAATATGCAAAAGAATTAGAAAGAAAGGCTATTGAACTAGCGCAAAAAGAAACTATAGAGCATATGCAAGAACAACAACAAAAGGAAAATAGTAAACAAACAGGATCTAAAGTACAAGAAGCATCTATGCTAGATGCAAAAGTGCCAGAAAGTTTTAATGCACCAGCGCCAATAGAGGAGCCAGAGGAAAATTCACCACTGATTTATGGTAGAAGTTTAAAAATAAAAGAAGAACTTTCTAAAGTAAATGACCTTTCTGTAGATAGTGGAAAGATACTATTAGATGGAGAAATATTAAATACAGACTCAAGAGAGCTAAAATCTGGCAAGTTTTTAGTTACTTTTGATTTGTATGATGGTACAAGCACTATTACTTGTAAAGCCTTTGTAGAGGCAGAAAAACATGATGGAGTAATCAAGAGGTTAAAAGGAGCAAAAGGGGTAAAGGTAAATGGAACAGCTCAGTTTGACCCATTTGCCAAAGAATTAGGTGTTATTGCAAATGTCATTATAGAATCTACAGGCTTAAAGAAAGAAACTAGAAAAGATGAAGCAGCAGTAAAAAGAGTAGAATTACATATGCATACCCAAATGAGCCAAATGGATGGTATGACAGCTGCTAAAGATTTATTAAAACGTGCTGTGAAATGGGGAATGAAATCTATTGCTATTACAGACCATGGAGTAGTACAGGCCTTTCCAGATGCACATAAATATTTAGAAAAAGACCACCCAGATTTAAAAGTCATTTATGGAGTAGAAGCCTATTTAGCTCCAGATAAAACTCCATGTGTTTCTTTTTCAAAAAATCAAAATATAGAAGATACTACTTATTGTGTATTAGACTTAGAAACCACAGGTTTTTCATTTAGAACAGAAAAAATAACAGAAATAGGAATTATGAAAGTAAAAAATCATGAGGTAATTGATGAATTTTCTACTTTTGTAAATCCCGAAAAGCCAATTCCACAAAGAGTTGTTGAAGTAACTAATATTACAGATGATATGGTAAAAGATGCACCAAAAATTTCGGAAGTATTACCAAAGGTATTAGAATTTATAGGAGATAGTGTACTAGTTGCTCATAATGCAGATTTTGACATTGGTTTTTTAAAACATAATTGTGCAGAATTAGGATTAAAATTAGGAAATACATATTTAGATACATTACGTTTAGCAAAAGATTTATTTCCACAATATAAAAAATATAAATTAGGACTTATTGCCGAAAACTTAGGCATCAAGGTAGAAGTAGCTCATAGAGCTTTAGATGATGTAGATACTACTGTAAAAGTATTTAATGTAATGTTAGATATGTTAAAAGAAAAAAAGGCAGTTACTTTAGATGACATAGATACTGTTTTAAGTGGAAAAGCAGATTATAAATCACTTTCAACCTACCATGCTATTATTTTAGCCAAAGATTATGTAGGTTTAAAAAACTTGTATAAATTAATTTCACTTTCTCATTTAGACTATTTTTATAAAAAACCTCGTATTTTAAAATCAATTTATAAAAAATATTCAGAAGGTTTAATTTTAGGTAGCGCTTGTGAGGCAGGGGAACTATATAGAGCAATTATTGCAGGCAAAACAGATGAAGAATTAGAAGAAATAGCAAATGATTATGATTATTTAGAGATTCAACCAATTGGCAATAATATGTTTATGGTAAGAAATGAAACAGTAGCAAGTGTAGAAGATCTTCAAGATATTAACCGTAAAATTGTAGCACTTCGGAGAAAAGTTACAAAAACCAGTAGTAGCTACTTGTGATGTACATTTTATGGACCCACAAGATGAAATTTATCGTAGAATTTTAATGGCAGGACAAGGCTATGGAGATGCAGATGAGCAAGCACCTTTATATCTAAGAACAACAGAAGAAATGCTAAAAGAATTTGAATATTTAGGGGAAGAAAAAGCATATGAAGTAGTTGTAGCAAATACTAATAAAATTTCAGATATGTGCGAAAAAATAAGCCCAATTTCACCTGAAAAATGTCCACCATATATTGAAGGATGCGAAGAAACCATTAAAGAAATTGCTTATAGTAAAGCACATGAATTATATGGAGAAGAACTTCCAGAAATTGTACAAAGCAGACTAGATAAAGAATTAAATTCGATTATTTCAAATGGATTTTCTGTTATGTATATTATTGCACAAAAATTAGTATGGAAATCCAATGAAGATGGTTATATTGTAGGTTCTAGAGGATCTGTAGGTTCTTCTTTTGTAGCAAATATGACAGGAATTACAGAGGTAAATTCTCTTCCACCACATTATAGATGTCAAAATTGTAAATATTCTGATTTTACAGATTATAATGTAAAAAATGGATTTGATTTACCAGATAAAGAGTGCCCAAAATGTGGTAATAAACTTACTAAAGATGGAATGGATATTCCTTTTGAAACTTTCCTTGGTTTTGATGGAGATAAAGAACCTGATATTGACTTAAACTTTTCACGGCGAATATCAAGCAAAAGCACACCGTTATACAGAAGTTATTTTTGGAAAAGGAACTACCTTTAAAGCAGGAACAGTAGGAACAGTAGCAGATAAAACCGCTTTTGGTTATGTAAAAAAATATTATGAAGAAAGAAATATACCTGTTAGCAATGCAGAAGTTTTAAGATTATCACAAGGCTGTACAGGAATTAAAAGAACAACAGGTCAACATCCAGGAGGAATTATTGTTGTACCAAAAGGCAGAGAAATTTATGAATTTACTCCTGTGCAACATCCAGCAGATGATCCAAATTCAGATATTGTAACAACTCATTTTGATTATCACTCTATTGACCAAAACTTATTAAAATTAGATATATTAGGTCATGATGATCCTACTATGATACGTATGTTATTTGATTTAACAGGAATTGACCCAACAAAAGTACCTTTAGATGATAAAGAAACGATGTCTATTTTTAGGTCTACAGAAGCATTAGGCGTAACACCAGAGCAAATTCATTCAGAAGTAGGCTCTTATGGAATACCAGAGTTTGGTACGAAATTTGTAAGAGGAATGCTAGTAGATACAAAGCCAACCACTTTTGGTGAGTTAATTAGTATTTCTGGACTTTCCCATGGGACAGATGTATGGTTAAATAATGGTCAAGAATTAGTAAATCAAGGTATTGTTACTTTAAGTGAAGCAATTGGTTGTAGAGACGATATTATGATTTACTTAATCAAACAAGGTTTGCCACCTAAACTTGCTTTTAAAATTATGGAATTTGTACGTAAAGGAAAAGCATCTAAAGACCCAGAAAAGTGGCAAGAATTTGAAAAAACTATGAGAGAATACAACATACCAGAGTGGTATATAGGGTCTTGTAAAAAAATTAAGTACATGTTTCCAAAAGCCCATGCAGCAGCTTATGTAACAAATGCTTTTCGTATTGCATGGTTTAAAGTACATAAACCAGCAGCATATTATACAGCTTTTTATACCATTCGTGCAGATGAGTTTGACAGTGATGTTATGTGCTATGGAGTAGAACGAGTTAAAAATAAAATGAAGGAAATAGAACTACAAGGAAATAGTGCTACTACAAAAGATAAAAATATGTATGCTATTTTAGAATTAGTATTAGAAATGTATGAAAGAGGAATTACCTTTTTACCAATTGACCTTTATGAAAGTCATGCTACTAAATTTAAAATGGAATCTGACAATGAAATAAGACCACCACTAAATAGTATTCCAGGTCTAGGAACTGTTGCAGCAGAAGGAATTGATGAAGCTAAAAAAGAAGGGAAATTTATGTCTATTGATGATATGAAAATTCGCTCTAAAATAGGAAAATCAGTAATAGAGTTATTAGAAAAGGTAGGTTGCCTAAAAGGTATGAGTCAAAGTAATCAAATGAGTTTATTTGGGTAAACTATTAAAAAGTATAAAGGAAAAAAAATAGATATTAAGCTAGAAGCTCAAATAAGAGCAGCCCATAGAAAAGGAGAAAAAACATATGAAAATAGAAGAAATATTTAGTATACAAAATATAATAGTATATTTTATTATTATTAATATTCTTACTTTTTTTGTAATGTGGTTAGATAAAAGAAAAGCAAAAAAGCGGTAAATGGAGAATTCCAGAAAATACTTTACTAATATTTGTATTACTAGGTGGAGGAATTGGAGGAATTGCA
This sequence comes from Clostridia bacterium, assembly GCA_022798335.1. Lineage (GTDB taxonomy): Bacteria > Bacillota > Clostridia > TANB77 > CAG-508 > CAG-273. Next base: position 16,380 of record JAAWMH010000023.1, read on the forward strand.
GGAATGTATACTTTTCGCCATAAAACACAAAAAATGAAATTTGTAATTGGATTTCCGCTAATTCTAATTTGTGAAATAATCTTAGCAATTTTATTGTTTACGTAAAATTAGAAAAAGTTTTTAGTTGATAGTTAACTAAAAACTTTTTTTTATTTTCTAACTTGAAAAAATTTACATAATACAGTATAATAAATAGATAGATTTTGAAAATAAAAGTAAAAAGTTGAGGTAAAATATGAAAAAAAGTGATGGAAGTGTAGTTACGCAATTAGCAGAAAAAGAAAAAATGTTTATAGAAATGGCTTCTAATGGTGCTTCTCCAAAAGAAATTATGGAAAAATTAGGGCTAGCTTCATCAAGTCTTTATTTAAAGTATAAAAAATATGGAGTTTATACAAAGCCTCGAATACTAGAGTTAATAAAACAAGGAAAGTTAAATGAAGAAATTGTAGCAGAAGGAAAATGGACAATAGAAGCTATTAGACAATTAAGAGATACTACTAAAAACGCAAAGCAAAAAGAAGATAGTAAGTATAGGCAGCTATTAGCAGAAGGTGTGTCAGAGGAAGAAATTACAGCTATTTTAGGTTATACTAATGTAAAAAGTATTAAAAATAGAAAATATAGAGTAAAAGCATTAAATAATGAAGAAATTGTAGAACTATTTTTACAGGGGTATACAGATGAGCAAATAACTAGAATGGCAAAATTAGATGAAATAGGTATTATTACTAGAATTAGAGAAAAATCTGCTACGAAGATAGAAGAGCTAAAACAGATAAAAGCAAAAAAAGAAGAACAAAGAGAAAGACAAAAGCAAGCAAAAAGACAAAGAGATAGACAAAGAAGAAAGAAAAAAAGCGAAGAAAGAAAAGTGCTAAGAGAACAAAAAAAAGAAAACTTAAATCAAAAATTTCGAAAGTTACTAGCCATGCGGAATAGCAACAGAAGAAATAGCTACAGCAATGGGATATCAAGACATAAAAACAGTATATGTAAATAAAAGTAAAAAACATGCATTAGGGCGCAAAGAAATTATAGAATTATTGCCAATCAAAAATGATGAAGAAATAGCGCAAATGGCAAAATTAGATGATGTAAAAATTATTACACAAATAAGAGAAGAAGAAGCAGTACCACAACCAGAACAAAGTACCAAAATGGTATCAAAGTCAGAAGGAAAGCGAGAAGTAGAACCAAGTAATAAAAGTATGCAAAAACCGAAAAGACAAGTATTTATAACAAAGGAAGCAACATTTTTAGATATGGCTAAAAATTATGTTTCTGTTACTAATATAGCAAATGCTATTCATAAAAGTGAATATGAAATAATTTTAATGTTAAGAAAAGCAAATATATATTCAAGAGATGAAGTAGAAAGACTAATTGAGCAAGGAAAAATGACAGACGAGCAAATAGCAGGAAAGTTTGGAGAAATAGAACAAATAGCAAAAATAAGAGAGCTTGTTATGGAAAGACAAAGGCTAATTGATAGTGTATCAGAAGAACAAAGAAGCAGAATTATAGAAATGTTAGTATCAGAATATCGATCTATTGGATATATAGCTTATAAAACGAAAAAATCTATAGAGGTAATAAAAGCAATAAAAGAAAAATATGAAAAAGATAGAGAAAATAGTGTAACACCAGAGGCAAAAAGAATACAATTAAAAATACAATGGATGGAATTAGAATCTAGAATAAAATCCATAAATGTTAAAATTACTGAAATGCAAAAGCTAATGCTAGATTATACAATAGCAAAAATACTAGTAGAATATGAAGCAATGCTAGAACCAATTCATTATGCTTATATAACATATACATACATGAAAACAGGACAATATCAAACAGGAATTGAGTTTGCAGAAGAATATTTAAACTTAGAAGAGCCATCTATTGCAGGAGTAAAAGAAAAAATAGAAGAAACAATACAATTAGCCAGAAGCAAAGAAAATACAGGAATGATAACTATTATATTACCAGAAATAATAGAATACGCTTCAAGATAAAGAATGATTTAAAACTATAAAGATGGGAAAAATTGTAAAACAAAAAATATAAATAATGTTACCATAAAATAATGACAAATAATTTTGAAAAGTTATCCACAAAAAGAAGGCAGTAAATTCAATTATTCACAGAGTTATCCACATTATCCACAATAATGTGGATAATACTTTTTGTAAACTCATTGTCATTTTTATGTAATATTATTTGCAAAAATGTAAAAAGAATGTAATATTTTTGTAATAGAAAAGAAGTTATATGTCTAAAATGATAGAAAAATAGAAGAAAAGTGAAAATAATGTAACTAAAATATGACAAAATGATTACAATTATAGAATAGATGAAAAAATAAAAAATAAAAAGTTATCCACAAATTAAAAGAGCTTCTTTAGAGAAGCATAGTGTAAAGGTTGACTTAATTTACATAAAATGGTATAATGGATAATATGTATTTATTACAAATAGTCTAAATTGTTTTAAATGGTATTAATAGAACAATTTAGTAGACAAGAAGGGAGGAACTCTATAAATGAGACAAAATCGGAAGCGCAGAAGAAGAAAACAAAATGCAGGAAAAATTGTAGCACTTATATTGGCAATTATTTTTTTGAGCTTTTATATTGTATACAAGGTAGTCCAATACCATAATACACACTTTAGTAAAGACACTTACATTATGGAGGTGGACTGTTCAGGCTTAACAATAGAAGAAGCAAAAGAAAAAATACAAGAGCAAGTATTTTCCAAAATTACTTTTCAAGTAATAGCTTCGAAAGAAGATGGAACTGTAGCTAAAAAAGAGTATACAGTTAATCAAGAGCAAATGCAGAGCTTTGAAATTGAGGTTTCAACCGATAAACTAACAGAAATTTTAAATCAGCATAGTCTAGAAGAAATTGATACTAATGATACTCAATACTTTTTCGTAAACGAGAAAAAAGTACAAGAGTATTTAAGCACAATTCCAGAACTTCAAAAGGAAAAGCAAGTAATTCCACAAGATGCTTATTTGCAAATAGGAGATGATTTACAGGTAAAAATTGTACCAGAGGTATATGGCAATGAATTAGACTTTAATCAAGCATGTAAGTTAGCAATGCAAAGTTTAAAAAATGGCAATACAGAAATTGACTTTACAGTCATTACCAATAAGGTTCCTAAAGTAACTTCTAAAGATACCAAGTTGGTAGAAAAGCAAAACTGGTGTAATACCATACTTAGTAGTAGTATTTGTTTTAAACTAAGCAATGGAGAAACCATTACACTAGATAAAGCAATTACCAAGGATTGGTTAAATTTAGAAAGTATGGAGCAAGATGATTTAAGTAGTAGAATAGAAGAATTTTTACAGGAACTAAAACAGCAGGTAAATAAAGCAAACAGTAGTATGCAGTTTGAAGCAACAGGAATTGGAACAATTAAAATTGGTGTTGGAAGTTTTGTAAGAGCACAGCTAGATATAGAAGCAGAAAAAATACAGCTCATGAAAGAGCTTCAATCAGGAATAAACTGTGAAAGAGTACCTAACTATACTAAGCCATTTATTTCTGATTTGTTATACGACTATGTAGAACTAGACATCACAAGGCAAATGCTGTGGCTATATAAAGATGGAATATGCATTTTAGAGGCACGTGTTGTTACAGGAAACGTTGCTAATGGTCATGTTACGCCTACAGGAATTTACTTTCTAATGTATAAGGACAGAAATGTTCCTTTAACAGGGTATAATAATGACGGAAGCAGGTATTGTTCGATAGTAGAATATTGGATGCCATTTTATCCTGATATAGGTTTCCATGATGCCAATTGGAGAAGCAATGCAGAATATGTGCCGACCAGTTATTTGCATAATGGTTCGCATGGTTGTGTAAACATGATACTAGAAGATGCAGCAGTTTTGTACCAAAATATCAATACAAGTATGCCGATTATCATTTATAAGTCCTAATCTAAAACCAGCGAGTTCTAATAGAACTCGCTGGTTTTTTGTGAGACATCTGGGACAGTCCCAGATGTCTCATTTTATGAAAAAAGAGGTTGACAAATACAAACCAATGTTTTATAATAAATACGTTAAAAGGTCAAATTAGGGGGAAATTATTTATGCAAAATAGCATTGTTATTAAAGGTGCCAAAGAACATAATTTAAAAGATATTAATTTAGAAATACCAAGAGATAAATTAGTAGTTATTACAGGGCTTTCAGGATCAGGCAAATCATCACTTGCTTTTGATACTTTGTATGCAGAAGGACAAAGAAGATATGTAGAAAGCTTATCATCTTATGCAAGGCAATTTTTAGGACTAATGGAAAAACCAGAAGTAGAATCTATTGATGGGCTCTCACCAGCTATTTCTATTGACCAAAAAACTACTTCTAGAAATCCACGTTCTACAGTAGGAACTGTTACAGAAATTTATGATTATATTCGTTTGCTATATGCACGAATTGGAGTTCCTTATTGTCCAAACTGTGGCAAAAAAATAGAAAAACAAACGATTGATCAAATTATAGATAGTGTTATGAGTTTAGAAGAAGCAACTAAAATACAAGTATTAGCGCCAGTAGTACGTGGCAAAAAAGGAGAGTATACAAAACTTTTGCAAAGTTTTCAAAAAGATGGTTTTGTACGTGTTAGAATAGATGAGCAAACTTTTGAACTTACAGATGATATTGAAATAGATAGAAAGAAAAAACACAATATAGAACTAATTGTTGATAGATTAGTTATTAAAGAAGATATTAGAACACGTTTAACAGAATCTGTAGAAATTGCTTTAAAATATGCGAATAACTTAGTAAGCATTGATATTCCAGGAGAAAAAGAAATTTTATTTAGTCAAAATTATGCTTGTCCAGATTGTGGAATTAGTATAGAAGAATTAACACCAAGAATGTTTTCGTTTAATAATCCATTTGGTGCATGTCCAACTTGTACTGGTATTGGCTATCTTATGAAAATGGATGAGGATTTAATTGTTCCAGACAAAACCAAAACCCTATATGATGGAATAAAAGCCTTTGGTGCTAGTACTATGAAAAAGGGCGAAACTATGGCGAAAATGTATTTTGAAAGTATTGCAAAGTATTATAATGTAGATATTTCAAAGCCAATTAAAGATTTGCCAAGATGGTTTTTAGAAAAAATATTATATGGTACAGGAGAAGATGTTATTGACTTTGAATATACTTCTGTTGCAGGTACTAGAAAATTTAGTACACCATTTGAAGGGGTTATTCCAACATTAGATAGAAGATATAATGAAACTAAATCACAAGGAATGAGAGATTTTTATGAAATGTACATGAGTGAAAGTGCTTGTCATACTTGTCATGGAGCAAGGCTTAAAAAAGAGAGTTTATCTGTAAAAGTAGGAGAGAAAAATATTAATGAATTAACAGATATGTCAATTGATAAAATAAAAAACTTTTTAAATTCTCTAGAATTAAATAAACAAAGTAGAATGATTGCAGATCAAATTTTAAAAGAATTAAATAAAAGGCTACAATTTTTAATTGATGTAGGGCTAGAATATTTAACTCTATCTAGAGGAGCAGGTAGCTTATCAGGAGGAGAAGCACAACGTATTCGTTTAGCTACTCAAATTGGCTCAGGCTTAACAGGTGTATTATATATTTTAGATGAACCAAGTATAGGACTTCATCAAAGAGATAATGATAAATTATTAGCTACTTTAAGAAAATTAAGAGATTTAGGAAATACTGTTTTAGTAGTAGAACATGATGAAGATACCATGTATGCAGCAGACCAAATTATTGATATTGGACCAGGACCAGGAGTTCATGGAGGAAAAGTAATTGCACAAGGAACTGCGGAAGAAATTAAATTAATTCCAGAATCTATTACAGGTCAATATTTAAGTGGCAAAAAACAAATTACAGTGCCTAAAAAAAGAAGAAAATCAAACGGGAAATCTATAGAAGTAAAAGGAGCTGTAGAGCATAATTTGAAAAATGTAAATGTAAAATTTCCACTGGGGCAATTTGTATGTGTAACAGGAGTTTCAGGATCAGGAAAAAGTACTTTGGTAAATGAAATTTTATATAAAACTGTAGCTAAAGAATTATATGGTTCTAATGAAAAACCAGGAAAATGTAAAGAAATAAAAGGTCTAGAAAACATTGATAAAATTATTAATATAGATCAATCTCCTATTGGCAGAACACCACGTTCTAATCCTGCCACCTATACAGGAGTATTTGATATCATACGTGATATTTTTGCAGCAACAGAAGAAGCAAAAATACGTGGCTATGATAAAGGAAGGTTTAGTTTTAATGTTTCTGGAGGTAGATGTGAAGCATGCTCAGGGGATGGTGTGCTTAAAATAGAAATGCACTTTTTACCAGATATTTATGTACCTTGTGAAGTATGTAAAGGAAAACGCTACAATAGAGAAACATTAGAAGTAAAATATAAAGGAAAAACAATTAGTGATGTATTAGATATGACAGTAGAAGAAGCATTAGAGTTTTTTAAAAATGTACCAAGAATAAAAAATAAAATTCAAACTTTACATGATGTAGGACTTCGGTTATATAAAATTAGGACAACCATCTACTACTTTATCTGGTGGAGAAGCACAACGTGTAAAACTTGCAACAGAACTATCAAAAAAAGCAACGGGAAAAACGTTATATATTTTAGATGAACCAACAACAGGTCTTCATATTGCAGATGTTCACAAATTAGTAGATATTTTACAAAGATTAGTAGATACAGGAAACAGCATTATTGTAATTGAACATAATTTAGATTTAATAAAAACAGCAGATTATATCATAGATTTAGGACCAGAAGGAGGAGAAAAGGGAGGACAAATTATAGCAGTAGGATCTCCAGAACAAATTGTAAAAAATGACCAAAGTTATACTGGTAAGTTTTTAAAAAAATATATAGAAAAATAGTTTAAAGTAAAAATAAATGTAAGCACTAAAAAAGTTTGCATTTATTTTTTATATATAACAAGAGGCACAAAACTAAATGGGCACTTTTTCAAGAAAAACAAAAGTAAAGAAAAAACAAAAAAGAAAGGGAAATAACAGTAAAACTTTATATAAAAACAAAAATACCCATTTAGTTTTGTGCCTCTAATTTAGAATTTAACTATTTGCAGTTGTTGTTATTGTTACTTCTTTCATTTTTGTTATTGTTTTTATTATTGTTGTTCTTGTTGTTATTATTGTTTTGCTTATTTTGATTTTCTGACATAAAAAGCACCTCCATTTCTTTATCTGAAGTTATTTTGCACACAAAATTTGAATTTTATTCAAAATTTAGTATTTTAAATATAAAAATTTTTGAAATCTATAAATAAGTAAAAGTCAAAATTTCCAAAAAATAAAAACCTCCATGTAAATTATAAAACATGAAAGGTTTATTATATATAAGATTATTCAGAAATTACCTCGTTAAAAAGCGGATCATCAAAAAAATCTTTTAAAGTTATATTAAAGGCTTCGCAAATATGAAGCATTGTATCCATTCTTAAATTTTTAGTATCATTTTTCATGAAATCACAAATAGTAGGTAAGGAGACTCCAGCAGCTTTAGATAAATCAAAGAGTTTCATTTGCTGTTGTTTTAATAATTCATTTATTCTTTGTCTTGTAGCATCAGCAAGTTGCATGAAAATCCACCTCTTTTCTAAAATAATACAAAAAAATTATATCAAAGCAAAGCTAATAAGCACTAAGGAAAAACTTAATTCAAAATAAAAAAATTAAGAAATTCCTTAATTGAGTATTGCAAACAAAAAATAAGAATGATATTATTATTAAGGAATTCCTTAAT
>JAAWMH010000002.1 GCA_022798335.1 Clostridia bacterium
GAACAATTGCAATTGTTCTTCCCTTAGCAATTGCCATTATTGCAATTACTCATGAAAATACTTTACTAATGTTCATGTTACTTATTTTTGAGCTATTTATGGTAGATACTTTCTTAGATGGAATGGTAGACAAGTTAGATAATAAATTATTAAGAGAGCAAATTGATTTTTTCTCAGAAATAAGACATGCTTATCATGAATGTAACATGGTAGAAGAAGCAATTTATCAAGTAGCACAAGATGATGATAAACCAGAAATGTCAAGACAAGCAGAAAAAATTTATGAGGTGTTAATTTCAGACGATCCAGAATCAGAACTAGAAAAATATTATGATATTGCACCAAATAGTTATTTAAAAGAATTTGCAGGAGTATCTTATTTAACAAAAGAATTTGGAGACCGTAAAATAGATAATGCATCATTGTATTTAAAAAACTTAAATAATATTACGCAAGAAATGCAACTAGAAATTCTAAAAAGAGACAAACTAGACTATGTATTTCAAAGTTTGGCAGTTATTGCAATTGTGCCAATGCTTGCTATTGAGCCAATTAAAAATTGGGCAATATCACAATTTAGCTTTACAGCAGGGTTTTACAATGGAAAAAACGGTATGATTGTACAAATTTTACTTATTTTGCTTACCTTTGTTTGTTATATTTTAACTAGAAAATTAAAAGACAATGGTTCTACAGCCATGAATACAAAAAATACAGAAAATCCATGGCAAGCTAAATTATATAAAATGAAATTTGTAAAAAAATTTGTAGATTTATTTATACCAAAACAAGGAACAAAAGAATATACAAAATTAAAAGACAATATGAAGGCAGCAGCTTCTAAAGATAAAATGGAATGGATTTATATTAATAGACTAGTTTTATGTGTTAGTGTATTTATTGCATCTGTTTTCTTAATTGCACAGCTTCACCATATTACTATTAATAATGTTTATACAGATCCAACAGTGGATATGGACCTTATAACACAAATGACAACTAAACAAGAAAAAGATGCTATGAAATTAACAGAATCTGATAACCAGTATCTTAACTACTATAAAGGTAATACTAAGGTAACGCAAGAGGAAATGGAAGCTACCATGAGAAAGGGAAGAGTCAATAAAGATTATATACAAAGTAAAGACTCAGATGTTACAAAAGCTGCAAAAAGAGTTTTAGAAAAATTAAACATTATCAATTCAGAAAACATGCAGTGGTTTGAAGTACTACTTGCTATGGTATTTGCTATTATTGCTTATATGTCTCCAATTTGGATGTTAAAATTCCAAGCCAAAATGAGACAAATGGAAATGGAAGACGAGGTAATGCAATTTAATACCATTATTCTAATGCTTATGAAAATTGAAAGAGTAAACGTAGAAATTATATTAGAATGGCTAGAACGTTATGCAAATATTTTTAAAGAACCAATTAGTAAATGTGTAAACAACTACGAAAGTGGTGCATGGGAAGCATTAGAGCAATTAAAAGAAGAAGTTTCTTATCAACAATTTATTAGAATTATAGAAAGTTTGCAAGCAGCAGTAGAAAAAATTCCAATTCCAGATGCCTTTGACGAACTAGATACAGAAAGAGATTACTATCAAGCAAAAAGAAAAGAATCAAATGAAAGACTAATTGCAAAAAAAGGAAAAATAGGACAAGTTATTGGTTTTGCACCAATGGTAGTACTATTTGTTGGATATCTAATTGTACCATTAGTATTCATTGGATTAACGAGTATGACAGAATCATTTAACACTATGACATCAGCATAAAAAAGAAAGGAAAATGAAAAATGGAAAATGCATCAAAGGCTTTAATTATAGCAAGTTCAGTCTTAATTAGTTTGCTCATTATTGGAGCATTAGTATTTATGTTTAATTCTTTAAGAGACTTAAAAACAGTAGAAGCAAGTAGCGAAGAAGAGCAAAAATTAGCAGAATATAATAAAAGAATAGAAACTTTTAATAGAAGACTTTATGGAAGTGAACTTGTATCTTTAGCAAATTTAATAGATGATTACAATATAAGACAAGCAAATTTGAAAGGATACAAGCCAATTGAATTAACAGTAGATATGAAAGACAAAGTAATTTCAGAAACTCTTAAATTAAAAACAACGCTTTATACAGACTATCAGAAAATAAGAGAAGACTTTGGAAAATTAGAAAGCAAAGTAAATGAAACAAAAAATGCTAAAAAATTAGTAGGAGGAACTACTTATTTAACAGCAGAAAAAATTGCAGGAATGAGAACAAGAGATTTAGGAGAAACTATTAGAAAAGCAGACAGTAGCTTATCAGAAGAAGAGATAGATGCAAAAGTACAAGAATTATTAGAATTTTCACAAGACTATACAGATTTAAAGTCAGAAATAACAAGTTTTAAAAACAGTGCATTTGAAATGACTTTTATAGATTATGATATTAATGGTAGAGTAAAAGAAATGAAATTTGAATTAATAAGATAAAACTCAAAGAAGAAAGGAGCTTACCTTTATGGAAAATGCATCAAGAGCACTAGTCATAGCAGGAAGTGTTTTAATTGGAGTTTTATTACTTAGCATAGGTGTTTATATATTTACTATGTATGGAGACTATAGTAAAAGTATATACGAAAAAATAGAAGATGCAAAAAACGACCAATTTAATAGCCAGTTTTTAAAATATTATGGTAGTAGAACAGACAACAATAATAAAGAAGAAACTATTTTGTGTACAGCACATGATATTATTAGCATAGCAAACTTAGCAAAACAAAATAATGTAAAATATGAATTTACAGGCAAGCAAACAGCTGCTGAAAATAGCTATTATATTCAAATTTCTGTAGATAAGCAAATAGGCTATCAAGATATTAAAAATATGGAAACATGGGATAATGATAGATGCTTAGAGTTTATGAAAGAAAACGCTCTACATGAAGTGTATTTAAAAGATGAAAATGGACAATATATTTTAGAAAACGGAAATAAAAAAATAGAAAAACAACCTAAAAATTATATTTGTACTGAAGTAAAAGTAAGCAATATTACTAAAAGAGTTTACTATATGAAATTTGAACATAAAAAAGAGTTAGGAGTATGTGTAGGCTGTCATTAAAAATGGAATAAAAAGTAATAAATGCCACAAATTTCTACATAAAATAACACAAAAATGTTTGCATATTTAAAAGGGCAGTGTTATAATAAAGGAAAGATTTAATTATGAAGAGAAATTTTACTATTATTTTAACAGTTTTAATCATTACAGTTAGTATAGTGGGTTATAGTATATATAATGTAACTCATAAAGCAAACTTGTTAGAAGAACATAATAAAATTTATGAAGACTGTTATCAAAAAGAAATTCTAGGAAATCAGTTAATTAGTATTATCAATAAAGCAGTAGACCAAAATGAAAAAAATGCAATTGACAAAAAAGAAAATACAATTTATTATGAAAATAATGGCGAAAATTCTATTCAAATTACAATACAATTTTTTCAAAGTAAAAATGTTATTTACATGGAAGACATTGCTAGCAAAGGTTCAGAATCTTTTGTAAAAGCATTTGGAACAGCAAGTTTTAAATGTACTAGCATAGAGTACCATGAAAAAACAGACTATGTAAAACATGTATACTTTGAACAAACTAAAGATTGATTTTAATATTTAGGGGAATTCTTCTCTTAAGTTAAAATAAAAAAACAAAAGTAAAAATTAAAGGAGGAACTATACTATGGAGAATGCATCAAAAGCACTTATTATAGCAGGTGCTATCTTATTATCAATTTTAATTATTGGATTAGGTATGTTTATATACCAACAAGCAGCAGGAGCAATGGATGGAGTAAACTTAGACCCAACCAAAATAGATGCCTATAACAGGAGTTTTGAGCAATATGCAGAAACACAATCAGGAACTAGTGTTAGAAGTCTATGCGATGCAATTAGATCTCATAACAACAGTAATACAGATGATCCAAGTTTAAATATTGACATTGCATATGGAGACAATGGAGATCCAGCAACAGTAGCTCCAGAAGATGTTATTACAGCATCAACAGTAAATGGAGTAAAAGCAAATATTAAAGCAGGTGGAACCTATACTGTTAAATTTGGTTATGATGCAAATTCTGGATTTATTGTAGATTGCCATATCACACAAAAACAATAAAAGGATATAAAATATGGAAAATGCAACAGAAGCATTAAAAATGGCCTTTACGATATTTGTATTTGTAATAGCTTTAACAATTTCAATTAATATATTTTCACAATTAAATGAAGTATCAAGAATTATGCTAACAAAAAGTGATATTACAAACTATTATGAATATAGTATCTCAGAGCAGCCCAATAGAATTGTAGGGTTAGAAACAATCATTCCTACACTTTATAAGTATTATAAAGAAAATTATACCGTATTGTTCTTAAAACAAACAAGTAATGGCTATGAGCCATTACCATTATATACAACACAAACAGATCCTGACTTATGGGGAAGTGGATTAAAAGAAGATGGAACAAATGAGCATATAAAAAATATTAGTAAATATTATGTTTCAGAAGAAACTGGTACAGACATGCAATATTACATGCATATAACAGATCCAGTATGCACCTTTGATGTAGATGAAGAAACTATTCGACACGAACCATGGACAGGAAATGGTACAGACTTTAAAATTAATTTAGATAAATTTTTATATGGGGACATTTTTTATTATCCAAGTGGAGTAAAGGATGAACATGGTAATATAAAAAATTATGATTATAGCGCAAGAGAACATTTGAATAATAAAAATGGCTTCATAGGAAAATATGCTAAAAGTAAATTCAAAGAAGTATTAGGACAATATACTTATGATCTTGAGATACAAGATGACGAAAATGATGATAGAATAACAAATGAAAGTGCTCTATTGAAAAATAGAAAAAAGAGAGTAATTATATATATTTTACAATAATAAAAAAGGAGCATGAATTATGGAAAAAAGTGTAGAAACAATAGGTACAAAATTGAAAGCAAAATTCAAATCTGAAAGAGGAGAAATAGGCGATAGTTTAATTATTGTTGTTGGGTTATTAATAGGTGCAGTATTAATGTTTATGTTTCCACTTATGTCTTCATCAGAAAGAACTGATGACATTTCGCAAATGGCCATTACTACAGCAACAGAAGATTTTATAAATAAAATAAGAACAACAGGTAAAATTACATTAGATGAGTATGAACAGTATTTGCAAACAATTACTGCAACAGGAAATACATTTGATGTAGATATGACAGTTTACCAACTAGATGAAAATCCGGGGGTAAAGGTTACACAAGCAGAAATGACTAAAATTGGAGAAAATGTGTATTATACCATCTATACTAGTCAAATAGAAGAAAAGTTAAATCAAAGCGGTAGAATGAAACTAAAAGAAGGAGACAGAGTTACTGTTACCGTTAAAAATACAAATCAAACAATTGCACAACAGTTAAGAAACTTCTTTTACCAAATGTTAGGAAATGAAAGTTACCAAATTGCAGCGCAAAAATCTGCTATTGTTACAGTAAATGGAAGCAATTAAAAGTATAGGGAGTGGAATAACCACTCCTATTTTCAATTTTAAGAATTACCAAAGAAAGGAAAAGGCATGAAGATACAACATATTGCTATTATTTTTATAATAATTATATTACCAATTTCTATGACTGTATCTGCATATATAGACTCGCAAATAGAAACGATTCAATTACAAGCTGAGTATAATGCGAAATTAACAGATGCTACTTATGATGCAGTAAAAGCGTTTCAAATTAATACAGTAAATAACCGTTACTCTAGTGTTAGTGATTCTAAAATAAGAGATGTAGAAGCATCAGTAAATACCTTTTATACATCTCTTGCAAGTAATGAAGATATGATAAAAGAAGAATTACGTGCATATGTGCCAGCACTTGTATTTACTTTATATGATGGATATTACATTTATAGCAAATATGATAATGTATACCCACAAAATACAGGAGAGCCTATTTTAGATGAAGAAGAATTAAAAAAAGATGAACATACAGAATATGGACTAAAGCCATACATTTATTATTCATGTCGTTATGCAAAAGGAAATAAGGATTTTGTAGTAAATTATACACTAGATAATGCTATTACCTTATATGGAGATTTCGGAGATGGAGATGGTTACAAAACTTTATCAGGATATTTAATCAATAGTGATGCAGTAGAAATAAAAAGTTACGAAAATCAGCTACCACAAAATTGGCTCATAAATTATAATGCAGATGGAGCGCAAGTAGAAATAGGTCCAGAAATTTTAACAGAACATTTACTATTTGTAGATAAAGAAGAAGATGGATCTTATAAACAAGGAGAATATACTTATTTAGTATATAATGGGCAAAAAATTTATTATGATAAAGATAGAGCAATACAAAAGCCAACAGAGACCAAATATTTTAGATATCAAAATTATACAAAAACATATCTTACCAACTCTTATGCTAATAAAGACTTAATAGAATATTTAAGGCAAAGAACAGGAGAAAGTTTTTCATTAGAAAGTGGAGATGTTACTTATTTTAACGCAGATGGTAATTTGCATAGTACAAGTAGTATAGAGTATTATGCTAAAGCAAAACAATTTACTGAAAAAGTAAGAGAATTAACAAGAGGAATAACACAGGAAAATGCAGTAGATGAAGAAGGAAATCCAGTAGATTTTGAAGCAGTTTTGGAAAATGCAGGATATGTAAATACAGGAGATGATGAAATCTTTTATGCAGATAATCAAAACGATCCATTACTTGTAGGGTCTACCTTTAATGAAAATCGCAGAATGGTAATAAGAAAATCTATTAAAACTAATTTAGCAACAGCAATTGCAAATTATAATATGTATTCAGGAAAAAATTATGAATTTACATTTCCAGAGCTATTAGAGGTAGATTGGGAAAAAATAACAAGTAAAATATCTGTAACAGCGTTTTTGCAAGGCTTTTCAATTGGACATAAAGTATATAATAATTATTGTGTTATTACAAACAATAATAATGAAGAAACTATCGATGAAGAAGGCATTTATATGATTACAGAAAATACTGTAACAAAAGAAAGAGAATACCATTTGCCAGGTTGTACATACTTAGCAAAACCAGAAATAGAAACAAATTTAAAAATTGTAGAAAGTTATTCAAATTTAAGTTTTTTAAGGCAAACGGTACGTATTGCAGAAGGAGATTATACTTATTTTTATCCACAAACAAGAAACAAAAATGGAAGCTTAGTAAATATTACTTCTTGTTATCACTGTATTGTAAATGCAAGTAATGTCTATATGGCAAATGAAATTATAAAAGGAAGAACTGATGAAAACAACCAAATAACAAGAGAAGATTTTCCAGAGTTTAATATTAGAAGCGGCGGCGCAAAAAATGAAAGAATGAAAAGCATAAGAGAAATTTATTTAAGAGCTTTAGCACGAGAAAGATATGACTTATATAGAGCTAATATAGATGCCTTTAATGATGAATAAAACAACGTTTAAAATTTGAAAATATGGTTATCCTAAAAGCAAAAGGAGAACCATATGAAAAAAATAGGAAATAAAATTATTTTACTCATCTTTTTACTTATTTTATATACTTATGTTTGCAATATTACCATGCTTCCCAGTAATTACATTTTATTACAAGGTGAAGACTTAAAATTGCGTACAATTATAGGTCTTAGTGTACAAGAAAAAGAAACCCTAAAAACATTGCAAACAGTAAGTAATATAAGTAGTACAAAAGCAGAGAAAGTAGGGAAAATAGATTTAAAAGTAAGTTTATTTAATCTATTTCCAGTAAAAAATATTAGCGTAAATGTAATTCCAAAAACAACAGTGGTTCCAGTTGGTAAAGCAATTGGAATGAAGTTATATACACAAGGAGTTTTAGTAGTAGGAATGTCTGAAATAGAAGGGAAAAAGCCTTATGAAAATTCAGGCATTCAAGAAGGAGATCGCATTATACAAATTAACCAAAATACGATTCAAAACACGGAAGATCTAATGCAAGAAGTAAATAATTGTAATGGAAATGCTATTCATATTCAATATGTTAGAAACGAAAAAACAATAACTACTAGTATTTTACCTGTAAAAAATGAAGAAGACCAATATAAAATAGGGTTATGGGTAAGAGATGCAGCAGCAGGAGTAGGAACCCTTACCTTTTATGAACCATCTACTAAAATGTTTGCAAGCCTAGGACATGGCATTTTAGATGTAGACACTTCACAGCTTATCAAAATAGAAAATGGAGAATTAGTAACAACGAATATTTTATCTGTAGTAAAAGGAGAAAAGGGAACTCCAGGCGAAATAAGAGGAACAATTGAATCAGGTTATACAATAGGAGATATTTCAAAAAATACCGCATTTGGTGTTTTTGGCAGTTTAAATAAACCAACCTATCTTTCCATAGATGAAAAAGATGAGATGGAAATAGCCCTTCGTGAAGAAATAAAACAGGGAAAAGCACAAATTATTTGTGAATTAGAAAATGGAAAAAGAAAGTACTATGATATAGAAATTCAAAAAGTATTTACCCACAATAATAACGACAATAAAAGTATGTTAATAAAGGTAATAGATGAAGAATTGATTGCAAAAACAGGAGGAATTGTACAAGGAATGAGTGGTGCACCAATTATTCAAAATGGTAAATTTGTAGGAGCAGTAACACATGTATTAGTAAATGATCCTACTATGGGATATGGTGTATTTGCAGATATTATGTTAAAACAAATGCGAGAAGTAGAAAAATAAGAAAATGTAAGTGAGGAAAAAAGGGATATGGAACGAGAAAGAAAAAATAAAATAATAAGGAATGTATTAATAGGTATTATAGCAGTAGCAGCTTTAATTTTTATCATTTTTATTTTAGAAATTTTTGTATTAAGAGGTCAAAGGCAAAATAAGAAGCCGGAAAATAATGTAGAAGAAAATGAGGCGCAAAATGTTCAAAATGTACAAGAAAATAATACACAGCAAAATACTATTAATCAAGTAAATAATGAACAAACAGCAGTCATTATACCAAACTTAAATGAAGTAACTAATCCATCTACAACAGATGATCCAGAAAATACACAACTTATTTCAACAACATATTATTACAACCAATTAGATGAAAGCGGAAAAATAATTTATACTAAATTAAAAGAAAATAAAGGAAGATTAAAAGAAGGAAACTATAAAATTGACTTTGGTACACAATTTAATACGCTTTTGCATACACAAACAGGAGAAAATGAATTAAATATATCATTTCAATCTGCATGGAATGCATTTTCTTATGATGAAGCAGATTTATTTTATATAGATATTAGCAAAATGGTTTTATTAAAAGAATCTGTATCAGTTGGAGGAATTGTAACTTACAATGTATCTATAGGACCAAAAGAAAATAGCACTTATTTAAGAGCTGGTTTTGAAACAAAAGAAAAAGTAGAAGCAGCACAAAAACAATTACAGCATATTGTAGAACAAGTAGTAGAACAAACAAAAAATGATAGCCCAGCAGTTAAAGCAAAAAGAATTCATAATTGGATAGTAAGTGCAGTAGAATATGATGCTTCAAGTACAGCACAAAATCGTTTCCATATTTATGGAGCATTACACGAAGGAAAAGCAGTATGTGAAGGATATGCAAGAAGCTATAAATACCTAATGGAAAAAGTAGGAGTACCATGTATTTTAATTTCAGGAACAGCAACTAATTCTGACGGAGCAACCGAATCACATGCATGGAATTATGTTCAAATAAGCAATAGCTGGTATGGAGTAGATGTTACTTGGGATGACCCTATAGTGGTAGGAGATGGAGAAATTACAGACGAAATTAAATATCGCTATTTCTTAAAAGGCTATACTACTTTTACAAAAGACCATAAAGAAGATGGAAAATTCTCAGAAGGAAGCAAAGAATTTAGTTTTCCAGTACTTACTGTAAATGATTATAATGGATAAATAAAAGCTATATATTATTAACCTTTTTGTAGAAGAGTTATTTTGATTATTGTCAAAATACTCATACGTTTCAAAGTTTAATAATATATAGCATTTATAATTTCTAATCTATTATTGCTCTATAAGCATAGGACCAATTTGTGTAACAGTACCAGCCCCTAATGTTAAAACAATATCATCTTTAATAGTGTGTTCTTTTAAATATCTTACAATTTCATGAAAATCAGAAATGTAAATAGCTTGCTTATGATAATAGGTATTTAACTTTTCTACTAAATCTAAAGAAGAAATACCATAAATGTTATCTTCACGAGCAGCATAAATGTCAGTAATAATAACATGGTCAAAATCAAGTAAAGCTTTAGCAAAGTCATCTAATAAAGTCTTTGTTCTGCTATAAGTATGAGGCTGAAAAACTACCCAAGATTGTCTGTGTTCTTTTTGGCTTAAAGCATGACTAGTAGCTAAAATTTCTGTTGGGTGATGACCATAATCATCGTAAACACGTACTCCTTGATTAAAACTTCCAACATATTCAAATCTTCTATGAGCACCAGTATATTTTAATAAAGCATTTTTAATATCTTCTTTTTCAATACCATATTCATGGCAAACAGCAATACAAGCTAAAGCATTTAATACATTATGCATACCAGGAACACAAAGTTCAAAGGTTTTATAGAAAAAATTGTTATAATATACATCAAAGCAAGCAAAACCATCTTTATTAAAAGAAATATTTCTAGCAACAAAATTAGCAGTATCAGTATCTAAGGCATAAGTTACTACTTTAGCTTTAGAATCCTTAGAGATTTTTCGTAAATTTTTATCATCACAGTTTACAACTAATAAACCGGTCTTCTGGTAAAAGACTAATATAGTTATGAAAAGAAGCAACAATATTATCAAATGTACCAAAGTAATCTAAATGATCATTATCAATATTTAAAATAATTTCAGTTTTAGGAAATAACTTTAAATAACTTTCTACATATTCACAAGCTTCTATAATAAAATGTTCACTACTGCCAACACGGTAATTTCCATTAATAGGTTTTAGAAAAGCACCAACTTGAATAGAAGGATCTTTATGAGCTTCTAAAAAACACATAGAAATCATAGAAGTAGTTGTTGTTTTTCCATGAGTACCAGAAACACAGATGGTATTATGAAAAGCTTTTGTTATTTTGCCTAAAAAAGTTCCCCTGTCAATAATAGGAATTCCAAGCTCTCTGGCTTTTGTTAATTCAATATCATCAGGTTTAACAGCAGCACTATATACAACAATATTACTATTTACTAAATTATTTAAATTATGGCCAATTGTAACTGAAATTCCGAGCTTCTTGTAATCTTTGTGTTGTTTCAGAAGCGTTAGCATCAGAACCTGTTACATGAAAACCCCAAAACTTTAAAATTTCTGCAATTCCACTCATGCTAACTCCGCCAATACCTATCATATGTATATTTTTATATTGTTTTAATTCTTCTATATTAGCCAATTAAAAAACACTCCTTTAAACTCTAAATAATATTATACTTGCCTATTATATACTTTCTATAGTAAATTTTCAAGTTGTATTTTAATAATAATATGGGCTTTTATTCTTTCTAAAAAATGCTAAAACTATTTTTTATTATTTTGTACCATAATTAAGTTATTTAAACACTTTAATATAAGTAATATTCTAAGCAAAATGTTGCTATATTTTATGATAATAAAAATAAAATGTGAAAAGAAAAATAAAAAATATTTTTGAAAATTTGTAAAATAAAGAAGGAAAAAAGCAAAACATGGCGAATAATATAAATGTACATAAGAAATACAATGTACAAAAATAAACTCGGAAGGATGGTACACAAAATGCAAATAACAGATGTACGTTTAAGAAAAGTAAACTCAGAGAACAGAATGAAAGCTGTTGCTTCTGTGACATTTGATAACGAATTTGCTGTTCATGACATCAAAGTTATCGAAAGTCAAAATGGATTATTCATTGCTATGCCAAGCAGAAAAACTCCAAACGGAGAATTCAAGGATATAGCTCATCCAATCAATGCTGAAACTAGGGAGAAAATTCAAAAAGCTATTTTAGAAGCTTATGAAGCTCCAGAAACTGAAGAAACTACAGATACAGAATCAGCAGAATAATAAATGATAAAAAAGAAGAGGTACTTTAAAGAGTATCTCTTTTTTGTTGTTAATTTTCTATATTTTCTAAACCATATTCAATAATCTGATTAATAACACTATTAAAGCTTAATTGATTTTTTTCAGCAAGTTTTGTAATTTTATCGAACGTAGTTCCACTAATACGAATAGTTCTTGTTATAGTATCATTTTTCTTAGAAATATTTCTTATTTTTAATTTTTCCAACAAAATCACCTCGTACAAAGTGTACACTAAAAAATAAACAAAATAAGTACACAAAACTGTGTACAAAAATAAAAGTTTATGTTACAATGTAAAAAGTTCAAACAAAGGTGTATCAAAAATAAGAAGGGAGAAATGAAAATGAAGAAAAACGAAAGAGGAATTACATTAATTGCACTAGTTGTAACAATTATCGTGCTTTTAATTTTGGCTGGAATAACAATAACTGTAGTATTAGGAGAAGGAGGCATCATTAACACAGCATTAAAAGCAAAAAATGAAACAGAAAAAGTAGCACAAAATGAGCAAGAACAGTTAAATGAGTTAAATAACTATATCACAAATGGAAGTTGGGAATCAGAAGGAGGAAGTCAAGGCGAAGAAATGCAGAAAGTCGCAGATTTAGCAGGAAAGCCAGCAGATGAAAATAAAAATATAGAAGCAGAAGATGAAAATGGAAATAAAGTCGTTATTCCTACAGGATATAGAGTGTTAGCACATGGAACGCAAAGTGAAGAAATAGGAGAAGTAGTATATAATGCTAATCCTGACCATAAGCCATGTGTAGAAGATGGAATTGTAATTGCAGATAGCAATAACAATCAATTTGTATGGGTACCAGTAAATAACCCAACAGAAATGTTTGAAGAAATAGAAGAAGAACAAGAAGACGGAAGCAAAATAAAACGTAATGTAGGAATACTCTATAATTTTAGTGGAACGACTTCAACGAAAAAAACATACTCAGCAGTTGAATATAGAGAGCCAGATATTGTAAGAGATTCTGACGGAACAGATGCAACAGGTGATAGCAGTTATTTTACAGAATCTATCAGTAATACGATGACAGAAAAACAGTTTAAATCACAATTACAAAATGAATTTGATAATATGAAAGCAAGTGTAGAAAAATATAAGGGGTTTTATATTGGAAGATATGAAACAGGAGATTTAAGTAAAACACAAGCAGTTGTCAAAAGAAATAATACTGATATAGGAAATCAAAATTGGTATGTTATGTATCAAAAAAGTAAAACAGTAGCTGCAGGAGGCAATAGCACAAGTACTATGATATGGGGATGTCAGTGGGATGCTTGCCTTAGATGGTTTCAAACCTCAAAAGAGGAAGGAGTAAAGAATTTTCCAACCAATTGTGAAGGCAAAGCAAACTATAAAGGAACACAAGGTGATGAAGATATACTAATTCCAACAGGAACGAATAACGATTATAGGGTAAACAATATCTATGATATGGCAGGAAATGCAAATGATTGGACTATGGAGGCAGATACAATTTATTATCGTACTTTTCGAGGCGGATTTTACGGGAATGTGCCTACGTTTTCACCTCCAGGGCTTCATCCATACCATTGGTATGGACACCCGACTGCAACTCACAGTGATGTTGCTATTGGCTGTAGAATCTCCTTGCATGTAGCATTATAAAAGTCGAAAACTAGTACTCTGGAGAGCGCCATAAATTTTGTGCAAAATAAAAAAGATAAAATACCTTTTATGATATAATAAATAAAATATCAAGGATGTATTTTTCTTATAGAAGAAAAAGTAAAATAGATAATGCTTTTATACAAATGTTAAAAGAGGAATTATAAAACTCCCCCAGCCTTAATAAAAAGGCCAGGGGAGTGAGAAATTAGGTGTCTTTAATTGAAACGGTCGTACAAAGTACACAGAAATTCGAAGGTCTCCTTACAAGGAGCTAGTATACAAATAAAAAGGGTAGCTTCGTTTTCTGTTTCTACCAAAGAAAAAACGAATTCACATTTGATAGAAGCAGCAAAGTTGTAAACTACTTGTGCACGAAGAATTTCTGTGTCGCTAGAGCAGCTGACATGAAACTGGATTTCTTGCTTGTCAGACTGAGAACCAGGGACAGCCAAAGTCAGCTCATGGGGGTCAGAGGAAAAATTCCGACATACCAAATGGCTTCCCATGCTTTGGTCAGCTGGAACCTGCAGAGTAGTACCAAAGAAGTCTTTCATTTCTTTGGTGTAACTACTTAAGGGAAACCAAAACGTAAGACTAGGTTTCATATGCGTATAACCACACTTTCTCTAGTATTATAGCACATAGGCTATTATATATAGTATAGCATAAAAAATAAATTATGTAAAATCAAGAAAAATAGTTGACTTTATTACCTAGGTATTATATAATATGTAAGCATGTATTTGGCGATGAAGTAGGATGTGGCTACAATATTAGAAAAATACTAGTATTGGAGGGAACTCTTACAGAGTATGTCGTGGCTTAGACCAAGGCGGTAAGTTAACAAATAAAGCACTTATCCCAAGATTTTTCACATGCAAGCTTGGGTTTTTATATTGGTAAAAAAACGAAACACCAGGGTGCGTTATAACTTCCGACCAATAAAGACGAAAAAGTCTTTAAAAAATTAGAAGGAGGGAATTTTTAAATGGCAACAAAGAAAGAAAATGCAGTAACAAGTGAAAAAATTAGAATAAGACTAAAAGCTTATGATAATGTTATTTTAGAACAGTCTGCTGAAAAAATAGTAGATACTGCTAAAAAAACAGGAGCTAAAGTTTCAGGTCCTATTCCATTACCAACAGAAAAGGAGATTATTACAATTTTACGTTCTCCACACAAACACAAAGATTCAAGAGAACAATTTGAAATGAGAACACACAAAAGAGTTATTGATATTCTTTATCCAACACAAAAAACAGTAGATAGTTTAATGAAAATAGATTTACCTGCTGGTGTAGATATAGAAATTAAGTTGTAGTTAAGTCAGCTGTTTGAGTAAAACGAATTACAGAATAGATAAAATTATATACATTAAAAAGAAACATTAATAAGCTATGCTGGTATAACGTTAAAACTTAACGAAATATAAAATATCAGCCAATTAAGTTAGCTGCCTGAAGTGAAACGAGTTACAAATAACTTATGTGTAACGAAGCAGAGCTAGAAGAAAACAATGCAAAAACCAAGCTGATTAAATAAATCAGCCAATAGTTAGGAGGAAAGCAAAAAATGAATAAAGGATTAATAGGAAAAAAAGTTGGAATGACACAAATCTTTGATGAACAAGGAAAAGTTATTCCAGTAACTGTAATTGAAGCAGGTCCATGTGTAATAGCACAAATTAAAACTGTAGAAACAGATGGATACAATGCTATTCAATTAGGATTTGGAGAAGTAAAAGAACATAAAGTAAATAAACCTGTAAAAGGTCATTTTATAAAATCAAAATTAACACCAAAGAAACATTTAAGAGAATTCAGACTAGATTCAGTAGAAAACATGAATGTAGGAGATGAATTAAAAGTAAATACTTTTGAAGCAGGAGAAAAATTAGATATTCAAGGTATTTCAAAAGGTAAAGGTTTCCAAGGTGTTATTAAACGTCATGGACAATCTAGAGGACCAATGGGACATGGTTCTATGTATCATAGAAGACCAGGTTCAATGGGACCAACTTCTACTCCAGGTAGAGTATTTAAAGGAAAAAAATTACCAGGACATATGGGAAGAGAAACAATTACAATTCAAAATTTAGAAATAATAAAAGTAGATTTAGATAAAAATGCTATTTTAGTAAAAGGTAGTGTTCCAGGAGCAAAAGGAGCTATTTTAAAACTAAAATCAAGTGTAAAAAGTAAATAATAAGGAGGGAAAGTAAAATGCCTAAGGTAGATGTATATGACATAGAAGGTAAAAAAGTAAAATCTATAGACCTTAAAGAAGAAGTATTTGGTATAGAACCAAATGAAGCAGTAGTACATAGTGTTTTAATTAACTACCAAGCTAATCAAAGACAAGGTACACAAAGTACAAAAACTAGAAGCGAAGTATCTGGTGGTGGTAGAAAACCATGGAGACAAAAAGGTACTGGTCGTGCAAGACAAGGAAGTATTCGTGCACCACATTGGGTTGGTGGAGGTGTAGCATTAGGACCAAAACCACGTTCATACAACTATACAGTAAATAAAAAAGAAAGAAGACTTGCAATTAAATCAATGTTAAGTTCTAAAGTATTAGAAAAAGAACTAATTGTTGTTGATAAATTAGACTTAAAAGAAATTAAAACAAAAGAAATGGCAAGAATTTTAAACAATATTAAAGCAGAAGGTAAAACAGTTATACTTTTACCAGAAAAAAATGATACAGTTCAAAAATCAGCAAGAAATATAGAAGGTGTAAAAACACTTCAAGTAGGTACTATTAATGTATATGACCTATTAAAATATAAAAATCTTGTTGTAACAGAAGAAACTGTTAAAAAATTAGAGGAGGTGTACGCATAGTATGAGACCAGAAGATGTTATTATAGCACCAGTTATTACTGAAAAAAGTAATGATGGTTTACAAGAAGGAAAGTATACCTTTAAGGTAAATAAAAAGGCTACTAAAATAGATATTCGCAATGCAGTAGAAAAACTTTTTGAAGTTAAAGTTTTAAGTGTAAATACCATTAGTGTAAAAGGAAAAACAAAAAGAATGGGTAAAACCTCAGGAAAAACTTCAGATTGGAAAAAAGCAATTGTTACAATTGATACAAACCCAACTGAAAATACTTACTTAGCTAAAGGTGGAAAAGAAGTAAAAGTTTCTAAGAAATATAAAGACTCAATAGAACATTTTATGGGAGCTTAAAAATATGAATAAAGAATATGAAATGCAAAAACATGTAGTGAAATTACAAAAAGAACTTCAAGAAAGCAATAAAAGCAAACCTACAGAACTAGATGCATTGAAAAATGAAATAGCAAGTTTAATACAATTATATCGATATTATGATGAACTTTATAGCGAAGAACTTTCTAAAAGTGATACTGCAAAAATCGAGACAGTAGAACAAATAGAAAAGTTACTTGGCATAGCTGAAAAACAAATGAGTTCAGGAATAATTAGTAGAGAACATTTTTTAGAAGCTGCAAGAAGAGCAAGAGAAAATTTACTAACAGTCTTTAGAAATGCAGGAATAGGAAAGCATGCTAATTTATTAGTGGAAAAAAGCACAACACAAATAATAGAAACAACAGGAAAAAAGGAAGAAGAAAGATAACTTATCTAGTTTTAAAACTAGGAAAATAAAATTAAAAAAGGAGAGAAAAACAAAATGGGAATGAAACATTTTAAACCATACACACCTTCAAGAAGAAACATGACAGTTTCTACATTTGAAGAAATTACAAAAAAAACCCCAGAAAAATCATTGCTTGCTACTAAAAAGAAAAATGCAGGTAGAAATGCATATGGAAGAATTACAGTAAGACATCAAGGGGGAGGAAACAGACAAAAATATAGAATTATTGATTTTAAAAGAAATAAAACAGATATGATTGCAACTGTTATTGGTATTGAATACGATCCAAACAGAAGCGCAAATATTGCTTTAATCGAATATGAAGATGGAGAAAAAGCATATATTTTAGCACCAGTTGGACTAAAAGATGGAGATAAAGTAGTATCAGGAGAAAAAGCAGATATTAAACCAGGTAACTGTATGAAAATTGAAAATATTCCAGTAGGTACTATGATTCACAATATTGAATTAAATCCAGGTCAAGGCGGAAAGTTAGTAAGAGCAGCAGGACAAGAAGCACAACTTATGGCAAAAGAAGGAAAATATGCACATGTTAGATTACCTTCTGGCGAAATGAGACTAGTAATGGCCATTTGCAAAGCTACTATTGGAACAGTAGGAAATACAGACCATGAAAACGTTAAAATAGGTAAAGCTGGTAGAACTAGACACATGGGAATTAGACCAACAGTTAGAGGTTCTGTAATGAACCCAGTAGATCACCCTCATGGTGGTGGTGAAGGTAGAGCTCCAGTAGGACACGCAGGACCAATGACACCTTGGGGTAAACCAGCATTAGGATATAAGACAAGAAAGAAAAATAAAGCATCTAATAAGATGATAACAAAGAGAAGAAAGTAAGGAGGAATTTTATATGTCAAGATCAGTAAAAAAAGGTCCATTTATTGCTCCTGAATTAATGAAAAAAGTAGAGGCAATGAATGAAAGTGGAAGCAAAGAAGTAATAAAAACTTGGTCAAGAGCTTCTACAATTTTCCCACAAATGGTTGGACACACAATAGCCGTTCATGATGGTAGAAAACACGTACCTGTATATATTACAGAAGAAATGATAGGACATAAATTAGGAGAATTTGCACCAACAAGAACATTTAAAGGGCATTCTGGAGATAAAACTACAACAGCAAAATAGAAGAAAACTAAAATAGTAAATGTAAAGGAGGAAAATAAAGTGGAAGAAGTTATTATTCCATCAGCAGAAGCAACTCTAAGATATGCAAGAATTTCAGCTAGAAAAGTTAAAATTGTAGCAGATCTAATTAGAGGAAAAGAAATTGACGAAGCTCTAGCTATTGTAAAATATGCTCCAAAAGCTTCAAGTGAAATTATAGAAAAGTTATTAAAATCAGCAATTGCTAATGCAGAAAATAATCATCATATGGCACACGAAAAATTATATGTTGCTGAAATTTATGCAAATCAAGGTCCAACTCTAAAAAGAATTAGACCAGCTGCAAAAGGTAGTGCAGTTAGAATTAGAAAAAGAACAAGTCATATTACAATCGTGTTAAAAGAAAGAGATTAAGGAAGGAGGACTTAACAAAATGGGACAAAAAATGGATCCTAACGGATTAAGAATAGGTGTCATTAAAGATTGGAATTCAAAATGGTATGCAGATAAAAAGAATTTTAGTGATTACTTAGTAGAAGATCATAAAATCCGTGAGTATGTTAAGAAAAAATTATATGTTGCAGGAATTTCAAGAATTGAAATTGAAAGAACTGCCAAATTTGTCAGAGTAAATGTTTATACAGCAAAACCAGGTTTAGTAATTGGAAAAGGTGGAAATCTAGCAGAAGTACTAAAAGCTGAACTTGAAAAAATGATAGGAAAGACTGTAAATTTAAACATTACAGAAGTTAAGAATATTGACGTAGATGCACAATTAGTTGCAGAAAATATTGCAAGTCAATTAGAAAGAAGAATTTCTTTTAGAAGAGCTATGAAACAATGTATGCAAAAAACCATGAAAGCAGGTGCTTTAGGAATTAAAACTTCTGTATCTGGAAGACTTGGCGGAGCAGACATGGCTAGAACAGAATTCTATAAAGAAGGAACAATACCACTTCAAACTTTAAGAGCAGATATTGATTATGGATTTGCAGAAGCAGATACTACATATGGAAAAATCGGAGTTAAAGTTTGGATTTATAAAGGAGAAATACTTCCAGCTAAGAAGAAGCAAGAGGAAGGAGGAGACAAATAATGCCATTAATGCCAAAAAGAACAAAATATAGAAAACAACAAAAAGGTAGAATTAGAGGAAAAGCAACAAGAGGAAATACTGTTACAGACGGAGAATTCGGTCTACAATCTACAGAAATTGGACTAATTACTTCAAACCAAATTGAAGCAGCCCGTGTTGCCATGACTCGTTATATTAAAAGAGGTGGAAAAGTTTGGATCAAAATTTTCCCTGACAAACCAATGACTGCAAAACCTATTGGTACTCGTATGGGTAAAGGTAAAGGAGCAGTAGAATTTTGGGTAGCTCCTGTAAAACCAGGAAGAGTTATGTTTGAAATTGCTGGAGTACCAGAAGATATAGCAAAAGAAGCTCTACGTTTAGCAGGAAATAAACTATCTGTAAAATGTAAGTTTGTCAAAAGAGAAACTGAAAACGAGGTAGGTGATAGTGATGAAGATAAATAAAATAAAAGAAATGTCTTCACCAGAATTAGAAAAAGAATTAGGAGAACTAAAAAATGAGTTATTTAAACTAAGATTTAGTTTAGCAACAAATGGATTAGATAATCCTATGAAAATTAAAGAAGTGAAAAAAGACATTGCAAGAATAAAAACTATATTAAGAGAAAGAGAACTTAAGTCAGACGTTAATGAAGCATAAGTTTATATATATGACTTATGCGTAGCGAAGCAGAACTAGCAGAGAATAAATAATAGGAACACGAACACACTAAGGTCTAAAAATAACTAAAAGGAAAAGTGTGCTATTGTTAAAAAACTCAGAAAAAGGAGGAAAAAAATGGAAGAAAGAAATCTTCGTAAAGTTATGATTGGCACTGTTGTTTCAGATAAAATGGATAAAACTGTTGTAGTAGCTGTTCAAACAAATGTTATGAATAAAATGTATGGAAAAATTCAAAAAAGAACATACAAATTAAAAGCACATGATGAAAACAATCAATGCCAAACAGGTGATAAAATAAAAGTAATGGAAACAAGACCACTTTCTAAAGATAAAAGATGGAGAGTAGTTGAAGTTATAGAAAAGGCAGTTATAAAATAGAAAAAGATAATAAAACCTTGCGAAAGACACATCGAAGATTCTAAAACAACCACTGTGAAAAAAAGTGTGTCATCGTTAGAAACTAGGAAGGAGAAAGGAAAATGGTACAACAACAAAGTATCTTAAAAGTTGCCGATAATACTGGTGCAAAAGAAATTATGTGTATCAGATGTTTAGGTGGATCATATAGAAAATATGCTGGTATAGGTGATATCATTGTTGCTTCTGTTAAAACAGCTACACCAGGTGGCGTTGTAAAAAAAGGCGATGTAGTAAAAGCTGTTGTAGTAAGAACTAAAAAGCAAGTTAGAAGGCTAGATGGTTCTTATGTAAGATTTGATGAAAATGCAGCAGTTATTATAAAAGATGACAAAACACCAAAAGGAACTCGTATTTTTGGACCAGTAGCTAGAGAATTAAGAGATGGAGAATATATGAAAATTTTATCTCTAGCACCAGAGGTTCTTTAGAATGTTAGCTAAAATGTCTTGTAGACATTTTGCGTTACAAACTAAAGATGCGTAAACTTTAAATTTTGTTAGTGAGTTTAGCCCTTAGGCTAAACGAAGAATACAAAATTAAAGTTGGAGCTTCTATAAGTTAAGTTCCTAAAATTAAAATAAAGAGGTGAAAATATAAATGAAAATAAAAAAAGGTGATAATGTTAAAGTTTTATCAGGAAATGACAAAGGCAAGACAGGAGAAGTTTTAGACGTAATACCAAAAACACAAAAAGTAATTGTAAAAGGTGTTAATATTCGTAAAAAACATGTGAAGCCTAGAAAACAAGGTGAAGAAGGCGGAATTATTCCAGTAGAATGCAGTATACATAGCAGCAAAGTAAATGTAGTATGTCCAAAATGTAATAAGGCTACAAGAGTAGGTTATTTAGTAGAAGGAGATACAAAAGTACGTGTTTGCAAACAATGTGGAAATAAATTAAAATAGGAAGGAGGCCATAATAAGACTTATGGAAATATTAAAAGAACAATATCAAAAAGAAGTTATACCAGCAATGATGAAAAAATTTAATTATAAATCAGTTATGGAAGTTCCAAAGCTAGAAAAAATTGTAATCAATGTTGGTTTAGGAGATATGAAAGATAATCCAAAAGCATTAGATAATACCATTAATGATTTAACTATTATTACAGGACAAAAACCAATTGTAACAAAAGCAAAAAAAGCAATTGCAGCTTTTAAAATTAGAGAAGGTGTTAATATTGGTTGTAAAGTTACATTAAGAGCTGGAAAAATGTATGACTTTGCTTACAAACTATTTAATGTAGCTATTCCAAGAATAAGAGATTTTAGAGGAGTATCTAGCAATTCATTTGATGGAAGAGGAAATTATTCAATGGGAATTAAAGAGCAATTAATTTTCCCTGAAATTGAATATGACAAAATTGATAAAATTAGAGGTATGGATATTATATTTGTTACCACAGCTAAAACAGATGAAGAGGCAAAAGAATTACTAGCGTTATTAGGAATGCCATTCCAAAACTAATAAGGAAGAAAGGAGAAATTCATGGCTAAGAAATCTTTAAAAGTAAAACAACAAAGAGAACAAAAATACAAAACTAGAGAATATAATCGTTGTAAAATTTGTGGAAGACCACATGCATATATTAGAAAATTTGGAATTTGCCGTGTTTGTTTTAGAGAATTAGCTCATAAAGGAGAAATCCCAGGAGTAAAAAAAGCAAGCTGGTAGAAGTAAAAAAAGGAGGGAAAAGATTAATATGAATACAACTGACCCAATTGCAGATATGCTAACAAGAATTAGAAATGCCAATAGCCAAAAACATAAAACTGTAGATATACCTGCATCAAATGTAAAAAAAGCAATTGCAAATATTCTATTTCAAGAAGGATATATTGCAGCTTTTGAAGAAATTAATGACAAAGCGCAAGGTGTGATTCGTATCACATTAAAATATAGCGAAAATGGAAGCCGTGTAATAGATGGTTTAAGAAGAATTAGTAAACCAGGATTAAGAGTATATGCGGCAAAAGATGAATTACCACAAGTTCTAAATGGTTTAGGTATTGCTTTAATTTCTACTTCAAAAGGAATTAAAACAGATAAAGACGCAAGAAACGAAGGACTAGGTGGAGAAGTATTAGCGTATATTTGGTAGGAAAGGAGGAACAAAAAATGTCAAGAATAGGCAATAAACCAATTACAGTACCAGAAGGTGTAGAAGTTACACTTAAAGAAAATCATATTACTGTAAAAGGACCAAAAGGAACTTTAGAAAGAGAACTTCATAAAAATATAGCAGTAACAATGGATGGAAATACAATTCATGTTACAAGACCAAATGACGAAGCAGAAAATAGAAGTTTACATGGTTTAACAAGAACTTTAATTAATAATATGATTGAAGGCGTTGTTCACGAATTTAAAAAAGAATTAGAAATAAATGGTGTTGGTTATAGAGCACAAAAAAAGGGAAACCAATTAGTAATGAATTTAGGATATTCTCATCCAGTTGAAATGGATCCACCAGAAGGAATTACATTTGATTTAACAGATGCTAACCACATTACTGTAAGAGGAATTGATAAAGAAGTAGTTGGTCAAACTGCAGCTGTTATTAGAACTAAAAGACCACCAGAAGTATATAGAGGAAAAGGTATTAAATATGCTACAGAGCATATTAGACGTAAGGAAGGTAAGTCTGGTAAAAAATAGAATTTAAATGAAAAACTTTGTCTTGCTATTTTTAACCTTTGTAAAAATTTTTTCAACATGCCATGCGTATAGTTTCAAAAATTTTTGATTGGTTGCCTAGCAATACTTGTTTTTGATTTGAATTTCCTTAATATTAAGAAAGGAGAGCTAATAAAAATGATTAAGAAAATAGACAGAAAATTAGAAAGAGAAAGAAGACATAAAAGAGTTCGCACTAAAATTTCTGGAACTGCAGAACGTCCAAGACTATGCGTATTTAGAAGTAATAGTAACCTTTATGTTCAAGTAATAGATGACCAAAAAGCTACTACTTTAGTGCAAGCATCTACTTTAGACAAAGAAGTAAAAACAAAACATGCTAACAAAGAAGCTGCAAAAGAAGTAGGAGCTCTAGTAGCAAAAAAGGCTTTAGAAAAAAATATTAAAGAAGTTGTTTTTGATAGAGGTGGCTACATATATCATGGTGTAGTAAAAGAATTAGCAGAAGCTGCAAGAGAAGGCGGCTTAGAATTCTAATAGCTGTTAAGGCTTTGCCTGTTACAGATATTAGACACAACTTTAAGCAAAGCAAAAAGTTGCAAACATTTATAGTAAATAATAAGGAGGGAAAAATAAAGTGCAATCAGAAAATACATCAGAATTAAAAGAAAAAGTAGTTGCAATCAACAGAGTAGCAAAGGTTGTTAAAGGTGGTAGAACCTTTAGATTTAGTGCTGTTGTTGTTGTTGGAGATGAAAATGGTCATATTGGTGTAGGAAATGGAAAAGCTGCTGAAGTTCCAGATGCTATTAGAAAAGCAATTGAAGAAGCTAAAAAGAATTTAGTAGAAGTTCCAATCGTTGGAACAACAATTCCTCATGAGTATGTTGGTAAATTTGGAAGTGCAAGTGTTATGTTAAAACCAGCTGCAGAAGGTACTGGAGTTATTGCTGGTGGTAGTGTAAGACCAGTATTAGAGCTTGCAGGATACAAAGATATTAGAACAAAAGTAATTGGTACAAATAATCCTAGAAACGTAGTTTATGCTACAATTGAAGGATTAAAAAGTATGCAAACAATAGAGCAAGTAGCTCATAAAAGAGGAAAAGCAGTAGCAGATATTAAATAAGCCGTACGAAGCAAAGTGAGTTACGGATTACTTATAGTTATTGTAATTTCTCAAAAAATTACAAACATTAATAATGATAAAATAGGAGGTGTAATCGCAAAATGAAATTAGACGAAATAAAACCAGCACAAAAAGCAAAAACAGGGATCAGAGTTGGTCGTGGAATTGGTTCAGGTCTTGGAAAAACTTCTGGAAGAGGACATAAAGGTCAAAAAGCAAGAAGTGGCGGAGGAGTAAGACGTGGATTTGAAGGTGGCCAAACCCCATTATATAGAAGATTACCAAAAAGAGGATTTAATAATATTCATTCTAAAAATTATACAGAAGTAACACTTACTATGCTTAATAAAGCAAGCTCAGAAGAGGTTACTGCTGAAAGTTTAATTAAAGACGGTATTATTCGTAAAGAAAAAGATGGTATCGTAATTATTGCAACAGGTACTTTAGATAAAAAAGTGAATGTAAAAGCTGTAAAATTTACTAAAGCTGCAAAAGAAAAAATTGAAGCTTTAGGAGGAAAGGCTGAGGTGATTTAATGTTTAAAACGATCATTAACGCATTTAAAACACCAGATGTTAGAAAGAGAATTTTATATACACTACTTTTAATTGTACTTTTTAGATTAGGTTGCTTTATTACAATTCCAGGTGTAGATACAGTAGCATTAAATACTGCAATGAATGATTCTACAAATGGAGTAGCAGGATTAATCAACTTAATTTCAGGAGGAGCTTTTTCTAGGTTCTCTATCTTTGCAATGTCTATTACACCATATATTACAGCATCTATTGTAATTCAATTATTAGGAATGGTAATTCCTTCATTAGAAAGATTAATGAAGGAAGGTGGAGAAGAAGGAAGAAATAAAATTAATCGTTATACAAAGTTTGTAACCATTATACTTGCTTTAATAGAAGGTATAGGATTATACTTATCTTACCAATCTTCAGGAATATTCGTAGGAAGTGGATTCTTAACAGGATTTGTAGTAGTTATTTCACTAATGGCAGGAACTTCACTTCTAATGTGGCTTGGTGAACAAATAACAGATAAAGGAATAGGAAATGGTATTTCAATGATTATTTTTGCAGGTATCGTTTCAGGTTTACCAGGTGCTGTTAATATGATTTGGAATCAAATCATGGGAACAGGTTCATTTAGTACTACTGGTTTACTAATTTCTTTAGGAATTATTATAGGAGCAATTATTTTAATTGCAGGAGTTATTTTTGTACAACAAGCAGAAAGAAGAATTCCTGTACAATATGCTAAAAGAGTAGTAGGAAGAAAAATGGTAGGAGCACAAAACACACATATTCCATTAAAACTTGCAATGGCAGGAGTTATGCCAATTATCTTTGCTTCATCATTTATGACATTCCCTGCTATGATTATCCAAATGTTTGTGCCAGATATAGCTATGCAAACAAGTGGATTTTGGCATATTATTTATACATTTTCAATAGCAACTTCATCATCAGGTGTGCCAGTAGGTTATACAATAGCAAACGCAATTGTTTATTTATTACTAATTGTAGGTTTCACATTCTTTTATACCTATGCAACCTTTAATCCAGCAGAAGTATCAAACAACATTAAGAAAAATGGAGGTTTCATACCAGGTATTAGAGCTGGAAAACCAACAACAGAATATTTAGCATCTGTTATGTCAAAACTATTATGGTTTGGAGGATTATTCTTAGCAATTATTGCTATTTTACCAATGCTTGTTAGATTTATACCAAATGTTAACTTAGCATTTGGTGGAACATCTATCTTAATTGTAGTAGGTGTAGCATTAGAAATGGTACAACAATTAGAATCTTTACTTGTAATGAGACATTACAAAGGTTTCTTAGATTAATTTGAGAGATAAAAAAGCAAATTAGGGCGGACAGGTGTTAAAATTAACACATATAGTTCCGTCCAAAATGCGTGAAGGGAGAATTTAAAACATGTATGTTGTTATGTTAGGAGCTCCAGGAAGTGGAAAAGGAACAACAGCTAAAATATTAGCAAGCAAAACAAATTTACCTCATATTTCTACAGGGGATATGTTTCGTGAGCAAATTAAAAACCAAACTGAACTTGGAAAACTAGCAGATAGTTATATATCAAAAGGAAATTTAGTTCCAGATGAAGTAACTATTAATATTGTAAAAGATAGATTAAGTTGGGAAGATACTAAAAATGGAGTAATTCTTGATGGATTTCCAAGAACAGTAGAACAAGCAGAGGCATTAGATAAAATTTTAGAAGAGCAAGGTAAAAAGATTGATATCGTACCAGAGCTACAAATAACAGATGAAATAATTATTGAAAGAATTTTAAATCGTGTTACGTGTTCAAATAAAGAATGTGGTGAAATATATAATACAAAATTCAAACCATCAAAAATAGAAGGTGTTTGCGATATTTGTGGTGCAAAATTAGTTAGTAGAGTAGATGACAACAGAGAAACAATTAAAGAACGTTTAAAAACTTATTATCAAAATGCTGCAGGAATTATTGAGTATTATAAACAAAAAGGTGTGCTATGCCCAATTTGCCCAGAAGATCCTACAGCAGAAGATGCTTCAGAACAAGCGGTAAAAGCTATCTTAGAGCAAAGGAAGTAATAAAATTGGTAACAATAAAATCACAAAAAGAAATAGAAAAAATGAAAGAGGCTTGTAAAATTACAGCTTTTGTTTATGAAGAAATAGAAAAATACATAAAACCAGGAATAACAACCATGGAGTTAGACCATTTTGCAGAAAGACTAATTTACGAAAAAGGAGGTATTCCAGCACAAAAAGGTTATCCAAGTGGACAAAAAGGAGTACCTGCTTTTCCTGGTACTTTATGTATTTCTATTAATGATGAAATTATTCATGGTATCCCATCTAATAAAATAATCATTAAAGATGGAGATATTGTAAGTATTGATTTAGTAGTATATAAGAATGGATTTCATGGAGATGCAGCAAGAACTTATATTGTTGGAAACAAAACAGCAGAAAAACAAAAGTTAGTAGAAATTACAAAACAAGCTTTTTTTGAAGGAATAAAATATGCAGTAAAAGGAAACCGTATTGGAGATATTTCACATGCAATTGGTGAATTTGTTCAAAAGAATGGTTACAATGTAGTAAAAGAATTTCAAGGTCATGGAATAGGAGAAGAAATGCATGAAGATCCAGGCATTCCAAATTATGGAAAAGCAGGAAGGGGAATAAGACTAGAACCTGGCATGACGCTAGCAATAGAGCCAATGGTTATGGCAGGAAAATCTGATATTTGTGTATTAGATGATGGCTGGACAATTATTACTGAAGATGGATCTTTAGCAGCACATTATGAAAATACAATTTTAATTACAGAAAAAGAACCGGAAATATTGACATTGTTATAATTTTACTGTATACTATATAAGATATTATGCATTTATTTGTAAAAAAGATTTTAAGGACATGTAAAAATGGCTTAAAATAAACAAATAGAGAGAAAGGAGATATGCTAAGTACAAAAAAGGGGTACTAGCATACACAAAATATGTCAAAAGAGGATGTTATTGAGGTAGAAGGTACTGTTGTAGAAGCATTACCAAATACAAACTTTAAAGTAGAACTAGAAAATGGACATCAGATTTTAGCTCATATTTCTGGAAAATTAAGAATGAATTACATTAAAATTCTTCCAGGAGATAAAGTAAAAGTAGAATTATCACCATATGATTTGAGCAAAGGTCGTATCACATGGAGAGCAAAATAATTTTAAAATAATCTAAATGAAGAGGTGAAAAAAATGAAAGTAAGACCATCAGTAAAGCCTATGTGCGAAAAATGTAAAGTTATTAAAAGAAAAGGAAAAATCAGAGTAATCTGTGAAAATCCAAAACACAAACAAAGACAAGGATAAAATCTTTAAGCATATAACACAAGTCATCTAAATAGCGGCTGTAGATTTATGAAAAATTCATCAAAGTGGATAACAAAATGAATTTTCATAAATCTATAATTTCAGGAGATTTGTGTTTATATATATGTCTAAAATATTATTGATTGGTTTTTAGCCAATGCATTTCACCGATAATTTATTTAGACAAAACAAAATAAAAAAACAAAAATAGTAAAATAAAAAACTATGGAGGTGCAAATTAAAATGGCTCGTTTAGCAGGAGTTGATTTACCTAGAGAAAAAAGAGTAGAAATTGGTTTAACCTATATTTATGGTATAGGGCTAACAAGTGCTCAAAAAATTCTAGCAAAAGCAAAAGTTAATCCAGATATTAGAGTAAAAGACTTAACTGATGACCAAGTACAAGCAATTAGAAATGCAATGGAAGGTTATACAGTTGAAGGTGACTTACGTAGAGAAGTTGCATTAAATATTAAAAGACTAACTGAAATTGGATGCTATAGAGGTATGAGACATAGAAGAGGTCTTCCAGTAAGAGGACAAAGAACAAAAACTAATGCTCGTACAAGAAAAGGCCCTAGAAAATTAGTTAGCAAAAGCAAGAAAGACTAAATAAGGAGGGAATAATTAAAAATGGCAGTAAAAAATGTAACGAAAAAAACAGTAACTAGAAGAAGAGATAGAAAAAACATTGAAAAAGGAATGGCACATATTCATTCTAGTTTTAATAATACAATTGTTACAATAACAGATGTTCAAGGAAATACAATTTCTTGGGCTAGTAGCGGTGGACTTGGATTTAAAGGTTCAAGAAAAAGCACACCATTTGCAGCTGGAGAAACAGCAGAAACTGCAGCAAAAGCAGCAATGGAACATGGTTTAAAATCAGTAGAAGTATTTGTAAAAGGACCAGGATCTGGTCGTGAAGCAGCAATTAGGTCATTACAATCAGCAGGATTGGAAATTAGTTCAATTAAAGATGTTACTCCAATACCTCATAATGGTTGTAGACCACCAAAAAGAAGAAGAGTATAAGGATGGTGAAAAAATAAAATGGCAAGATATAAAGATGAACAATGTCGTATTTGTCGTAGAGAAGGACAAAAATTGTTCTTAAAAGGATCAAGATGCTATACAGACAAGTGCAGCATTTCTAGAAGAAATTATGCACCAGGTCAAAATGGTCAAAAAAGAAAGAAACTTTCTGAATATGGTACACAGCTTAGAGAAAAACAAAAAACAAAATCATTCTATGGTGTAAGTGAAAAACAATTTAGAAAATACTTTGACATGGCTTCAAGTACTCGCGGAAAAACAGGTGAAGTATTACTACAAATATTAGAAAGTAGATTAGATAACGTTATTTATCGTTTAGGATATGGAGCTTCAAGAGCTCAAGCAAGAATGCTTGTAACACATGGAACATTTGAAATAAATGGACAAAAAGTAGATATTCCATCTTATTTAGTAAAAGCAGGAGACGTAATTAGCGTTAGAGAAATTAGAAAAGATAATGGCATCATTAAATTAAATGTTGAAGAAAATGCAGCAAGACCTGTTCCAGAGTGGCTACAAAAAGATAGCAAAAATTTAAATGGTAAAGTAGTAAGACTACCAGCAAGAGAAGATGTTGATATTCCAGTTGAAGAACATTTAATAGTAGAGCTTTACTCTAAATAATAAGTTAGTTGTTAGAATAGAAATTATTTTCTATGTAAAGTATTTAGGAGGTAAAAAATGATAGAATTCGAAAAGCCAAATATTAAATGCTTAGAGATGGACGAAGACAAAAATTATGCAAAATTTGTGTGTGAACCATTAGAAAGAGGATATGGAATTACAATTGGTAACTCTTTAAGAAGAATTTTATTATCTTCTCTTCCAGGAAGTGCAATAACAAGTGTAAAAATTGATGGCGTATTACATGAGTTTGCTACAGTACAAAATGTAGTAGAAGATGTTCCAGAAATTATTATTAATTTAAAAAGTGTTAGTTTAAAACAAGATGGAAATGAAGAAAAAATATTAAGAGTTGACTTTAAAGGACCAGGGGAACTAAAAGCAGGAGATATTATTACAGATGGAACTGTTGAAGTTTTAAATCCAGATTTACATATTGCAACTGTTTCAGAAGGTGGACATTTAGTAATGGAGCTAACAGCTGATAAAGGAAGAGGCTATAACAATGCAGAAAAGAACAAAAAAGCAGATCAAGCTTTAGGAGTTCTTCCAATAGATTCTATATATACACCAGTAAAAAAAGTAAATTATGCAGTAGAAAATACTAGAGTTGGACAAATGATTGATTATGATAAATTAACAATCGAAGTTTGGACAAATGGTTCACTTTCACCAGACGAAGCTCTAAGTTTAGCTGCAAAAGTTATGACTGGGCACTTAGAATTATTTATAGATTTATCAGAGGCTACTAAAAATACACAAGTTATGGTAGAAAAAGAAGAATCTAAAAAAGAAAAAGTTCTTGAAATGTCAATTGAAGATTTAGAATTATCTGTAAGATCATTTAATTGCTTAAAAAGAGCTGGTATTTCAACAGTAGAAGACTTAACTAATAAAACAGAAGCAGATATGATGAAAGTAAGAAATCTTGGCAAAAAATCTTTAGATGAAGTTACAAATAAATTATATTCATTAGGATTAGAATTTGCTAAGGAAGAAGAGTAAAAAAGGCAAGGAGGGAAAGAAAAGTGGCTACAAACAGAAAACTAGGTAGAACAACAGATATTAGATTAGCAATGCTTAAAACCTTAGCTACTGATTTAATATTACATGAAAAAATAGAAACTACAGAAGCAAGAGCAAAAGAAGTAAAAGCAATAGTAGATAGTTTAATTTCTTTAGCTGTAAAAGAAAAAGATAACTATGAAATGGTAGATGCTAAAGTGGTTAAAGCTAAACTTGATAGCAAAGGAAATAAAGTAACGCAGCTTGTAAAAAGCAAAAATGGTAAAGAATACTTAAAAGTAGTAAAAGAAGAAACTACTGAAAAAAGACAAAAAGATATGCCATCTAGATTAAATGCTAGAAGAAAAATGATGCAAACTATTAATAAAGTAAAAGATAGTAAAGGAAATAATATTGATTTAACTGCAAAATTGTTTAATGAAATTGCTCCTAGATATGAAGGTCGTGTTGGAGGATATACAACTATTCTTAAAATGGGTCCTAGAAGAGGAGATAACGCAGAAGTAGTTATTTTAAAACTAGTTTAGAATTTGCTTAAAAAGGAATTTGGTTACAAGAGGCAAAAGTAGGAGAGTGTAAAATATGGAAATAGCAAAATATATTGTATTAGGATTATATGTTATTGTATGTGTTGCTTTAATTATTTTAGCAACAATGCAAAACAAAGAAAAATCAGGAGCTTCAGGAACAATTACAGGTTCTTCAACCAATAATTTTTATGAGCAAAATAAAGGAAGAACAAAGGAAGGCAAGCTAAAAAAATGGACGATTATATTAGGAATTGTGTTTGTTATTTTAGCAGTTGCTTTAGGTATTCTATATCTAGTATAAATGAATAAAAGGGGGTATGGAGAAAAAGCCATAGCTCTTTTTTTGAAATAAAAAACCTTTGCTAGAACAAAGTCTAGCAAAGGTTGGAATGTTAGTAGCGTTCCGCAACAACTACTTTGGGAGGTTCTTTCAAATGGTCGGCAAGGAGCAAAAGCGCTTCACGAAGTTCCGACAGTGCAATGGAATTATTTTTTGACTTTGATAGATAAGTCATATAAAGTGCACCATGAATACTATCACCAGTGCGGAATTCTAGGCTACCAAGCTCGGTATCATCTGAACCATGTACAGTTAAATTTAAGTCGCGGCAGGAAGAAAGAGAAATCCGTTTGACAAATTTGACTTCATTCATAATAAACATCCTTTCAAATTTTGCAAAATTGCAAGTAATGATAGTATTATAGCACAATTTGGGTTATAATACAATAAAAGGATTAAAAAATAGAGATTAAGAAAAAAGGAGAAATATGCAAAAAGAGTTTACAGGAATATTTAGAGGAAATGAAAAAGGTTTTGGCTTTGTAAAAATAGAAGGTCAAGATGAAGAAATTTATATCTCAAGAGGAAATACCCATGAAGCAATAGATGGAGATGAAGTTTTCATTAAAATGATAAAAAAGCCAAAAGAAGCTATGCACCAAGAAGGAAAAATTATAAAAGTATTAAAACATGAAAAAACAAAAGTAGTAGGAGTTTTTCAAAAAAGTAAAAACTTTGGTTTTGTAGTGCCAGATGATAAAAAAATAAATACAGATATTTATATCTCCAAAAAAAATAGTAAGGGGGTAAAAAATCGTCAAAAAGTAGTAGCTGAAATTACAAAATTTCCACAAGGAAATAAAAGTGCAGAAGGAAAAATAATAGAAGTATTAGGTAACATAAACGAAGCAGGAGTAGATATGCTTTCCTTAGTAAAAGAATACGATTTACCATATGAATTTCCAGAAGGTGTTGTACAAGAAGCAAAAGAGGTCAGTAAAGAAGTATCTAAAAAAGATATTCCAAATCGTTTAGATTTAAGGCAAAAAGAAATATTTACAATAGACGGAGAAGATGCAAAAGATTTAGATGATGCAGTAGCAGTAGAAAAATTAAAAAATGGAAACTATTTATTAAATGTTTCAATAGCAGATGTTAGCTATTATGTAAAAGAAAAATCTAAAATAAATAAAGAAGCAATTTTAAGAGGTACTAGTATTTATATGTTAGATAGAGTAATACCAATGCTTCCAAAAGAACTATCTAATGGGATATGTAGTCTAAATGCAGGAGAAGATAGGTTTGCAATAACAGTACTTATGGAAATTGACCAAGATGGAAAAGTGGTTTCTTCTGATATTCAAAAAAGTATTATTCATGTAACAAGAAGAATGAGCTATAAAGAGGTACAAGCTATTTTAGATGAGTTCCATCAAAAGTTAGAAACAATGCAAAGAAATGAAGAAATTCAAAAAAAAGAGTTATATACGAAAAAACAAAAAGAAAAATTATTAAAAGAATGCAATTCATATATAGAACACTTTAAAAGATTAGAGGAATTAGCACTTATTTTAAAAAAGAGAAGGAAAGTAGCTGGAAGTTTAAATTTAGATATTCCAGAAAGCAAAATAATTCTAAATGAAAATGGAGTTGCTATCGATATAAAAAAATATGAAATGTATTTTGCAAATGAAATTATAGAGCAATTTATGCTAACTGCAAATGAAACAGTAGCAGAAAAGTTTTATTGGTTAGAAGCCCCTTTTATTTATCGTGTACATGAAGTGCCAGATATGGATAAAGTAAAAGAATTAAATCAGTTTTTATGGAATTTAGGATATAAAATAAAAACAGCAGGAGATATTGTATACAGTAAAGCATTTGCAGAAGTGTTAGAAGAAGTACAAGGAAAACAAGAAGAAAGAGTGGTATCTAATTTAATTCTAAGAACTCTAAAAGTAGCTAAATATGAAAGTGAAAATAAAGGACATTTTGGAATAGCAAGTAAATACTATTGTCATTTTACCTCTCCTATTAGAAGATACCCAGACCTTTTTATTCATAGAATTATCTCAAAATATATAGAAGAAGGTTATAACTTAAAACAGCAAGAATTAGAGAAATACCATGAACAAGCAATAAAATATGCTACAAGCTCTTCAGAAAGAGAAAGAGTAGCACAAAAAGTAGAAAGAGATAGTGAAGATATTAAAAAAGCAGAATTTATGCAAGATAAAATAGGGGAGCAATATGAAGGAATCATTTCTTCTATTACAGCATTTGGAATATTTGTAGAACTAGAAAATACAGTAGAAGGACTTATTCGATTTGATGATTTAGGAGACGAATATTTTATTTATGATGAGCAAAAAAAGATTCTAACAGGAGAAAAAACAAAACAAGTATATAAAATAGGAGACAAAATAAAAATAGAAGTAAAACTAGCAGATAAGCTTACAAGAAGAATAGATTTTAAGTTAGCCGTAAGGAATGAAATGACTGTACGGATAACTTATACAATCGAACAAAGTGAGGTTGTATACATATGTTTGCGTAAGCGAAGTTGTATACATATAAATAACTATGCGAAGTAAAAAATAGAAAAAAATAATAATGTGTGATATAATTTTTTATATTAAAATAATAAATATGGAGGAAAAGATGAAAAGTAATGAAATCAAAAATCTAGTATTTGGAGTTTATGAAGCAGATATGGCACCACAAGCAATTGAACTTTATATATTTGACTTAGATAAGAGCGAAACTAAATATACAACAGCAAAGTCTATGATATTAAAGAAAGTAGATGTACACAATTATAAAATGAATTTAATTGACAATACAAGAAAACAAAAACTATTAAATTTGATAGAAAAAAGCAACATAGCTAATTGGAAAGATAATTATACTGATGATTTAGTCTATGATGGAGAGGCATGGAACCTTACCATTGAAGATGTAAATGGAAATAAAGCTGAAAAATATGGATTAAATGATTATCCAGATGAATTTGAAATGTTTAGGAATGGATTACTAGATCTATTTAAAGAAGAATATAAATACTATAATGAAGGAATTATCGAATTTTTAGCAAATAGCGAAAATACACAATTACAAAATATGGCTGCTAATATTTATGATTCAGGAAAAGGAATCAGAAATAGAGAGGGGAAAAAAGCAGTAAAGCTATATGAAAATAATTTAGATAAAAATAATTTAAAAGAGTTAGCAAACAAATATTATGAAGGAAAAGATGTTGAAAAAGATAATTTAAAGGCATTTGAACTATTTAATGAAGTAGCAAACATGCAAGAAACATATAACAATGACAATTTATCTAGTCTGTTTATAGATTACAATGTATATTATAAAATAGCTAATATGTATGATAAAGGAGAAGGAACACAAAAAAATATAGATAAGGCAATAGAGTTTTTTGAAAAAGCTATTCCGTATGAAAAGCAAGCATATAAAAGACTAGTAGAGATTTATTATGAGAAAAAAGATTATCCGTTAGTATTAAAATATTTTATTGGTATAAATGAGAAAAATGCAAAACTATGTGATATGATACAAAGGGATACAAATACAATTTATAATAGCATAAAAGATGTAACTAAAAGTTTATTAAGTTATGAAGAAATAGAAAATATGATATTTAATATAGTAATAGAACAAAATAAATCTATAGTATATAAAACAATATTGAAAACAATCATTTATTATAATATAGCAGTAGAGTCAGAAAAGGATAGCAATTTAGAAATATGTAAAAAATACATAGATGATAACGAAGATATATTTGAAACAATTGAACATGGATTTCCATTACAGCATCCAGCTAAAAAGAATTATACAGAAATATCATATATACCATTTGAAAAATTAGGAAATACATTAAAACAAATTGCTTGTGCAATAGATAAGTATGTAAAAAATGGGAACAATAAAAATTTATTAGACATTACTTCTGACAGAAATGTTGATGAATATATAGAAAGAATATTAAAATATATTTAAAAAACTAGATTTAGTGATAGGGTCAGATATGTAGCTTACATATCTGACCTTAGTTACATAATTAAAAAACTAATGGTAGGAAAGAAAAGTCCAAAAATAGAAAGAATAAAAAGACAAATTCCACCGAAACTTATTTTGATTTACTTGTATTTCATAAAAACTATAAGCAATACTTTCTAAACAAGCAGCAATAGAAAATAAAATAATTAATATAAAAGTAATCATG
This sequence comes from Clostridia bacterium, assembly GCA_022798335.1. Lineage (GTDB taxonomy): Bacteria > Bacillota > Clostridia > TANB77 > CAG-508 > CAG-273. The sequence goes on from JAAWMH010000002.1 coordinate 36,205, forward strand.
ATTTATTAATTAAAAGCACTACTATTTAGTATTAGTTGTACTTTTAATATCTCCCTTCATAAAAATTTTTTTAAGTACCAGTTAGTAAAAAGTTAGATCTAATATGGATTTTGGCATCTACATTAAAAAAAGCATTTTCATAATTATCAAGCCAGTTATAGGCTTCAAATTCAGAATTAGTTTTAAATTGATTTAAAGCATATTTACCAGTACCAGAAATGTCACTATTGAACTCTTTAGAAGTTTTATATAAATAATTTAGAAGATGCGTTTTTAAATAATAAGAAGCAGAATCTTCAATTTTAGCAATTCTTTCATTTGTAATATATTCTGAAATTTGATTAATAGAGGCAACTCTACTATTCATTTTTACAGATAAATGAATATAAGGAGTTCCATTTATAATATTAACTTTAATTTTAGGAGTGGTTTCAGAATTTAAAAACATATCAATTGCTTTATTTTCATCTTCTGGGTCAGGAATAGAAAGTCTACAATTTTTTAGTTTATTTGTTACAATCAAATTACACAAAGTTTCGGTAGTAGTTAACTTACCAACCAATTTATCATGTTTAAAAACAGCTAATCCAATGTTTTCTACACCATTGTTAGCAGGTAATGGTTCTTCACTAGAAGAGCCTCCGCTACTCTCAGAGCCAGAGCTACTGCCACTAGAATTATTAGTGCTAGAAGAATTAGAAGAAGCAGGGCTGCCGCAAAATAGCAATAGCTTCTTCAGATTTACTTTCTAATTTACTAAAAAACTCTCCTAATTTAATGTCAGCAGTAAAGCCAGTATATTCGCTAGAGCGTGGCAAGATTTCGTAAAATTTAGCTACTAAATTTTCTAAAGAAGGTTTTACACTTTTAATGTATTCTTCAGCAGTACTAGTACTAATAATAATATTACTATCTGGTCGAACCTGCACCTTATTCATTAAACTATAAATTTCTTTACTAATTCCTTGTTTAGCAAACTCTTCGGAAAATACAATTACCTTACAATGAGAAAGATTAATTTCTTTACTAACAAATGTGTTCATTAAATTAACAGCAGATTCAATACAGGCTGCCTCAGAATGGTCTACAACAATAGGAGCAACTTCAGAAGAAGCGCCTTCTCCAGTACTATTTGGCATAGTAAACTGAAAAGTAACTTTAATACGGTCATTTTCGCCAACATCAAAGCCAATTGCAACTGCATAAGCTAAATCATCTACACTTTGTACACTATGTGCACCTACAAAAGTAGAATAAAAAAGTGTAGCAATAATAACAATAACAATATATTTATAAAGATGCTTTATCAATAGAAACTACTCCTTTCTTTTTTTCTAACTTGTTATATTTTATATTAGCAAATACAAGTAAACTTAGGCTAATTGCTAATACTAAAATTAAAATAATATATTGATAAACTGTATTTTCTAAAAAGATAATTTGATACATGTCCTTAGGTAAAAGCCCAACTCCAAATATAATAATACTAAATAAACTAATATACCATTTGCTGTATTGAAGACGAAATAATTTCTGAAATATTTTTGTAGTAAAGCAAAAACTAATACTTAAAAAAGAAGTAATAGATATAATCCAAATTAGTAAAAATACAGCATCTAACCTTTGAAAAAACCTTCCAAATTCAATATAGCGTGAAGCTAAATAAATAGGAAATATTTCTTCTTGAATAATTGTCGTAGGTGATAAGAAAAGTAGAGTAGCTACGCTAATAAGCAAACAAATGCCAGACATGCCAGTAGAAATAAGAGCCACTTTACGATATGATTTTTCATCTTTTAAGTAAGGTGAAAGAAAATATAAATAACTAATTCCACCAAAAGCAAATAGATTACTTAATCCAGCAAAAAAAGTACTTTGTACTCCTTCACCAAGTAGTGGAAGCATACCTTGAAAAGTAAAATTTTGAATATTAGCAAAGAAGATAAAGAAAAGAGTAAATAGTACAAAGCCAATAATAAATAAATTAGAGCGTGAAATAGCTTGAAATCCTAATTTACTACTAATAACAATGGCAATTAAAAATAATAACATAATAACAGGTACAGAAGTTCTAGGAAAAAAAATAATTTTTAGTCCTTCTGAAAAACTTCTAAGTAAAATACTAATTGTAAAAATAAAATATAATATAAACAAAATACCAATTGTAAATTTAAGCCATTTACCACCTAAAAAATTGCTAATATCTACAATATCTAAACGAGGAAATTTACCAAGCAATTTAGAAATTAAGTAAACAATTCCGAATTGCAACTAATGTAATAAAAATTACATTCATAATAGCACCAGATTTTGTAGAAGAAATAACACTTTTTGGCAAATTTAAAACAATATGATTTACCATAACAGTAATTACTAATGCAATTGCTTCTAGATTACCAATTTTTTTATTTATCATTTATAATTGTCTCCTTTCATGTATATAGGAAGTTTTGACTTTTGAAAAAGTACAATATAATTTTGTATTTATTTGTATTTCCATTTCATACTAATATGATTTTGAGCTTGCTTCTTTTTAGTATTTAAATAATCTGCTCTTTGTTCTCTTCTCCAAACAGGATCTAAAAAATAGCCACTTTCATTTATTTTCGTAACAGGTGCATAAGGTGCCATATAGGGAACGCCAAAAGAACTTAGGCTTGTTAAGATACATAAGTAAACAAAAATACCAAGGGCAATACCAAAAAATCCTGCAATGTAACCTAAAATAATAAATAAAAAGCGCATTAATCGTAAATGGAATCCAAAAGAAAAATCAGGTATAGCAAAAGAAGCAACTGCTGTAATAGCAACAACAATGACTAAAATAGGGCTTACAATACTAGCACTAACAGCAGCCTGACCAATTACTAAAGCGCCAACAATTCCAATGGTAGGTCCTAAGGGAGAAGGAACCCTTAAACCTGCTTCACGAATTAGCTCAAAAGAAATTTCCATAATTAAAATTTCAAAAATAATAGGGAAGGGTACACTTTCTCTTGAGGCAAGCAGCGAAAATAAGAGTTCTGTTGGCAGCAATTCTTGATGAAAGCAGGTAATAGCAACATAAAATGCTGGTAAAAATAAAGTAATAAAAATAGCAATTAAACGTAAAAATTTTAAAAAGTTAGCAAATTGAAATTTTAAATTAGTATCTTCAGGAGAAACAATAAAATCAATAAAAGTAGCAGGCATAATAAGAGCATAAGGGTTTCCACCAATTAAAACAACAACTCTACCACCATATAAATATTTAGTTGCTTTATCAGGTCTTTCTGTAGACAAAATTTGAGGAATACTATACTTATTATCTTCTTCAATTAATTGTTCTAGCTCGCCAGAAGAAAGAAGAGAATCAATTTCTAAATTACTTATTCTATATTTTACTTCTGCAACTAAATCAGTATTTGCAATGTTTTGAATATAACAGATAGCGCAATTTGTTTTACTTAAACTACCAACTTTAATATTTTCAATAATTAAGTTTTCGTTATTAATCATTCTTCTTAGTAAAGAAGTATTTGTTCTAATGTTCTCTACAAAAGCCTCTTGAGGTCCTTTGATAATAATTTCGTTATTAGGAGTACTAATTTCTCTTTGCTTAAAACCTTTTACATCAATATTAAAAGCAATAGGAAGAGTATCTATAAAAAGAAGACAGTTTCCCATATTAACACCGACTAAAAGCTTCTGCAAAAGTAGAAACTTTTTTTACATTATTTTGAGGAAGTAAACAGTCAAAAATATAATCTTCTAAATTAAATTTTCTTATCTTTCTTACAGTAATATTATTTGTTTTAGCTTCTGAAACTACTTGTTCTACTTCATTGTCAAAAATATTAGCACGATTTCGCATCATTAAAGCTTCTAAAACGTTATTATTAATTAACTGAGAATCTACCATACCATCAATAAAAAATAGTAAAGCTTTATATTGCCTATTTCTTGCAAGAAGAGTAAATTCACGTAGAATAATATCACTGTTAATTAATGTGTTGTATTTTACTTTAATATATTCTAAACAAACAGGTAAGCTTGCAAAAATATTTTTAGCTTCAAAGGCTTCTTCACTTTTAGAAGTTTGCTCAGAAGCTGTTTTTTTTTGCTCGCCTTCATAAGGACTAGAAAGTGTAAAATGGTATTCATCTTCTACAGGTTTATCAAAAAATTGTTTTAATTTATTAGCAAAGGTATCTTTCCAATCAGAAGTCGAGTTTTCTTTTTGTGGCATAGTTAAATCCTCCTTACTATTTTTGTAATTTTTAATAGTGTTTGTTAAATTTGAAAAATTATTCAAAGTTTTACAATTTACATAAAGTATGATATAATAAAAAAGACATTGCTATATGCAAAAAATAAATAGGGGGAATTTTATTATGGCATGCAGGATAATTAAAAGCAACGAAAGCACAAAAAAAGAGGTATTTCGGTATGGGTCTCCAATTAACAAAAGATTTATAATCACAATTATCCTATTGTTACTTGTTTTTAGTATCGAAATTTTAAGAAGCTCTGGATTTGAAAGTCAATTTATGGAAGTGTTACAGATAATAATAGGAATTGGAGTGTTCGCCTCGATGCTTTGGATGTTTGGATATCCAGAATATCAAGTTGAAGTGGAAGGAAAAAAATTAACCTATAAACAAGGCAATGAGAAATTAGAAATTATTTTGCCATGTACCATAGCTATAGCACATAATGGAATACTGACAACAAAAGGTTTTTACGAAAGGAATGAAAAAGTCGTATTAGACTATAGGTTAGAGTTTGATGCCGATGACAAAGATACAACAACAGGAAAAACCATAAAAGAGTTCCTAGAGGAGGCTAATAAAAGAGCAATGCAAGTCTCCTAAAAAAGCCCACCTTGCTTTAATAAAGCAAGGTGGGCGATTTTTATGTGCTTAAAAAAGAGATTGTTGTAAGTGAAGGTAATACCATTTGTCAAAAGGTACAGTGAAAGTAACATAACCATCGGTAGGATAAGAATTCATAATTGTAATTACTTTTTTGTTTGTTTGAATCAAATTTCCTTTTAGAGACCGATAACTAAAAGTATCTCCTTCTTGAGGAATATAATCCATGTAGCCTATGTGAACTTTTTGATAATTAGCATCATTACTATACAAAGGATAAGTATAAGGGCACATAAATTTCATCTCCTTAAAATGTTTTTGTAAGGAATAAGTTAACATAAATTATAATTATTATAGCATAAAATAAGTAAAATGTCATTACAATATTGTTTTTTTAAAGAATTTGCTATAATATAATACAAATTAGTCCTCCGGCTACCTTCATTTACAATACGTTCTAAAGTTTCTTGCAGTTTGCCTTGAGCTTCTTCAGGCATTTTAGAAAGCTTATTTTGCAGACCTTCATTTACAAGCTCATGTAAATTTTTTCCAAAGATGTTAGATTCCCAAATCTTTTTAGGATCGGACTCGAATTCAGAAAGTAAATAATTTACTAAATCTTCAGATTGTTTTTCACTACCAACAATTGGAGAAACCTCAGTTTCTATATTGGCCCTTATCATGTGTATACTAGGAGCAGTAGCTTTTAATTTAACCCCAAAGCGAGATCCTTGTTTTACCATTTCTGGCTCTTCTAAAATAAGTTCATCAATAGAAGGTGTAACAATACCATAGCCAGTAGCTTTTACTTCTTCTAGGGCAAAGGCAATTTTATCATATTGTTTTTTGACAGTTGCAAATTCTGTCATAGTACTAAATAAAGCACTTTCATTGTCTATATTAACACCAGAAATTTCAGTTAAAACTTGATAGAAAAGATGATCCATTAAGTGAATTCGAACATGTACACTACCATCTCCTAAATGAATTTCTTCTAAAGAAGTTTTCGTAATTACTTGTGTGTTTTGAAGCTGATTAATACCAGAATTAATTTCTTTTAAAATACAAATATTAGTAAAGGCAGTTTGAATTTCTTGATACAATTCTTTTTTTAGCCAATGTTCATCAGGAAGTCCGTCTACCCACCTAGGAAAATCTAAGTTGATAGTTTCAATAGGAAATTCATATAAGATTTTACTGAAAATATCATCAATATCTTCTAAATCTAAATGAGCACAGTCTGTTGGAATAACAGAAACCTCATATTTGTCTTCTAATTTTTTAGCTAAACTTTTAGTATAATCAGAAAATGGGTCATCACTATTTAAAACAATTACAAAAGGTTTGTTAAGTTCCTTAAGTTCTTTTACAACTCTTTCCTCAGCATCAATATAATCTTCTCTTGGAATATCAGTAACACTTCCATCAGTAGTAACTAAAATACCAATTGTAGAATGCTCAGCAATTACTTTGCGAGTACCAATTTCAGCAGCTTCTTCAAAAGGAATATCATCATCATACCATGGTGTTTTTACCATACGAGGCATATCATCTTCTAAATAGCCAATAGCATTATTTACTAAATAGCCAACACAATCTACAAGCCTTGTTTTAAATTTAATATTTTCTCCTACTGTAATTTCAATAGCTTCATTAGGAATAAATTTAGGCTCTGTTGTCATAATTGTTCTACCACCAGCACTTTGAGGTAGTTCATCTCTAGCTCTTTCTTTTTTATAATCATTATCAATATTAGGAATAACAAGTAAATCCATAAAGTTTTTAATAAAGGTAGATTTTCCGAGTACGAACAGGACCTACTACACCAACATAAATGTCTCCTTCTGTACGATCTGCTATATCTTGATATAATTTTAAATTCTCTTCCATGTAACTTTATAACTCCCTTCTAACAAGAAATGTTTGTACAAAACTTTTATTTAATGTATATTAGAAATTACAAAAGTTATGACAAAAAAATAAAAAATGTTTTGCAAAAGAAAGCAGGATAAGATATAATAAAGAAAAAATAGGAGGAAACCATGTCAACAATTATAAATGGAAAAGAAGTAGCACAAAGAGTAAGACAAACGCTAAAAGAAGAAGTAGCAAAATTAGAAGTAAAACCAAAAATTGCTGTTATTATGGTAGGAAATGACAAAGCATCAGAAGTATATGTACGTAATAAAAGTAAAGCATGTGATGAAATTGGAATTGGTTTTGAAGAATTTTTATTAGAAGAAAATGCACAAAGAGAAGAACTCTTAAATTTAATACAAGAATTAAATTTAAGAAAAGATATTCATGGTATTTTGTTACAAAGTCCTATTCCAAAACATTTAGATATTAGAGAAGCATTTAATGCTATTGATTATAGAAAAGATGTAGATGGATTTCATCCAATTAATGTAGGAAAATTATCAATTGGAGAAGACTGTTTTGTTTCTTGTACACCAGCAGGAGTTATAAAAATGTTAGAAGAATATAACATAGAAGTAGAAGGAAAAAATGCAGTTATTATTGGAAGAAGCAATATTGTAGGAAAGCCATTAGTACAATGTTTGTTAAATAAAAATGCAACAGTAACTGTTTGTCATTCAAAAACAAAAAACATAGAAGAAATTGCAAAACAAGCAGATATATTAATAGCAGCTTTAGGAAAACCAAAATTTGTAACAGCTAATATGGTAAAAAAAGGAGCAGTAGTTATTGATGTGGGAATCAATAGAAATGAAGAAGGAAAACTAGTAGGAGATGTAGACTTTGAAAATGTAGAACCACTTAGTAGTTATATCACGCCTGTACCAGGTGGAGTAGGTCCAATGACAATTGCAATGCTTATGTCAAATGTAGTAAAAGCAGCTAAAAAATTACAATAATGTAAATTAGGGGAAGAGTAATAGATTAAGAATCTACTGTTTCTAAAAATTGGGGGCTTAGATAAATCTTAAGGAGGAAAAAACTTATGAAAATCATTTATCAAGCTCAAAAAGAATATCCACAAAAATTAAACAAAATTTATGCACCACCTGCTAAATTGTATATGTTAGGTGATGAGAGTATTTTAAATAAGCCAGCTATAGCCATAGTAGGTTGCAGAGATGCAAGCAATTATGGTAAAAAGGTGGCTTTTGAATTTGCCTATGATTTAGCTAAAAGAGGAATTGTAGTTGTAAGTCGGATTAGCAAGGCGGAATTGATATTTACAGTCATCTAGGAGCCGTAAAAGCAAATGGTCAAACAATAGCAGTATTAGGAAGCGGATTCCATCATATTTATCCAGCGGAACATAAAGAATATTGCAAAAAAATATTACAAACAAAAGGTGCAATTATTACAGAATATGAACCAAAAACAAGACCATTAAAAATGAACTTCCCAGCAAGAAATAGAATTATTAGTGGTTTGTCAGAAGGTGTTTTAGTAGTAGAAGCAAAAGAAAAAAGTGGTACTTTAATTACAGTAGATTATGCTTTAGAACAAGGAAAAGAGGTATTTGTAATACCAGGAAATATCACAAGTAATAAGTCTTATGGCACAAATGAACTATTAAAACAAGGCGCAAAATTAGTAACAAGTGTACAAGAAATAATAGAAGAGATTTCTTTTGACAAGAATTGACATAAAACAAGAAAAGATTTACATAAATTAAGTCGAAAAACCTTGCAAAATGGAAAAAATATGATATAATATTACTATTCAAATTGGAAAAAAGTTCTAGGAGTTGAAATGCCAAAATTTTTTATAAAAACCAATCAAATAAATGAAAATAAAATAAAAATAATAGGAGAAGATGTAAAGCATATTACACAAGTATTAAGGGCAAAAGTAGGAGAAAAATTAATACTATGTAATATAGATACAAACATAAATTATGTAACTAATATAGAACAAATTGGTCTAGACTTTATTTTATGTAATATCTTAGAGCAAAAACAAGCAGTAGCAGAAGCAAAAGTAGAAGTTAGCATTTTTCAAGGTTTGCCAAAGGCTGACAAACTAGAATATATCATTCAAAAAAATACAGAATTAGGCGTAAAAAGTATTATTCCAGTAGTAATGAGAAGATGTGTAACCAAATGGGAAGAAAAAGACATTAAGAAAAAGATAGAGCGTATGCAAAAAATTGCACTATCAGCGGCAAAACAAAGCAAAAGAGATACGATTCCTAAAGTAGAAAATCCAATTACAATAGCAAAATTATGTGAAGAAATACCAAAATTAGACGTCGTTTTATTAGCTTATGAAGAAGAAAAAGAAACAAGCTTAAAACAAGCACTAAAACAGCTAAATAGTTTTGAAGGAATGAAAGTAGGAATTATTATAGGACCAGAAGGCGGAATAGAGAAAAGCGAAGTAGAACTTTTAGAAAAAGCAGGAGCAAAAAAAATATCATTAGGAACAAGAATTTTAAGAACAGAAACAGCATCTGTTATGATAATGAGTAATATTATATATGAATATGAATTATAGGGTAAGGGGGAAATAAAAATGGCTGAAAGAAAAGTAGCAAGCAAAGAAGAAACAAAAACTGCAGCTAAAACAACGAAAAAGGTAGCAACAGGAAGTACCAAGAAAATGGTTCAAAAAAGAAGTTCTTCAGTAGCAGCAAAGAAAACTGCGCCAAAAAAAGAAGTAGCAGAAACCACAAGCACTAAAAAGACTACAACGAAAAAAACAAGTAGTAAAACAGGAGGAGCAGCAAAAAAAGAAGCTCCAAAAAAGAAAACAACAACTAAAAAAGAGACTGCTCTAAAAGCAAAAAAAGAAATAGAAAATAAAATAGAAGTATTTGAAGAAGAAACTAAAGAAAACTTTACTAGTATTTTAAAAGCGACTGGGCAAGATAAACCTTTAAAAGAACAAAAAAATAAAGAGAGTAAAGTAAAACAAGAGGTAGTAGACAACCAAGAAGAAATAGAAGAGCCAAGAAAAGCAAAAAAAGACCTTAGCATCAAAGAAATGGCAGAAATAGAAAAAGCTGTAAAAAAGGAAATGAAAGCTAATCGAAAAATGCCAGAACAACAATTAGAAAAAATGGCTACTAGAATATTTAAAAACATGTTACTTGCTATCATTGTTATGATTTACCTAAACTTTATTATATTAGGTTTTCTTAACATTGAAAATGATATATTTATAACAGACTTAAAAGTATTTAGCATTGCTATTTTAATTATTGGAGTTGGAATTATTGAATTTGCTTATAGAAAAAAATCAGGAAGAGCTGCTATTCATGGAATTGAATTTGTATTTTTAGCACTTGCTACTTTAGGTTTATTATATGTAAATTTAACATGGGTAGATAAATTTATTCCAATAGCAGTACTTGCTACCTATGCATTTTCTATTTACTATCTTATAAAAGATGCTGTTGTTTATCGTAAAATGAAGAAAAAGTATTTTGTAGAATCTATGAAAGAGATGATTAGAAGATAGTATCTTGAAGAAAAGAGGAAAATAGAAAATGAATAGTATGACAGGTTTTGGAAGGGCAAAATTAGAAAAAGACACAAGAGAGTATTTAGTAGAAATTCGTTCTGTTAATCATAAATATGCAGATATTACTGTAAAAGCACCACGTAATTTGCTATACTTAGAAGATAAAATAAGAAAAGTAGTTTTAAATAAAGTATCTAGAGGAAAAATAGAAATATATATTAATTATGCAAATTATGGAATAGAAGGAAAAGAAGTAATTATTAATAAAGAACTTGCAAAATTATATATCAAAGAATTAAAAAGTTTAGCACAAGAAAATGAAATACCAGATGGATTAAGAGCATCAGAAATTTCTAAAATGCCAGACATATTAAATGTACAAGTAGAAGAAGAAAGTTTAGAAATGGTTTGGATTGAGCTTTCACAATGTTTAGAAAAGGCTTTAGATAATTTTATAGAAATGAGAATGGCAGAAGGAGAAAAAATAAAACAAGATTTAAAAATGCGCTTACAAGATATAGCAAAAAATGTCGATGAAATTTCTTGTTTTTCTACTAGACTTGTAGAAGAATATGTAGTAAAATTAGAAGAAAGAATAAAAGAAATTTTAAAAACAGATATTGTAGACCAAACAAGACTAGCCCAAGAAATTGTTATTTATTCAGATAAATATTCTATTGAAGAAGAATTAACAAGGCTTAAAAGTCATATAGAACAATTTAATGCTATACTAAATGCAAAAGAGCCATGTGGTAAAAAAATTGATTTTCTTGTACAAGAAATGAACCGAGAAACCAATACTATAGGTTCTAAATCTGGAAAATTAGAAATTACCAATTTAGTAATAGAATTAAAAACTAGGTTAGAAGATATAAGAGAACAAATTCAAAATATTGAATAAGAAAGAGGAAAAAATATGTTAGTAAAACCAACTGTATTAGAATTGTTAACAAAAGTAGATAATCGTTTTCAATTAGTAACAATTACTTCTAAAAGAGCAAGACAAATAGCAGCAGGAAGCACTCCGCTTACCAAAAAAGATGAACCATCTCCAGTATCCTTAGCAGCAGACGAAATTGCAGAAGGCAAAGTAGAAGCAGTATCAGAGGAAAATGAAATAGGAGAATAAAATGGAAAAAAAGCATATTATCTCAATTTGTGGAGAGCTTGCAAGTGGAAAGGGAACAGTATCTAAGTTAATAGCAGAAAAATTAAATTTTACTATTTATTGCAATGGAGATTATTTTAGAAGTTTAGGAAAAGAAATGGGAATGGATGTAACTACATTTAATGATTATGTAAAAGAGCATCCAGAAATTGATAGACAAATTGAATTAAATGCTAAAAATTATGCAAAAGAACATGACAATTTTGTAATAGATGCACGTCTTGGTTGGTACGTAGTTCCAGAATCTTTTAAAATCTATTTAAAAGTAGATATTAATGAAGCTGCCAAAAGAGCTTTTGAAGACAATAAACGTAAATATTCAGAAAACCTTGCAACAATAGAAGAGCAAAAAGCAGATATGCAAAAAAGATATCTTATAGAAAATGAAAGATATTATAACTTATATGGAGTTAGAAAAGAAGATGAATCAAATTACAACTTAGTAATAGATACGACTAACTTTACTCCACAAGAAGTAGCAGGGAAGATTATAGAAGAATATCAAAAGTGGATAAAAGAATAAAAAGTAAATTGCCGTAGAAGTAACAAAGTCTATGGCAATTTTTTATGCTAGAATCTAGTTTTTTTAGTTAAAATTTGATATGATACTATGAGAAAAGCTATAAGGAGATTTGGTATTTGTGATAGCAGAGGTAATATTAAACAGTAATGCAAAACAATTAAATAGGGTATTTGACTATGAAATACCACAAGACTTAGCTTCTAAAGTAAAAATTGGAAGCAGAGTTTTTGTGCCTTTTGGAAACAGAAAAGCTTTAGACGAAGGTTTTGTAGTAAATATGAAACAGAGCTCTTCCTATGAAGTAAAACCAATAAAAGAAGTAGACGAAACAGAATATATCTATGCAGATCATATAAAACTTGCAAAATGGATGGCAAAAAGGTATTTTTGTAATATATCAGATTGCATTAAATTAATGCTACCACCAGGAACAACAACAAAAGTAATAGAAAACCGCATTAAAGAAAAACAAGTTTCTTTTGTTAGTTTGAGAAAAACGAAAGAAGAAATTAATGAAGAAATAGAAAATAAAAAAATAAAATCAGAAAAACAAATAAAAGCATTAAAATTTTTACAAGAATATAAAGAAGCACTGTTTTCAGATTTAGAAATGTTTGCACAAGTAAGTAGAAGTATTATTCATACTTTAGAAAAAAAAGGATATGTAGAAATAAAAGAAAAACAAATAGAAAGAAATCCGTTTTTACAAAAAAAAGTACAAGCAAGTAATAAGTTAGTATTAACAAAAGAGCAGGAAGAAGCATTTAAGACAGTTGCAGATGCAATAGATGACCATTTTTACTCTGAATTTTTACTATTTGGAGTAACAGGATCACGGAAAAACAGAAGTGTATATGCAACTAATTGAAAAAATGTTAAGAGAAGAAAAGGCAAGTATTATGCTAGTTCCAGAAATTTCGTTAACTCCTCAAACAGTAGATAGATTTCTTTCACGTTTTGGAGAAGAAAAAATTGCTATTTTACATAGCAAATTGTCAGCAGGCGAAAGATATGACCAGTGGAATAAAATACGATTAGGAACGGCTAAAATAGTAATACGGAGCACGCTCTGCTATTTTTGCACCCATAAAAAAATTAGGGCTAATTATTATTGATGAAGAACATGATAGTTCTTATAAATCTGAAATGACACCAAGATATCATACAAAAGAAATAGCAAGTTATTTAGCAAAACAAAAGAATATATGTGTGTTATTAGGAAGTGCTACACCAGATTTAGGAACATATTATAAAGCACAAAAAGGAGAAATAGGATTATTAGAATTAACTAAAAGAGCAAACAAAGCAAGTCTGCCAAAAGTAGAAATAATAGATTTAAGGCAAGAGCTAGAACAAGGCAATAAAACAATGATTAGTAGTAGACTCTATGAAGAAATAGAAAAAAATTTATACCATAAAAAGCAAACCATTTTATTTTTAAATCATAGGGGATTTTCTAGTTTTGTTATGTGTAGGGAATGTGGAACTACAATAAAATGTAAAAATTGTAATATTACACTTACTTATCATGCAAAAGGGCAAAAGTTAAAGTGCCATTATTGCGGACATGAAGAAACGCTTATTAAAGAATGCCCAGAATGCTGTAGCAAAAATATAAAACACTTTGGAGCAGGAACGCAAAAATTAGAAGAACAAATTAAACAATTATTTCCAGGAGCAACTACTATTCGCATGGATATTGATACTGTAACAAAAAAGAATTCACATGAAGAAATATTAAATACCTTTAAAAATGAAAAAATAGATATTTTAATAGGAACACAAATGGTAATAAAAGGGCATCATTTTCCAAATGTAACTTTAGTAGGAGTAATTGCAGCAGATAGTAGTTTAAATATAGATGATTTTAGGGCAAATGAAAAAACATTTCAAATTTTAACACAAGTAGCACGGAAGAGCAGGAAGAGAAAAAGAGCAAGGAACAGTAATTGTACAAACTTATAATCCAGATAACTTTAGCATAGAATGTAGCCAAAAACAAGATTACCTATTATTTTATAATACAGAAATTCTAATACGAAAACAATTGAAATATCCACCTTTTTGCGATATAATAGTAATTGGAATTACAGCACAAACAGAGCAAGATGGTAAAAATATAACACAAAAAATACATAGCTATTTAAAAAATAGAGTAGTAAAAGAAAATTTGGGTATTATATTATACCAAGGAATGCCAGCACCAATTGATAAAATTAAAAACAAATATCGCTTTCGTATTATTATAAAATGCAAATTTGGTGATGATATGATAAAACTAATGGAAGATGTAATAGCACAGTACCAAGAAACAAAAGAAGCAAAATTAGGAAAAGTAAGAATGGCAATAGACTTAAATCCAAGCAATTGGTATTAAGTGTCAGTTTAGGGACGTAGCTTAAATGACCAAAACTGTCAGTTTGGGGACACAGGTTGAAATCAAAAAAAGGGGGCAAAACATGGCAATTAGAATAGTAAGAGAAAATGGAGACGAAATTTTAAGAAAAAGATCTAGAGAAGTAGAAGTAGTTGATGAAAAAATAAAACAAATTTTAGCAGATATGGTAGAAACACTTCATAGCTATAATGGAGTAGGGTTAGCAGGACCTCAAATAGGGCTTTTAAAAAGATTAGTAGTGATTGACCTTTATGATGAAAAAGGACCAATTAAATTAGTAAATCCCAAAATTGTAAAGCAAAAAGGAGAGCAAGAAGTAGAAGAAGGATGTTTAAGCTTTCCAAATCAATTTGCTAAAATTATAAGACCAGCTGAAGTTATAATAGAAGCCTTAGATGAAAATGGTAAGAAAATAAAAATAAAAGGAGAAGGGCTATTAGCGCAAGCAATTTCACATGAGCTAGATCATTTAGACGGTGTATTGTTTGTAGATAAAATTATCCCAGGTACTTTAGAATATGTAACACCAGAAAATGAAAAACAAAAATAGGAGGAAATTATGCTAAACATTGTATTTATGGGAACACCAGATTTTGCAAAAGATTCTTTACAAGCGTTAGTAGACGCGGGGCATAATATTTTAGCGGTTGTAACTAATCCAGACAAACCAAAAGGAAGAGGCATGCAAATGTTAGCATCTCCTGTAAAAGAATATGCTTTAGAAAAAGAATATTGTATTTACCAGCCAGAAAAGGTAAGAAATAATGAGGAATTTTTACAAGAAATAAAAAAATTAAAGCCAGATATTATATGTGTAGTAGCTTATGGAAAAATATTACCACAAGAACTTTTAAATATACCAAAGTTAGGCTGTATTAATGTGCATGGTTCACTTCTTCCAAAATACAGAGGAGCAGCGCCAATACAATGGGCTGTTTTAAATGGAGATAAACAAACAGGAGTTACAACAATGTATATGGATGCTGGAATGGATACAGGAGATATCATATTAAAAGAAGAAGTAACTATTGGAGAAAATGAAACAACAGGAGAACTTTGGGAGCGCTTAAGCAAAATAGGAGGAAAACTGCTAGTAGAAACTTTAGAATTAGTAGAGCAAGAAAAGGCTCCAAGACAAAAACAAGGAGAAGACTTTACCATGGCGCCTATGCTAAATAAGCAAATGGCACAAATCAATTGGGAAGAACAAAGTGCACTAGAAATAAAAAATTTAGTAAGAGGCTTAAACCCAATTATGGGAGCATATTCCTTTTTAGAAGGCAAAAAATTAAAACTCTGGAAAGTAGAAAACTTAGAAATAGAAGAGTTTTTAAATATTTATGAAGAAATGAAAGAATATTCTTATAAACTACTAGAAATTACACAAGGAACTATTTTACTTGCAGATGATAAAAAAGGACTATATATTAAAGCAAAAGACGGAATTCTTAAAGTACTAGAGTTGCAAGCAGAAAACGCAAGAAAAATGAATACAGCAGATTTTTTAAGAGGAAACAAAATTCAGGCAGGAAGTATATTAACAAATGATTAAATTTTGTGAAATTTCTAAAAATAGTTGTAAATTTTTCTTAGTATTGATATACTTATACTATAAAATTTTCGTAAGAAAAAAGGAGGAATCTTTATGGAAGAAAATAAAGAATTAGAAGTTGTAGAAAATCAAGGAGAAGTTGCATTAGAAAATAATGCTAACATAAAAATAGCAGATGATGTAATTGCTGTTATAGCAGGTGTTGCAGTAGCAGAAGTACCAGGAGTTGCAGAAATGTCAGGAGGATTTGCAGGAGGAATTTCAGAAGTACTTAGTGGAAAGAAAAATCTATCAAAAGGTATTAAAGTAGAATCAGGAGAAAAAGAAACCAAAATAGATGTTAATATTATTGTAGAATATGGTACAAGAATTCCTGATGTTGCATTTGAAATTCAAAATAAAGTTAAAAATGCTGTTGAAAACATGACAGGATTAAAAGTAGTAGAAGTAAATGTACACATTCAAGGAGTTAGCACAGACAATATGGATGTTAGTACTAAAACAGAAAATAACAATTAAAAATAAAAAGTGGGCACGGAAACCTTATTTAAGCTGCCGTGCCCATTTTTAACATAAGAAAGGAAGAAATATGAAAATTTTAGATAGAATTGGACTAGCTCTTTTTTCAACAATAGTTTTAATTTTATCCATTATATTATGTCTTATGATTTTTGGATGGTTAAAAGTAGACTTTGTACATGAAATAGTAACAAGAATGTTAGAAAATCAAATTTGTTCAAATATATTACTTGGACTAAGCTGCTTTTTCATTTTGTTAGCAACAAAATGCATCTTTTTTGACTCTGGTTCAAAACAAGAAGCAGATTATAAAAATGGTATTTTACTTGAAAATGAAGATGGAAAGTTATTAATTACAAAAGATACTTTAGAAAATTTAGTAAGCAGTATTGTAAAAGGATTTGAAAGTGCAGAAAATGTAACTACAAAAGTAGAACTAGACAAAGAAAATAATGTAAAAGTATATGTGAATTTAAGTGTAAAAGAAAATGCTATTATAAAAGAACTATCTACTAATTTACAAACTAAAATTAAAACAACTATTAAAAAGACTTCTGACTTAGACGTAAAAGAAGTAAATATTAAAGTAAGAGACATAGAACCTACTAAAAAAATGGTACAAGAACCATAAGAAAGGGATGAAAGATAATGGATAATTTTAAAATATTTTGTGATAAATATGGGGGAGCAATTCTTGGTTTCATAGTAGGTATTGTTTTAGCAGTTATGTTATTTTGTACAGATTTATATAAATTTGTAATAGCAATTGCACTAATTATTGTCTGTATCTATTTTGGAAATTATGTTCAACGTAATAAAGAAAGTGTAAAAGAAAAGACAAAAAATTTCATAGACAAATTATAAAAGAGGAGTAAACAAAATCATGACAAGAACGCAAACTAGAGAACTTGCCTTTGAACTATTATATAGCCTAGAAATACAAAAAATAGAAGTAGAAGAACAACAAGAACAGATTAATTTGTTTTTAAAAGAGCAAGAAATAGAACAAGAAAAAGTAAGAAATTATATAACAGATATGGTAGCAGGAATTACTAAAAATGAGCAAGAAATTTTAAAACGAATTACTCAAAATTTGAAAGAAAAGTGGGATATTAGTAGAATTTCAAAAGTGAATCTTACTATATTAAAATTAGCTATTTATGAAATTATTTATAATAAATTACCCTACAAAGTAGTAGTAAATGAAGCAGTAGAACTTGCTAAAAAATATGGAGATGATACCTCTCCTAGCTTTATTAATGGAATATTAGCAAATATTATTAAGCAAGCAGGAATTGCAAATGAGGAGTAAAAATGACATATAATGCAATTAGTGTAAGTGAACTAAATAAATATATTAAAACAAAATTTGAAGAAGATGAATATTTAGAAAATGTTTTAGTAGAAGGTGAAATTTCTAATTGTAAATATCATTATACAGGACATATTTATTTTACTTTAAAAGATGAAAATTCATTAATAAAAAGTATTATGTTTAAAACTTATACATCACATTTAGACTTTAAATTACAAGATGGAATGAAAGTAATGATTTTAGGCAGTGTATCTGTATTTGAAAGAGATGGTACTTATCAGTTATATGCTAAAGCAATCAAACAATTAGGAAAAGTAGGAGATTTAAGAGCAGCGTATGAAGAGTTAAAAGCAAAACTAGAAAAAGAAGGACTTTTTGAGCAGGCCCATAAAAAACAAATACCAATTATGCCCAAAACAATAGGCGTATTAACTTCTAATACAGGAGCTGTTATTAGAGATATTATTAATGTATCTACAAGAAGAAATCCCAATGTACATATTCGCCTGTTTCCAGTGCCAGTACAAGGAGAAGGGGCTGCTAGCAAAATTGCAGAAGGAATTCATTTTATGAACCAAAACAAATTAGCAGATGTGTTAATTGTAGCAAGAGGAGGGGGCTCTTTAGAAGATTTATGGCCATTTAATGAAGAAGCTGTCGCAAGAGCAATTTTTGCATCAGAAATTCCTGTCATATCGGCAGTAGGACATGAAACGGATTTTACAATAGCAGATTTTGTAGCCGATTTAAGAGCGCCAACGCCATCGGCAGCAGCAGAACTTGCTGTAGCAGACCTAGCACAATTAAAACAAAGTCTTCAAAAATATCAAAATAGATATAAACAAGCATTACTAAGAAAAACACAGTTAATGAGACTACAATATGAAAAATGTATGGCAAATAAAGCCTTTACAGGAGCTATACAAAAACTTCAAGAACAATATATGATAGTAGATAAAAATGTAAAAAATATAGAACATTATATAAAGCAGAAGTTAAAACAAGAAAGCTCAAATGCACAAAAATTAATCTTGAAATTAGATACTTTAAGTCCCTTAAAAACCTTAGCAAGAGGATATAGCATTATTACTGTAGAAGAAAATATTACCAAAAGTATAGCACAGCTAAAACCAGGAGTAGAAATTCAAATTCGTATGCAAGATGGAAAAGCAAAAGCAAAAGTTATCTAAAAATAGAAAGAAGGAAATTAGATGAGCAAAGGAACAAAAAATATACTAATTATAATAGCAATTGCCTTATTAGTATTTGGAATAGTACTTGCTGTATATAGCAAGTTTAAAACAGATCCAGTAGATGCAAATGTAGCAAGTAACAATGTGCTGACAGATGCTAATACTGGACTTGAAAATATGTTAGAAAACATTTTTAATGAAGAAAATATAGTAGATAATGAGCAAAGCAATACTACGAATAATACTAATATGGCTAATAATACAAGTTCAACTACTGTAGAACCAACAGAAGATGATAATAAAATGACAACAAAAGAAAAAAAGGCAATAGAGTTAGTGCAAGAAGAATGGAAAAAAGAAATGGGAAGCTTAAAAGATGTATCTTTTAATGTAAGCATTCAAAGTGATGGTAAATATGGCGTAACAGTATATGATACTACTACAACAAGAACAATTCAATTTTATATAGTAGATGTAGATACAGAAATTGTAAAAGAAAGATAAAAAGAAAGAGGATGGCAAAATGGCAGAAAAAAAGGCAAATTTAGATTTTGAAAAAGCAATGGAACAATTAGAAGAAATTGCAAAAGAGTTAGAACAAGGAGATTTAAGTTTAGACGAATCTGTTAATAAATTTGAAGCAGGCATGAAATTATCTAAACAATGTAATGAACTTTTAGAAAATGCAGAAAAAAGAATTACTGTATTATTACAAGAAGAAGGTAATATAAAAGAAGAAAATTTTATACAGGAAGAGGAATAAAAAATGTTTCAGGGGATTGCTAATTTTATACAAAATTATAAATATATTGTAGTACCATTTGGAGTATGGTTTGGAATACAATTATTTAAGTTAATTTATGATTTAATTGTTACTAAAAAATTTAATTTTAAAAGAATATTACAAGCAGGAGGAATGCCAAGTTCACATTCAGCAGTAGTAGTAGCTTTAACTACTATGATAGCAAAAGCACAGGGAATAAACTCTCCTTTATTTGGAGTATCTTTAATATTTTCCTTTGTAGTAATGTATGATGCAGCAGGAGTAAGAAGAGCAGCAGGAAAACAAGCTAAATTGCTAAATAAAATAGTAGAAACACCAGGACTTACAGGACTTCAAGTGTCAGAAAGATTAGTAGAAGTACTAGGGCATACTCCAGTACAAGTTTTTGTAGGAGCATTTATAGGATTAATTGTAGGATTTATTTTTTAAAAAATGTAAAAAAGGGAAATTTAAGAAAAGTCTCCTTTTTTCATAAGAAGAAGGACGAGCCCCCTTTTTGTCAAATAAGGAGGAAAGAATGGAAGATATTGAAATTGCAAGAAATGTAAAATTAGAACCAATTATAAACATAGCCAAAAATATGCAAATAAAAGAAGAAGAAATAGAACAATATGGAAAATACAAAGCAAAGATTTCTCAAAATTGTTATGAAAGACTAAAAAATAAAGAAAATGGAAAATTAGTATTGGTAACAGCAATTAATCCAACCCCATTAGGAGAAGGAAAAACTACTATGGCAATAGGATTAGCAGATGCATTAAGAAGAATTGGAAAAAACGCAGTCTTAGCACTAAGGGAACCTTCTTTAGGACCAGTTTTTGGCATAAAAGGTGGAGCAACAGGAGGAGGGCATAGCCAAATAGCACCAATGGAAGAAATTAATTTGCATTTTACAGGAGATATTCATGCAATTACTTCAGCTAATAATTTACTTGCTAGTATGATAGATAACCATATCTATTTTGGAAATGAACTAGGATTTGAAACAGTTACCTGGAAAAGATGTGTAGATTTAAATGATAGACAATTAAGAAAAGTAAATACAGGATTATCAGAGGAAAAAGGTATTATTCCAAGAATGGATGGATTTGATATTTCGGTAGCATCAGAAGTTATGGCTATTTTTTGTTTAGCAACAGATATAAAAGATTTAAAAAGAAGATTAGGAAATATTATTGTAGGATATACTAAAGAAAACAAACCAATTACAGCAAGAGACTTAAAAGCAGATGGAGCAATGACAGTATTATTAAAAGATGCCATAGCACCTAATATTGTACAAACATTAGAACAAACACCAGCAATTGTACATGGAGGACCATTTGCTAATATTGCACATGGGTGTAATAGTGTAATAGCTACAAAACTTGCCTTAAAATTAGGAGATTATGTTATAACAGAAGCAGGGTTTGGAGCAGACTTAGGAGCAGAGAAGTTTTTAGATATTAAATGTAGAAAAGCAAATTTAAAGCCAGATGCAGTAGTATGTGTAGCAACAATAAAAGCACTAAAATATCATGGTGGAATGCCAAAAGAAGATATCAAACAAGAAAGTATAGAATATTTAGAAAGAGGATTCCATAATTTAGAAAGACATGTAGATAATTTAAAAAATAAGTATGGACTAAATGTAGTAGTAGCAATTAATAAATACATACATGATACCACAAAAGAAATTGACTTTTTAAAAGAAAAATTACAAGAAAAAGGAATAGAGCTTAGCTTAGTAGAAAGCTGGGAAAAAGGTGGAGAAGGAGCAGAAGATTTAGCAAATAAAATTGTTACTTTAACAAAAAAAGAGGCAAACTTCCAATTTGCTTATGAGAATCAAAAAACAATAGAAGAAAAGATAGAAGCAGTTGCTACAAAAGTATATAGAGCAGAGGGAGTAGAATATACTAAAGAAGCTAAAACCAAAATACAAGAAATACAAAAATTAGGATATGAAAATCTGCCAGTGTGTATCGCAAAAACACAATATTCTTTTTCAGATGACCCTAAAAATTTAGAATGCATAGAACCATTTAAAATACATGTACAAGATATTATATTAAAAGCAGGAGCAGAATTTATTGTAGTATTAACAGGAAAAATTATGACAATGCCAGGACTTCCAAAAGAACCCTCAGCAGAAAAAATAGATTTAGATGAAAACGGTAATATTATAGGAATATTTTAGTATAAAACCTATCAATAAAAATCTTTTTTAGATTTGAATAAGTTCACCACTTTTTGGTTAAAATAAAATTGAAAATAATCAGAAAGTGGTGTATTTTTATGTCAAAAAATAGAAAACTAAAAGCACTTATTTTGCTTTTTCTTACCTTTAGTTTATTTATTTCATATAACGTATTTTTTAGAAATACGCAAGCAGAAGCTCTTTCAAAATATGGATCAAGAGGAGAAGAAGTAAGACAAATTCAAACAAAATTAAAAAGATGGGGCTATTATACTGGAAATGTAGATGGAATTTATGGAAGCCAAACACAAAAGGCAGTACGATATTTTCAATCTAAAAATGGCTTGGCAGTAGATGGAATAGCAGGAAAAAACACATTAGCTGCTATGGGGATATTTAATTCTTCAGGTAACTCTTCAGGTAGTAGTTCTAGTAATTCCAATGACCTTAATTTGCTTGCAAGATTAGTTTATGGAGAAGCAAGAGGAGAATCGTATACAGGACAAGTAGCAGTAGCAGCAGTAGTACTAAATCGTGTAAAAAGTAGTTCATTTCCAAATAGTATTTCAGGAGTTATTTACCAAAAAGGAGCATTTGATGTGGTAGCAGATGGTCAAATAAACTTAACGCCTAATTCTACAGCAAAAAAAGCAGCTCAAGATGCCCTAAATGGATGGGACCCAAGCTATGGAGCAATTTATTATTTTAATCCAAGTACTGCTACAAATAAATGGATATGGTCAAGACCAATGACTGTAACTATTGGAAAGCATAGATTTTGTAAATAGGTTTAGTTAGTAAAAATAATTTATTAATAAAAATGAAAAATTCCTTAAATTGACTGTTAAAATTACAAAAAATAGTATATACTATCAAGTAAGAAATATGTCGATTTAAGGTGTTTTTATGTATCAATATGGAATAGAAGAAATAAAAATAAAAAAAAGCAAAAAACATATAGTAATAATTTTATTTATTATTACTATTATACTTGGTTTAGCAGCGTTTGGAGGTATAGAACTTGCCAAACAAATAACAAACCAAAAACAAATAGCACAAAAAGATGACAGCAACAATAAACCACAGAAAAATAATGAGAATGTAGCACAAGAAGATAGTAAAAATGTAACTAGTACAAAAAATAATCAAAAATTAACACCAGAGCAACTAACTGCTATGAATAATATTTATAATCAAAAAGAAAAAACAGCATTTCTAACATTTGATGATGGACCATCAAGTACAGTAACGCCAAAAATATTAGAAACACTAAAAAAAGAAAATATAAAAGCAACCTTTTTTGTGCTTGGTACTATGGTAAAATCTAATCCAAATTTAGTAAAGCAAGCAAAAGAAGAGGGGCATTATATAGCAAATCATGGCTATTCTCATGTATATAAAAAAGTATATCAAAACGAAAATAAACCATTAGAAGAATACAATCAAACCAATAAGCTAATTCAAAAAGCATTAGATGACCCCAATTATCAGTCAAATGTTTTTCGCTTTCCAGGAGGTTCTAATGGAGGGTATTACGATAAAGTAAAAACAAAAGCAAAAAAAGTATTTAAAGAAAACGGAATTAGCTATTTAGACTGGAATGCACTTACCAATGATTCAGCAGGAGCAGAAACGCAAGAAGAAATTATAAAAAATTTAAAATCTACATGTAAAGGTAAAAATACAGTAGTGATATTGATGCATGATGCACCAAATAAAAGCTTAACAGCGCAGACTTTACCAAAAGTAATTGAATATTTAAAAGAACAAGGCTATACTTTTAAAAATTTATATGATATTTTATAAAAAGAAAGAATAAAATAATAAAAGTATTAAAAAAACAAATAATATAAATGCTTTATAAAACACAAACTTAATAAGTGCTTTAAAGAAAAAGTTGGAGGAAAAGAAAAAAATGTATGATGTAGCAATTATTGGAAGTGGACCTGCTCGGAATTTCAGCAGCACTTTATGCTAAAAGAAGAAAATTATCTACTATTGTTATTTCAAAAGAAAAAGGAGCTATTGTAAAAGCAGATAAAATAGAAAACTATTATGGATTTCCAGAAGGAATTACAGGAGAGCAGCTTTATGAAAATGGTATAAAGCAAGCTAAAAAGTTAGAAATAGAAATAGTTCAAGATGAAGTAGTAGCACTAAATTATGGAGAGAACTTTGAAATAGAAACAGTGAATTCTTATTATGAAGCAAAAGCAGTTATTTTAGCAACTCGGAGCAAATAGAATCATGCCAAAAATTCAAGGAATACAAGACTTCGAAGGAAAAGGAGTTAGTTATTGTGCTATATGTGATGCTTTTTTTTACAAAGGTAAAGACGTGGTTGTTATAGGTAATGGAAATTATGCAATTCATGAAGTAGAAACATTAAAGCCAATTACAAATTCTGTTACTATCTTGACAAATGGGGAGGAAATGATAGAAAATAGAGATATAACAGTAGAAGTTTTACAAAAAAAGATACATGCTTTTAGAGGAAATGAAAAAGTAGAAGAAATAGAATTTACGGACAATACAAAAATGCCAGTAAATGGAGTATTTGTGGCAATGGGAACAGCCTCAAGCTGTGATTTAGCAAGAAAAATAGGAGCTAGAATAGAAAATAACCATATTGTAGTAGACAAAAATATGCAAACAACAGTAAAAGGACTCTATGCATGTGGGGACTGTACAGGAGGACTGCTTCAAATAAGCAAAGCTGTATATGAAGGAGCAAAAGCAGGACTTTCAGTTTTAACAAATTAGAAATTAAGAATAGAAAAGCTAGATATATTATGAAAAAGGTTATACACAAAAAATGTGCTATAAATAAAAAATTAGAAAGGAGAAATAGAAAATGTCAGTAATTACATTAGAAAACAAAAATTTTGAGAAAGAGGTATTGCAATCGCAAAAAACAGTACTAATAGATTTTTGGGCAAGTTGGTGTGGACCTTGTAGAATGATGGCACCAGTAGTAGAAGAAATTGCACAAAGTCAAGAAGAAACTTTAAAAGTAGGAAAGGTAAATATTGATGAAAATCAAGAATTAGCAGAAAAATATGGCGTTATGAGTATTCCAACTTTTATTGTTATTAAAAATGGTCAAGAAACAGCAAGAACAGTAGGGGTACAGTCAAAAGAAGAAATTATGAAATTAATATAACAATGAGACATTAGGGACTGTCCCTAATGTCTCATTAAAAAGTATATTGTAAAAAGTCCTTGACGCAAACTAAAAATGCGAGTATAATAAATAATAGGTAAATAAAGAAAAACAAAAATAGGACAAAGTAAAATCAAGGTTATGGAAAGAGAAAATTAGCCACCTGGCTGAAAGCTAATTTACAAAAACAGGTTTGAAAAACTACCCTATTAGTTTCTAGCAAAAAACTAGACGTAAAGCTTTGCGTTAAAAAGTAAATTAAGTAAAAAATAGGATGGAACCGTGTATAATAGCACTCCTTTTAATCAAGCAATTGATTAAAGGAGTGTATTTTTTATGGTTAAGCGTTTTGCCAATATTAACTATTATAGGCAGCTTGCAACACAAAAAAAGTAATAAGGAGGAAAAAAGATGATAAAAGTAGAATTAAAAGATGGTTCTAAATTAGAAGTAGAAGAAGGAAAATCAATTTTAGAAATAGCAAAACAAATAAGTGAAGGGCTAGCTAGAAATAGTTTAGCAGGAAGAGTAGATGGAGAAGTAAAAGATTTAAGAACACCCCTAAATAAAGATTGCAAATTAGAAATTTTAACATTTGATGATGAAGATGGAAAAAAGGTATATTGGCATACAACTTCACATATTATGGCACAAGCAATTAAAAGGATATATGGAGATAGTGTAAAATTAACAATAGGACCAGCCATTAGTAATGGTTTTTATTATGACTTTGACGTAGAAAAACCATTTTCAGAAGAAGATATAGCAAAAATAGAAGAAGAAATGAAAAAAATTATAAAAGAAGACTTAGAAATTACAAAATATACACTTTCTAAAAATGAGGCTATTAGCTTAATGCAAGAAAGAAAAGAGCCATATAAAGTAGAACTAATAGAAGAATTACTAGAAGGAGAAGAAATTAGTTTTTATGACCAAGGAGAATTTAAAGAATTATGTAGTGGACCACATATTTTAAAAACTGGTGGTATAAAAGCTTTTAAACTATTAAATTCATCATCAGCTTATTGGAGAGGAGATGAAACAAAACAAACTCTTCAAAGAATTTATGGCATTTCTTTCCCTAAAGCTAGTATGTTAGAAGAATATTTACATATGATAGAAGAAGCTAAAAAAAGAGACCATAGAAAACTTGGTAAAGAATTAGATTTGTTTTTCTTTGATGAAACAGCACCAGGTATGGCATATTGGCTACCAAAGGGATTTACTATGATGAATGTACTAATTGACTTGTGGAGAAAAGAACATAAAAAAAGAGGATATCAAGAATTTTCAGGTCCACAATTAAATAGTAGCAGTTTATGGAAAACATCAGGGCATTGGGATCATTACAAAGAAGATATGTTTGTTTTAACAGATGCAGATGGAAATGAACAAGCATTAAAACCAATGAATTGTCCAAACTCTATTAAAATTTACCAAACAAAGTTAAGAAGTTATAAAGATTTACCACTTCGTTTTAGTGATATAGACGTTATTCATCGTAATGAAAAATCAGGTCAATTAAATGGTCTATTTAGAGTAAGAATGTTTAGGCAAGATGACTCACACAATTATGTAATGGAATCTCAAATAAAAGACGAAATCAAAGAAATTTTAGAAATTGCCAAAAAATTATACAATATTTTTGGGTTAGACTTTATTTTGACACTATCTACTAGACCAGATGATTATATGGGAGAATTAAGCCTATGGAATAAGGCAGAAAGTGACTTAAAAGACGTACTAGACGAAATTTGTGGAAAGGATAATTATCGTATTAATGAAGGCGATGGCGCTTTTTATGGACCAAAAATTGATATAAAAATGAAAGATTGTTTAGGTAGAGAATGGCAAATGGGAACAGTACAAGTAGATTTCCAACTACCATTAAGATTTAACTTATCGTATATAGATACAGACGGAGAAAAGAAGACACCAATTATGATACATAGAGCATTATTTGGTTCATTTGAAAGATTTATTGGAATTTTAACAGAACACTTTGCAGGAGCATTTCCAACTTGGCTAGCACCAGTACAAGTAAGGTTATTACCAATTGCAGATAGCCATAGAGAATATGCTATAAAATTACAAGAAAAATTAGAACAAGAAGGAATACGTGTAGAATTAGATGATAGACAAGAAAAAATAGGATACAAAATTCGCGAAGCACAACTTCATAAAGTACCATATATGTTAATATTAGGAGATAAAGAAGTAGAAGCAAACGGAGTAGGGGTACGTTCTAGAAAAGAAGGAGACATAGGTCAAATGAAAGTAGAAGACTTTATCGCAAAAATAAACACAGAAATTGAAAATTTTGAAAGATAAAAACAAACGGGGGACCAAATAAATGGTCCCCCGTTTAGTAAAGGATATTTTGTCAGGTATTTTCCTGCTTTTCTTGAAAATTAGAGCAAAGCTGACTACCACAAAGGCAGCGAGCAATAGCTTGTTCTTGTGCAGCAAGTATAGTCTCTCGATCTAACAGAGCATCTTCTTTTTCTTTTACTGCTTCTTCTCTTGCTACAATAGCAGCTTCACGCTCTTGCAGATTTTGTTCTTTCTGCAAAAGATTAGCCCCGTATTCACGTAAAGCGGTTTCAATTTCTTCAGGAGTACGCAGCGCATTCCCTACCTCAGAGTTTTCCTTGTATTCAGCCCAGTCAAACTCAAAACCAAACGGAATACTTATGTCGCAATCGTGTGCTTCTATCCCTAATTTTTTGGGATTGCAATGGTCGCCAAAATGGCATCTAGAACATGAACCATCAGCAGCAGGATTAGATAAGTGATAATATGTGCGTAATTCTCTTCTAAAGGTTACAATAGGTTCCGAAATACTTTCCTGCATTTCAGAAATAGCAATGGAAAGCTTTTCAGATATCGCAGCATAACAGCATAACCGAGTAGTTAAAATGTAGCAATGGGAACTGGTAAAATAAAAACTTGTGGTATCAATATTTCTTATAAGAACATTTTCAGAATATTTTGCATCCTCAGCCAATTTTTTTTCTCTTAAGCAAGGCAATTCGATACAGTTATATTTGCTATCATAATTGCCTAAATGCTTTCCTGTCCACTCATGCCATTCTCCGCAATAGGGGCAAAGGTACCGAAGCGGTGTTAAGTTTAAAATCCTGGTGTCCATAATATTCCTCCTGTTTGTTTAATTTAATTTTTGATATCCTTTCTATAGAATGTAGTACACATTGGTACATCAAGAAAAACTTTTCCTTGATATATACAACTTAAATACCAACACTATTATGCCACGAGTTTACATAAATGTAAAGACGAAATGGTAAAAAACATTGCAAACTCAGTTTGCAATGTGATATACTAATGCTAGACTATATTTTAGGAGGAAACTATGCCTAAAAACTTTACAGAAGAAAAAGAAAAGTTAAAAGAAAAATTAGAATATATTAGTTTAAATTTAGAAAGAGTGCCAAAGTTCTTAAAAGAATATCAACCATTTTCTTTTAGACCATCTAAGGCTTATGATGATACTAGTTACAAAGTATATCGATACATTGAAGTAAACGATATACAAATTTTTCTTACGCCAACAGATCGTTTAGCAAGTTTAGACGAAAAATATAAATTATCTGTTCCACTCATAAATTATTTAGACTCTAAAACAGAAGAAAACATAGAACGTTTTGCTATGTTTTTGAACATGTTAAATAATACACAAATGCAAGAAATAGAAGAAATAGAAAAACAGCAGCAAAGACTAAAAGAAAGTTTACCATATGAAGTAAAATATGAAAATAATTTTATATGGCAAATTTATTATTCAGAAAGTAGCGACCAATACTTTATGATAGTACCAACAAATGAGTATAGTGCAAGTGGTTTATTTTATTTGTTAAAAAAGCAAATAGAGGCGCAAAAGAAAAGAAAAAAAGAGTATATTTATGTACCAGTAAGTCATAGCGAATATGCAGGAACATATTTAGCCAAGAGTCAAATAACAGATTTAGAAAACTACTTATGGTATTTTACCAAACAGTGGCCTAATATTTTTGAAGTATATGACCAAAAAGAAAAAATGCTATTAAAAGTAGTAGGAAAAACTAGGGTTTACGAAAAAATAGAAAGTAGTTATGTTATTACATTAAATAACAAAGAAGAAGCATTAGAAAAATATAAATTAATAAAAGCATTATTTATTTTAGCAACAGGACTTCGGAGAAGATTATGAATTTAAAACTAAAATAAGTAAAACAGGAGAATTAGAATTTTGTTTAGAAGAAGCTACTATTACATATGAAAATTTAATTAACTTTATACAAAAGCAAGTAAATCAAAAAAGACTTTTATTAGGAACAGAAGAAAAAAAAATAGAAAAGGAGCAAGAAAATTTAAAACAACTAAAAGAAAAAGTAGAAAAACAAACAGAAGAATATTTAGCAAAGCAACGTCAAATTGCTACTTTTTTAGAATGCAAAAAAACTTTTTTTGGAAAGGTAAAATATTATTTTTCTAATCGTAAAAAGGAATTTCAAAATGCTAATAAACAAAGAAATAAACCAAAAACAAAACAAACAGAAGAAAAGGAACAAGAAAATATTGTTTTGCAGCCAGAAAAAGAGATTTATACTATAGAAGATTTAATTGAAATTTGTACAAAACTAGAAGCAAGAAGAAAAATGGTAAAAAATTTAAAACAAGATGCAAAAGCATTAGAACTAAAAAATATTAATTTAGAAAGTAAAATAAGAAATGCTAATATTTATTTAAACGAAATAGAACTTCATAAAAAGAGCATTTTTGAATTTTGGAAATTTACCAATAAAGATGAGCTACCAAGTTTGAATGAAGGCGAAGAACAAGAAGAGAAGCAAAAAGAAAAAATAGGAAAAAGCTTTGACTATGAAATAGACATAGAAGAAGTAGGAAAAAAGGTAGATGAACTCCAAAGAAGAAAATTATCTAGAAATGAAACAGACGGCATTTTTGCTATGAAACAGGTGCTGGCTTCTAGTCAAATATTAAATCAAACGGCAAGTAACGAACTAGACGAATTGCAAATAAAATTATTAGAAAAAGAACTACAAAGACTAAAACAAAGCTATAAAAAAGATATAGAAAAAGTAAAAGCAAAAGACTTTGATATTTTTGGTAACATCTCAGAAGATAAAACAAAAATAAAGCTTTTAAATAACCAAAAACATAGAGAAATTGAAAAAGATAAGTATAATGTTTTAAATATTAATTTACAAACAGAGTTAAATACTTATATTGATCATTTAAGAAATTATTTAAAACTAGTGAAAGAAGCATTTTGCAAAATTACAGCTAAATATAAAATGCCACTATACTTAGCAAGTGCAGTAGAAATTGAACTAAATAATTTGCAGTTATTTCATTTAAATGTAAATAAAGCAATAGAAGAAAAGAAAGAGCAAAAAGAGATTTACTTATATCAGTTAAATTGTGAAGAAGAAATACCAATATTATATTATTCTAATATTATTTTCTTTGATAATTTTAACCAAACTTTGCCATTAGGTATGAACTTATCAGATGAAGTATTAATAGATTTAAGTCATATGAAATGTATAGAAAAGAAAAGACAAACATTTAGAATAAACTATGAAGAAGATGAATTTTCACATAAAATTGTTAACGTAAATGTAATACAGTATGAAGTAAAAAGGTAATTTTGGGGGCATAGAAAGGAATATGCCATGGAAAGAAAAGAAGAATTTAATTTAGGGTTAGAAAAAAATGCAGAACAATTCTTACAAAATTTTATCAAAGACTTAACAGAAAGGTTAGCGAAAATGGAAGAAGTATTAGTAGTAGATAAAATAGAAGGTAATTTAGCAGTATGCGAAAATAGAAAAAACAGAAAAATGAAAAATCTTCCTTTAAGCACTCTACCAAAGGGAACAACAGAAGGGAGTATTTTAAAGTGGGAAAATGGAAAATACAAAATAGATGAATCAGGTCAAATAGAAAATAGAATAAGGCAAAAAATGAAAGATGTATGGGAAGATTAAAGATAATGGAGAAGAAAAAATGCCAAGAAAAAAGCAAAAGAAAAATCAGATTTTGTATTTTATAGTAGCAATAATTATCCTTATTTTGTCTGCCTTAGGATTTGAATTTACAGCAAATAATGAAAAAGTAAATATAGAAAAGTTAAATCGTATTACTGTAAAAACAGCAAGCAAAATCACAACAGAATTTATAGGAAGTAGTAGTCAAAATTTGCAGGTTTATTATTTTGATGTTGGACAAGCAGATAGTATTTTGGTAACGAACCAGGAAAAAACAATGTTAATAGATGCAGGAAACAATGCTGATGGTGATTTATTAGTACAAAATTTAAAAAAGTTAAAAATCCATAAAATAGATTATTTAATAGGAACACATCCACACGAAGACCATATAGGAGGATTAGATGATATCATTCAAAACTTTGAAATAGGAACTATTTACATGCCAAAGGTACAAACAAATACTAAAACATTTGAAGATGTACTAGATGCAGTATCAGATAAAAATTTAAAAATACGTACACCGAAAGTAGGAGATAGTTTCAAAATAGGAGAAGCACAATGTAAGATAGTATCAGTTAGTGAAAATAAAACAAATTTCAATTTATCTTCTATTATAATTCAAATGGAATTTGACGGAGTTTCTTATTTATTTACAGGAGATGCAGAAAAAGAAATAGAAGAAAATTTAACGATAGGAAAAATAAATATTTTAAAGGTAGCACATCATGGATCAAACACTAGTAGTAACAATGAGTTTATTCAAAAAATAGCACCACAAATTGCAATTATATCAGTAGGAAAGCAAAATTCTTATGGACACCCAGATAAAGAGGTGTTAGAAAGATTAGAAAAAATAGGAAGCAAAATATATCGAACAGATGAAGTAGGAAATATTATGATAGAACAAAGTAAACAAGTAATTTGAGAAATGCTTGCTTATAAATATGGTGTGACTAATGCAGCTAGAAACTATAAATATTGGAAAATTTATTATTTTATGGTACTATATAGCTATAGAAACTAAATAAATGAAAAAGGAGGAAATATGATAGAGAATAATTATAATAAAAGGATTAGCGAAATAACATCAATTAATAGTGGAGATTTTGGATATTGCACAGAATATGTTATCGTTAAAAATAGAGAAGATTTAAGAAAAATTATAGAAGAACCATGTTTATTAGCGTGTTTAGCATTATATGACAAAAATATACAAACAGTGAATAGTTCAGCTAATAAAAGAGAAATAGGTGGACAAGCATATATAGGTATTAACTATGATTCACTAGATGAAAATAATAAAAAAATATTAGATAAATTAATTCTAGATGGAGTGATAGAACCATTAAACTTAAGTGATAATCCGAACAAACGTGGTGGAAGAGATGTTATGATTAAAGTGCCTATTTTTGAAAATGATACTGTTGGAAAAGTAAGTGATAGGTTTATGCAAATAGTCTCTAATTTTCAGCAACAAGATGTGCTATATGGAATGTACGATGAAGCATCTTTATTAGAAAGTGTAGTTAATATATATGGAGAACTTTTACACCCTGACGAAAATGGAAATGTAGATTTTGAAGAAGTATTGAATATAATTACGATTGCTTATGGATATGTATATGATGAGGAACTACATACATTTTGGGCAACGCAAGATTTATGTGATAAACATAGAAAATATCAAAAAGAAAAAGAATCCAAAATACAGGGGACTATAGATAAATAAAGATGAGGAATATAGGTTTAAAATTGATATGTCACACCAAGATAAAAAATGAAAATAGGAAATAACATAGACCTAGGCATCATCCAAATGAGTATACAGAATTGACTAACCTTCAAAACAATACTTAAAAATTTTTAAAAGCAATTGCTATTTTCGTTTTTTTTTGGTATGATATAAAACGTAATTTAAAATAAGCCGATGTGGCGGAACTTGCTGAGTCTGTTCGAACGAAAGTGAGCTACAGAGTCAGTATGTGTAGCAAAGTATTAGAACAAATTTAAAATAAGCCGATGTGGCGGAACTGGCAGACGCACTGGACTCAAAATCCAGCGGGAAACCATGTGGGTTCGAGTCCCACCATCGGTACCAACAATGTTATCTGTTCAAACTTTTTAGAGAATAGAGCGATGCAAATACTATTTTGAGGAAGATGGTATTTTTTGTTTTAAGAAATCCTAAAGAGATAACAGAGCAGGAAATGGCAAAGCCAAAATCCTATGTTACGAAGAAAATTTATTAGAAAGATAATTTCACCTTATTTTGTTGTAACTATCAATAGTTATTGATATAATAATTTTAGAAAAATAAAAAATAGGTAATTAGAAGAATAGCAGTTTAAAATAAGTTAAAGGAAATTACTAACTAAAAACAAACATGAAGGAATATATATATATATATATATATGAAAATTCTAGGAGCGAATTTAGGAGCAAAAGAAGTTAAATATAAACCATTATCTGAAAGGAGATTCTTTAAAGGTAACAGACAAAACGTAGTCCAAAAGCTTGAGCAATTATATTTAGGTTTGCTTGAAGAAAGCAAAAAGACTGATATACAACCCTTTCCACAGAAAGATGATAAGGTAGAGATACTAGCAGGAATGGTTAATCATAGGTGTTCTAGTTCTTTGGATTCATTGAAAACATTATCTCAATATGGAATATTAGCAAGTGAATGGTTTGGACAAATAGAAAGTGAAAGAGAAGCTGTATTCTGTTCTTTTGTCGATAGAATACATTCAGAAGAAGAACACGACTATAAAGCAGAAGCATTAAATAAACAAAGATTAAAATCAAGAAACACTCATTTTATTGTCTTATTTCTAGATAGCACAAATCCAATTATGGAAAAATTGTTACATTTGGATTTCTTTGAATATGAAAGAATTAAGAAGCTAACGCCAGAGCAAATAAGTGGAATTTATACCAGTGACGAAATAGAAATATTTGAGCAAATAATTGAGCCATTTTCGCCTGGTGGTAAAAACTTTCATATTCAAAATATGTTACCATACTGTGATTGGTCAGCAATACCAGGAGGGATTCCATCTACATTGGTAAATGGAATATGTACTAAAATGAAAGTATATAGTAAGAAAGAAATTGAGGAAATTGCAAAGCTATTTCCAAATGCCACTATCTTTAATGGAGAATTAGAGATAATATATACTCCTAAAAAAGAAAAGAGTACACAAGATTTAGGAAGAGAAACTTTACAAGAACAAAGAGATATCGCATTATTAGATGAAATAGAAACAGAACAAACAAGACAAGGAAAAATAGTTACTAACGAAAAAGAAAATCAAGAAGAACTATAAAATAAATAGAGGATTTGTATATGGTTAATATTAAATATGCTAATGCATATGTCGAAGTATTAGAAATATTAAAATATATTCCAGTAGAAGATTATAATAAGATACCAAAGAATAAAATAGAGTTATTTGAAACAAATGCTAATAATGGATATACTTTTAAGTATGATATTAGTAAAACATTAGATGAACAGAATGTATCAAAAATAACGAAAGGTATTATAGCAATTTTATTTAGAGACTATTGGGCAACTGAAAGTCAAAGAGAAAAGATTATTAACAAACAAAATTATAACAGAATGATGATTGAAAAGGAAAAGCAAGAAAAATACAAGCCAAATGGTATTTTTAAGCAAGAATTAATTAATGAAAATTCAGTAAATATAGAAGATACTTCAATAATAGAATACAAGGAATCTTTATTTCTAAAAATTCTAAATAAAATCAAAAGAATTTTGTATATAAGTAAAAAGTAAGTAGTTCTGAATAGTAGAACTATTAACAAATATTTTATAATAAAAAGGTATTAACTATAACGTAAAATAGCTTGCAAATAAAAAAAGAGCATGATAGTATATGAATATGTAGTTTATAAACTATTTTATAAAAAATAAGGAGGCAAAAAAATGAGTACAGGACAAGAACTTCGGGAATATTGCGAAAATTTACAGCAAAAGCGTAAGGAGGAACTAAAGACTGCACTTGAGGATTATTTTTCATCTACTCTCATAAAATGGCATAAACCCTTTAGAGCATGGGTAGGAAGAAAAGCAAGTAGAACGATATTCTTGCCAAGAGTTGTTATGTATGCTTCAAAAGATGCATTTGGCATTGGTGAGTTTAAAGCACCCAATATGTCAGAAGACTTGCTTCGCAAAGAGCTTAAAAATTTAGGATTTGTCGTGGAAGAAGATCTGCTTTATATTACGGTTCTACCTTGTGAAAAGGGGAAAAAATTGTCTTTTGCACAGGAACTTGCAAGAAAAGTAAATTACAGCTATTCTAGGTATTGTGCAGCCGAAAAGAAAAGAGCGCAGGAGTTACATTCTAAACTTATTTCAGAATTACTTGTTACAAATCCAGAAAATGTAGAAATAGGAGAAGGCTATACCATTTTTCATGATTTCAAATTTGAATATGAACTAACAGCTAAATGTGCAACCTTCTTGAGGAGACTTATGAAGCAAGATGGAATAGAAGAATATTTTGAAAAGGAAAAGTATAAGGGAATTAAAGTAATCAATCAGCCTCAAACCAAATAAAAAATCGAATTGATTTATAAACACATAGTAGATAGTAAGTTTTGTCTACTATGTGTTTTTTATGAAAAAAATTATAAAAAAACTATTGACAATTGAATATACATTCAATTATAATAAAATTAAAGTTGAGTAACAACTCAACTAAATAAAGCATACCATATAAAAGGAGGAAACTATGTCAAGAAATGAATTTATATGTGATTGCAATATCATTCATCAAGAAGCAGTAGAAAAAACTTTGCAAAAAATGCCAGATGGGGACATATTTAATAAATTAGCAGAATTTTTTAAAATTTTAGGAGACACTACAAGAGCCAAAATATTATATGCATTAGATCAAAATGAAATGTGTGTATGTGATATAGCAAATGTGCTAGGAATGAGCAAATCTTCTATATCTCATCAATTAGGAACTTTAAGAAGAATGGGAATTGTAAAATGTAGAAAAGAAGGAAAAGAAGTATATTACATGTTAGATGATGATCATGTGAAAGGGTTATTTGAACTTGGAATAGAACACATAGAACATAAAAAATAGTTTATAAATAGGAGGAAAAGAAAATGAAAATAGTGTTTAAAATAAAAGGATTAGACTGTGCGAATTGTGCGTCAGAATTGGAAAGTAAAATTCAAAAAATAGAAGGAATGCAAACAGCAAGTATTAGTTTTATGACAGAAAGGCTAACTGTAGAATATGAAGGAGAAAAAGAAGAAATCATAGCAAAGATTAAAAAAGTAATAAAAAAAGAAGAACCAGATGTTAGCATAGAAGAAATTGAGAAATAGGAGCTTAGGGAAAATGAAAAAGAAAACAATAAAAATAATAGTTTCACTTTTATTATTTGCAGTTTCTTTACTAATTCCTTTTCAAAATGTTTGGATTAATAACAGCTTATATATTATTAGCTACCTTATTGTAGGATTAGAAATTGTAAAAAAAGCAATTAGAAACATTTTTAGAGGAAAAGTATTTGATGAAAATTTTTTAATGACTGTTGCAACAATAGGAGCATTTGCCATAGGAGAGTTTCCAGAAGCGGCAGCAGTAATGCTATTTTATCAAATAGGAGAGTTATTTCAAAGTTATGCAGTAGATAAATCTAGAAAATCTATTACAAGTTTAATGAAGTTAAAGTCAGACTTTGCAAATAAAAAACAAGAAGGTAAAATACAAAAAGTATCTCCAGAAGAAATAAAAGTAGGAGAAGAAATTGTTATAAAACCAGGGGAAAGAGTACCATTAGATGGAATTGTAATAGAAGGAAGCTCTAAATTAGATACTTCTAGTTTAACGGGAGAATCTGTTCTAAGAAGTATCAAAGTAGGAGAAGAAATTTTAAGTGGAACAATCAATCAAACAGGGGTATTAACTGTAAAAGTAACAAAAGAGTATAAAGAATCTACAGTTAGTAAAATGCTAGAATTAGTAGAAAATGCAAGTAGTAAAAAATCTAAATCAGAAAACTTTATTACAAAATTTGCAAGATATTATACTCCAATAGTAGTTATCATTGCAGTTGTTTTAGCAGTAGTACCACCATTTATTTTCAAAAATGGAACATTTCAAGAATGGCTTTATAGGGCACTATCCTTTTTAGTAGTATCTTGCCCATGTGCTTTAGTAATTTCTATTCCACTTAGTTTTTTTGGAGGAATAGGAGGAGCTTCAAAAGTAGGAGTATTAATAAAAGGAAGCAACTATTTAGAACAATTATCAAAAACAGGAATTATGGTATTTGATAAAACAGGTACTTTAACCAAAGGAGTATTTGAAGTACAAAGTATAAATAACAAAAACATGTCAAAAGAAGAATTATTAAAAATAGCAGCATATGCAGAAAATTATTCTAACCATCCAATTGCTATTTCCATCAAAAAGAAATATCGAGAAAAAATAGATGAAAGTAAAATAAGAAAAATAGAAGAGTTAGCAGGATTAGGAATACAAGCTAATATAGAAGGAAAGCAAGTATTAGTAGGAAATGAAAAGCTAATGAAAGAAAAGAAGATTACCTATGAAGAATGCAAAGAGGTAGGAACTATTTTATATGTTGCAATAGAAAATCAATTTGCAGGAAGCATTGTAATTGCAGACGAAATAAAAGAAGATAGCAAAATGGCATTGCAAGAACTAAAACAAAATGGTATTTATAAAACTGTTATGCTAACAGGAGATAAAAGCAAAGTAGCTCAAGAAGTAGCCAAAAAATTAGAAATAGAAGAAGTATACAGTGAACTATTACCTGCCCAAAAAGTAGAAAAAGTAGAGCAATTATTAAAAGACAAAAAAGCAAACCTTGCTTTTGTAGGAGATGGAATAAATGACAGCCCAGTACTTGCAATTTCAGATATTGGAATTGCTATGGGAGGGCTAGGGGCAGATGCAGCCATAGAAGCAGCAGACATTGTAATTATGACAGATGAACCATCTAAACTAGTAACAACTATGAAGATAGCTAAAAAAACAATGACAATTGTAAAAGAAAATATTATTTTTGCAATTACAGTAAAAGTGGCTATTTTATTATTAACTACTATTCGGATTATCTGCAATGTGGGAAGCAGTATTTGCAGACGTAGGAGTATCTGTTATTGCAATATTAAATGCATTAAGAGCATTAAAAGTAAAAAATAAAAGCAAGTAAGTTGTAAAATTGCTTGCTTTTTGATATAGTAAGATAGAAAAAATAGAAAAGAGGAAAAAATGCAAGAACAAATTCCTAATTTTTTAGTAGAAAAACTAAAAAAGCAATATGGAGAAGAAGAAACTAAAAAAATTATAGAAGGATATAGTAAAAAAAGACCAGTTACTTTAAGAGTAAATCTTTTAAAG
Source organism: Clostridia bacterium (assembly GCA_022798335.1). Classification (GTDB taxonomy): domain Bacteria; phylum Bacillota; class Clostridia; order TANB77; family CAG-508; genus CAG-273. The sequence goes on from JAAWMH010000002.1 coordinate 74,729, forward strand.
GTAACTACAAAACAAATAGAAGAACAACTAAAAAAAGAAGAAATAGTGTATCAAAAAGTATCATGGAGCAGCGAAGCATATATTTTAGAAAATGTAACAGAAAAGAAAATAAGAACATTAAACATTTATGAAAATGGAGAAATCTATTTGCAAAGCTTATCTTCTATGCTGCCAGCTATTGTATTAAACCCAAAACCAGAAGAAAATATTTTAGATATGGCAGCAGCACCAGGAGGAAAAACTACACAATTAGCAGCTCTATCGCAAAATAAAAGTTTAATAACAGCTTGTGAAAAAAATAAAATAAGAGCTGAGCGTTTAAAATACAATGTAGAAAAACAAGGAGCAAATAAAGTAAATGTATTAATAGAAGACGCAAGAAATTTAAGTAATTATTTTTCCTTTGATAAAATTTTGTTAGATAGTCCATGCAGCGGAAGCGGAACTATAAATTTAGAAAATCAAAAATTTTTCACACAAGAGTTAGTAACAAGGTCAATAAAAACACAAAAACAGCTATTACAAAAGGCAATTAGTATATTAAAACCAGGAAGTCAAATGGTATATTCTACCTGCTCTATTTTACAAGAAGAAAATGAAGAGCAGCTAAAAGAGCTAATTAGCAAAAAGAAAGTTGAAATAATACCAATAGACAAAAAATTATTTGAAGGAGTACCAATGCTACCTACCAAAATAGAAGGAACTTTGTGTGTATGCCCAACAAATTTGTATGAAGGTTTTTTTGTAGCGATACTACGAAAGGAGAAAAAAGACAATGGGAATTACATTTGAAAGAAAAATCAATTATTATGAAACAGATAGAATGGGAGTAGTACACCATTCCAATTATATACGTTATTTAGAAGAGGCAAGATGCTTTTGGCTAGAACAAGTAGGAATGCCGTTTTCGTATTTAGAAGAAAAGGGTATTACAATTCCAGTACTAGGAATAAATTGTACTTATAAATATCATGTTACATTTGACGATATTATTCAAATACATTGTTTTATAAAAGAATATTCAGGAGTTAGAATAATAATTGGTTATGAGGTAAAAAATAAAGAAACACAGAAAATAGTGCTTTTAGGAGAAAGTATGCATTGTTTTACGAATAAAGATTTAAAGCCAATAAACTTAAAAAAGGATGCACCAGAATTTAGTATAAAATTTCAAAATATGAAAGATGAATAAAAACAAGGAGGAAAGAAAATGGAAGAAATTACATTAAAAGTAGAAGGAATGATGTGCAGAGGCTGCGAAAAAAGAATTGAAAATGCAGTAGCAAACATAGAAGGAGTAGAAAAAGTAGTAGCAAATCATGAAAATAGAACCGTTACTATAATAAAAGATCAAAAAGTAGAGTTAAAAGTAATCAAAGAAAAAATAGAAGATATTGGGTTCGAAGTAAAAGAATAAGAAAAAGGAGAGCCTAAAATATGAAAAAAATTATTTTAAGCATAGATGGTATGACTTGCAGTGCTTGTTCAAATGGATTAGAAAAATACTTAAAAAAACAAAAAGGAATAAAAGAGGTATCTGTCAATTTGATAATGGCTAATAGCCTAATAGAATATGATGAAAATATACTTACACAAGAGCAAATAGAAAACTATATTCAAGAAGCGGGATTTAAAAGTTTAGGAATTTATCAAGAAAAAGACATAGAAAAAAAGAGAAAAAGTGAAAAGATAAAATTTATTAGCTTTACTGTTTTAGCAATTATTTTAATGTATGTCTCTATGGGGCATATGGTAGGTTTGCCAACATTAAGTATATGGAATATGCACACAAATCCTATATTGTATACAGTTAGCTTATTGATTATAACTATTCCATTTTTGATATATGGATGGGACATTATCAAAAATGGGTATAAAAATTTAATTCATAAAACACCTAATATGGATACACTAGTTGGAATTGGCGTAGTAAGTAGCATGATTTATAGTTTATATAGTATGTATAAAGTAATACAAGGAAACTATGAATATGTAGAAAATTTATATTTTGAATCAGCAGCAATTGTCATTTTCTTTATTAAATTAGGAAGGTATATTGATGGAATTAGTAAAGACAAAACAAAAGAAGCTATACAAAACCTAGTAAAAATTACTCCAAATCATGCAAGTATCAAAAAAGATGGAAAAGAAAAAAGAGTAACTTTAGACGAAATTCAAAAAGGAGATATCGTACTGTGCAAACCAGGAGAAAAAATAGCAGTAGATGGCGAAATTATAAGTGGTCAGGCACATATAGACGAAGCTTTTATTACAGGAGAAAGTAAGCCAGTAAGCAAAAAAGAAGGGCAAATGGTAATAGCAGGTAGTATTAATTATGATGGATATATAGAATATAAAGCACAAAGAATAGGAAAAGACTCTACCATTTCAGAAATTGTAAGACTTGTAATAGAAGCTACAAATACAAAAGCGCCAATTGCAAAACTAGCAGATAAAGTAAGCGGATATTTTGTACCAGCAGTAATAGCAATAGCTATAGTTACTTTTATAGTTTATCTTTTTATAGGCCAAAGCTTTGCTAGCAGCCTTACTACTTTTGTAACTATTTTAGTAGTAGCCTGCCCATGCAGTTTAGGGCTAGCCACGCCACTTGCCATAGTAGTAAGTGAAGGAGTATGTGCTAAAAAAGGCATATTAGTAAAGAAAAGCGAAATCTTAGAAAATGCACAAAAAGTAGATACTGTTGTATTTGATAAAACAGGAACATTAACTTATGGAACATTAAAAGTAGCAGAGATATTAAATTATAGTAACTTAGAAGAAGAAAAACTAATGCAAGTAGTAGGAAGTTTAGAAGCAAAATCAAATCATCCTATTAGAAGAGCCTTTATAGATTATTTAGAGCAAAAACAAATAGAACTAAATAATGTAGAGAACTTTCAAGATATAACAGGGTATGGAATTATAGGAAATATAGAAAAGCAAGAACTAATAATAGGAAATAGCAAAATACTTGAAAAATATGAAATAGAAAATCCATATCAAGAAGATGAAAAAAGAATAGCACAAAAAGGAAATAGCATTGTATATGTAGCAAAAAATAAACAAATTATGGCACTTATTGGCGTAAATGATATTATAAGAGAAAATGTAAAAGAAGTCATAGAAGAATTTGCAAAAAGAAATATTGAAACTATTATGCTAACAGGAGATAATACCGAAACAGCTGAAAAAGTAGCAAAAGATATAGGAATTACAAAAGTAATTGCAGGTGTAATACCATCACAAAAAGCAGATACCATAAAAAAATTAAAAGAAGAAAACAAATATGTACTGATGTGTGGAGATGGTATTAATGATAGCCCCGCACTAGCAAGTTCTGATATAGGAGTAAGTATTCATAGTGGAACAGATATTGCTATGGATTCTTCTAGTGTTATTTTAACAAGAAATGATTTAGACAGTATTTTAAAGTTAATAGATATTAGTAAGAAAACAATAAAAAATATTAAACAAAATTTATTTTGGGCATTTTTTTACAATAGCCTAATGATACCAATTGCAATAGGTGTTATGAAACCGTTTGGAATAGCTATAAATCCAATGATAGCAAGTTTGGCAATGATGCTAAGTAGTATAACCGTTATATTAAATGCATTACGATTAAAAAAATAAAATTTATTTATATGCATATTTAGAGTAAAAATGCAAAATATGTAAATTTTTGTCATTGATTTATCAAAAAAGTTATGATATAAAATCAAAAGTAAGGAAAAAATAGATAGAAAAAACGAAGGGAGAAAATTAAAATGGAAGTAAATCAAGAAAAAAGAGCAAAATTTATGGAGAATGCAGGAAAAAGAGTAAATAAAGTAATGCATGACATCGAAATATTAGAGCCAATGTCAAGAAGTAGTGTATATGACTTTACCAAAGAAGATGTAGAAGAAATGTTTGATGCAATGCAAAATGCTTTAGATACAGCTAAAGAGCAATACAATAAAAAATTTGAGGGAAGAGCAAAATCAGAAAGAAAATTATTCTCTTTTGGAACAGGAATAACACAAAATAATAATACACAAACCAATAATACAGCTACATATACACAAACACCAGTAGAAGAAGAGGCAGTTATAAATACAGCACAAAATACTGCAGAAGATATAGAATTAAATGCTTTAGAAGAAACTTTATAATAAAGGAGAAAAGTTATGGAGTACTTAAAACAATTATTGAAAAAAACAGGATGGATTTCAATAGTAGAATCACTTATATTTGCAGTTTTAGGAATTATATTAATTTGTAATCCAGAAGGAACTGTAAATACTATATCTATCATATTAGGCATTATATTTATAGTAATAGGAATTTTTAAAATTATACAATATATTGCAGCAAAACAAAAAGATAATAATTATGACCTAATTTACGGACTAACTGCTATTGTAATAGGAATTGTAGCAATGATGTATATGAGTACAATAACTTCTATTTTTAGGATTATCATAGGAGTATGGATTGTATATACCTCATTTGTTAGAATTAATAGCGCTATTCAACTAAGAAAACTAAATGGAAATATATGGATATATAGTTTAATATTAGCTATATTAATGACTATTTGTGGTTTATATGTTATTATTAATACAGGAGCAATTATTGTAACAATAGGAGCAATTATGCTAGTATATTCTATTATTGATATCATCGAAAGTATTATATTTATGAAAAATATAAAAGAAGTTTTATAAAATAAAAAGGAAAAGATAGATAAGATCTTTTCCTTTTTTAAAATTCACAATAAAAACACAAAAAGTAAATAGTAAGGTAACAAACTAAGGTTAAAATACAAAATAAGGAAGGAGGAGATTAAAACAGAAAATTTAGAAGTAGAAAAAGAAGAGGTGTTAAAAAATAGTAGTAGCCTTGTACCAATAAATATAAAGGAAAAAAATTTTGAGCTTCTTATGAACATATATCAAAAAGCACAAAATCAAGTATTAGAAGAGCTTATAAAAATAAAAGAAGCAATAAACAAAATATATGGATATGAAGCTATTCATAGTATTGCATCAAGAATAAAAACACCAAATAGTATTGTAAGAAAAATGAAAAAGAAAAACTATAGCTTAACATATAAAAATCTAATTGAAAAAATAAATGATATAGCAGGAATACGAATAATTTGTCCATTAAAAAATGATATTTATCATGTGGTAGATATTATAGAGCAAATGCCTAATATAAAAATAATAAAGAAAAAAGACTATGTAAGTAAGCCAAAAGAAAGTGGCTATTCAGGATATCATTTAATTGTAGAGACTCCAGTAGAACTAGAAGGAAGGAATTTACCAATTAAAGTAGAAATTCAAATAAGAACAATGGCAATGGATTTTTGGGCGACCAATGAACATAAAATGAAATATAAAACAAATAAAAAATTATCTTTTTTAGATTCTAAAAAGTTAACAATTTACGCTAAAATATTGAATATACTAGATAATAAAATGATGAACATATATGAAAAACAAAGAAAGTCTTAAACTGATAAGTCAGTTAAAAGACTTTTTTTATTTTTTATGATATACTGTAAATAATCATAAAAAAGAAAGGAAAAATAATGGAAAATTTAAAAATATTTGAAGCTACAGAGTTTCAAAATGTAAAAGAAATTATTTATCACTCAGCAAAAGTATATGCAGAAAAAATTGCATTTGTAATAAAACACAAAGAAGATAAAAAAGTAGAATACGAAAATATAACTTATAAAAGATTATTAGAAGATATTAACAAATTAGGAACAGCCCTTTATCAAATGGGACTTAAAGGTAAAAAAATAGCTGTAATAGGAAAAAATAGGTATGAATGGGCAATTTCACATTTAGCTAATTTATTAGGAGGAATAGTATCAGTTCCATTAGATAAAGATTTACAATATGATGAACTTGAAAATTCACTTGTAAGAAGTAAAGCAAGTTGTATTATTTTTGATGAAAAGCAAGAAGAAAAAATAGCACAAATAAAGGAAAAAGGAAATACTGAGCTAAAAGAATATATTTGTATGAGTGAGTTAGAAGGATATTTATCTATAAAAAAACTCATGCAAAAGGGAGAAAAACTGTTAGAAGAAAATAAAGAGTATATACAAGCAAAAATAGATGAAAAAATAATGAGTATATTATTATTTACTTCAGGAACTACTTCAAAATCAAAAGCAGTTATGCTATCACAAAAAAATATAGCATCTAATATTTATGCTATGCAGTGTGTAGAAGATATTAGAAGTACAGATACGAATATTGCCTTTTTACCATTTCATCATATTTTTGGTTCTACATGTCTAATAATGATGCTAGCAAGTGGAGTAAAAACAGTATTTCCAGATGGACTAAGATATATTAAACAAAATTTGAATGAATATAAAGTAACAATATTTGTTGGAGTTCCAGTTTTAGTAGAAGCAATTTATAAAACTATTATGAAAGAAATTGAAAAACAAGGAAAAACAAAGTTAATAAAAACAGCAACAGCAATTAGTAATTGCCTAAGAAAGGTTCATATAGACTTAAGAAGAAAAATTTTTAAACAAGTAATAGATGCATTAGGGGGAGAGTTAAGATTTGTTATATCAGGAGGAGCACCAGCAGACCCTAAAATTTCAAAAGGATTTAATGACTTAGGAATAAAAACAGCGCAAGGTTATGGCTTAAGTGAGACTTCACCTGTTATTTGCGCTGAAAATGATAAAATAATGAAAAATGGTTCAGTAGGCGTACCAATGATAAATGACAAAATAGAAATTGAAAATCCAGATGAAAATGGAATAGGAGAAATAAAAGTAAAAGGTCCAAATGTGATGTTAGGATATTACGAAATGCCAGAGCTAACAAATGAAGTATTAAAAGATGGCTGGTTCTATACAGGAGATTTAGGGTATTTTGATAAAAAAGGTATTTTATATATTACAGGTAGAAACAAGAATATGATTGTACTAAAAAATGGTAAAAAAATATTTCCAGAAGAACTAGAGACTTTAGTAAATAGAATAGAATTAGTAGAAGAGTCTATGGTATTTGGACTTCCAGATGAAAAAGACAAAGGGGATTATAAATTAGCTGTTAAAATAGTATACAATAAAGAAGAGGCAAAAGAAAAATATTCAGAGGCAAATTATGAAGAGCTATATAAAATAATTTGGAATCAAATAAAACAATTGAATACAACATTTCCAAGATATAAACATATACAAAAATTGATATTAACAGATGAAGAGCTAATAAAAACTACAACTAAAAAGGTAAAAAGGCAAGAAGAAATGAAAAAAATATTGGATAAGGTATAAAAGAGTGTAATATGAAAAATAAAAAACAAATAATTATATTTGTAGGCTGTTTTAATCCGCCACATAATACACATTTTGCAATAGCAGAGCAAATTTTAAACCAATACAAAGAAGTAGAAAAAATATTATTTATACCAGTAAATAGTAAATATAAAAAAGCAGGGTTAATTGAAAATGAACATCGATATAACATGTTAGAGTTGGTATGCAGTCAAAACGAAAAGTTTGAGATATCTAAGATAGAAATAGAAAGTAATAGAGCCTTATTTACTATTGAAACATTAGAAAAATTGCAACAAGAGTATGATGAATATGAAATTGGTGTAATGATTGGAAGCGATAATTTAAAGGAATTAGATACTTGGCATAGAGCAGAGGACTTAGTAAAAAGATTTAAGATATATGTTTTAGAAAGAGCACATGACAATATACAAGAAATAATAGGGGAAAGTAAATTGCTAGAAAAAAATAAGAAAAATATCATAAAAGTATCTAATGCAATAACAAGTAACTTAAGCTCTACTTTTATAAGAAATTCCATAAAGCAAGGAAAAAGCATTCAGTATTTAGTTCTAGATGAAGTGATACAATATATAAAAAAGAACCAATTATATCAATAAATAAAAAGGAAAGGGCGGTGGAAATAATCCACCGCCCTTTTGAAGGGTTTTTGCTTTTTCTTAGGCGCTCAAGTCGTCAGCTGACTTGAGCAAGGTATTGATCTTTGCCTCCTTTTCCACAATTTCGTTCAGGTCAAACCCGCAGGCGCGCAGCTGATGGAGCAGAGCCATGGTTTCGTTAGAGAACACCAGAGCGGCAAATGCGTCAGTATGCTCCAGAATAGTCTGGGCCGTCAGGGAAGTGCTAGCGCTGGCTTCGCACCTGACAAGAACGGGAATGCTGACCGGAGCCTCCGGAACAGTTTCGGTGTGCTGAGGCTCAACGGGGGTAGCCGGAGTGGCGCCGCCGTAAGAAATCTCCTCAGCGGGTTCAGGTTTGGACTCGGAACTGGTCTGAACCTGAGATTCGGGCTCAGATGCGTACTCGAACCCGGCAGCCTCCAACTTCTTAGCCAACCCAGCAAGGGGTTGGTTAGGAGCAGTGGTGGCAGAAAGAGCCGGCTGGTGATGCTCGTACAGAGCTTTAAGCAGCTCGCAAATGCTCTGGCGGAAAGGCTTGAGATAGGCAATCTCGGCCTTGGAAAAGCCGATGTCAGCCAGTCCACCATGATACATATTTTCCGCCTCGCAACCCAACAAGAAAATGGTTTTTTGAGGATCGCCAAGAGAAGTGGACAAAAACAGCCGGTTTACAATCTGCTCAAACACAACGACACCCGTAACGGTGCTGGTTGCGCCGACCAACTTGTTGAAAGCATCTTGGCAGCTGGCTGGGATGTCGATCTCCAGGAAATTCTTATGGCGCTGCTGGTACTGGTGCCGCAGCTCGTTGCGGAACAGCGGCAAATTCTCAGCGGCAATGAGCTCGGGAGTCATGCCTAACTTCTCGAGAGAGTAAGTCAGGTCATCGCGGTACGTCAGGTTCCACAGGAGCTTGCGGGCGGCGTCGGGGCGCATCCGGCAGAAGCACTGGAAGCCCTCCACGATGCTAGAACGATTTTCGTCGTTCAGCAGGTTCGCGAACTTGGTCCGGAACTCGAAGCTGGTGGCCTCGGCGGTGGTGGCGACAGTGTTGTTAGTAATAGACATAAGAATACCCTCCATAATATAGAATGTAATATAATTATAACACAAGAAACTTATTATGTCAAACAAAAAGAAACGGTAGTTTTTATATAGAAATTTACTTTGATATTTGTAACAAAATGTTACTACTATTTTCCACTTGCTTTTTTTATAAGGGTATGGTATATTGAAGTTGTATTTAATTAAAGGAGGAATATAAAATGAAGAAAACAATTATTGGAATAGCAGTTGTTGCTATAATAGCAGTTATTATTGTAGTAGCAGTTATGTTTTTAGGCAAAAAAGAAGATAAACCAAATATACAAACAGGAGTAAAAATACAAACAGTTGAAGATATGCAAAAAACTTTAAATGACATCAATACAAAATTACAAGATAAATTACCAAGTTTAGAAGTACGTGAAGTAGATATAACAGATGAAATGTCAGTTACAGCAATGACTGGGCTAAAATCAAAAACAAATGTTGAGGCAGTAGTTGCTTCAGAGCCATTTATGAGTTCACAAGCATTTTCAGCGGTAATGGTAAAAGTATCTGATAATGCTAATATAGAAGAAATGAAACAAGAAATGTTAAACAATATCGATGTAAGAAAATGGATTTGTGTATCAGCTGAGAAGGTATGGGTTACCAATTATGGAAATGTTATTTTCTTAGTTATGTCAAGCGAAGAATGGGGAAAACCTGTATATGACGAATTTAAAGCAGCTGTTGGAGGAACAGTAGGAAAAGAATTAGAAAGAACTGAACCAATATAGGAGGAAGGTATGCTCTTTTCTAGTATTACTTTTTTGTACTATTTTTTACCATGTATACTTATAATATATTTTTTACTACCTACTAAATATAAAAATGGCATATTAGCTATTCGGCTCCCTATTATTTTACTTTTATGGGGAGCCTATTTATGTATTAGTTATGATAGGAACTATTATATCAGCCTATATACATGGGATTTTAATAGAGAAGTATTCAAAATATAAAAAAATGTTTTTATGGTCTGCTATTTTAATAAGCTTAGGTTTATTAGTACTATTTAAATATTCAGATTTTATGATAGCTAATGTAAATAATTTATTTCAAACAAATATAAGCTTATTAAATTTAGCCTTGCCAATAGGAATTTCTTTTTATACTTTTCAAATATTAAGTTATGTAATAGATGTTTATCAAGGAAAAGTTCAAGCGCAAAAAAGTTTTATAAAACTTACAACATATGTATCATTATTTCCACAATTAATAGCAGGACCTATTGTACGTTACATAGATATAGCAAAAGAATTAGACAGTAGAGAGCACACATTTGAAAAATTTGCTTTAGGAATTAGAAGATTTTGCATTGGTCTTGCTAAAAAGGTATTGATAGCAAATCAATTAGGAGAGTTATGTCAAATATTTTTACAAGCAGATGAAAAAAGTGTTGTATTTTACTGGATTTATGGAATTAGCTTTAGCCTTCAAATTTATTTTGACTTTTCTGCTTATTCTGATATGGCAATAGGACTCGGAAAAATATTTGGTTTTCACTTTTTAGAAAATTTCAATTATCCATATATATCAAAGAGTATTACAGAGTTTTGGAGAAGATGGCATATATCCCTTGGAACTTGGTTTAGAGATTACGTTTATATACCATTAGGAGGAAACAGAGTTGGCAAGCTAAAACTACTTAGAAATATTTTAGTAGTATGGATGTTAACAGGATTTTGGCATGGAGCAAATTGGACCTTTATTTTGTGGGGATTACTATTTGGAACATTGCTTATAATAGAAAAAATATTTTTGCTAAAAAAATTAGAAAAATTACCAAAAGTACTACAATGTAGCTATGTATTATTTATTGTCATGATAAGCTTTATTTTATTTAATGCAAATGATATAGGACAAGCAATTTATCAAATAACAGGGTTATTTGGAGCAAATGGAGAAGGTTTTATTAACAATTATACCATTTACTATTTAAAAAGTTATTTTATAATTTTGCTAGTAGCAATAATAGGAGCAACTCCAATTGTAAAAAATGTAGTGAACAAATTAAAAGAAAAAGCAACCTTAAAAAAGGTACTAAATGTATTAGAACCAATTACAATGATAGTAATTATTGTAATTGTTACAGCTTACTTAGTAGATAATTCGTATAATCCATTTTTATATTTTAGATTTTAAATAAGAAAGGAAAAAAGCTATGTCAGATAAAACTAAAAATATAGTAGTAGTAATTATTTTTGTACTATTTTTAGTTATGATGATGCTACTAAATATCATAAAAACAGATACAGAAATTTCCCTTTCAGAAAGAAGAAAGCTCGCAAAATTTCCAGAAATAACAGTACAAAAAATATTAGATGGAAGTTTTAGTAAAGAATTTGAAAAATATGCAACTGATCAGATTATTAAAAGAGAAGGCTTTAGAAAAACAAAAGCTAATATTGAAATGAAAGTACTTAGAAAAAAAGATAATAACCATATTTATCAATACAAAAATAGTATTATTAAAATGGAGTATCCCTTAAACGAAAAGTCAGTACAAAATGCAGCTAGTAAAATAAATCAATTGCAACAAGAATATTTTAGACAAAATAAATGCTATTATACTATTGTACCAGATAAAAACTATTTTGTAAGTTCAAATGAGTATATCCGTTTAGATTATGAAAAATTGCAAGAAATGATGCAAAAAAACATAACTAATATGGAATATATAAACCTTTTTGAATGTTTACAATTAGAAGATTATTATGTAACAGATATCCACTGGAAGCAAGAAAATTTAAGCAAAGTAGTAGAAAAATTAAGCAAGCAAATGAACTTTACCGTAAATAACATATATACTAAAAATGAAATAATAGAATTTAATGGGCTATATGCAGGGCAGTTACCTGTAAAAACAAAACAAGATAAAATTTGTACTTTAACTAATCAAACAGTAGAAAATGCCACAGTATATCATTATGAAAATGGAAAACAAACTAAAGTATATGATGAAGAGAAATTAAATAGTAATGATAAATATGATATATACTTATCAGGTCCAACACCAATGATTACAATTGAAAATAAGGAAGCTAAAACGAATAAAGAACTTATTATTTTCAGAGATTCTTTTGCAAGTAGTTTAGCACCATTACTGATAGAAGGCTATAGTAAGATTACGCTAATAGATATTCGATATATGAGAAGTAAGGATATAGAAAAGTATGTAAAAATAGAAAATCAAGAAGTATTGTTTTTGTATAGTACATTAGTTCTAAACAATAGTAGCATTCTAAAATAAGCTAAAAAACTTGAAAGATGCAGAAGAGCATTGAGTTTTGGAGTAAGCATGCTTTGCTTTTCGAGGAAGAGCTTGTGGAACGTCTGGCATAGATATCTAAAAAATAAGAATTTCTAGAATAGAAATCTTAAAACGAAAAGGGAGGTTTTAGAATAAAAACCTAAAGCAAAAATTCCTAGTAAGGTAAAACTTACTGGGAATTTTTTGTGTGCTAATAGCAATAGAAATAAATTAGGTGTATAATAAGAAGAAAAAAGCAAATGTTAACTTTAGTTGACAAATTTCCAAGCAAACTTGGTAGTATGCAACTAAAAAAAACAGTATAATAAAGAAAAAATGAAAGGAGAAAAATATGACATTAGGAGAAAGGTTATTAAAGTATCGAACAGAGGCAAAAATGTCTCAAGATATTTTAGCAGAAAAGTTAGGAGTAACAAGACAAACCATTTCAAAATGGGAAACAGATCAAAGTACTCCAGAGTTTAATAAAATCTTGCCACTTTGCCAAATATATGGAATTACAACAGATGAATTAATTAAAGGAGAAAAGCAAGAACTAGAAAGGTTAGAAGAACCGAAGAGTTCTTATACAACAAAAAGAAATAAACAAAAAGCAATTGTAATTAGTATTAGTGTATTTTTATACTGTATGAGCACATTTAGTTTTCCTTATATGATAGAAGTAGCAGAGTATGAAGTAAACACAGCAGTAATGCAATTAATGGGAATATGGACTTTAGCTACAGTAATACTAATTTACTTTTTTATTTCGCATCCAAAAGAAAAAAGTAGCAAAAAGGAAGCTACTAAAGAAAAAAAGAATTATAAAGAAAGTGTAAGCTTCGTAAATGAAAGCGAAAAAGTAGAGTAAAATCAAAAAGGAAAGGGAAATAATAATGAAGAGTAATGGAATAAAAATAGTACTAGTTATAGTAAGTATCCTAATTATAATGATAATAATTTCTGCTGTAATTTCTGCAATTGTATATAAAAATAAGGAATATAAAATTAAATTTTTAGGAATTGGCTATAAAGAAAAAATGATATTTCAAAACGAATACGATGCAAGTAATGTTGAAAATATAGAAATAGTAGCACAATCTTCTAATATAAAATTTGTAGAAGGAGATAGTAATAAAGTAAAAGTTACAGTATATGGGTTAGAAGGAGAAAGAATAAAAGAAACTTTCGAAGGAAAGAAATTAAAAATACAAAAACAAAATCATACTATTTATCTTTTAGGAATTTTCTTTTGGAGTAGGCAAGAAATGATAATAGAATTGCCCAAAGAAAATTATCATAAAATACAAGCTAAAACAACAAGTGGAAAAATAGAAGTAGTAGACATAGAACAAACTGATTTAGAGTTAGAAACTAGTTCTGGAAATATTACTTGTAGCAGAGCAAAAAATGTAAATTTAAAATCAACTTCAGGCAATATTTATTGTGGAGATGTGAAAAGTGCAAATCTAAAATCAACTTCTGGTAGTATAAAAGTAGGAAATGTAGAAGAGAATGCAAATATAAAAAGTACTTCTGGAGGTATCATGGCAGGAAAACTTGCAAAAGCAACTATAGAAACAACTTCTGGAAAAATAGAGGCACAAGGGATAGAAGAAGGAGAAACTAAATCGACTTCGGGTACAATAAAAATAGTAAAGGCAAATAGCATAACAGCTAAAACAACTTCAGGTAGTATTCGTTTTGAAACAATTGATGGATTTTGCAATTTAAGTTCAAAGTCAGGAAGCATCAAAATAGGAAGTATAAAAATTAGTGAAAATTCTAGTATACAAGCAACCTCTGGAAATGTAAAAATAGAAGAGGCAACTAATATGTATATTGATACTCAAACAACTTCTGGATCTATAAAGGTAAATGAAAATAATCGAAAAGCAGAAGTAGAACTAAGAATTCGAACAACTTCAGGGAGTGTGTCAGTTAAAAGAACGTCCCTAAACTGACAAATTAACATATTTCAAAAACTTTGTAAAACTACTTTACAAAGTTCTTTTTTTACTGTATCTTAAATACAGAAAAATTTGTAATGACAGATAGTGCAGGAGATGACATTATAAAAGCAGGACAAAAATTAACAGGGCTTTCTTATGAAGAACAAAAGAAGTTTCACGTAAAAGTATGGATATTTACACATGGAATAGCTTGCTAAAAAAATAAAAAGGGGGAAATTTAAGTGGAAAATGTAATTGAAGTAAAGAATTTAGTCAAAGAATACAAAAATTTAAAAGCAGTAGATGATTTATCATTTGAAGTACATGGAGGAGAAATATTAGGTCTACTTCGGACCAAATGGAAGCGGAAAATCTACTACTATTAATTGTATTTTATCATTACTAAATTTTAGTAGTGGTACTATTAAAATTTTTGGAAAAGAAATGAAACCAAATGCATATGACATAAAAAGAGAAATAGGAGTAGTATTTCAAGATGTAGCTGTATTTGAAGAATTAAATGTATATGAAAATATTGATTATTTTTGTGGACTTTATATTAAAGATAAAAATACAAGAAAAGAGTATATTGAAGAAGCCATTCATTTAGTAGGCTTAGAAGAATTCAAAAAGTTTTATCCAAAACAATTATCAGGAGGTCTTTTAAGAAGGTTAAATATTGCATGTGGTATTAGTCATAAACCAAAACTTATTTTTTTAGATGAACCAACAGTAGCAGTGGACCCACAAAGTAGAAATAATATATTAGATGGTATTAAAACTTTAAGGCAAAAAGGTGCTACAATAGTGTATACTACACACTATATGGAAGAAGTAGAAATTCTTTGTGACAGAGTCATTATTTTAGATAAAGGAAAAGTAATTGCCTCTGGTACAAATGATGAATTAAAAGAGCTTGCTCGTATTGAAGAAAAGGTAAGTGTAGAAGTAATTGACTTAGAAGAAAAAATAATTGCAAATATTAGAGAATTTTCAAATGTAGAAGAAGCAGAATATCATAATCATGTTTTAGTAATTAAATATAAAAAAGGCAAAAATAATCTTACAGAATTGATGGATTATTTAAGAAAAGAAAATATAGGGTATAGTAAAATTTATTCAGAAAGACCAACTTTAAATGATGTGTTCCTAGAGCTTACAGGAAAGGGGTTACGTGATTAGTATATTTATACATAATTTTAAATATGCCCTAAAAACTCTTTTTAAAAATAAGATGCTAATATTTTGGACTTTTGCCTTTCCCATTATATTAGGTACTTTTTTTAATATGGCATTTGCTAATATTGAAAAAAGTGAAAAATTAAAAATGATTGACATTGCAATTGTTGAAAATGAAAATTTTAAAAATAGTACTGTATGGAAGCAAACTTTTAAGGTACTAAGTGATGAAGAAAATGTTAATAGATTATTTAATACAAAATATGTAAGTAAAGAAGAAGCAGAAAAGTTACTAAAAAATGATGAAATTACAGGATATGTCGAATTACAAAAAGAACCAATAGTAACAGTAACTAATAGTGGTATCAATGAAACAGTATTAAAATATGTGATAGAAGAAATAATACAATCAGAAGAGATAATAAGTAATATCATACAAATACAAATAAATGAAAAGTTACAAGAAGATCCTACACAAATAGTAAATATAGAACAAATAGGAATGCAAATTTATGAAAATACAATAGAAAAGTTACAAAAGCAAGAGGCTAATATTCAAGACATTTCTAGTAATAAGTTAAGCTATACTATGATAGAATTTTATACATTAATTGCTATGACTTGTCTATATGGCGGAATACTTGGAATGGTAGCAGTAAATCAAAATTTGGCAAATATGAGTCATACTGGAAAAAGAATAGGGGTAAGTCCTATCTCAAAAGGAAAACTTATTTTAGGAAGTAGTATAGCAAGTTATTTAACACAATTAATAGGGGTGTTGTTACTATTTATTTATACTATTTTTGTACTAAAAGTAGATTATGGAAATAATTTAATGCTTATTATCCTTTTAACATTAGCAGGGTGTTTAGCAGGTTTAACTATGGGAGTTTCAATAGCTGCTTGTATAAAAGCAAATGATAACTTAAAAACAGGAATTGTCATATCTGTTACTATGATAGGCTGCTTTTTGTCAGGAATGATGGGAATTACCATGAAATATATGGTAGATAAAAATGTACCAATTATAAATAAGCTAAATCCAGCAAGTATGATAACAGACGGATTTTACTCATTATATTATTATGATACCTTAGATAGATTTTATTTTAACGTAGCAAGTTTAGCTATTTTTGCCATTATCATGTTAGGTATTTCTATAATTAGTTTAAGGAGGCAAAAATATGATAGTATTTAAAACATTTTTAAAAGTATTAAATAAATGTAAAGCACCTATCATTATGTATACTGTATTTTTGCTATTTTTTGGTATTTTCAATATGTCTACTAGTGATAATATAACCGACTTTACAGCAAGTAAGCCAGATATTTTAATTGTTAATGAAGATGAGCAAATAGGTATTACAAAAAACTTAATAGAATATATTGAGAAAAATAGTAATATCAAAGAAATTAAAAGTGATAAAGAATCTATAGCAGATGCATTATTTTATAGAGATATAAACTATATTATCTATATACCAAATCACTTTAGAGAAGATTTTTTAGCAGGTAAAAAACCAGAAGTAAAAGTAGAAAGTACAGGAGATTATCAAGCAAGTTTAGCTCAAATGATGCTAGAAAGATATTTGAAAGTGGCACAAACGTATAGTAAAGAGATAAAATCAGAAGAAGAATTAGTAAAACAAATAAATAATACACTTGAAAAACAAGTTCAAATTGAAATGACCTCTAAATTAGATACAGATAGTTTAAATAAGGTAGCATTTTATTACAATTTTGCAAATTATTCTATTTTAGCAGGTTGCGTATATGTTATTTGCTTAATATTATCTAGCTTTAAAGAAGAAAAAATACAAAAAAGAACAATAGTTAGTAGTATGAATTATCATAAATATCAAAAACAATTACTAATAGCCAATAGTTTATTTGCCATTATATTGTGGCTACTTTATGTAGTTATCAGCTTTTTCTTATTAGGAAAAGTTATGTTTACAGCACATGGGCTAATTTATATAGCAAATTCCTTTATTTTTACATTATGTGCTTTAACAATTGCATTTTTAATAGGAAATAGTATGAAAAATAAAGATGCAGTAAATGGAATTGTAAATGTAGTAGCATTAGGGTCTAGCTTTTTATGTGGCGCTTTTGTACCAATGGAAATGTTACCAGATTTTGTATTAAAAATAGCACATATATTGCCATCTTATTGGTATATTAAAACAAATGAAATGCTAAAAACTATAGAAATATTTAATCGGAGATACATTACAGCCAATTTTAGTAAATATGGGAATAGTAATTGGCTTTACGATACTATTTACGATTATTTCTAATATTATAGCCAGTAAGAAAAAGAGAAACTAAAAATTTTAAGCAAAATTGTAAATGATACATATTATAAGTAGAAAGTTGAATTTGTATAGACTTAATCTTTTAGCATGCTAGAAAAGCAAGAAAATTTATAGCTATCAGAAAAGTAAAACTATTGCAATCTTATGTAAACCATGATATAATATAAATATCATTTTTTTGAAAAGGAGTTTAGCATCTATGAAAAACGAAGTATTTTACTCTGAAGAAGCAAAAAGAGATAAAGAAGGTAAACTGATATCGGCAAAAGAGCCTACATGCTTTGAAAGCACAAGTTACTTCGAGACTATTGAAATTTCTGCTGAAAGCATTCACGAGGCAGAAAGCCAGATGTTAAGAACACTGATGAGTAAGATTGAAAAAGCAGGAGAGCACGAAAGGTACTGCGTAGAAGGATTGGAGTCTTTTTCTAAGAAAAAGAAGAATCGGACTACGTATACGATAAGAGCGCTTCTCAAGTGCCAGCCGGTGAAGATAAGCTAAATTAGCGAAAAAGAAAAGCTAAACAAACGTAACCCTTAATAACTTAGTTAGTAGTAAGGAGGAAAAACAAATGAAAAAAGGAGATATTAGTAAATTAACGATAATAGGCATTCGGTTGTTTTGCAAGGAAAATGAAGGACTTATAAAGTTCTTGATGTTTTTACTTTATGAACTAGAAATAGTAATAGCAACGAAGAAAATGGTACAATTATTTACCCAGAATGAAGATATAATGGTCTGCATAGGAATCATAGTAGCAATTATTGCAGGCATTTTATACTTTTTCATTTTACACGTATGGGAAGCATTACAATATGCAGAAGATAAGAAGACCAGCTTACAAGAGGCATGGGAGGCAACAAAGCCAATAGATACAGATGATTTTTAAAAGAAGATAAAAAAATAATAAGGCACTAGTTTTAACGAAACTAGTGCTTTATTGGTTGGTGGAGATGAGGAGAGTCGAACTCCTGTCCAATAACCGATTCATATCAAATTCTCCGAGTGCAGTTTGTTTTTTAAATTCCCTGTACAATAACCTAACAAACAAGCTTATTATATAGGTAGCTATTTAAAATTACCCCTTATTTTGATAGCTCAAAATAAGTTCGTTTCCCACGAATCTTACGCCTTATCTAAAACGGTGGGAGGTTAAAGTAAGACGTCGTAGCTACTAAGCTGCGAATGCTAATTCTTTATTATCAGCGTTTATATTTATTTTCTCACATGATTAAAGTGGCCAAGTGAGAATCCACTACTCGCTATCAATACTTCAGGGTTACCGTCGAAACCAAATACATCCCCAAATATAATTACAAATTCTATTATACAATAAACAAGGTAAAATAACAAGAATAAAGGCAAAAATAGATTTGCATTTTTATAACTACTTTGGTAAAATATGACAAAAGAGCATATTTAAAAGTTATTTAGGAAATAAAAAAACAGGTATTCCAGATCTCCAAAATGAAAGGAACAAAGGAATGATTGATTTAAAACAAAATGTACAATATGTAAAAACAGTAGGGCCAACAAAAGCAGCGTCATTAAATGAGTTAAATATTTATACTTTAGGCGATTTATTAACCTATTATCCAAGAGAATATGAAGATAGAAGCAAAGTAAAAAAGATAGCAGAATTAATAGAAGGAGAAGATACAGCAATAGAAGCAACTGTTGTATCAGAAGTAATTGTAAATCAAATACGAAAAAATATGACAGTATTAAAAGCAGTAGTAGAAGATGACACACGGAAAATGTACAATTACTTGGTTTAACCAAATTTATATAAAACAACAAATTAAAAGAGGGCAAACATATCGATTTTTTGGAAGGATAGCAAGAGAATTTGACCATATTGAAATGAGAAGTCCAGTATTTGATGAATTAGGAAAACAAAAAAATACAGGAAAAATTATGCCACTATATTCATCTAGCTATAAAATATCACAATCAGCTATTAGACAAGCTATGCAAAATGCTGTAAATATGCTGAACGGAAATTTAGAAGATCCATTACCAGAATACTTATGCAAAGAATATGACTTATGGGATTTAGAAAAAAGTATCAAACAAATTCATTTTCCAGAAAATATGAATAATAGGTTACAAGCAAGAAAAAGATTAGTGTTTGAAGAATTACTAATACTGCAATTAGCGTTATTAGAAATAAAAGGAAACAATGAAAAATATCCAGGAATTGCATTCAAAAAAAGTGTAAAAATATCAGAGGTTATTAATAGCTTGCCATTTCATTTAACAAAAGCACAGTTAAGAGTATTAGAAGAAATTGATAAAGATATGGAAGAAAATAAGCCAATGAATAGGCTTTTGCAAGGAGATGTTGGTTCAGGAAAAACTGTAATATCTATTATTAGTAGTTATAAAGCAGTAAAATCAGGGTATCAAGCAGCTATTATGGCACCAACTGCAATACTTGCAACCCAGCATTTTGAAGAATTTAAAAAAATATTAGAACCATTTGGAATTAGGTGTGAGATACTACTAGGAGCAACCAAGCCAAAAGCAAAACAAGAAATATTAGAAAAACTAGAAAAAGGAGAGATAGATGTTTTAATTGGCACACATGCTTTATTTACTGAAAAGGTGGTTTTTGCTAAATTAGGCTTAGTAGTAACAGATGAACAGCACCGTTTTGGAATAAGGCAAAGAGCAGCCTTAGCAGAGAAAGGAAATCACCCAGATGTGCTTGTTATGACAGCAACTCCAATACCAAGAACACTTGCTTTAATTTTATATGGAGATTTAGATATTTCTATTATAGATGAATTACCGCCAAACCGTAAAAAAATAGAGACTTTTGCTGTAACTAAGAGAATGGAAGACAGAGTAAATGGGTTTATTCGTAAAAATATAAAAGAAGGGCGACAAGTATATGTTGTATGCCCATTAGTAGAAGAAAAGCAAGAAGAAGTAGAGGAAGATTCATTTTCAGAAAATATAGCACAAAAAAATCAAAAAGCAGATTTAAAAGCAGTAAAAAAATGGACTAAAATTTATCAAGAAGAAATCTTTCCAGAATTTAAGGTGGCGTGTGTTTATGGAAAAATGAAAACATTAGAAAAAGAGCAAGTAATGCAAGACTTTAAAGAAGGAAAAATAGATATATTAATTTCTACAACTGTTATTGAAGTAGGAGTAAATGTGCCAAATGCAAGTGTAATGATAGTAGAAAATTCAGAACGTTTTGGATTAGCACAGCTTCATCAGTTAAGAGGAAGAGTAGGAAGAGGGCAGTATCAATCTTATTGTATTTTAAAATATGATAGCCACTGTACAGAAGTAGGAAGACAAAGAATGAAAACCATGCAAGAAACAAATGACGGATTTGTGATTGCAGAAAAAGACTTAGAACTTCGTGGAACAGGAGAATTTTTTGGAACTAAACAACATGGACTTCCAGAATTTAAAATTGCCAATTTATTTGTAGATATGCCAATGCTAAAATCAGTACAAAGCATCGCTTTAAAAATAGAAACAGAAGATAAAGGATTAAAGAAAGAAAAGAACCAAAAGCTTCGTAAATTAGTAGATGAAAGATTTAAGCAAAATGTAGCTTTATAGAATTGGGGGCTGACCCTTTTGCCTTAAAAGGGTCAGGTCAGATTGTTTCTAGTTTGAGCCATAGAATACTTGACATTAGGGCAAAAAAACAATATGATATAGAAAAAAGTAAGAAAGGAGATGCTAAGAAAAGATGTATACGCAAATGTTAACCTCGCAAAAAGGTGGAGAATTAATTAGCTTTAAGGTAGATGGCGAAGAAAGAATACACCAAGGAGAAAACTGTATAGATGAAAACGGAAAAGTATATTGGAAAAGGCATTCTCCTATACTGTTTCCTATTGTAGGAAAATTAAAGAAAAATACTACTTTGATAGGTGGAAAAACTTTTGAAATAATGCAGCATGGACTTGCAAGAGATATGGAATTTGAACCAATTACCAAATTAGACAATTTTCATTCTTATGTGCTAAAAAGTAATAAATATACATTAGCAAGGTATCCATATGAATTTGCATTATACAATACTTATAGAACAGAAGAAAATAGATTAACTACTATCTATAAAGTAGTAAATACAGGACTAATTAATTTGCCATTTGGAATAGGAGGGCATCCAGCCTTTAAAATAGACCAAGAAGAATTAGCTAAAGGACATTACTATTTAGAATTTGAACAACCAGAAGAGAAAATTCATTTTTTATATTTAATAGATGGTTTAATAGGAACAGACTATGCAAGGAATAGAATAGTAGAAAAAAAGTATATTTTATTAGACTCACATACTTTTGACAATGATGCACTAATTATGAAAGGAATTACTTCCCATAAAATAAGTTTAATTAATGCAGATAAACAAAAAAGACTATTAACAATGGATTTTACAGGATTTCCGTATTTAGCAATTTGGTCAAAACCAAATGCACCTTTTATTAGTATTGAGCCATGGTATTCTATTGCAGATAGTGTCAAAAGTACAGGAGTATTTACGCAAAAACAAGATATCATTTCATTAAAACCAGAAGAGACCTTTGAATGCAAATATACAGTAGAATTTTTTTAACAACAGATCAAAATAAGAAAAAGAGAAGCTTTTTAGTGAAAATATTTGTAGAAATATGATTTAGAAAAGAGGAACAAAAATGGGAAAAATCATTCTAATAATTATTGGACTAATAATTGTAACTTTAGGAGTAGTTTGCATATTTGATGCAAGAATACTTACCCAAAAAATGTTTAGTTTTGGAGACCAAAATGAAGGAAGTATGGGACTTAAAATATTTGGATTTTTATTTGCAGTGGTAGGGGCAATACTAATCTATTTTAATATATAATGGAAATGATTTTAGAAAAGAGGAAACATGAATTCTAATTATAAATTAGTAAAGTACAAAAAGCATCCAATTAGAGAATGGTTTGCTAATATAATTGATAAAATGAAAAGTAAATTTGCTTATTCTAAATCATGGGATAAAGATACAGAAGATAAAATCAAAATGGAATTTCCAAATGAAACAGAGCAAAAGCAAGCTAAAACATTATTAGAAGAATTATTAAGTAGAAATAGTAATTTATTAGAAACATTAGAGATTAGGATGCTACATAGAGAATTAGTAGACTTATTTGGAAAAGCTAGATTTGAAAAAATCATTACAGATAGGTCTATCCAAGAAGACATACTAGGATTATCCAAAGAACAATTACAAGTGTATAATTATATACTAAATTATAACTTAATAGACTTTAGTGAACGAGTAGGAAACTTAAAAGTTTGTTCTTCTTGTAAAGATATAACTTTAGAAGGTTTACAAAGTTTAAATGAACAAGATAGACAAAAAGCAATTAGTATTATGCTAAGTGATAGTGCATTTTTATTAAATGATTTGAGTATGTTAAGTAGTTATTATGAAAGAAGAAAAAACATATGTAAGCAAATAATAGATAATCCCCAAATAGTAGAGCAAGAATACGAAAAAGAAGTGAGAAAAGAGGGAAAATTTACTTACTTTCCAGCTCGTTTGTTATACCAAATGAAAGGTCTAAGTGAATTAGATAGAATAAAGTATGCAATTATAGAAGCTAAATATGGAATGAGTTTAGAAAAAGCAAAAATATTATGTAGTGCCTTTGGCGATGATATAGAAGAAATAGAACAATCAGAAGAAACTAGAATAATCAAAGAATTAAAAGTAATATTAGAAGAGCAAGATACTGAAAAGTTAAGGCAAGCTGATTTAAAGGAGGAGGCTACTAATTATGAAGGAACTATTAATATAATTCCAAATTTAAGAAATGCTTATTTACATAAGTATCAGCAAACTTTATATAGGGTAAATGAACAAGACTACATTGGTACGCAAAGTGTAAGAATAGGGGGAAAAAAGACTGAGGTAAAAATTTATAATGCTTTAGGAAAAGAAAATAATAGGTCAGAGTTTAACATGTTAGTAACTTCACTTCGGAGGAATTTACGATATAAATCATAACTATAGTGATATAAGAGCAGATTGGGATAGATTAAATCAAAATCACACCATATCATGTTCTTATATAGGAAATGATTTTTTAGGAGTAGTAAAAGAAAGGTATTTATTAGCTTTTTCAGATATTAATCAAAATGAGCTATTAAGGGCTAGTAATAAGGATATAGGAACAGTAGATATTCCATTTGATGGTTGGGAAGATTTAGAACAAACTAGATTTCTAACACCTCAAAATCAAGTAAACTCTTCAAAATTTTATAACGAATTAGTTATTGAAAGAAAAGTTGAAAAAGATGGAAGATTAGTAAATAGAATTCCAACATTTGCAGTATTTATAGCAGAAAGTATAAAAGATATTAACGATAATAAAAATGAAAGATGGCAAGAAACAAAGAAAATGGCAGCACAGCTAGAAATTCCAATTGTTGTAATAGATGCAGATCAATGTGCAAAGTTAGAATTTGCAAAAGTACAAGAAATGCTAAGAAGACTTAAAGAAGAGAAAAAGATGAATCTCATTCCACAGATTATTCATAAAATAGAAAACAATAGGGCATGTCCAAATGGTTTAATGAAAGAAATAAGAAATTCAATTTTTTCAGAAACAGAAATTACAAAATGGATAGAAGAAATAATAGGAACTATTATAACTGCTAATAATGATAGTTTTCATCAGGGAATTAAGGAGTTTACAGCAGTAACTAAAAAAGTAAAAGAACTATATGGAAATCCACTTGATATAGGATATGAAAAATGTAAAACATATAATTATGCTGGTTATTTAAATAGGGTAAAGATGCTATTTAATTCTAGGCATAGGCTAAATAGCAATATAGCTGTAAGAAACCAGACAATAAATACTGAAATTACAAAGTAGTAGTCAAAGCATAGAAATGTGAGAGATACTTTAAATTAGAATAGTAAAAAAACTTGCCATTTTTATAAAAGCATGCTAAAATAAAAAAAGAAAGTAAAAACAGAGAAAAAGAGGAGTAAGTTTAAACTAGCTAAAAAGAGAACAGAAGCCATTAGGCTGGAAGCTTCTGTTAGAAAAGTAAACTGAAGGTAGCTTTAGAGTTGATATACTGAAAAAGAAAGTAAGTATGTTCGTGTAACTTGCGTTAAAAGTAACTAAGATTTAGAAATGAAAGTAATACCAAAATATTTTGGAAATACGAAATTACTAAAACTAAGGTGGTACCGTGAGAAAAACCTCGCCCTTAAGTAAAATTAGGCGAGGTTTTTTTATGGCTTATGTTAGTACTTAAAAACTATTATATGCAGAGCTTTGTAGCAGGCTATGTATGAAAAAGATAAGGAGGAAAGAATATGTGTGAAAAACATAGTTTAGAAGGAAAATTTGACCCTAAGAGTTTTGAAAATGAAATTTATGAAGGGTGGATGGAAAAAGGCTATTTTAAGCCATTAGAAGACAAAAGTAAAAAGCCATATACTATTGTAATTCCACCACCAAACATTACAGGAAAATTACACATGGGACATGCACTAGATGAAACACTTCAAGATATTTTAATAAGATATAAAAGAATGAGAGGATATAATACCTTATGGCTTCCAGGAACAGACCATGCTTCAATTGCAACAGAAGCTAAAATTGTAGAAAAGTTAAAAGAAGAAGGAACTAGCAAAGAAGAGCTTGGAAGAGAGGAATTTTTAAAAAGAGCATGGGACTGGAAAGAGGAATATGGTGGAACAATTCTAAATCAGCTAAAAAAACTAGGTTGTTCATGTGATTGGGAAAAAGAAAGATTTACCATGGATGAAGGGTTATCAAATGCTGTAAAACACGTTTTTGTAAAACTATATCACAAAGGGCTAATCTATAGAGGGAAAAGAATGATAAACTGGTGCCCATATTGTAATACTTCTATTTCAGATGCAGAGGTAGAATATGAAGAAGAACAAACACATTTATGGCATATAAAGTATCCTGTAAAAGGAGAAGAAGGAAAGTACATTATTGTAGCAACAACAAGACCTGAAACTATGCTTGGAGATACAGGAGTTGCAGTACATCCAGAAGATCAAAGGTATAAAGACCTTGTAGGAAAAACAGTAATTCTTCCAATTATGAATAAAGAAATTCCAATTATAGCAGATGAATTTGTAGAAAAAGAATTTGGAACAGGAGCTGTTAAGTTAACTCCAGCACATGATACTAATGATTATCAAGCAGCATTAAAACATAGTTTAGAAATTGTAGAGGTATTTGACGAGAACTTTAAAATGGGCAATCTATATCCAGAATATGCAGGAATGGACTTATATGAAGCTAGAAAGAGAATTGTTCAACAATTAGAAGAAGAAGGCTATTTAGTAAAAGTAGAAGACTATACACATAATGTAGGAAAATGTTATCGCTGTCATAATACTATAGAGCCTAAAATTTCAGAGCAATGGTTTGTAAAAATGAAACCATTAGCAGAACCTGCCATTAAAGCAGTAAAAGAAGAAAAAATTAAATTTGTTCCAGAAAGATTTGATAAAATATATTATAACTGGATGGAAAATATACAAGACTGGTGTATTTCAAGGCAATTATGGTGGGGGCATAGAATACCAGCATATTATTGCATAGAATGCGGAGAAATAATAGTAGATGAAAGTAAGCCAGAAACATGTCTAAAATGTGGAAGTACTCATTTAAAACAAGATGAAGACACTTTAGATACTTGGTTTAGCTCTGCGTTATGGCCATTTTCAACACTAGGCTGGCCAGAAGAAACAGAAGATTTCAAATATTTTTATCCAACAAGTACTTTAGTTACAGGCTATGATATTATATTTTTCTGGGTAGCTAGAATGATTTTTTCTGGTATAGAACACACTGGAAAAGTACCATTTGATACAGTATTTATTCATGGTATTGTAAGAGACAGTCAAGGTAGAAAAATGTCAAAAAGTTTAGGAAATGGAATAGACCCATTAGAAGTAATTGATAAATACGGAACAGATGCCTTAAGATTTTCATTAGTATCAGGAATTTCACCAGGAAATGATATAAGATATATGCCAGAAAAGTTAGAAGCAGCATCTAATTTTGCAAATAAATTATGGAATGCAGCAAAATTTGTAAGTAGCAATTTAGCAGAGGAAGAAAAAGTAAGAGAGTTCTGTTATGAAGCTTTCGAAAAAAATAAAACCTATGATCCAAACTATTTTAAGTTAGAAGACAAGTGGATTTTAAATAAATTTGATAAATTAGTAGTAGAAGTAACAAAAAATATAGAAAATTACGATTTAGGAATTGCAATAGATAAAATCTATTCTTTTATATGGAATGAATTTTGCGACTGGTATATTGAGATGGTAAAACCTAGAATTTATAGTGATGATGAAAAAATAAAAGTACCAGTAAGTGACGTTCTTAGTCATATTTTAGCTTCTTCTTTAAAGTTATTACATCCATTTATGCCATTTATTACAGAAAAAATTTATCCAAACTTGATTACTTTTGGAACACAAGATTTAATAGTAGCAAAATGGCCAGACATAAGAGAAAAGTTTATTTTTGATAAAGAAGAAGAATTTCTAGAGAAGATGAAAAAAATTATTATAGAAGTTAGAAATGTTAGAGCAAATAGAAATATTCATCCATCTAAAAAATCAGAATTAATATTTGTAACTAAACAATATGAAAAAGAATTACTAGAATTAGAAGAAATATTACTTAAATTAGGATTTGG
Source organism: Clostridia bacterium (assembly GCA_022798335.1). Taxonomy (GTDB): domain Bacteria; phylum Bacillota; class Clostridia; order TANB77; family CAG-508; genus CAG-273. The sequence goes on from JAAWMH010000002.1 coordinate 102,177, forward strand.
TACTAAAATAACAATACAAAAAGATAAAACTGGAATAGCGAATAATGCAATAGCAATTATGCAAGACGGGGTAGAATTATATATGCCATTAGAAGACTTAGTAGATATTGCAGAAGAAAGAAAAAGACTACAAGGAGAAAAAGCAAAATTAGAGCTAGAAGTACAAAGAAGCGAAAAAATGCTTTCCAATCCAGGTTTTATAAATAAAGCACCAGAGGCTAAAATCAAAGAAGAAAAAGAAAAGCTAGAAAAGTATCAAGAAATGCTAAGAAATGTAGAAGAAAGATTACAAAATATTTAAGAAACAATAGAAAAACGGAGGTGCAAAGCACCTCCGTTTAAAGGAGTCTCTTTAAAGCTTTTTCACAACCACCAAAAGCCGATTCTGATTGCTAAACAGTACCATATGCTGACCATCAGCATTGGCAGTACGGCAAACAGGGAGCTGAAGGTAGGAAGAAATAGGCTTCAAAGTGCTGGTAGAATTTCCAGCAGTGGGCTGAGAGAAGGTCTCCCGGAAGACTCGCTTGCTCCAAACTTCGCTCCTAAAAATGTTCAGGGAGCTACGCAGGGTGGAGAGCGGAATCTCAGAGCAGAAAGTGAGCTGGTACTCATCGTCAGGGAGCTGCTTGATTTGAACATCGGGAAACATGTTTTTCAGTCGGCGCAGCTCGTAAACAAGTGGCTGGTTGCCAACGCGCTGTGCCTTGCCGTGCAGCTTCCGCAGGAAGGAAAGATGCCACTCTTGCAAACGCTTCATCAGCCTTTTGCGCATGTGACTGAGCTTTTCTCCGATGGTGTCCTTTTCAAGCGGAACGATACGGCGGGCCTTGGCAGGGGCGGTGACGATCTCGGAAACCTGAACTTCATGCTGTAACATAACAAATCCATCCTTTAACAAAATTATTCACAAAGGAATATATAACATAATTATAACATATTATGTTATATATTGCAATTTTTAAACAAAAGTGCATCTTATAAACCCTATTTTTAGAGGAATTGTTTACAAGATGCGTTTTTTTTATGGAAATAACAAAGAATTTTAAATTCAATTATAAGAAAGAAAAAAATGTCGAAAACTTTTTAAAATTCGACAAAACTTCTTAAATTTTACTCTAGTTATTTACTGGAAAAAAATGTATAATTGGACAAGCAAGAAACAAGGAGGAATTACTATGGAAAGTAGATTTGATAATGAAGACAATGTACTATATTTTTTTATTACAGAAGAAATAGATCATCATACTACAGAAAAAATAAGGAGGAAAATGGATTATGAAATTACAAGATTTATGCCAAGAAAAGTTGTGTTTGATTTTAGTAAGGTTACTTTCATGGATAGTGCAGGAATAGGACTATTAATAGGGAGATATAAGCTAGCAAAAATGCTAGGAGGAGTTACTACGATGATAAATACTAATAAAAATATTGAGAAAGTGTTTGAAATGAGTGGGATATTAAAAATAATTCCAATAGAAAGTAAGACATCGGGGACAGTCCCTTTTGTCTCATAAGTTATTAGGAGGGAAAGAATGAAAAGTAGATATGATAATGAAATGGAAGTTGAATTTTTAAGTAAATCTAATAATGAAGCATTTGCACGTATTACAGTAGCAGCATTTGCTGCACAATTAGATCCAAGTATAGAAGAATTAGCAGATATCAAAACAGCAGTATCAGAGGCTGTTACAAATTGTATTATTCATGGATACGAAGATTTAGAAGGAATGGTAAAGATAAGAGCTACCCTATTAGACAATGTATTAGAAATTGAAATTGCAGATAATGGAAAAGGAATAGAAGACATAGAAATTGCTAGAAAGCCACTATATACAACAAAAGGAAATTTAGAAAGATCTGGCATGGGATTTACTATTATGGAAAGTTTTATGGATGAAGTACAAATTCATTCTGTTGTAGGAATTGGAACAAAAGTTGTAATGAGAAAGAAGATTCAAAAAGAAGAAAATAATTTACAACAAGTAGAAGAAGAAAATGCTCTAACATAAGTAAACATACTAAAAATAGGAGGCATTTATGCAAGAAGAATTTGAAAACCAAATACAAGATATTATAAAAGCGCAACAAGGTAATAAAGAGGCAATGGGAGAACTAATAGAAAAAAATAAAGGACTTATTTGGAGTATTGTAAAACGTTTTCAAGATAGAGGATATGAAATAGAAGATTTATATCAGATAGGTGCAATGGGATTTATAAAATGTATTAAAAGGTTTGACAGTAGGTTTGAAGTACGTTTATCTACCTATGCAGTTCCCTATATTCTAGGAGAGATAAAAAGACATTTAAGAGATAATGGTCCCATAAAGGTAAGTAGAAGTTTGAAAGAAATGGCAATAAAGGCAATAGAAATAAAAAATGAATATTATAAAAAAAATGGACAAGAAATAAGAATAGAAGAACTTGCTCAAAAACTAAATACTACTAAAGAAGAGCTAGCATTAGCATTAGAGTCTTTTAGACCAATTCATTCAATAGATGAGCAGCTATATGAAGAAAGTGAAGATGGAGAAAGCTTATTAGATAAAATGGGAAGTAACATAGATGAAGAAAATGTGATTACTAATAAATTATGCATAGAGCAAGTTATTCAAAATTTAAAAGAACAGGATAAACAAATTATTCTTTTACGATATTATAAAGGAAAAACACAATCAGAAATAGCAAAAATATTGGGAATTACACAAGTACAAGTATCTAGAATAGAAAGAAAAACTTTAGAGTTAATGAAATGTCGTCTAAAAGATGTAGGGTAATGTTATGTTAGTTTAGGTATGTTCTTATTTTTGTCAAAATTGTCATAGAGGGGACAAACTTATTTTTAAGCTATGTCCCCTAAACTGACATAAAGGAGTTTAAAATGAAAAAATATATTATTTGTCTTTTTTTATTTTTTGTGCTCTGTTTTGCAATCCCTATTTTTTTTACTTCTCCTTTCAAGCCGAAACAAGTAAGCAATAGCAATATTCAAAATGGAATAACAGTAGAATCTACTTATGATTATAATCAGTACAAAACAGTAAAACTACTACATAAAAAAACGCAAAAAATAGAAAATTTACCATTAGATGAGTATTTATATGGAGTAGTTAGTAGCGAAATGCCAGCAAGTTTTGAAAAAGAGGCATTAAAAGCACAAGCAGTAGTAGCTAGAACTTATACACTATATAAAATGATGCAAAATAAAGGAAAACATAAAAACGCAGATATTTGTGATGATTCTAGTTGTTGTCAAGCATGGATTTCTAAAGAAGATAGACTAAAAAAATGGGACGAAAAAGTAAAAGAAGAATATTGGAATAAGATTGTAAATGCAGTAAATGAAACACAGGGAAAAATGATAACTTATGAGGGAAAACCAATTAATGCATTTTTTCATGCTAACAGTGGAGGAACAACAGAAACACCAATTAATGTATGGGGTGGGAGTGGTTATCCATATTTGCAAACTGTACAAACAGCAGGAGAAGAAGCATATTCGCAGTATGCTTCTAAGATTACAGTAAATAAAAGTGAATTTGAAAAAACAATAAAAAAGGAGCATAGTAATTTTAAGATAGATTTTAATCAAAAAGATTGTATTAAAATAAAAGAATATACACAAGGAAATAGAATTAAAAATATTCAGGTAGGAAATTTAGAACTTTCTGGGGTAGAAATGAGAAACTTATTTAAACTTAGATCTGCAAATTTTAAAATAAAAATAGAAAAGGAAGAGATTACATTTGAGGTAACTGGTTATGGTCATGGGGTTGGAATGAGTCAAACAGGAGCAGATAGCTTAGCAAAACAAGGAAAAACATATGAAGATATTATTTATCATTACTATACAGGAGTAAAAATAAAAGATATTTAACACTTTTTGTATAATTTTCTCAAAATTGTTAATAATGGTACTAAAGAAAATTAAGGAGGAATTATTTTTATGAGAAGAGAAAATAGAAAAAGAGTATCAGAAGAAGGACTAGATACCAAAAAGATGTTATATGTTACGGGAAGTGTGCTAGCATTAGCTGTTATTATATTTGTTATTGCATTTTTGCTATATAGTAATAAATTAAATAATAGTACTAAAATTAGTAAATTTGACACAAATTCAATTGGAAATTTAGAAAGAGCAGAAGAGACTAGCACCCCTTATGGAAAAACAGTTAATGAAATGAAAAATGAATCAGAAACAAATACTTTAAATAACACAGTTGCAAATAATACTGTAGAAAATACAACTAGTAGTAACAATGAGAAAATAGCGGTAAATACAAGTAGCGCAGAAGCAAAAAAGACAGAAAATACAACTACTAATAGTGTAAAAGAGGAAGAAAAGAAAAACGAAAAAGTACCAGATCCAGAATTTAAAAAGCCAGTAAAAGGTGATATTATTAAAGAGTTTGCAGATAATAAACTAGTATATTCTAGTACACTAGATGTATGGGCAACACATGATGGTATTGATATTGCAGCAGAAAAAACAAGTGTAGTAAAAGCAGCAGCAGATGGAAAAGTAAGTTCTATTAAAAACGATCCACGTTATGGATTAACAGTTACCATAGAGCACATAAATGGATATAAAACAGTATATGCTAATCTTTTATCAACAGAATTTGTAGTAGAAGGAGAAAACGTAAAACAAGGGCAAAGCATAGGAACAATAGGAAACACAGCTGCATTTGAAATATCAGATGAACCACATTTACATTTTGAATTATTAAAAGAAAATGAACAACAAGATCCAGAACTATATTTGAAATAGGAAAAAGGAAAAAGGGACAGACCCTTTTTCCCTTTTTGGGGTATAAAGGAACCACTTAAGTTACCAAAAGTAAGCGTATTTCCCAAAAGGCTTATAAAAATTGTTTCATTTTTTCTATGTTATTATTTTGCATAGTAATAAAATCATTTAAAATATTTTTGGTTTCTTGTTCCATTTCTGGACTATGATTTAGTAATTTTTGAGCTTCTATAATTCCCATTAAATTACCTTGTGTCATAAGCTCGGCAATATGAGAATTACTTTTGTCTATCATAGTATTCATTTGTACTCCAGTCCAAGTCATCATTTTAGCTCCAATTGGTTCTTCATCTGGTATTTCACCATATTTTTCAAAACCGAGTATTAACTCGATCTAATATTTTTCCATATTCTGCATATTGTGTACTTAATTCTTCTTTCATAGTTTCATCAGCTACTTTATCAGATACAAAGCTAATACTAGAAAGTCCCATTTTTGCAGCTTTTGCAATTTCATTTAAGATTGTTAAATTAATATTTTCATCCATATTTTTTTACCTCCTAAATTTAATATGTGCTAAAATAAAAAAAGTAATCAGCAAATATTTAACAAAATATGACAATCTATTATTTTTGAATTAAATAAATCAAAAAATAAGGCATTGAAAAGTGCCTTTCATTAAGATATAATAAACAAAAAAGTAATGGAGAGAGTTATGTCAGAAGTAAAATGGACCAATGAACAAATGCAAGCCATTAAAGAAAAAGATTCTAATATTTTAGTAGCAGCAGCAGCAGGAAGTGGTAAAACTGCTGTGCTTGTAGAAAGAATTATTCACAAGATAATAAATGAAAAAATGGATATTAACAAAATGTTAATAGTAACTTTTACAAATGCAGCAGCTAGTGAAATGAGAGAAAGAATTTTAGATGCTATTTATAAAAAGCTAGAAGAAGAACCACATAATATGCATTTGCAAAGACAAATTACATTATTAAATAAAGCTAGTATTTGTACAATACATGCTTTTTGTTTAGAGGTAATTCATAACTATTTTTATGAAATAAGTATGCCAAGTAATTTTAAAATAGCAGATACAGCAGAAATTGCTCTATTAAAGCAAGACACGTTAGATGACTTATTTGAACAAAAATATGAAGAAAATAATCAGGATTTTTTAGAATTATTAGAAACTTACACAAATTATAGAGGAGATGAAGCGCTAGGGCAACTTGTTTTAACTATATATGATTTTATTCAAAGTAGTCCATTTCCGGAAAATTGGTTACAAGAAAAAGTAGAAATGTTTCAAATAGATGCTAATCAACAGGATTTTGGACAAACTTTATGGGGAGAAATACTTTTAAAATATGTAAGGGAAGAAATACAAGAAGCCATTTTAAGTTTAGAAATAACACAAAAAAAATTAAATAAATATGTAGAAATGGCAAAGTTTACACAAACTATTTTAGAAGATATTGAAATATTGCAAGATATTTTAAATAGTGTAACCTCATGGGAAAACACTTATCAGAAAATACAAAACTGTAATTTTCGTAAATGGCCAATAGATAAAACAGTAACTATTGATTTAAAAGAAGAAGCAAAAGGAATAAGAAATATTGTTAAAAAGAAAATAAAAGAAGGGCTAGGAAAAATAATTAATTGTAGCTCTAGCTCAATTTTTACTGATTTTAAAAAGATGGAGCCAATTTTACGAAAGTTAGCAAATTTAACCATAGAATTTTTACAAGAATTTTCCAAACGTAAAAAAGAAAAAAATTGTATTGATTTTAATGATATAGAACATTTTGCTCTTAAAATTTTAGTAGGAGAAAATGGTAAACCTACAGAGATTGCAAAAAAGTACGCAGAAAAATTTGAAGAAATTGCAATAGATGAGTATCAAGATAGTAATTTAGTACAAGAGGCAATTTTAACAAGTATTTCAAAAGGAAATAATATTTTTATGGTAGGAGATGTGAAACAAAGTATTTACAAATTTAGAGGAGCAAGACCAGAGCTATTTTTAAATAAATATGAAACTTATCAAATAAAAGAGCAAAGAACATCAAAAGATAATTTAAAAATACAACTATTTCGTAATTTTAGAAGTAGAGAAAATGTATTAGATTTTACCAATTTGGTTTTTGAAGCAATTATGTCAAAAGAATTAGGCGATATTATATATAATGAAAATGAATATTTGAACTATGGTGCAAATTATCCAGAGCCAGTACAAGAGCTAGAATCAAATAAAGACTATGCAGGAATAGCTCAAATGCTTATTTTAGATTTAAAACAAGAAGAGAGTATAACAGCATTTAAAGAAGAAGGTGAAGAAGATGAAGAACAAGAGCAAATAGAAGATGAAGTATTAGAGGCAAAATTAGTAGCAGAAAAAATAAAAAGTCTTTTAAAGAGTAACTATATGGTGTATGACAAAAAGAAAGGTTACCGAAAAATAAGACCAAAAGATATTGTTATATTATTAAGAGCTACTTCAAACTTAGCGCCAATTTATGAAAAAGAATTAACAGACTTAAATATACCAGTATTTAGTGATAGTTCTAGCTCTTATTTAGAAACAGTAGAAATTGAAACTATTTTATCGGTTTTAAAAATATTAGATAATCCAATGCAAGATATTCCATTAGTAGTAGTATTAAGATCAATGATAGGAAATTTTACAGATAATGATTTAGTAGAAGTTAGGCTAATGGATCAAAATTGTACTTTTTATGAGGCTATGTTAAAAGCAAGACTTGCAGGAAGGAAAGAACTTAAAGAAAAAATAGAAGCAATATTAGAAAAATTAGAAAATTGGAAAAGAAAAGAAAAGTATTTACCTTTAGGTGAGTTAATATGGCAAATATATTTAGATACGGGATATTACCAATATGTAGGACTTTTACCAAATGGACAAATGAGAATGGCAAATTTAAAAACTCTATTTGAAAAAGCAAAACAATATGAAATAGCAAGTTATAAGGGATTATTTTACTTTATTCATTTTATAGAAAAATTAAGAAAACAAAATGGAGATTTAGGGCAAGCAAAACTAATAGGAGAAGGAGAAGACGTTATTCGTATTATGAGTATACATAAAAGCAAAGGATTAGAATTTCCAGTAGTGTTTTTATGTAGTACACAAAAAAAGTTTAATTTAAAAGATTTAAATGAAAGCATTTTGCTTCATCAAGATATTGGTTTTGGACCTACCTTAATAGATACACAAAATAGAATAAAGTATAATATGGTAGCAAAAGAAGCAATTAAATTAAAAATGAAGCAAGAAACATTATCAGAAGAAGAACGAATATTATATGTAGCATTAACAAGAGCAAAAGAAAAATTATATATAACAGGAAGAAGCAAAGACTTTGAAAAGGAATGCCAAAAAAAGAAACAAGAAATAGAAATGTACCAAATGCCAGAAGATAATACTTTAAAATTAGATTACAAATTAATTCAAAAAGGAAAATCTTATTTAGACTGGTTACTAAATGTCTATTTTTTAGGAAAAAGTAAAAGGATTTTATTAAAAGGAAAAGAAATGCCACTAGACAAAATTATTACATTAGAAACATACTCTAAAAAAGAATTAATAAAAAGGCTAACCAAACAAGAAAATAAAGAAAACATAAATGTAAAAGAAAAAATAAAAGAGGCATTAGAAAAGCAAGAAGGAGCAAAGGAAGAGAAAGAAAAAATAGAAGAAATATTAACATGGAAATATCCACATTTAGTAGATACAGTTCTTCCCAATAAAACCTCTGTAACAAAGCTAAAAGAAGAAAAGATAAAGCTTAGCGAAATAACCAATATAGAAAATGAAGAGCAAGACTTAGCTGTAAATTCAGAAAAACAAGAAATACAAGAAGGCATACCAAAATTTTTGCAAGAAAAAGAAATTATTTCAAATGTACATAAAGGAACTCTAATTCATTTGTGCATTCAAAAAGTAGATGAAAAAAAAGAGTATACACAAGAAGATATTAAACAATTAGTACAAAGTTTGTATGAAAAAGAAATTATTACATTAAAAGAATTAGAAGCAATTGATATAGATTTAATTTATACATATACAAAATCTGAGTTATTTCAAGAATTAAAAAAGGCAAAAGAAGTATATAAAGAAAAGCCTTTTTATATTAGTATACCAGCAAAAGAAATTATTCAGGAAGCTAAAAGTTCAGAAAAAATGATTTTAGTACAAGGTATTATAGATTTATATTATATAAATCAAAAAGAAGAGCTTATTTTAATAGATTTTAAAACAGACTATGTAAAAGAAGGAAATGAAGAAGAACTTATAGAAAAGTATAAAGTACAATTAGAAATATATCAAAAAGCATTAGAACAAGCCCTAAATAAAAAAGTAGAAAAGATAGGTTTGTGCTTAGCAAAAGCAAATTTTAAAGTAATAGAAAGAAAGGAAGAAATTAGTAAAAATGGAGTTTGAAAGAACATTAAAACAAAGAATATATGAACAAGAAGTACAAAACGAAAAAAGGGAATATGAGTGGTTAATCTCAAGCAAAATTAGTAGTATATATTTACAAGATACAAAATTTAGTAGTATACAAAATGCTTATGCAATATTTATTGAAAAGAAAAAGCGTAATTTATCAAAAGATGAGCTTTATCAGTTATATGATGAATTTGAACAAGCATTATCAGCAGAAGCTTTAGAAGAATTAAAAAAGCAAATAAAATTAAGTAGACAAGAAGAAGAATATATTCAGTATGAAATATTAAGTGGAGTTTATATAGAAAAGCGGAAGAAGTGCTTTGATAGAAGTACTAACAAGAAGAATTTTATTAGAAAAGTTGCAAGGCGAAACCACTATGGAAATTTTGAGAGCATTACAAGAAGAAGCAACTGTAAACAGTAGATTTGCAGAGCAATATCCATATATTAAAAGACTAATTACTGGGGAATTATTTGAAGTACAAGAAGCATTAAAACAAAAAGTGCAGCAAAATGTGGAATACCATTTTAACCAAGCTATTAATTGTGGAGGATATGCTTTAAAAGTAGATACTTGTGTATTTCCAAGTGATGCAGATTTTGATACAAGAGTGTCTGGGATATTAGATAATTTTCCATTTGTGCGATTATTAGGAGATACTGAGTTACAAGAAGATGAATATTTAGTATTGTATAGGGCAAGAAGAGCAGGCCACCATTTTATTAGAATAGAAGAAGATGGAACTGTTACAGAAAAAAATGGATCAGATGAACCACAAAAATTTCAAGATTGGGAAACTTTAAGACAAGCACCAGAAGCGGTTTTTGCGGTAAAAAAAGAACATGATATGAACTATTTTAAAAAAAGAGGTTCTATAGTAATTCCAGAAGAAAACTCTAAAAATTTTGAACAAACAGTATGGGAGGCAATGCAAAATAGAAAAAATACATTTACATATCATAATCATAATTATAGGTTAAAAAAGGCTACAGAGGAAACGATTTATATTTGTAGTGGGGAAGAAATTGTTGCAGAAATGATAACTAATGGAGAAGAATATGATTTAGAAATAAGACCAGAAAAAGAAAGGTATGTAAGCAATACGCAGCCTAAAAGACCAATTGTAATAAAAGATGGAAAATGTCAAAGAGAAGAAACTCATATAAAATGAAACAAAAAGCGTGAGCGTCCTAACTATAGGGCGCCCAGCTTGCTTAGAGAAAAACAAAAAAGTTACATTGCTTTAATGATTTTCATGGCTTCCGCCTCGGTCAAAAGCTGGTAGTTGGTGTTGAGGAGCAGGAACTGGTCGTCGGTCGGGTGCCCAATAGCCAGCGGCTTGATGCGGTACTCGTCCTTCCCCAAAGGGGAGAAGTCGACGATTAACCGTACCTGCTTGCCAATGAGCTGGTGGGACCATTTCTTGCCCATGACATTGGTGATTTCCATCAGAAGATCGAGTTGCTGCATGTCCTGGGGGTCGCCGTAGATGAAGCTCACGCCGGGCCGCAGAAAGTCGGTCTCAGAAGCGCCGTCAAAGATGATGTGGTGCTTCTTGGGGTCTTTGAAGCTGTCCGAAGCGAAGGTGATGCCGGTAGTAAACTTTACGATTGCCATGAGAAAAGCCTCCTAAATATAAATTAGCATATTAGCTATATTAAGATGATAGTTTTATTATAGCATATTTTACATAATATGTCAACAAAAAACACGAAACTTCGTTTCGAAGGACAAAAGTATGTTTTGTAAATAGATTTTACAGTATTTAGGGAAAATAGCAACCTACTAATAAATAATATTAGTAGGTTGCTATTTATTTCTTTTGTAAGGGATAGCTTCATTTGTTAATTCAAGTAAATAATCAATAGAAGTATGATAAAATTTTGCAAGTTCAATCAATATTTTAGTAGGAATATCGTTCTCTCCAGTTTCATATTTAGAGTAACCAGTTTGTGACATATTTAGATATTTTGCGACTTGTGTTTGATTTAAATCATGATCTTCACGTAATTCTTTTAATCTTCTATACATAATTCCTCCAATAATCTTATTATTTTCTAAAAAAACAATTTTTATTCTAGAAAAATAAATGGATACTAGATAAGGTTAGTTATACTGATTTGTATAATGATTTTTACACTATCGGATATCTAAAGCTTAGATTTTTCTAATATTTAGGGTTAGTGTAAAAATAATTTTAAAATATTCTGTTTCAGGTTATTGACATTTAACCTGAAATAGATTAAAATTATCGCAGATAATCTGAAACAGGTTAAAAAATCCTAAAATAATCTAACCAAAACAGGACAATGAAGGGAGGGAAGCTTTTTATAGAAAGGAAATGGCAGTTTATTCTCAAGGCAAAAGAGCCAAAAAACGACAAGTACTAAAAAGAAACAAAAAAATTGTAATAGGTATTCTAATCTGCATTATAATCCTTGCTATTATTTATTTAGTGGTTAGTAATTCATCAATTGGCATTGATCCTGGAAATAATGAGCAGGTAGTAAAGCCAATAGAAAATAATGAAGTGCAAACTTCTAATAATGAGCAAGTAGAGCAAAATGCAGTAGAAGAGAAAAAAGATGAAATTGTTTCAGATGTTACAATACCTGAAAAAATTGGCAAATACAAAGTAGATGGAAGACTGATAATATCTAAAATTGGAGTAAAGTGTGATATTGTACATGGTTACTCTGATGATGCATTAACTGCAAAATCAGTTGGGCACATAGCAGGACCAGAATTAAATGAGCCAGGAAATTTCTGTATTGTTGGTCATAGGGATTATCAATTTAAAAAATTGAAAACCTTAAAAAAACGGAGATACATTATACACCATTAATAAAAAAACAAATGCAAAAGTAACATATGCAGTAGATAATGTATTTGTATGTGGACCAAACGACGTGGATCACTATCGCAATACTAGTGATGGAAAAAGAACAATCACTATTGTAACATGCACCGAAGGCGGAGCAAACAGAGTTGTGTGTATAGCACATGAAGTTTAAAAGGTATATGAATAGATGTACCACAGAAAAAAAGAAAAAAGAAAGAGGTAATAAAATTATGAAAAAAACATTATTAATAACAATATTAGTAGCTGTTATGTTAATAGCAGCAATAGGAAGTGTAAATGCAGCAAGCTTAAAAGCAAGTGCAAGTGAAGTAAAAAAAGGAGAAACAGTAACAGTAACAATTGAAACAAAAGAAGCTGTTAATGCAAGTAGTATTAAATTACAATATGATGATACAAAATTCTCATATGAAGGATTTAAAACAAATTTAAAATCAGTAACAGAAAATACAGATCAAAAAGGTTTTGTTATTATTTCAACATCAGATGATGCAAATTCAGATACAAAAATGACATTTACATTTAAGGCACTTGTAGATGATGCAGAAGCAAAATTTACAGTAACAAGATATTCTAACAATATTGATGAAACTTTAGACAATACAGAAGTAACAGTTAAAATAGCAAAAGCAGAAGAAGGAAAAGAACCAGTTGACCCAGAAGAACCAACTAATCCAAGTGATCCAGAAGAGCCAACTAACCCAGAAAAACCATCAGAAGGTCCAGTTGATGTAAATGGAAAACCAATTGAAAAAAATCCACCAACAGGAACACCTTTATATATTGGAGCAATTGCTGTAATTATAGTAGCAGCAGGAGCTATATTTGCAATAAAGAGAAGCAAATAAGATAAAAAATAGTAAAACAAAAAAGCAAATTGATAAAATATAAGATTTTAATATTAAATTATATAAAAAATCAAAGCTTTTAGGAGGAATGAAAAGTGAAGAAAAATTTAAAAGTTATATCATCATTAGCATTGGCTGGAATTCTAGCTACAACAGGATTAAGTGGAGTATCAGCAGTAACAACTACTAATACTATTACTACAAAATCACAAGGAATTTATAGCCAAGATCAATTAGTAAAAGGAAGAAATATTGTACCATATATTTTAAATAATAGAGATGACAGAGTAACAATTCAAGATATAAAAGATGAATTTGGAAATATTACAAAATTTAATGGAACTTCAGTTTTAGCAAGCAATACAGTGGTTGGAACAGGAGATACTTTTACAGTAAATGGAACAACTTATACAGTACTAATTTATGGAGACATTAACGGAGATGGAGATATTACAAGTTCTGATGCTTTATTAGTACAACAAGCTGATGCTGAAAAAGTAACATTAGATGCACTTCAAAAAGAAGCTGCAAATGTTGCAACACATAATGGTGTAATTGATTCAAGTGATGCTTTAAGAATTAGACAATACGATGCTGAAAGAGTAAATACAGTTATAGATGCAAGCAAGTTACCAGAAGCAGATAAAGAAGAAGTAAATTCAGATTACACAATGGAAGTGGTAGATACTACTGCTGCCCACAATAGTATTACATACCTTAACAGCAAAAATATTGGTAGTTTTGGTGTAAATATTCATCTAAGCAAAACATTAAGTACTCCAAATACTAAAACTGCAATTAAAGTGTTAGATGCAAATGGAAATAGAGTAAAAGCAAGCGCTGATAGTGATTTTTCAGTTGCTGCTAACATTCCAGCTCATCAAGACTTAATTTACATAGAAGTAAGTGGATTAAATACAAAAATTACAAGTAATGGAAAAGTTACCTTACAATTAGTAGAAGTAGAAGGTAAAAAAGAGACCATTTTAGGTAAAAAAGTAGTTGATGTAAATCTAACTACACCAGAAGTTGCAAAAGTAAGTGTTACTCGTACAAATACAAGAAATGCAAGTGTATCTCTTGAAAATATTGGAGAAAATAGCCTTGCAAAAATGTATTATGCAGTAGTAGGAACAGGAGAGGCTACACCAGCAGTTTTTGCAGATTTAAAATCAACTATTATATTAAACGCAAATGGAATAGAAAATGCACTTATAGCAAGTGATTTAGTTGAAGGTGAAGATTATAAGCTATACTATATTGTGGAAGATATTTATGGTAACCAAACAGCAATTTCTACAGAGGATACAGCAGCTATTGTTCCAAGCGATAAAGCAACAAAGGCAGTAGCAGTAGAAAAAGATGGTTTCACACTTCCAAATTTAAAAGATAGTGATGAATTCAAATGGACCTTAAAAGATATAGCAGCTTCTACAGACTTTGAAGTTATACTATATAAAGATGGAAAAGCAATTGCAAAAGATACAGTAACAGCATCAACTGTAGCAGCATCAGTAAAAGACTTTACAAGCCAAATGACAAAAGCTGGAAAATATAAAATAGGTGTTATTGTAAAAGGTGATGGAGAAAATACTTCTGATTCAGATGAAGTACAATCAGGAGAAGTAGATGTAAAAGCATTAAAAGCAGTTACAGACATAGCTTTTACAGTAAAAGAAGATGGAAGTAAAGTTTTATCTTGGAAAAATGCTAATAAAACTGAAGAATTTAAAGACTATACATTAAGATTATATCAATTAAATGAAACTACAGGAGAATATGGTGTACCTACTGAAACAACACCTACTGTAACAGTAACAGAAGGAGTTTCAGAAACAGTTCTTACTTTAGTAGAAGGTAAAGTATATAAAGCAGAAGTTATAGTAAATAGATTAGATAATCAAAAAGCAGTAGTGGAATCTGAAGCAGCTGCTTCAGAAGGATTCTTTATAATAGGAGACCTAACAGCGACTTCAACAGCTAATACAGATAATTCTATGACGATCACTTTAGATAGTGAAGTTACTGTAAATAATAAAGCAGCTACTTATAAAGTAGAAATCCATAAATATGTTAAAGGTACAGATTCTATGGGGAATCCAACAACAAGTACGATACTTGTTAGAACAGATAATGTTACTGTAAATGATAAGAAAATAGTAATTAATGGATTAGAAGCTAACACAGAATATTCATTTAAAGTAATTGCAACAGTAGATGGAATCCAAGGAGAATCTAACTATACAGTAGCAGCTAAAACATTACAAACAACTCCAACAATTAGAAATTTAGTAAGAGTTATGAAACAAGAAGATGCAAAAGCAGGAACTATCTATGTAAATGGAGATAGTGTAATGATTAATGGGGAAAAAGCAATTACAGTAGATGCAGCATCTAACTATTCAGTAGAATTTAAAAATTCAATTGCAGTAGTTAAAACATTACTTGCAGGAGATGAAATTACTGTAGATGGAACAACAGTAACTTTAAAATTAGCTAGAATTAATAACGGAACATTAGCACTTGCTGATACTGCAAAAGGATTAACAGTTGTTATTGAAGGGAATGATTATGAAAGAATTATTACTACAACTGCACCAACAATATCTAGTGGAAAAGTAACAGTAGAAACAAGACCAGAAGAAGTTGTTTTAAAAGGAAATGGAGCATTATTTAATGTTAATGGTTTAAATAGTAAAAAAATCACTTTAAATCCAGGTGTTGATGTAGTAGGTACAAAAGAATATACTGTATCTGCAAATACACAAAACACAGCAGCTATAATTAATGGAATTAAAGTTGCAACAGCAAAAGAAACTGTAATAGATGCAACAACAAATGAAGTAGCAGGAAAAGAATTAGTAGTTATTGTAAATTCAGCTGCAAATGATTTAGTATTTGAAAATACAGCAGGAAGAAATGTAACTACACAAATTGCAACAATTAAATTTAAAGGAAAAGATAATCTTTCTGCAAGTCAATCAGGAAGCATTGTAATAAAAACAACA
Organism: Clostridia bacterium; assembly: GCA_022798335.1. GTDB lineage: Bacteria > Bacillota > Clostridia > TANB77 > CAG-508 > CAG-273. The sequence continues at coordinate 118,120 of JAAWMH010000002.1, forward strand.
GGAGGAAAAGTAACAGTAGCACAAGAAAATGCTAATGTTAGTAGCTCAATTAAAGTAGAAGTAAACAATGGAGAAGTTGATCTTCAAAATGTAGCATTAACAGGTAGCCAAACAGTTACTGTTAATAATACACAAGCAGCTGATAAGGTAACTGCAAATACAAAATTAACTGTAAAAGCTGCAGTTGCAGCTCCAATTGCTATGACAGATGTAGAAATTAAAGATTACAGTGCAAGTACTCTTGAAGAGGTGCAAGCAGCAGTTTCAGGAGTAACAGAAGAAAATCTAGCAGAAGTAGTAAAATATATTAACTCTTTCGGAATTGAAGATGGAAAAGCTAAATTAACAACAACTGCTGGTTCAACTACTGTAAAAATAGAATTCTATGGAACAGTTAATGGAACAATTGATGGACTTCAAAAATAAGAAAAATAATAAAGAAGCAGGCAATCTTGAATGATTGCTTGTTTTTTTGTAAAAACAACCTTTCTTTTTTTAAAAATATATAATATAATACGACAAAAGAGAGGAATAAAAAATGTCAAATTTTGTACACTTACATATCCATAGTGAGTTTAGCTTACTAGATGGAGCAAATAGAATAAAAGATTTACCAGTAAGAGCTAAGGAACTTGGAATGAATGCAATAGCAATTACTGATCATGGTGCTATGTTTGGTGCAATTGATTTTTATAAAGCATGTAAAGCAAATGATATAAAACCAATTATTGGTTGTGAAGTATATGTAGCGCCACGCTCAAGGTTTGATAAAGACCCTAATATTGATGGAAAATATAGCCATCTCATTTTACTTGCAAAAGATAATGAAGGGTATAAAAATTTAGCAAAATTAGTATCAATTGGTTATACAGAAGGCTTTTATTATAAACCACGTATTGATCATGAAGTATTAGAAAAATATCATGAAGGTTTAGTTTGCTGTAGTGCTTGTTTAGCAGGAGAAGTAAATCAGGCGATACTAAATAATGATATGGAAAAAGCAAGAAAAGTAGCTTTATGGTTTAAATCTATTTTTGGAGAAGATTATTATTTAGAAATACAGCATAATGGTATTAAAGAGCAGGTACTAGCAAATCAAAAGTTAATTGAACTATCTAGAAGTTTAGATATCCCATTAGTTGCTACAAATGATGCGCACTATTTAAAAAAAGAAGATGCTTATAATCATGAAGTATTACTATGCATTCAAACTGGAAAACGTATGACAGATATGGATAGAATGAAATTTGACACAGATGAATTATATGTAAAATCACCAGAAGAAATGGCAACCTTTTTTAGTAATGTGCCAGATGCAATAGAAAACACTGTTAAAATTGCCGAAAAATGCAATGTGGAATTTGAATTTGGACATACAATTTTACCAAATTATGATGTACCACAAGAATTTAAGTCTCACTATGATTATATAGAAAAACTCACTATAGAAGGACTAAAACAGCGTTATGGGGATCCCATTCCAAAAGAAATTTTAGAAAGAGCAAATTATGAGCTAAGTGTTATTAATAAAATGGGATATGTAGATTATTTTCTAATTGTATGGGACTATATTCATTATGCAAAAACACATAATATACCAGTAGGGCCAGGACGTGGCTCAGGAGCAGGTTCAATTGTAGCCTATGCAATTGGAATTACAGACATAGACCCAATAGGTTATGGGCTAATTTTTGAACGTTTTTTAAATCCAGAAAGAATTAGCATGCCAGACTTTGACATAGATTTTTGCTATGAAAAAAGAGATAAGGTAATAGCTTATGTAGAAGAAAAATATGGAAAAGACCATGTTTCACAGATTATTACATTTGGAACTATGTCTGCAAGAATGGTAATTCGTGATGTGGCAAGAGTATTAGATTTGCCATATGCAGAAGCAGACAAACTTGCTAAAATGATACCAAATGAATTACATATTACTATAAAAAAAGCAATAGAACAAAATAGAGAGTTAAAAGATTTATATGAACAAGATGATCAAATGAAAAAATTGTTAAAGATTGCTATGGCCTTAGAAGGAATGCCAAGGCAGGCATCTACTCATGCTTGTGGCATTGTTATTACCAAAGAACCAGTTGTAAACTATGTACCGCTGTATGTAAGAGATGGAGCTATTTCTACACAATATATCATGACAACTTTAGAAGAATTAGGTCTTTTAAAAATGGATTTTTTAGGACTTCGTACCTTAACTGTAATACAAGATACCATTGACTTAGTAAAAGAAAATCAAAATATAGATGTAGAATTTGATAAACAAATGCATGATCAAAAAGTATATAAATTATGGCAAAATGGAGAATCTGTTGGAATATTTCAGTTTGAAAGTCAGGGAATGACAAACTTTATGAAAGAATTAAAGCCAGATTGCTTAGAAGATATTATAGCAGGAGTTTCTTTGTATCGCCCAGGACCAATGGACCAAATACCAAGGTATATCACAAATAAAAAAGATACAGAGCATGCAGTATATACCCATCCTGCCTTAAAACCTATTTTGAAAGTTACCTATGGTTGTATGGTATATCAAGAACAAGTAATGCAAATAGTAAGAGATTTAGCAGGATACTCACTTCGGAAGAGCAGATTTAGTAAGAAGAGCCATGGGAAAGAAAAAGCTAGACGTAATGGCAAAAGAAAGAGAAATATTTATTCATGGTCAAGTAGAAGAACAAGGAAATGTTATAGTACCAGGATGTATTAGAAATGGCATTGATGAAGAAGCTGCTAATAAAATATTTGACGAAATGGCAGAATTTGCAAAATATGCTTTTAATAAGTCTCATGCAGCGGCATATGCAGTAGTATCTTATCGAACCGCGTATTTAAAAGCTTATTATCCAACAGAATTTATGGCAGCAATGCTAAATAGCTTTTTAGGAAATTTAGATAAAGTACCAGACTATATAGAAGAATGTAAAAGACTAGGAATAGAAATATTAAAGCCAGATATTAATAAAAGTGATACAAGATTTACAGTAGATCAAAAGCAAATACGTTTTGGTTTAGGCAGTATTAAAAATGTAGGAACGGCAGCAGTAGATGAAATTGTAAAAGAGCGCAAAGAAAATGGAGATTTTAAAGACTTTAGTGATTTTTGTGAAAGAATAGAAAATTTGCAAGTAAATAAAAAATGTGTAGAGAGTTTAATTAAAGCAGGGGCATTCGATGGCTTTGGGCAAACAAGAAAAACTTTAATCGCATCATTTGAAAGAATTATAGATACCATTAATGATAGTGGCAAAAGAAGTTTTGCAGGGCAAGTAAGCATGTTCGATTTGGCAGCAGAAAGTAATGTAGAAGAAATAAAATATAATTATACAGTGCTAGAAGAATATAACCAAAAAGAAATGTTATTTATGGAAAAAGAAATGCTAGGTATTTATATATCAGGACATCCATTAGAAAATATGAGAACACAAATTGAAGCAAAAACTAATTTATCTACTTTAGACCTAAGGAGACTAAATGGAAATGAAGAACTAGAAGAAAAAAGTATGCCAGAACTACAAGATGGAAAAGTAGTAACAATAGCAGGAATTATTACATCTATAAAAAAGAAATATACCAAAAATAATACGATTATGGCATTTGTAACGATAGAAGATTTATATGGACAAGCAGAAATTATTGTGTTTGACAGTTGCTATCAAAGTAGTTCTAGTATTTTAATTAATGACTCCATTGTCATAGTAGAAGGAAGACTCAGCATAAGAGAAGATGATGAACCAAAAATTGTAGCAAGAACGATAAAAGAATTTGCAGAAGTAAAAAAGAAAACTTTTGAAGTAGACATTACCAATTTAACAGAAGAAACAAAAGAAAGGCTAAAAGGAGCGATTCGTTTTTTTAGTGGAGAAAAAAATAATGTGCCAATGCAAATCAAAAATAAAGAAAAAATAGATGCTATTAAAGGTGGTATTTATATGAGTCCTGAAATTTTAATACAATTTCAAGAACTAGTAGGAGAAGAAAACGCTGTTTTAAAGCAGGAAAGCTAAAAGGACATGTCAAATTTTATCATGCAAATAAAGAAGGGAGAAATAAAAATGATACAGAAAAAAACTTTTATTATTACAATTATTTTAATATGCATTTTCTTTTTAGGAATACTTGCAGGATTTGCATTTTATCATGTTTCTAAAATAAAAGAATTAAAAAAAGAAAAAGAGAATATTACAATTATACAAAATAATAATGAAATAACTGGATTAGAAAATGTTATTGTAGAGTAATGAAAATATGTTGACAGTATACATAAAAAGTGATAAAATGTTGGCGGAAAGGGGTCGTAATTATGAAGAATATTAAAAAGAATATTGCAATCATTATTACACTAATGTTAATTATTTTACCAATGATAACAATGCCAGTAAATGCGGCTACAATAGGAAAAGTATATAATTTAACTTCAGAAATGAAGGGGAACACAGTTTATTTTAATTGGAGTAATGTATCAAATGCAGATGGGTATGACCTATATATAAATACTGCAAATAGAGGGTTTGAATACATTGGCTCAGTACAAAATAATAATGCACCAGTAATTGGTTTTACAGAAGGAGTAAGTTATCAAGCAAAAGTATGTGCCTATCAGCTAACTAATACAGGTAAGAAAGAGGTAGGAAGTTTTTCAGACACAATTTATGTGAATATGGCAGTACAAGAAACATTAGGAAAAGTAAATACTTTAACAGCAAGCCAAAATGGAGGAAATGTTACATTAAATTGGTCTAAAGTAGCTAATGTAGCAGGATACCAAGTTTTTGTAAATATACCAGGGACAGGTTATCTTAATATTGGCTCAGTAGATGGAGGGGCTACCTCAGCAATTATTACAGGATTTGAAAACGGAAAATATTATCAATTTAAAATAAGAGCATATAGAAAAACAAGTTCAGGAACACTAGACTATGGAGCATTTTCACCAGAAAGAGGTTTAACAATATACAAAGATCAATATCAAGATAACCCAGTAGAAACTAAACCAGAACAAGTAAAAAATTTAAACATAGGATCTATTAGTGAAAATACAGTAACAATCAATTGGAACAACAGTGCAAATGCAGATGGTTATGAGATTTATTTAGATAAAGGAAATGGGAATTTTACTTATGTAGATACTGTTTATAGAAATTATGCAACACTGAAAAATTTAGATTATAATACCTATTATAGAGTAAAAGTAATTTCTTTTAAACAAGGCAAAAATGGAATTATTCGTGGAGATGAAAGCGAGTATAAAGCATTTGTTACAGAGGCACAGACAATCCAAGTAGATACTGTTCAAAATTTAACTGTGCAAGTAGAAAAAAATACAGCATATTTAAATTGGGCAAAAGTAAATAATGCTAATGGATATGAAATTTATATGAGACAAAATAATGGTACTTGGCAATACATGCAAACTGTATATAATAATTATGCAACAATAAGAAACTTGGCATATGGAACAAATTATGGTGTTATGGTAAGAGCTTTTCAAAATACGAGTAATGGTACAAAATATGGATATTATTCATTAGAAAAAAGATTTACTACACCAAAAGAAGAAATTACGGTAGGTCAAGTAGCAAACGTAAAAGCAACGACAAGTGCAAATAATATTTATTTAAATTGGTCAAATATAGCAAATGCAAGTGGATACCATATATACTTATCTAAAAATAGAAATTATGGTTATACTTTAGCAAGAACAACATCATATGCAAGTACTACTATTACAGGGTTAGAATATGGTACTACTTATTATATAAAAGTATATGCTTACCAATATGTAAATGGAGTATTAAAAGAGTCTCCTACAGCAACAATTGTTGCAATAACAACAGCTAGGAAAAATACATTGGCTGCTGTAACACATTTAAACTCAAAAGTACAAAATAGAAACGAAGCATATTTAACATGGTGGTCAGTAGAAGGTGCAGCAGGGTATGAAGTATATTTATCTAAAAATTATGGAGCTTATCAAAAAGTAAAAGATGTTGCTCAAAATTATGTTACTTTATTTAGTGATGGAAGCCAAACATTAGATTATAATACAAACTATAGAGCAAAAGTAGTTGCTTACGAATATGTAAATAACCAAAAGGTATATGCTAAAGATTCTAACATTACAAGCTTTAAAACAGAAAGCTATAATGATTATGAAAATAACATTTACGTTTCACAAGTAAAAAATGTAAGAGCAAATGTAGTAAAAGATGCAGTATATTTAAGCTGGGATACAATACCAGGAGCAGCATATTATGAAATAGATTTTACTGTACCAGGACTAGGAAGTGTAGGACCATTTATTACTTACACAAATAGCAGAACAATTTCAGGACTAACAGATAAACAATATAATTATACAGCAAGGGTAAGAGCTTATAAATGGGTGAATGGAAAATTAGTAGCAGGTAAATATTCAGACATTTCAGCTTTTACAGGAAAATAATAAAAAAAGAAAAATAGTAAGTATAAAAAGTACTTGCTATTTTTTGTTCTTTATTGTATGATATAGAAAGTAAAAAAATAAATAATAGAAGTGGAAGAAATTAAGGAAGGGGCAAATAGAATCAATGAAAAAAGTACTAACAATTATGTTTATTTTTTTAATTCTATTTAGTACTGTAACTGTATATGCCACGGCAGAAAATACTATAAAATCAGAAACAGCAACCACTAATTTAGTAGAGTTAAAAGATAAAGCCTTAAAAAGTTTAGAAGATTATCAAGCAGCCTATGGAAACGATACATATGGATTAGCTGCCTATCTTTTGAATATAGTTAGAATTTATAGTATTCCATTTGGCTTTATAGGAATTGTAATTGCTGCAATATATCGTTATGTTATAGGAATTAGAAAGCTAGATATACAAGATAAAGGATTTGGTGTATTAGTAGCCATTATTACAGTAATGGTAATTTGTCAAGTATTACCATTAATTTTTGCAATTGTTGTAAAAGGTTGGAGGGGTTAGAACAAATGAAAGTATTATTTGCAGTGAATAATGAAAACATTTCAGAGTCTATTATCAAGAAATATCAACAAGAATATAAAGAGATTATTTCCGTAAAAAATGTATATTATTTTAATGCAATTATTAAAGAGTTACAAAGAGATAAAACTTATGATAGAATTGTTGTAAGTGAAGATTTACAGCCATTTTCAAATAATAATTATGAACAAATAGATAAATTCATTTTTGAAAAAATGGATAATATTAGTGATGAAGCAACAAATCAATCAGGAAATGATATTCCAATTATTTTAATATGCACAGATAGAAGAGAAAAATCAGAACCACTATTAATTAAATTATTTGGAATAGGGGTATATAATGCATTAATTGGAAAAGATAGAAGTATCACAAATGTATGTGAATTATTAGCAAGACCACGTAGTAAAAAAGAAGCTAAAATATACTATCGTATTGACTCAGAAGATGTAGACTACAAAGTAGGAAACGAAGGAGATGTTAGTGAAGTTGAAATTCAAAATATTGTAAACCATTACAAAAAACTAGGTGGAAATGAAGAAAAATATGTAGAAAGTTTTGAACATATAGCAAGTCAATATACAGATTCACAATTACGACTAATTGCAAATTTCTTACCTTTAAATGTAAAAGCAGTATTAGAAGCAAATAGTATGAAATATCAAGAAATAGTTTCTTTTGGAGGAGCACCAAAACATAAAGAAAAAGTAAATAAAGTGCAAGCAAATAATAACTATGCAGCAAAACCGATAAAACAAAAAGAAGAGCCTAAAAAAGAAGATGTAAAATTAGATGTTATAGAACAAAACTTAAATAAAAATAAAATGACAGAACCAGTTATTATTCCGAATACAATTAATACTGGTAATGTAAAAAGAATGCAAGAAATGCCAGAACAAAACATACAATCTCAAAAAGAAAATATAAAACCACAAGCACCAGTGAAGGTTGTACCTGAACAAATTCAAGAAATTGATGATATATTAGACAGTTTGCAGACACAAGAAAACGAAATAGCACCTACAATGCCAGGAATAATACAAGAAGAACCACAAATAGAAATGCCAGAAACGATAGCAAATGTAACAAAGCAAGAACCAAATAATATACCAGTACAAATGCAAGAAGAAGTACTAGCAGCAGAGCCAGTACAACCAAAAAGAAGAGGAAGACCTAAGAAAGTATTAACTGCTGAAGAAATAGCAAAACAAGAGGAAAAACAAAGAAGAGGGAGAGGGAGACCTAAAAAAGCAGAACCAACAGAAGAAATGCAAACACAAGCGTCACAAGAAGAAACGATAGCAGCCCCAATTAATTTGTTTGAAATGGTAGAAGAAGAGGCACCAGTAACAGCTACTAATCAAGCACAAGCATCTTCTGGAGATGATATGTTTTTACCAGGAATTGATGATGATGATTTATTTGCAGAACAAGTAGTAGACCAAAGAATGCCATCTATGAGTAAGACAGAGCCAGTAGAAGAGGTGCAAACAGGCTATAGCGTAGAACCTGTAGAAGATACATTTGAAGTAGAAAATGAAAATAGTATAGACAATACATTTAGTAATCCAATGGGTATTGCAAATGAAACTATGTACCAAATGCCAACAGTAGAAAACAATCCATATGAAACAAGGCAAATAGAAAATGCAAGTCCATTACAAGAAGCAAGCATTAGTAACTTACTAACAAGAGACAAAAAAATAGTTGCATTTTTAGGAACCTCTAAAAATGGAACCTCCTTTTTAGTAAATAATATTGCAGAACTACTTTCACAAAAAGGAATTAATACAGCTATTTTAGATTTAACACAAAATAAGAATGCTTACTATATTTATACAGAAAATGAAGAAAACTTAAGAAAAACTGCTTATGAATGTATAGGAGACTTAAGAAGAGGAAATATAAATGGAATTCAAGTACATAAAAATTTAACAGTATATACTACTCTTCCTGGTGAAGAAGAAGATTTTGAAGATTATAGTCATATTTTAGAAACGTTAGTTCAAAATTATTCTTTAGTTATATTAGATTGCGATTTTAAAACAAAATATGAATATTTTAAAGAAATACAGGAATTATATTTAGTACAAACTTTAGATGTGTTAACAATTCAACCATTAACCGCCTTTTTAAGAAATTTAAAAGCAAAAGGTGTATTAGATCCTGAAAAAATTAGAATTGTGTTAAATAAAGTAGTAAAATTAAGAAGTATTTCAGATAAAACAATTATTGGTGGAATGGCATTTTACAATGATCCAGCAATGTCATTTATGACAGAACTATTTAATAAAGATATAGTAACTTATTGTAGCATTCCATTTGAAGAGCAAACTTATTCAAAATACTTAGAAGGACTTATCAATTGCAAAATCACACTAAATGGTTATTCTAAAAACTTTATGGCAATATTAAATCATTTAGGAGATACAGTATATCCTTTAATTAATAATAATCCAAAAATGAAAAACGTAAATTATAATAACTATAGTGCAAATAACAATTTTTCAAATGATATGAATAATACATTAAATAAAATGAAAAATAATTATGAATAGCAAATAAAGAGGTGATTTTTTGATACTCGGAGTAATAATATTATTAGTACTTATTATTGTCTTACTAATGGTATATAATATGTCAATACACAAAAAAATACAAAATTTTCATAATTTAAACCAGAAAATAACAAACTTAAATGTATTACAAGACTTTATGAACGCCATTAGTGAAGTTACCTCTGTAGATGAAAAAATACAAAAAATTAATGATATTTTAATAGAAAGATATCAAATTAAGTATTCTACAATAGTAGTTTATAATGGTACAGAGTATGTAGTAAAAGCTTCTAATGTGGAGAAAAAACATTGGGATACTTTAAGAAATTTACAAAATGAAGAAATTTTTAAAGATAGCATTCATACAGCAACACCTAAATATGTTACCATAGAAAAAGAAGGAGATAGATTACCATACCAAAAAATGGAATTTGGAAGAGCAAAATCAGCTATGTTTTTTCCTCTTTATGTAGAAAATGTGTATATAGGATACTGGATTATAGAAGGTAACAGACCACACGAATTTGATGGTATAGATACTACAATTTTAGAAGTGGTAAAAAATAATATTGTATCTGTATTAAAAACAGTAGAAAATCAGCAAGTAATTGAAAACATTGTAAGAGATGACTTATTTACAAATTTAAAATCAGAAGAATATTTATATGGAGAAGGTAAAAAAATAGTAGACAAATATACTATGTCTACAGTATGTTTATTTAGAATTACAAATTTAGAAGAAATTAATGAAAGTTATAGCAGACAAACTGGAAATGAAATAGTAACAGAAGTAAGTAGAACTGTAAAAGAAAGCTTGGCAAATGAATATATATTTGTAAGATATATGGGACCAAAATTTGTAATTGTATTTTCTGGAATTGATAAAGAAGCAGTAATAAGCTTTATGAAAGAAATAAAACAAAAAGTAGAAAGTATACAAATACAAACTAATAAAGAAAATGAACAAGTAAGTCCAAAACTAAATATAGTAGTATCTACCTATTATAAAGGAACTGCTTTAGAAGGACTTACTAGAAAATTAGAAGAATACATAGATACAGCGTCAAAACAAGAAAATGCAATTAATTATTTATAGGAGGAAAAGAAAATGCTATCTGATGAAACCGTTAGTTTTAAAGTAGAAAAAGACAAAAATGTAAAAGCGAGAGAAATCTTAAAAGAAGTATATAAGGCATTAGAAGAAAAAGGTTATAATCCTATTAATCAAATAGTAGGTTATATCTTGTCAGGAGATCCAACTTATATTACTAGCCATAATGACGCAAGAAATTTAATTAGACAAGTAGAAAGAGATGAACTATTAGAAAAAATGGTAAAAAATTATATTGGATTGGATGATTAAAAATGCGAAAACTAGGAATTGACTATGGAGACAGTAGAGTAGGACTAGCATTAACTGATGAATTACAAATTACAGCACAAGGATTAGAGACAGTTAATCATAATGGCAATGATAAATTAGTACTAAAACGATTAGAAGAAATTACAAATCAATATAATATTGATGTTTTTGTAATAGGAATGCCAATTAATATGAATGGAACAAAAACAGATAGAGTAGAAGTTACGCAAAAATTTATCCATAAATTAAGATGCAAATTTCCCAAAATTAAAGTAGAAACAATTGATGAAAGACTAACAACAGTTGCAGCACACAAAACGATGAACTATTTAAATATTGATAAAAATAAAAAAAAGCAAATAGTAGATACAATTTCAGCAGTATATATTTTAGAAACCTATATGAATAAACAAAAAAATAAAATAGAAGATTAAGTTGTTCGCATATATTTTTAAAAAATGTAAATAATAAAAATAGATATTAACATTGTTATTAAATAGATAATAGAAACGAAAGGAGAAAAAAGATGAGTGAAGATGTAAACAATAATCCAGAAAATTTAAATGAGGGAGAAGAATTAGATAATATATTAGTACTTAATGACGAAGAAGGAAATGAGGTTGAATTCGAATTTCTAGATTTAATTGAGTATGAAGGCGAAGAATATGTTGTACTTTTACCACTTGAAGAAGAAGAAACAGAAGAACCAGGAGAAGTAGTTATTCTAAAATTAGAAGACACAGAATCTGAAGAAGAAGAGTCTTATGTTAGTGTAGATGATGAAGAAGTATTAAATAAGGTATTTGAGATATTCAAAGAAAAATTTGAAGATGAATTTAATTTTGTAGATTAAATAAAATAAAAAACTATATATGATAAACTTTAAAGTTTAATCGTATATAGTTTTTTATTCTATAAAAGTATATTGTGTTATCTAGGTGTAAGTATTGATATTTGGTATTAAAAAAATAGAAAACTGTGATTATTTTCGTCTAAAAATGTAGAAAATTTAAATAGAGTGTGATATACTAAAAATAGAATAGAGGAATTAAAGGAGTGAAAACAAATGAAAAATTTATCAAGCTGGCTAATTGCTATGTTCGCATTTATGTTTTGGGCATTTCGTGTGGTAGCTGCTGTAATGTATACCATAGGAAAAGACTTTATTTTACCACCAATGGATATGACAATGGAAATAGCGCTACTATTTATTACTTTTATTTGTATTTGCTTTATAGCAAAAAGAAAATTACTACCAGTTATTATTTATTTAATAGCACATGGATTATATTATGGTATCTTTTTATATCAAAGTATTATGGCTGTTGTAAATGGAGCGGGAAGTTTAAATAATTATATTGGATTATTAGTTGCTCTAATTGGTGTAGCAATTCCAGTAGCAGCATTTTTTGATGTATTATTAGATAAAAATAGAACAGCGCATCCAACAGACAAAAAAACAGATTGGTTTTATAAAAATGAACAATATGATAGAAAAATGGACGAAAGAGCAGATAGGAATCAATATAGAACAATGTAAAATATAAGGTATCTTAATTGGATACCTTTTATATTTATAAATAAAGAAGAATATGCATTAAAAAGAAGAGGTAAAAAGAAATGGTACAAAATATAGAAAAAAGCAATATTAACTGGTATCCACGGACATATGGCAAAAACGAAAAGGCAAATTATTGAAGACTTAAAGCTAATTGACATAGTAGCAGAAATTTTAGATAGTAGGATTCCGATTTCTAGCCAAAATCCAGATTTAAAAGAAATGGTACAAGATAAAAAAAGACTTATTATACTAAATAAGTCTGACTTATCATGTGAAAAAGAAAATAAAAAATGGTTAGAATATTTTGAAAGGCAAAATATACCAGCCGTTTTAGTAGATAGTGTTTCTGGAAAGGGAATTACCAATACAATTTCCAAAATAGAAGAAATTTATGATAATACTAAATATGAAGCAAAAGGTAGAGTGGGAAAAGCAATTAGAGTCATGATTTTAGGAATTCCAAATGTAGGGAAATCTTCTTTTATTAACCGCATAGCAAAGAAAAATACAGCTATGGTAGGAAATAAGCCAGGAGTAACTAGACAAAAGCAATGGATAAAAGTATCAAATACAATTGAACTATTAGATACGCCAGGAGTTTTATGGCCAAAGTTAGAAAGCCAAAAGGTAGCTTTCAATTTAGCTTTTACAGGAACAATAAAAGATGATATACTAGAAAAAACAGATATAGGATATGAATTTTTAAAAAAAGCATTAAAAGAGTACAGTTTAAATATACAAGAAAGATATAAAATAGAAAAAGAACAATTACAAGAAGTTATGCAAAATAAGACCTTAGAAGAAAACGAAATGATAATAGAAGTGATGAATATAATTGGAAAAAAGAGAGGAGCTATTATAGCAGGAGGGCAAGTGGATTTAGAAAGGGTAGCAACTATTTTATTAGAAGATTTTAGAAGTGGAAAATTAGGAAGAATTACATTAGAAAGGGTAGAAAAATGAAACTATTTCATATAGACGAAAAAACAAAAGAAGAAATAAATCAAATGTCACCATTAACTTGGGCTTACATAGGAGATGGTGTATATGAGTTATATATACGTACCTATTTAATTAATAAAACACGATTAAAGCCACATAAATTGCATATAGAAGCTATCAAATATGTAAAGGCAAAAGCACAAGCAGAAATATTAAAAAAGCTAGATAGTATTTTAACGCTAGAAGAACAAGAAATTGTACGTAGAGGAAGAAATACACAAACGCACCATATTGCTAAAAATGCAAGTATGCAAGAATACATGTATTCTACTGCTTTTGAAGCACTAATTGGCTATTTATACTTAACAGGACAGGAAGAGAGGCTAATTACTATATTAGAAGCAATACTTGACGAAACAAATTAAAATGTGGTATAGTAATAAAGGATTTTAAATCAAGGCCCCTTGGTCAAGCGGTTAAGACGCAGCCCTCTCAAGGCTGAATCATGGGTTCGATTCCCGTAGGGGTCACCAAACGCATATTATACGAACCTAGAAATGCTTATATTCTAAGCTTTCTAGGTTCTTTTTAAACTATACAATAGATATTTATTTTAGAACTTGTTATTTATAAAATTTTAATGTAGCCACTTTCTAGAATATTACATTCTAAATTTTAATTAACAAGGTAGATTCAAATATAGAATTGATTTTAAATAAAAAAGCTGATATAATACTCATGTTCAAAATATTTGATATGTACCGAAGGGAGAGTTATTTGAATGATGAAAAAAGCATGTCGGATTATCATTATTTTTATGTTAGCAATGGGAGCAAGCATTTTACCAACAGTACTATTAAAAACAAAAGATGAAATGAATATCCTATTTCAGCAGCCAAAGTATTGGATTATTACTTTATTTATAGCCGCAATTGTCACATGGCAAATTGTAAAGGCTACAAATGACTCAAAAATGTAAGTGCATCTATGCCTCCCAATTTGGGAGGCATAAATTTTATGAAAAAATTAAAATAACTAACTATTTTTTTCCTTTATGCTTTTTAAAGCAATTTTACGAATATGTTCTCCAATTTCTTCATTAGTTAATTCTAAAGCAATTACCATCCTGGCATAAGTGTCTATTTTAGGAACTGTTAAATTTTTTTCTATGCGCAATATCGTTCTGGGGTCTACATTAGTTAGACCAGAAAGTTCTTCTTGCGTATAGCCCTTTTTTAATCTTTCTTTTTTTAACATATATATCACCACAAAAATTTTATTATAATTTTATACAAACTACATTGACATATATGTCAGTTTTGATATAATGAATATGACATAAATGTCACAAAGAAAAAAAGGAGAAAAAATAGTGAAAAAGAAAAAAGAAAATATGTTATTAAAAGAAACAGCAATAACGTTAATTGCGTTAGTTGTAACGATTATAGTGCTTTTAATTCTAGCAGGAATTACAATTCAAGTAATATTGCAAGGTGGAATTATAGGGCAGGCCAATAAAGCATCAGAAAGCTATAAAATAGCAGATTTAAGAGATAGAATAGATGTTATTAGAATAGCATGGATAGCAGATAAAGCAGTAGATTCAAGTCTACCACTTACAGATTTATGGGATAGATTGATAACCGCAGATATTATAGCAACCTATGATGACGTAGAAGGACCAGAAAAAGATGAAAGTGGAAACGATATTTATCTATTAAATACTAAAGATGGCTATACTGTAGAAATTATTGTAAATGATAAAGGGCATGTCAATATAGGAGATATCGTAAATGGGACAATGCCACCAATAGTTAGAAGAATAGAAGCAGTAGCTAAAGATGATAGTATTACAGCAAAAGCAATAGTATCTAGATTAAAAAATGGAACAGTAGAATATTTTTATAAGTTATCTACCGAAAATGACAGTGAATATAAAAAGATGAATTATATAAGTAATACAGAAGGAGCAAAAGTAGAATTAACACTAGTAGAAGGAACAAGCTATCATATAAAAGCAATTGCAAAAAATGAAGCTGGAGAACACGAGTTAACAACAGAACTAACAATAGGAGTGAAAGTAAGTACTCTTACTTTAGATAAAACCACAGCAGCAGTAACTCCAAGTGGAACGTTGCAATTAGTAGCAACCATAACTCCAGAAAATGCAGAAAATAAAAAATTAACATGGACAAGTAGTAACGAGGAAGTAGCCACGGTAGATGAAAATGGGCTAGTTACAGGTATCGCATTAGGAGAGGCTACCATAACAGCAACTACAACAGATGGAAGTAATTTATCAGCTACTTGTAATGTAACTGTAAAAATACCAGTAGAAAGTGTAAGATTAGATAAAACAAGTGAAAATGTTTATATAGATGAAACAGTTACCTTAGTTGCAACAGTTATTCCAGCAAATGCAACCAATAGAAATGTAATATGGAGTAGTAGTAATGAAGGTGTTGCAACAGTGGACAATGCTGGGGTAGTAACAGGAAAATCAAAAGGAACTGCTACTATTACGGTAATATCAAGTGATGATACTAGTAAAAAAGCGAGTTGTACAATAGAGGTAAAAGATTTATGGGAAGAATTAGAAAAAATAGCAAAAGCAATATCAAAAAGTGGAATATCAAGTGAAACAAAAACAGCAACAGGAGTAACAGAAGATGGAATAGATTATAGTATTACTGTAGGAGATATCTTTAAAGTAAAATATAATGGAAGTATAAAAAGAGTAAGGGTATTAGGGTTTAATCATGATGACTTGGTAAGTACGAGCGCATATGCAGGGCAAACTTTAACAAAAGCAGGAATTAGTTTTGAATTTTTAGATTTAATGACAAGAAAAGACACTTGGTCTATGAATGGTAATGAGCCTACAAATGCAGGAGGATGGGCAGGGACAACCATAAGAGGAAAACTAGAAAGTAATAAAGGAAACTTAAGTAATAATAGTTATATCAAACAAGTTAAAAAGCCATATGCAACAACATATAATAGTGATTCATTAAGCCGTACACCTGCAAATGATTATTTATGGTTATTATCCTGTACTGAAATATGGGGAAGTAGCGCGACTAGTGGTTGCAAATCAGGATTGTGTAAAACAACAGAGGGAAACCAGTATAAATTTTATAAAGACTTAGCTCCTGTATATAATGTAGAAAAAGATGAACTTATCAAAAAAACAGAGGAAAATGGCGCTACGGATATTTGGTGGCTTCGTTCTCCAGCTTACAACAATAGCTCTTATTTCTGCCGTGTTTACTCGTGGGGATATTGCGTTTCTTACAGCGCGAGCGCCCCTACTGGAGTAGCTCCTGGCTTTTGTATCTAGTTTATTTAAAGTAAAAAAACTAAAATTTAAATATAAAAAGTAAAATAAAAGAAGTTAAAAACTCCCCACAGATTTTCTCTGCGGGGAGTTTTGTGATACATTAAATTTACAAACCTTTGTTAGAGCTGTCCCGTCTTCCTTGCTTTTTGCCTTTCTTTTTGATAGAAAAGCTAGATTTCTTAGAAACACCAGAAGAGATGGCAGGAGAAGAATAGGGGCCAGCAGGCTGTGCGGAATCTACCCGAATTTTAAAGGTAGCTTCTTTGGTAGGAAAGCCTGGTGTCCAAGGTGTTTGGTTACAGTTCATATTGCAAACCTCCAAATAAAAAAATAAATCGCACCTTGCGAGGAAAACTTATTATAGCAAAAAAATAGAAAAAAGTAAAGAAAAGAATTGACAAAACAAAAATTTGCTATATAATAACAATATACAAACAAAAATTTGCAAAAAGTATCTATACAAAGATAAAGGAGAATAGATAAATGATAACAACATTACATATCAAAAATGTAGGAATTATAGAAGATTTAACAGTTAATTTTAATGAAGGCTTAAATATTTTAACTGGTGAAACAGGAGCAGGAAAAACATTAATTATTGGTTCTATTGGAATTATTGCAGGAGGTAGATTTTCAAAAGAAATGATACGAAAGGGAGAAACATTTTCTTTTATAGAAGCAAATATTTATTGCCCTCAAAATCCGCTAGCAATAGATGATAATATTATTGTATCTAGAGAAATTCATTCTAATGGTAGAAGTTCTTCTAAAGTAAATGGTAGGTTAGTAACAGTAAATGAGTTAAAAGAAATTATGGAGAAAATAATAGACTTACATGGGCAACATGATAATCAATTATTATTAAATCCTCTAGAGCACATTTTTTATTTAGACCAATTTATTGGAATACAAATGCAAGAAGAAAAGGAAAACTATCAAAAATTCTATCAAGAGTATTTAGAAATAAATCAAAAACTAAAAGAAAACTATGGAGATGAACAAGAAAAGGCAAGAAAATTAGATTTATTAACTTATCAATTTAATGAAATAGAAGGAGCAAAATTAAAATTAGGAGAAGAAGAAGAGTTAGAAAACCAAAAAAAAGTAATGAATAATGCAGAAAAATTGCAAAATAGTATGAAAACAATTGATGAAGAATTAAATGAAAATGTAATTGCAGGAATTAGTAATTCTATTCGCAATTTAGAAAAAATAGAAGATTGTGGAAAAATATATAGTGAAAAGTTGGCGCAGCTAAAAAGTATTTATTATGATATACAAGAAATGGCAAGAGATTTTTCTGATATGAAAGAACAAACTTATTTTGACGAACAAAGCCAAAATGAAATAGAAAACAGGCTAGACTTAGTATATTCTTTAAAAAGGAAATATGGAAATAGTATTGAAGCTATTTTAGAATATCAAAATAGTATTTCAGCAGAAATTGCAAAAATACAAAATTTAGATGAAGTAAATAAAAAGTTAACACAAAAATTACAAGAAGTAAAAACACAAATGAAAGAAATAGGCAAGAGCATAAACTTAAAAAGAAAAGAATATGGAGAAAAACTTTCAAAAGAGGTAAATAAAGAATTAGCAAATCTAGAAATGCTAAATGCAAAGTTTTCAGTAAATATCTGTTACCAAGAAGAAAACTTTAATATAAATGGACTAGATAAAATAGAATTTTTTATTTGTACTAATATAGGGGAAGAAGCAAAGCCACTTGTAAAAATAGCATCAGGAGGAGAAATGTCTCGTATTATGTTAGCAATAAAAACGGTACTTGCTAAAGTAGATAAAGTATCTACTTTAGTATTTGATGAAATTGATACTGGTATGAGTGGAAAAGCTTCAAAAGCAGTAGGAGAAAAACTAAAAGAAATTTCTAAGATAAGGCAAGTATTATGTATTACACATTCAGCTTCTATTGCAGCAAAAGGAGATTATAATTACTATATTAGTAAAAAAATAGAAGGAGAAAAAACATATACAGATATTCAAGAATTGTCAGAAGAACAAATTATAGAAGAAATAGCAAGAATTGCTTCAGGAGATGTTACTAAAATAGCAAAAGAGCATGCAAAAGAATTAAGAAAAGCAAGTTAAAAATGAAAAAACAACAAATTTTCTTCCAATTGTTTACATATTTCAAGTTATAGGATATAATAAGAGCGTTAAAATAAGAAGAGTATTATAAAATAATATTCTTATAAATAAAAAAGAACAGGAGAATTGCTTATGGAAGAAAATGAAAATAAGAACCAAGAACAAGAATTAGATTTAAATCAATTAATGAAAGTTAGAAGAGAAAAACTTTCAAAACTTCAAGAAGAAGGCAAAGATCCTTTTGAAATTACAAAGTTTAACCCTACACATAATAGCAAGCAAATAAAAGAAGCTTTTGAAGAACTAGAAGGAAAAGACGTTACAATTGCAGGAAGAATGATGGCTAAACGTATTATGGGAAAAGCCTCTTTTTGTCATATTCAAGATGCAGAAGGAAAAATCCAAAGCTATGTTAGTATTAATGAATTAGGAGAAGAAAGTTATAAGCAATTTAAAGAAGATGATATAGGAGATATTATTGGAATTACTGGTTTTGTTTTTAAAACAAAAACAGGAGAAATCTCTATTCATGCAAAAGAAGTTACTTTACTATCAAAATCTTTAAGACCATTACCAGAAAAATTCCATGGATTAAAAGATATGGACTTACGTTATCGTCAAAGATATGTAGACTTAATTGTAAATCCAGAAGTAAAAGAAACTTTCTTAAAAAGAACAGCTATTGTAAAAGAAATTAGAAATATTTTAGACGAAAAAGGATATATGGAAGTAGAAACACCAATTTTACAAACAATTTCAGGTGGTGCTTCTGCAAGACCATTTATTACACACCATAATACATTAGATATTGACATGTATTTAAGAATTGCTACAGAACTACACTTGAAAAGATTAATTGTAGGTGGATTTGATAAAGTTTATGAAATAGGTAGAATTTTTAGAAATGAAGGAATGGATTTAAAACATAACCCAGAATTTACTACCATAGAATTATATGAGGCATATACAGATTTAAATGGTATGATGGACCTTACAGAAGAGTTAATTGCAAAAAGTGCACAAAAAGTAGCAGGAACAACTAAAATTACATATCAAGGAGAAGAAATTGATTTAACACCTCCTTTTAGAAGAGTAACAATGATAGATGCTATTAAAGAAGTGACAGGAATAGATTTCCACAGCATTCAAACTGATGAAGAAGCACAAAAGGTAGCAAAAGAGTTAAATATTGAATTAGACCCAATAAAAACAACAAGAGGAGATATTATAGCACAAGTATTTGATGAAAAAGTAGAAGAAACATTAAGACAACCAACATTTTTATATGAATATCCAATCGAAAATTCGCCACTTGCAAAAAAAGACCCTAAAAATCCAAAAATGACACAAAGATTTGAGTTATTTATTGGTGGTAGAGAATATGCAAATGCGTTCTCAGAACTAAATGATCCAATTGACCAATATGAAAGATTTAAAAAACAAGTAGAAGCAAGAAATGCAGGAGATGAAGAAGCAAACATGATGGATGAAGACTTTGTTATGGCGCTAGAATATGGAATGCCACCTACTGGAGGAATGGGAATGGGAATAGACCGTTTAGTAATGTTACTTACAGATTCAGCATCTATTAGAGATGTATTATTATTCCCAACCATGAAACCATTAGGAGACCATTAAACAAGTACATTTTGTATCAAGCTTATTTTTCTAGCAATATTAAAGTAATTATATTAAACTAGCATTTAAAAAAATGCTATTCGGAAAACCTTTGCCGTAAGTAAGGAGTTATAGAACTAGGAAGTTCCTTGCCTGAAGTAGGAAGATTAATATTTCCAATAGTTATATTCTATCGAAAATGTTATCAAATAAAAAAGATATGATATTAAGAAATAGAGAAGGAGAAATATACTTTGCTTAAAAGCAAAAAGAATTTAACTCAAAAAGATTTTCTAATTTATTCAGATGAAAATGGAAATGTAAAAGTTAATGTAATACTTATAAATAATGATATATGGTTAACACAAGAGTTAATTGCAAAATTATTTGGAAAAGCACGAAACACAATAACTGGTCATATAAAAAACATTTTTAAAGAAGGTGAATTAGATGAAAAAAGCAATGTCGATAAAATCGACATTGCTGAATCGGACAAACCAGTAAAAATATATAATTTAAATGTAATTATAGCAGTTGGATATAGAGTTAATTCCAAAAAGGCAACTCAATTTAGAATATGGGCAACCCAAGTTTTAAATGAGTATATAAAAAAAGGATTTGTACTAGATGATGAGAGATTAAAGAATGGAGAAAGCTTTTTTGAACAAGACTATTTTAGAGAACTTTTAGAGAGAATTCGTTCAATTAGAACGAGTGAACGTAGAATATGGCAACAAATAACAGATATTTTTGCTGAATGTAGTATAGATTATGATAAAAATTCTGAAATAACTAAAGAATTTTATGCAATGGTCCAAAATAAATTTCATTATGCAATTACAGGAAAAACTGCTGCTGAAATTATATATACAGAAGCAGATTCGAGAAAAGAAAATATGGGTTTAACTACATGGAAATATTCACCAGAGGGAAGAATATTGAAATCAGATGTTATGATAGCAAAAAATTATTTAGATGAAAGACAAATCAAAAGATTAGAAAGAACAGTATCTGGATATTTTGATTACATAGAAGATTTAGTAGAACGAGAAAATACATTTACAATGGAAGAGTTTTCTAAAAGTATAAATGCTTTTTTGGAGTTTAGAAAATATGATATATTGCAAGGAAAAGGCAATATTTCTAGAAAAGAAGCAGAAGAAAAAGCTGAGAAAGAATATAATATATTTAATAAGAAACAAAAGATAACATCAGATTTTGATAAGTTATTGATTGAAGCAAAAGACTTAAAAAAGAAAACTTAATATTTTAAACTTTAAAAGTTTATTAAGAATGAAGAGGGAATAAAAATGCAAGAAAAAGACAGAGCTTTTGAAATCCAACTAAATGGACCTAATGATGTTAGTGGTAAGGTTAGATTTGAAAATATAAATAATAGAGTTTTTGCTAAAATGGGAGATATATTTATTGATAGATTGAGTTGGTTTAGATGGAATAATGCAGTAAAATTTTTTGATAAATATGAAAAAATTAAAGAAAAAAGAAATATAGTAGGAAAAGAAACACCATTACCACCCAAATATTTAATTGAGATATTGGGTAATGGATTTATAGAAGATGATGAAACATTACAAGAAATATGGATTAGGCTTTTGGCGAACTGGCAAGACCCAAATAAAAAAATGGATAAAAGACCACTGTATTTAGATATAATTAAAAGCTTAACTTTAACAGAAGTTAAAATACTTGATACAGTATCGAAACTACCCAATATATCTAGTTATATGGTTGGAAGTGAACAAGGAATAGATTCAGAAAAGCTAACGTTATTATTAGAGATTTCCAAAGAAGATTATCAATTGTCAATTTTAAATTTATTTAGATGTGGTTGTTTTGAATCGCTTAAAATTGAGAATAAAGAAATATCAATGGGTGGAATACATCCTGTAAAAGATTTGGGGACAAGTGTTATTAGTTTAACTATTTTAGGATTTAATTTAATAAATAATATAAGAGAATAAAAAATAATATCACTTTGCAGAGAAAATGTAAGAAGTTTAACGAGTTTTAATAAATTCAATCAGGTAACTGTAAAACAGCAGCTCTTGAGTAGTAAAAAACATATAAAACAATAGGAACGAAGCAACTTACAACGAGTTTAATAAAAAGTTTAATGAAACCACAAAATTAAGAGAAAGGTCATAAAACATATGTATTTTGATACAAGATATTTATATATCTTTTTAGCCATTATTGTACTAACTAATATTTTTGGTGGAGGAGTAGATTTACTCGATTTAGTACTAACAATACCAGGGGTACTAATTGCTATTACTTTCCATGAATATGCTCATGCTTTCGCAGCAGAAAAACTAGGAGATGATACTCCTAGAAATCAAGGAAGAATTAGCTTAAACCCACTTGCACATGTGGATCCATTTGGATTAGTAATGCTTATTTTTGCTCATATTGGTTGGGGAAAACCTGTACAAATTAATCCTAATAATTTTAATAGAAAAATATCTGCAAGAGCAGGAGAAGCAATTGTTTCAGTAGCAGGACCGCTCATGAATTTTCTACTAGCAATTGTATTTACTTTTATACTAGGTGCGGTTCAAATATTTGCAACAGAGTTTTGTTTAACACAAGTAGGAGAAATTATACAATTGTTACTTACAAATGCACTTATTGTAAACATAGGATTAGGAGTATTCAATTTAATACCATTACCACCATTAGATGGTTCTAAAATATTAATGGCATTTTTACCATATAACACAAGAAGATGGTTTGAAGATCATACACAGCTATTTTATATCATTTTTTTAATTATATGGATAACTCCATTAGCAAGTATGATTATAACTCCAGTTATTACAGGAATATTAAAACTATTATTATGGACAGTAGGTAGCTTTTATGGACTGTTCTTATAAGGTAAAAAAAGGGAATAGAATGAAAAAAGACACATACATATTAGGAATTGAATCAAGTTGTGATGAAACCTCTAGTTCCATTGTAAAAAATGGAAGAGAGGTTCTTTCAAATGTCATAAACTCACAAATAGCAATCCATGAGCAATTTGGAGGGGTAGTACCAGAAATAGCTTCTAGAAATCATATAGAGGCTATTTCTCATGTAGTAAAAGAATCTTTAAAACAAGCTAATATAAATATAGAAGAGGTAGATGCAATTAGTTGTACCTATGGACCAGGACTAGTAGGCGCATTATTAGTAGGAGTATCTTATTCAAAAGCTTTAAGTTATGCTTTAAACAAACCATTAATTGCAACAAATCATATTCACGGTCATATAGCAGCAAACTATATTACACATAAAGAATTAAAACCACCTTTTTTATGTTTGATTATATCAGGAGGACACACTCATTTAGTACATATTAAAGATTATACAAAATTTGAAATACTAGGAAAAACAAGAGACGATGCAGTGCGGAGAAGCATTTGACAAAGTGGCAAGAGTTATTCGGCTTAGGATATCCAGGGGGACCAAAAGTAGATAAACTAGCAAAAGAAGGTAAACCAATAATAGAACTTCCAAAAACTCACTTTGATAATTTAGATTTTAGTTTTAGTGGAATAAAAACTGCCATTATCAATTTACATCATAAAGACCCTAATATAAATCTAGCAGATTTATGTAGTAGTTTCGAAAAAGTAGTAACAGAAGAACTAATTGAAAATACCTTAAAAGCAGCTAAAAGTTTAGAAATTACACAAATTGCATTAGCAGGGGGAGTATCTGCTAATTCTTATATACGTAGTGAGTTCTTAAAATTAGAAAAGAAAGGATATCAAATCTATTATCCAGAGCCAATTTTATGTACTGACAATGCAGCAATGATAGCCTCAGCAGGATATTATCAATATTTAGAAGGAAATACTGCTGATTTAAACTTAAATGCTGTACCAAATTTGTCTGTCAGTTTAGGGACGTTCCTATTTTGACCAAAACTGTCAGTTAGGGGACACACCTACAAATCCTAAAAGTTAAATGGCTCGTATAAATGAAATATCTATAAACCATTAAAAGAAGGAGAAATTTTAAGTGGCAATTTATACTATAGCAGATTTACATCTTTCATTTGCACAGTCAAAGCCAATGGATATATTTGGCGAAAACTGGGTAAACCATGAAGAGAAAATTAAAAGCAATTGGATAAAGAAAGTAAAACCTGATGATACAGTTATATTACCAGGTGATTTTTCATGGGCAATGTATTTAGAAGATGCGTTTTTAGATTTTCGTTATTTGAATTCTTTGCCAGGAAATAAAATTTTATTAAAAGGAAATCATGATTATTGGTGGACAACCATTACCAATATGAAAAAATATTTGAAAGAGAATGAATTTGAAACTATTGATTTCTTATATAATAATAGCTATTGCATTGAAAATAAGATTATAGTAGGAACAAGAGGATGGAATTTACTAGAAGATGACGATGGGAAAATGTTAAATAGAGAAACGATAAGATTAGAACTATCTATTAAAGAAGGTATCAAAAAATATGGAGAAGATAAAGAAATGATTGCTTTTATGCATTATCCGCCAATTACACAAGGATATTTGAGACAAAAAAAACATATGGAATTTGTAAATGTCATGAAAAAATATCATGTAAAAAGGTGCTATTATGGTCATTTACATGGAGCATCTTATGAAGAAGCAGTAGAAGGAAAAATAGAAGGAATAGAATTAAAACTAGTTAGTGCAGATTATTTAGATTTTAATTTAATAACAATTGAAACAGATTAAAAATAGTTTTAAGCCACAAAAGAGTGTAAAAATAGGACTTGCAATCTAAATAAAATGTGATATAATATAAAAGCTAATTATAATTTTAGGAAGGAAAGAAAAAAGATGAGTGTAAAAGTAGAAAACACAGATAACAAAAATGAAGTAAAATTATGTTTTGAAGTAGAAGCAGAAAAATTTGAGACCGCTATGAAAAAAGTATATAGTAAAACTGCAAAATACTTTACAATTCCTGGATTTAGAAAAGGAAAAGCACCAATGAATATAGTAGAAAAACACTATGGTAGTGAAATCTTTTATGAAGATACTTTTAATGAATTAGTACCAGATATATATGATGAAGCTATTAAAGAAAATAAAATAGAAGCAGTAAGTAGACCAAATATTGATATTACTCAAATGGAAAAAGGAAAGAATTTAATCTTTACAGCAATTGTACAAACAAAGCCAGAAGTAAAAATTGGAAAATATAAAGGTATAGAACTAGAAAAAATAGAGTATACTGTATCTGATAAAGACGTAGAACATGAATTAGGACATATGGCAGAACATAATGCAAGGTTAATGACTGTTGAAGATAGACCAGTAGAAAAAGGTGACCTTACTGTTATTGACTTTGAAGGCTTTATTGATGGTGTTCCATTTGAAGGTGGAAAAGCAGAAAAACATGAATTAGAAATTGGAAGTAATACCTTTATACCAGGATTTGAAGACCAAATTATTGGAATGAAGTTAGAAGAAGAAAAAGATATTACAGTTGCTTTCCCAGAAGATTATTTTTCAAAAGAACTTGCAGGAAAGAAAGCAATATTTAAAGTAAAATTACATGAAATTAAGAAAAAAGAGCTTCCAAAAATGGATGATGAATTTGCAAAAGATGTTAGCGAATTTGATACTTTAGAAGAATTAAAGAATAGTATCAAAGAAAAAATGCAAAAAGAAAATGAAGAAAGAGCAAAATATGAAACAGAAAATAATGTAATAGAAGCAGTTTGTAAAGAAGTAGAAGTAGATATTCCATCAGGAATGATTGACACAGAAATTGATAATATGGTAAAAGATGTAGAACAAAGATTACAATATCAAGGACTAAATTTAGAGCAATATTATAGCTTATCTGGTAAAACACAAACTACTATGAGAGATGAAATGAAAGAACAAGCAGAAAAAACAGTAAAATCAAGATTAGTTTTAGAAGCTATAATAAAAGAAGAAAAAATTGAGCCAGAAGAAAAAGAAATTGAAGAAAAATTAAAAGAAATGGCTAAAAATTATAATAAGCCAGAAGAAGAAATCTTAAAAAATGATTCACTAAAAGAATATGTAAAAGAAAACATGAAGGTAGAAAAAGCAATTGATATGCTTCTTAGTAATGCAAAAATGGTCGCTAAGAAAAAAGAACAAGCACAAGACAAAAAATAAAGAATAAAATTAGAAAAGAACAAAGGATACAAAACCTTTTCTAAATATTAAGATGGAGGTATGTAAATGAGAGAACAAAATAGTTTAGTTCCATATGTTATTGAGCAAACTGCAAAAGGAGAAAGATCTTATGATATTTATTCAAGATTATTAAAAGATAGAATAATCTTTTTAGGAGAAGATGTAAATCCAACATCAGCAAGTTTAGTAATAGCACAACTATTATTTTTAGAGTCAGAAGATCCAGACAAGGAAATACACTTATATATTAATAGCCCAGGAGGGTCTATTACAGATGGAATGGGTATTGTCGATACAATGAATTATATAAAATGTCCAGTATCTACTATTTGTATAGGTATGGCAGCTAGTATGGGAGCAGTTTTATTAGCAGCTGGAGAAAAAGGAAAAAGATTTGCTACACCAAATGCAGAAATCTTAATTCATCAACCATTAATAGGTGGACACGGGATAGCAGGACAAACAACAGAAATTAAAATTCATGCAGATCATATGGTAAAAACAAGAGAAAAATTAAATAAGTTCTTAAGTGAAAGAACTGGTCAGCCACTAGAGGTAATTAATCAAGATACAGAAAGAGATAATTATATGACAGCACAGGAAGCTCTAAAATATGGACTAATTGACGGCATTATGGAAAAAAGAGCTTAAATTTAAGATAAAGGAGTTTATAGATGGCAAATAGTAAAACAACAAAAGGAGTAAAATGTTCTTTTTGTGGGAAATCTCAAGAGGCAGTAAACAGAATTGTAGCAGGACCAGGAGTATATATATGTGATGAATGTATTAAAGTTTGCAACAATATCATGGAAGATGAACTATATGAAGATACAGAAATTACCTATACTACTAAAACAGATGAAAAGTTGCCTACCCCAGCGCAAATAAAAGAAATATTAGATTCTTATGTAATTGGGCAAGAAGAAGCTAAAAAAACATTATCTGTTGCAGTATATAATCACTATAAAAGAATTAATCATAAAGAAGATGAAAATGATGATGTAGAAATACAAAAAAGTAATGTTCTTTTATTAGGACCAACAGGATGTGGAAAAACACTACTTGCACAAACATTAGCAAGAATTTTACAAGTACCTTTTGCAATTGCAGATGCTACAACTTTGACAGAAGCAGGATATGTAGGAGAAGATGTCGAGAATATTTTGCTTAAACTAATTCAGTCAGCGGATTATGATGTTGAAAAAGCAGAAAAAGGTATTATTTATATTGATGAAATAGACAAAATATCTAGAAAGTCC
Source organism: Clostridia bacterium (assembly GCA_022798335.1). GTDB lineage: Bacteria > Bacillota > Clostridia > TANB77 > CAG-508 > CAG-273. The sequence goes on from JAAWMH010000002.1 coordinate 146,053, forward strand.
GAAAATCCGTCAATTACAAGAGATGTAAGTGGAGAAGGCGTACAACAAGCCTTACTTAAAATTGTAGAAGGAACAGTAGCTTCTGTACCACCGCAAGGAGGCAGAAAGCATCCACATCAAGAATTTATACAAATTAATACAGAAAACATTTTGTTTATTTGTGGAGGAGCTTTTGAAGGATTAGAAAAAATTATAAAAGATAGAATTGGAAAAAAATCAATTGGATTTGGCGCACAAATAGAAAGTAAAAATGATATTAATAAATATGAAGTATTTGAAAAAATGTTACCACAAGATTTATTAAAATTTGGATTGATTCCAGAATTTGTTGGAAGATTACCAATTATTGCGACACTAAGAGAATTAGATAAAGAAGCATTAATAGATATTGTAACAAAGCCAAAAAATGCATTAACCAAACAATACCAAAAATTGTTTAAAATAGATAATGTAGAATTAGAATTTGAAAAAGCAGCTTTAGATAAAATAGTAGATAAAGCAATAGAGAGAAAAACAGGAGCAAGAGGACTGCGTTCTATTATTGAAGATATAATGAGAGACATTATGTTTGAAATACCTTCAAATCCAAAAATAGAAAAATGTATTATTACAGAAGGTACTGTAGCAAAAGGAGAAGCACCTAATATTATTATCAATAATAATCGAGAAATACCTGCTCCAAAAACAATAAAAACTAAAAGGCAAAGTACTACTAAAAAAAGTGAAACAGCATAAAAATAAGAAAAATAGAAAGAATGTCAAATATTTGTTTGACATTTTTTTGTTTGTATGTTATCATAATAAAAGATAGAACAAATGATTTGTTTTCCAAAAAAGGAAAATTACAGTAAAAAAGTAAAAATAAGGAGTGATGTATTTTGGCAAAAATGAAAGATCCAACAGCAATTAATAAAAGAGAAAAATCAATTTTAAAATTTATTGAAAAACAAGTAGAAGAAAAAGGGTATGCACCATCTGTTAGAGAAATAGGAAAAGCAGTAGGGCTAAAATCAACAGCAACTGTTCATGGTTATTTAGCAAAACTTTCAGAAAAAGGGTATATAAAAAAAGAAGACCAAAAAGGAAGAACCTTACGTTTATTAAAAGGTGGTAATGGAGAGCCTATTGGTAAAAAACAAGAAGATAAAAACTATTATATAGGAAAAGAAATGGTAGAAGTTCCTGTAATAGGTAAGATTACAGCGGGAGAACCAATTTTAGCAGTAGAAAATGTAACAGATACTTTCCCAATTCCAATTGACTTTGTAGGAAATAGCGAAAGCTTTATGCTTACAGTACGTGGAGAAAGTATGATTGAAGCAGGTATTTTAGATGGAGATTATATTTTAGTAAAAAAACAAAACACAGCAAGTAATGGAGAAATTGTTGTAGCATTAATTGGAGATGAAGCAACAGTAAAAACATTCTATAAAGAAACAGACCACATAAGACTACAACCTCAAAATAGTACAATGGATCCAATCATTGTTCCAAATTGTGAAATTTTAGGAAAAGTAGCAGGGGTATTTAGAAAATTATAATAGTAAAATGGGGGAATTTATATGCCTTATATGGATATATGGATGTATAATAGTAGACCTAGAATGAAAGTATTTTTATGTTATTTTCTAATATTTATTACTTTCTTCATTTTTTCAGATATTATGATATATTGTTATAATAAATCACTATATAAACCAATGGAAAATTATGAAATAAAAGTAGCAAATCCAGAAATAACAATATCATTAGCAGAAAGCTCAGCAGTAGATGGAAATGTAAAGGGTACTATTAAAAACAATACAAATGAAAAACTTCAAGACCAATACTTGAAGTTTGAGTTCTATACCCCAAGAGATGTCAATAGCGGTATAAAATATCTTGAAATAGGAGAATTAGAGCCAGGACAAGAAAAAAACTATGAATTAGGGTTTCGTTATGATAATGTATCTTCTGTAAAGGTAGAAGCTGTTTCAAAAGAGCAAGTAGCTAAAGCTACTCCTGAAGAGCTAGAAATAAACCCAATAACAGGACCTGTAACAATTATCGGAGGAATTTTATATCTTTTCCTATAAAAAGTCATTTATATGTTTTAAATTTCTATAAAATAGGCGAATAAATTAAGTAAAAAATGGTAAAATAGAATAGAGATTTCTATAAGAAAAAACTATTCTATTTTTTATTGTATAGAAGAAATAGAAATTTTTGTTATATAACAAAGAGAGGCTGCTTTTTTATGAAAAAGTAAGCAAATAGATTGCTATTTTATACAAACTGTAATATAATTGTAACGAAAATGTAATAAAAATGAAATGCAAAATATTGAAAGGAAGATGAACATGTTTGGATATGGGCAGGATATAGGAATAGACTTAGGAACAGCAACGGTTATTGCATACTCAAAAGGAAAAGGAATTGTCCTAAGAGAACCATCTGTTGTTGCAGTAGATAATAATACAGGGGATGTATTAGCAGTAGGAAAAGAGGCAAGAAGAATGCTTGGAAGAACACCTGGAAATATTGTAGCAACAAGACCTCTAAGAGATGGGGTTATTTCAAATTATACTGTAACAGAAAAAATGCTTAAATATTTTATTAATCGTGTATGCGGAAAGTTTATATTTTCTCCAAGACTTATGATTTGTATTCCTTCTCAAGTAACAGAAGTAGAAAAAAAAGCAGTAATAGATGCAGCATCACAAGCAGGTGCTAGAAAAGTATATTTAATAGAAGAACCAATTGCAGCAGCAATTGGAGCTGGAATAGATATTTCAAGACCATGTGGAAATATGGTAGTAGATATTGGTGGAGGAACAACAGATATTGCCGTTATTTCATTAGGAGGTTCTGTAGTAAGTTCTTCACTAAAAGTAGCAGGAGATAAATTCGATGAAGCAATTGTAAGATACATTAAAAGAAAATATAATGTAATTATTGGAGAAAGAACAGCAGAAGACTTAAAAATTAATATTGGCTGTGTGTATCCAAAAATTCAAGACATGGAAATGGATATCAGAGGAAGGGACTTAATGTCTGGACTTCCTAAAACAGTAACAGTGCATTCTAGCCAAATGCTAGAAGCCTTAATAGAACCAGCTATGATGGTAGTAGATGCTGTACATGGAGTGTTAGAAAAAACGCCACCAGAACTTGCAGCAGATATTAGTGATAGAGGAATTTACATGACAGGCGGAGGATGCCTAATTGATGGTTTAGATAAACTTTTGCAAGAAAAAACTGGAATTAATGTTATGATAGCACAAGATGCGATATCTTGTGTTGCATTAGGAACAGGAAAAGCACTTGATAATTTAGACGCATTAGATAATAAAAAGAGAAAATAAAGTTATAAACACCACAAGTACCTATAAGAAGATGGAAAAGAGAAGAAATTAGAGAGATGAGTAAAGACTAAACTTTCTAAATGAGTTTATAGTTCAATTAAAAGATGTGTAAAGAGGGTTCCTAAAATAGGAACCCTCTTTTTAAAGTTGTTATAATTTATAATTTAGAATCCAGTACCTGGCAATAATGCATAATTTCAGCAAACATCCAATCAGGAAAGTGAAAGCGAGTTTCTTGCTGCTTTTGAACAAATTCAAGGAAGTTTGTATGATATTGCATAGAACGAGCATACCAATCACAACACATTTCCATAATGTCAATTCTACTCATATCTATTGGAGTTTGAAAATGTTCGGGATGATGAGTATTGTGTTTCCAGTGCAGTTCAATGGCATCTTTTTTAATAGGAGTAAGCTGTTTATTACAGTCTTGTAAGCTAGACTTATCGTTGATAATATGAGAAAGTGCCCGAAGCTCATCCTCACAAGTTAGTTTACTAATGTCGTGGACAGTAGCTCTTTGACGTAAGGCCTTTGCATTTCTTATAGCTCCTTTGCCCTCTAAATATCTTGCCAATTTTTCCACACTTTGTGTTACAAACATTCTATGAACGATGGTGTCTTTAAACATTTTTTCATAATCTGTCATGTAAGATTCATCACCATCTAAAAACTTCCAATTAAATTTTCTGACACTATCATAATAGGTAACATCAGTAAAACCTTTACCAATGTCATTTTCAACTACGAAAATAAAGGTAATTAATTCTTCGGGCATTAAGACTACTTCTACATGGAATACACCAGCAATCATCTCATTAGGATTTTTTATATTTGTCAAAACTACAGAGGTTCTGTCATTTGGTAAAAATTCTTTAAAAGAAAAGCCAGTATTGCTTTCAGGAACTTCGGGTGCTAGTAAATAACGAATAGCATGTTCAGAAAAGGCTATAGTCAATTTTTTACCTTTTACTTTTTCTTCTGAAGTGCACACATAATACTTATCCTTTCCATCTTTTTGCACTTGTGTTACTTCATAGGCATAGGGATAATGAGGAGTTTTGCTAAAAGTTACTAAAAGGTCGTGCCATTTTTCAGGTAAGTATACCCGAGTGCCAATTGGAACCTGGATTTCACTGATTTTCAACATTGTGAATGCCTCCTTAAAATATAAGTGCAAACATAAAAGATATGCTTGCCTAAAATATGAGAACTGCCACAAGTATAGCACTTATTTTAAGTTAAATCAAGGTTTAAATGAAAATAGAGATACTTATCCAAAGAACCTGAATATCTGGTCATTTTCTTTAGTTTAAGACTTGCATAATTTACTAGATAATTATATAATAACAATGAAAAAACATGATTATAAAAACAATATTAGGTGGAAAAAGAATGAATAAAACGAAAAGAAAAATATTTGAAACTTCTATGAAACTATTTGCACAAAAAGGATATGATGCTACTAGTATTGAAGAAATTACAGCAACAGTAGGGGTAGCAAAAGGAACTTTATATTATCATTTTTCTAGCAAAGAAGAGATTTTTAATTTTTTAATAGAAGAAGGAGTAAAACTTTTAAAAAATAGTATAGCAATTAAAACTGATAAATTAGAAAATTCATTAGATAAGGTAAGAGCAATTGTACTAATTCAAATTAAAGTTTTAGTAAAATATGAAAGTTTTATGACCATTATTTTAAGCCAAATATGGGGAAATGATGCAAGATCTAAAATGTGTAGAGGGTATGTATTTGAATATATACAAATGATTGAAGAAATTGTAAAAGAAGGAATACAAAAAGGCGAGATTACAGACCGGAGACCCAAATGTAATTGCATCTGGAATTTTTGGCTTTACTTGTTCAAGTTTAATATATAAAATGAGGCATCAAGAATGTCAAATTGATGTGGCAACTTTAGATAGAGAAATAGAAAAATCTTTTATAAAAAAATTAAAGAAAATATAGGAGGAAAATATGAGAGGATTAAGAGATTTTAAAGTACCAGATTTTAAATTTCCAAAATTAAAGATGAAGTCTATGGCAGAAATAGACGAGGTAAAAGTAGACTATGAAGAAGCATTAAAAAAGGCACAAGAAAATGAAAATAAAAAAGAAACGAAAAATTATATATCAACAAATTATGAAACTATGCAAGAAGTATTTTATAAGTCTATTAAAGAATATGCTAAAAAAGAGTTTATTTTAGAAAAATTTGATGCAAAAGGAAAATATGCACAAATTAGTTATGAGCAATTTGGAGAAGATGTTACAAGTTTTGGAACTGCTTTAATGAGAAAACTAAATTTAGGAGATAACCCTAGAATTTTAATTGTAAGTGAAACAACATATCAATGGTATGTATCTTATATGACACTTCTTTGCGGCAACGGTATTGCTGTTCCAACTGACAAAGAGCTTCCAGATAATGAATTATTAAATGTTATAAAAAGATCAAGAGCAGATATTATTATATATTCTGAAAAGAAAGAAGATGCTATTAAAAGAGTAATTTCAAGTATTCCAGAAGTAAAATATTTTGTAAAAATGTATTCAGAACAAGGTATCAATGGAAAGCATGTTGGAATGAATTATTTAATAGAAGAAGGAAAAGCATTAGTCAGCAATGGAGATGATTCTTATTCTAAAGTACAAGTAAAACCAGATGAATTTAAAGTATTGTTATTTACTTCTGGTACTACTTCTAGTGCAAAAGGTGTTATGCTATCTAGCAGAAACTTAGCAGAAAATATTAACGCAGTTTCAGCTTATGTAAAATTATATCCATCAGATAGGTTCTTTTCTGTACTTCCTTTGCACCATACTTACGAATCAACGATTGGATTTTTATTACCAATAGCTTGTGGTTCTTCTATTGCAATCTGTCAAGGACTAAAACATATTGTACCAAATTTGCAAGAAACAAAACCAACCGCTCTTTTAGCAGTACCTTTATTAATTGAAAACTTATATCGTAAAATAAATGCAAATATCAAAAAGAGTAAAAAAGATGGTTTAGTAAATTCCATGATTCATGTGACAAATGCCTTAAAAGTAGTAGGAGTAGATCTAAAGAGAAAAGTATTTGCAGAAATACATGAAAACTTAGGAGGAAATTTAAGAATTATTGTATCTGCTGCAGCTCCAATAGATGCTAAAATAGGAAAATGGGTAGAAGATATAGGAATTGTATTCTTACAAGGATATGGGTTAACAGAAACAGCTCCAATTGCTGCATTAACTCCAGAATTTAGACCAAAAGTAGGTTCAGCAGGAAAGGCAGTAGAAAAAGCAGAATTAAAAATAGAAAATCCAAATGAAAATGGAGAAGGAGAAGTATTAATTAAAAGCCCTACTTTAATGCTTGGATATTATGAAGATGAAGAGGCAACAAAAGAAGTAATTGAACAAATAGAAGGGCAAAGATGGTTCCACTCAGGAGATGTAGGATACTTAGATAAAGATGGATTTTTATATATAACAGGTAGAAGCAAAAATGTAATTGTAACTCAAAATGGTAAAAATATTTATCCAGAAGAAATAGAACTTTTATTATCAAATATACCAGAAATTAAAGAATGCATGGTATATGGAAAAGAAGATAAAGAAGATAAAACTAATAAAGAACTAATTATTTCTGTAAAGGTAATACCAAATATGGAAGAATTAGAAGCAAAACATGGAAAAGAATTAGCAGATGAAAAAATAAGAGAAATTATTTGGGAGAAAATAAAAGAAGTTAATAAAAAACTAACTTCCTATAAAGCAATTAAAAACTTAGAAATCAAAAAAGACGAATTTGAAAAAACAACAACCATGAAAATAAAACGTTATGCAGAATTAAAGAAAAATCAGTAGTTGCAAAATATTCAAAAATGAGCAAACATAGATATATCAATTATTTTGTTAAGTTAAGAAAAAACTTTAGAAAAAAAGACAAATTATTACAAAATGACCTTGACTTTGTGAAAATGTTGTAATAAAATCGTAACAGAAATGTAAAGAAATAAAAAGCAAAATCCTATTGTGATTTTCAAATAATCAATATATAATAAAATCAGAAGAGAAAATGTAACATAGGACAAAGGAGGGAAGGTTTACAATGTCTAGATCTGGCATAGTAAACGTGAGAATGGTAATCACGGAAGAAAAAATTTTATCAAATATTGATAAAGTAGAAAAATTAATTAATCCAAACAGTAAAAAACAAATTATACAACTAGAAGAAGATGCATATTTTAAAGACTTAATAGAATCAATTAAAACATATTTAATAGAATACCCTAAAAAGAAGAACTTTCCAAAAAGTGTATATAAAGCAGCCTATGGCTTAGTAGAATATGCAACAAATCAATTTGAAGAAAATACAAAACAAATAGAAGAATTAATTCGCCAAAGAGAAAAAAATATATCATTAGCAAGTGCTTTAAGAAGTGCTTTATATGCAGTAGAAAATAAAGAAGAAGAATGGAAAGAAAATGTAAAAAATATTTCTAATGATTTTTCAGCAGATATTATAGAAACATTAAGTTTAATTGGAAGATGCAAATCAGATGCTTCTCAAAATTATCAAGATGCAGTAAAATTAATTAATGCAAGAATTGTTAATTTAGAATCTAACTTACATATTGAAATAGATATGGAAAGAATAGAAGATAGATCAAAAGCACTAAGTTATATAGGAATAGAAGTTGCAGATGCACTAAAATTAATACCAACACCACAAGAAGAAGAGCAAGAAACTGTTGTACAAGCAGCTATAGAAGAACCAGTAGTAGCAGCAACACCACAAGCTACTACTCCAGTAGCAGAAAATACACAATATTTTGAACAAACAAGAGTTGAAGTTAAACCATCATTATGGCAAAGAATTAAAAATAGCAAAATTGTTAAAACAATTGCATATGCTATGAAGATAAAAGTAGTTCTTCAAGTTCCAGCACTTACAGAAGGAAGAGGAGAACAAAGCCAAAACTAGAAGAAAATAGGAAGGTGGTTCTTTATATAGAACCACCTTAAAACATAAAAAAATTTAATTATAAATGTAATACTATTGACTTTTTTAAAAAAATGTTTTATACTTAAATCTGCAAAAAAAAACGCGCCATTAGCTCAGTTGGTCAGAGCAACCGGCTCATAACCGGTGGGTCCAAGGTTCGAATCCTTGATGGCGCACCATAAAAATCTTGACAAAGTTATACAAAAACAGTATAATAAAAATGTCAGCAAGATATACATATATGGGTAGGTGGCCGAGTGGCTAAAGGCGGCAGACTGTAAATCTGTTCTCATACGAGTACGATGGTTCGAATCCATCCCTGCCCACCAAAAATGCTAGATTTTAACCAAATTTAGCATTTTTTATTTTTATTCACAATTATTTGAATTTCCAATGAAAATATACTATAATTTAAAAAGTAATCTAATTTATAGGAAATAGAAAGGACTGAATTTTATGAAGACCATTAACTTACGGCCAATGATTCCAGCTGAAGCAGTTATTAATCACAGTGAGAAGAAGATTATGATTACTTCGGAACAAAAGCTTGTCTATCCAGAATTGATGTTAGCAGTTATGGGAATAAGAGAAAGCGTAAAAGACCTGCTAATTGGATATGAAATCTACGAAAATGGAGAATATGTAGCCAAAGTTAAAGAAGGAGAAAGTCCTAATGGGTGAAAATTTTTTCACCTATCTTTTGGTATAGTAAAAACAGACCCTAGCGAAAAAATCGCTAGGGTCTGTTAAAATTACAAATAGCTATTAGCAAGAAATTTTTTCGTAGTCCACTTCACTCAAAAATTCAATACCTTCTTGACTAGCTAGTGCAACAATAGCTTGATGAATTTTTATCAGTTGATGACTTGGAACTGTAACTTCGTGATCTTCAGCATAAACAACAGGAATAGCACTGAAATTATAGTTAAAATAGATTTTATCAATAAGCGAATCATTTAAACTAGAAACAATAACACTATAATCAGTGCAATTATTCTCATTATAAAACCTAGCCCATTTAATGAAAAAAGAAAAACCATTGCTATCTAAAGTTAAAGTATCAGGGTAGGGCTCAACATGAATGAAAATGTCTTCTGGCTTAGTTTGGCGCCTAGACTCAATAATTTCTTCTGCAAGCTGTAGAATTTCTTTAAGAAGTTCTTGCACTGGACTAAGAGCAACTGTAGTTTTAGCCGTTGCAGAAGGTGTAGCAAGCCGAATATTTTCTGCAGCTATTTCTAACTGACGCATTTCCTCTCTAGTAGGGTAAATACCACTACTATTTTTAATGAAATCAATCAAAGCATTAGTAAGAGGATCATTATCAGGAGCTTTGAAACTAAGATAACCAGTTAATCTTTCTAAAAAGTCTTTTTTTAAATAATCCTTAATTTCATCTTCGCTTTTTAGAGTAACAACTTCAGACATTTCATCAGGACACCTCGTAAAAGGATCCAGATTAGTATAAAAAGATACTTCGCCTTTTTGAGAATAGGTTTGTAACAAAATTTTTGAGTTTTCGGAATTTACTTCGCATAATTTCATTAAATCCCGAAAGAGTGTGCGGTTAATGCTACCATTGTAATTTTTTAACATAAGATATGTTCCTCCTAAAATTTTACTAATCTTTTTTGTCTATCCATAGGATGAAAAAGAGGATACACAAAAGACTGTAGACAAAGTATAGCATAATTAACATAAATTGTAAACAATTATTAAAGATAAAACCAAAAAAAGCAAATGTTAGTGTAAAATTTAAAGTGTACTTAACTTAAGTCTACTGGGTTAGGACTTGTGACAAGGTTAAAGTCCTGTGCTAAGAATAAATTTCAAAATTATTTGGTTGGAATTTTATGATTATAATTCAAAAGTAAAATTAACAGCAATCTATGATAATAATAATGAAATAATAGAATGGTATTTTGATATAGCAAGAGAAATTGGCAAAGAAAATGGTGTACCTTTTGAAGATGACTTATATCTTGATGTTGTCGTTACACCAAATGGTAATATTTCTTTATTAGATGAAGATGAACTAAAAGAAGCCTTTGACAGATTTGAAGTTAACGAAGAAGATTATGATATGGCATATAATGAGGCAGAACAATTAATGAATATATTAAAGTATAATAAAGAGAAACTAAAAGATTTTACAGAAAAACATTTGAAAGAAATGTTAAAGGAGTGAAAGAAAACGAAGAATTTGCTGACTTAAATACAATAAGAATTATACAAGAGCCCTATCATATTCTGCTCGTATTTTCTAATATTTAAAAAAGTTTGGAACTTTGTTATTATTTTTTACGACTTTATAGATAGAGGAGAGAAAAATGATTAATCAAGAAATCTTAAATCAATTTGATATGTTATATGAAACAACATATTTTAATGTTTCTAAATATGTTATTTGTAAAAGTTCTAAACCTGATGATGTAGAAGATATTTTGCAAAATATTTATCTAACAGTATTTTTATGTTATAATCATTTCGAGAAATTATAAGATATAAAAAGCAGAGAGCATCTGCTTTTTTTGTATTTATCAATAAAACATTTAATAAAAATATTGACAAGTGTTATATAGTGTTATATACTGTATAACAAGGAGGCGATAATATGAAGATGATTATTAGTAATAGCAGTTCTGTTCCAATATATGAGCA
>JAAWMH010000015.1 GCA_022798335.1 Clostridia bacterium
AGTTGGAGATTATTATATGCCAAATTTAACACTTGCAGAAAGTAAGTATAAAAATTATCAATTAGGTAAGTATGGAAGAATGAGATTGAATTATTTAAAGAATTATAAGAAAGCAGAATATATCATTTTATTTATGGATAATAAACTATATGAACATTTATATAATATTGATATAGAATGTCAAAAACAGTTTGAATTTTTGATGAAACAGTTTGCTAAAAAAGAAAATGTAACGGAAGAAATGAAATCTAATAATCAAATGTTGTGGGTTCAAAAGATGAATTTAATAAAAAATACTGTTGAAGAAATTATATTTGAAGATAAGATATATAAATAGAACAAAAGCCCTAATCCCGCTAAAGGGATAGGGCTTTTGTTTGGTAATTTAGCTAAAAATCAAATTTTGATATTAATAGTTGCTCGGAAGAGACCAATCTTCGCATTTTTCTGCTGGGATTTTGTTTTGGGATACACGAATCGTTTGTTCGATATAGTCTGGTGTAATGTTTCCATTCTCATTGACCGTGAGAATCCACGTCGCAGATGTAGATAAACCATTGGTATAAATCCCGTTAGGCTCAGCTTGCGAAACAACAGCACCAGACGAATTATACCTAACCGTATCAGGCGAAGTAATGCTTGCAGAATAAGGGATGCCATATCCGATACACTGCCCTTCATAAACCCACTTGCCAGTATATTCGCATTTGGTGTACCAGTAACATACCAACTTAGGATCATCCCTAAGTTCATAGATTTCTTTGAGTTGTGCATACTCAAAGAAATTGGCAAGGTCAGGGTAGCCGATTGCATCAGCAATTTGCGTTTTGATTTCTTCAGAGTAGGCTTTATCCCTGTACGAAGAAGAATCTTCACAACCGCACAGACAGCATACACATACGAGTGCTGCGAGAATCAGAGTTATGTTTCTTTTGATGTTTTTCATATTAGTTCCCTCCACGCAGGCATTGCCTGTAAAAAGATTTGAGATCACTGTTGTCAATGTCCTCTAAATCCAAGTTTGGGTATCTGTCCACAACATATTCCATAATTGCGGTTTTTTCTACATCTGTTTCGGCTTGGTTATACTCGCGATATTCCTTTGCGAGGAAGCTAGCAGCCGTTTCGGTGTAGGTTGTGGAATGCTTGAAGATTTCCCGATTTGCATCAACAGCAATCCTCTTGTATCCAAAACCAATAGCACCGAAAATGACAACTAAAAGTACTACAACCAGTACTCCGCGACTAAGCAGCTTTTTGCCCACATAATCGCCTTCTTGAAACTCCCTGTCAATGTTTTTCTTAAAGTCCTTGTCCAATTTCATTTTTTGTCCTCCTTATTAAGTGGTTGGTGATAAGTTTACGGTTACCAGAATTTCTAGGCGTTTCTAAACATAATTGTCCCTCCTTATTAAATTACCAAAGTGCAAACTGTTACTATTTTATTATACTACAAATTATGTTAAATGTAAATAGCTTGACCGTGTAATGTGTATTTAAGTTTTCGGATTTTTATTGACATTTACATAAAAAAGTGATATATAATATATGTATTTTATAGTACACTGAAAAATTAATAAACACGAAACACTGGTTAATAAGGGATACAATAAGCTATTCTCCCACTTCCGCGACATAGAGAATTAAGATTTGTAGGAAACTTATTAGCCCAATGCGGTGAAAATATTTTGGCTGGTTTAAAAGAATAGTATGTAAAATGTCCAGCAGTGGTTAAGACCGATTAGCATGTTTCAAGTAAAACTTACTACTTTGCAAAAAAATTGCAATATTGGTAGTTTTATTTGTTGTGCATAATGGGTCTTTTTGTTTTGCTAAAAACTATATAGGTATTACTCTATCTTCTTACAAAGCATAACAGAAAGATACTGAAAAAATTTTATGTTAGGTAGCTTGATAAAATTTTTCAGTATTCAAAATAATGTTTGAATGGAAATGAAAATATTATTTTGATTTGGCGAAGCCAAACATAAATTATCTATCGCAAGATTAGATAATTTATGAGCCCTCCGCTAGGAGCCCACGACATCTTTGCAAAACGAAGTTTTGAAAGTGTCATAGTGGGTTATGCACTTTCGAAGAAAGTTGCATAACCGCTCCCTTCGGTCGCCTTCTTAGCTACCTGCAAGAAAGGATATTGACATGAATAAAACAAACTATTCTGTGGCTCGTGTTGAAACTCATACTAGAGATAATATTAGCAAATTTGAAAGACATAATGAAAGAAAAAATCAAACTTACTCTAATATGAATGTTGATTTAGAGCAAACGCCAAACAATGTATATTACAAAAGATGTGAAACTACCTTAAATGAAAAGTTAAACAAGATGATTGATAATGGAGAAATATCACTTCGAGGATTAAAAGATAATGCGAAAGTATTTGATGAAATTATATTTGATATTAACTCCGACTATTTTGAACAAAACGGCGGTTATGAATTTGCAAAAGAGTTTTATGAGAAAGCATTTCACTTTGCTGAAAAAGAAATGGGACAAGATAATATATTGTCAGCAGTTATGCATGCTGATGAATTAAATGTTGCTCTAACAGAAGAATACGGAGAGCCAATATATCATTATCATTTGCATGTTATTGCACTTCCTGTTGTAAAAAAAGAGATTAAATGGTCAAAAAGGTGCAAAGACAAATCTTTAGTTGGAACAACAAAAGAAGTTATCAATCAAGTAAGCCACAGTAAAAAATGGAAATCGGAACAAGTAACTGATAACTTTGGTAATCCTGTTTATGATGAAAATGGAAAAGCTAAACTTATAAAATCATATAGCTTATTACAAGATAGATTTTATCAATATATGAGTGATTGTGGTTTTAGAGGATTTATAAGAGGCATTAAAGGTAGCACTAAAGAACATTTAGATAACTTAGATTTTAAAGTGAAAAAAGAAACAGAAAGACTTGAAAAGATAACAAATCAAGTCAAAGAAAAACAATCCAATTTTGATGAGTTTATGAAATATGATAAACAGATTGATGATATTTCCTCTTTAGGAAAACAAAAGAAGTTTTCAAAGAAGATAGAACTTGAAGAACAAGATTATGAAGATTTAGTTGGATATGCTAAAAAAGGAATTGTTGCAGATAAAGAAATTTATGAGCTTAATACTAGAATTGATAATTTAAGAAATTCAGTAGATAAGTGGAAATCAAAATATGATGAAATAGTAGAACAAACAAAAGACTTCTTCCATGCCATAAAACTTGCACCTCAAAAAGTACTTGATTTATTCAAAAGCCTATTTGCTAAGGAAAAACAAGACGAATTAGAAAAGCAAAGAATTGAACAAGAGAAAATGCATGCTGAAAGAAAAGCTCGTGAAGAAGCTAGAGAAAAAGAAAGATTAGAAAGACAAAAACTTAAGAACTCTCCTGAGTACAAGAAAAGGAGGGCTGACAGAGATGCAAGATAATGAAAAAATATATAGAATTGAGCTAACTAATGAAGAATATGAATTTATACAAAATCTTAAAAACGAACTATGTGATAAACTCTCTAAAATGACTAAAGAAGAACTTACAGAATATTTAAAAAGTTTTTATCCAGAACAAGATTTGAACTTTGAAAAAGAAATAAAAGGTACTGTTTATAAGGTAAATACCTATTTTAGCAAAGATGCAGAACACACAATACTTACTAGACTTTTTGAAATCTTCAAAAAATAATAGTTTTAGTATTGCATTTTCAGTTTGAAATATGGTATATTATGACTACTACTTAAAAATAGTAACTATAATTTTATATCGTATTTCAAGCTGTCTAAGGAAAGGAGTAATTGATGAAACAGCTAGAAAGCGATAAAATCACTGCTTTATACTGTCGTTTATCAAGAGATGATGAACTCGCAGGAGAAAGCAATAGTATAAAAAATCAAAAATTAATTTTAAGTAAATATGCAGAAGATAACAAATTTCAAAATATTAGGTTCTTTGTTGATGATGGGTATTCTGGAACTACTTTTACAAGACCTGCTTTTGTTGAGTTAATGGAACTTGCTGAAAATGGACAAATTGGATCAATCATAGTAAAAGATCATTCAAGACTTGGAAGAAATAGACTTGTCGTAGGACAACTTCTCGAAGAAGATTTTGTAAGGCTTAATATAAGATATATTGCTATAATGGATAACATTGATAGTAGCAAAGGATTAAATGACTTCTTGCCTATTCAAGATTGGTTCAACGAAATGCATGCCAAAAACACAAGTCAAAAAGTTAGAGCAGTTCTTAAAAGTAAAGGTGAAGCAGGTGTTGCACTTAGCAATAATGTACCTTATGGTTATAAAAAAGACGAAAATGATAAAACAAAATGGATTATTGATGAGCCGTCAGCAGAAGTTGTAAAAGAAATATATAGCTTATTTATTCAAGGACATGGAACTTTTGAAATTGCAAGAATGCTCACTGAACGAAATATAATGACCCCAGCTGAATATTTTGCAAGTATTGGAAGAACATTCCCTACTAAATTACAAACACTCAAACATCAATGGAATGCTACAACAGTAGCAAGTATTTTAGATAGACAAGAATATATTGGAGATACAGTTAATTTTAAATATACTGTTCGTTCTTATAAAGATAAAACTAAAGTTAATCTGCCAAAAGAAGAATGGAAAATATTTAAGAACACTCATGAGGCAATAATTGATGAATATACTTGGAACATTGCTAAAGCATTACGAAATAACAGAAAAAAGCCTACTCGAACAGGTAGAAAAAGTATCTTCTCTGGCTTACTTTTCTGTAATGATTGTGGTAAAAAGCTATACTTTCAAGCACCTGAAAATAACCTAAAATCAAAAGACCATTATAGATGTTCAAGTTATAAGAAGAATATTTCTTTGTGTACCTCACACTGGATTACAGACGAAGTATTGCAAGGTCTTGTTTTAGAAAATATACAAAAAGTAGTTTCTTATATGAAGAACTATGAAGATTTATTTATAAAAGAGCAATTAGATAAAAGTTCTAAAGAAGAAGCAAAAACATTATCTAAAAACAAGAAAGAACTTGAAAAAGCAAAAAGCAGAATAATTGAAATTGATACTTTGTTTCAGCATATTTACGAAGATAATATTTCAGGAAAGCTAACAGATGAAAGATTTAGAAATTTATCTTTTAATTATGATAAGGAACAACAGGAATTAAAAATCAAGATTGAACAATTATCAAAGGAAATAGACAATACTGAAAAGAAAACAACTGATTTATCACAATTTATATCTAATGTTAAGAAATATACTGAAATAACTGAAATAACACCAGAAATCTTAAATGAACTAATTGAAAAAATACTTGTTCATCAAGCAGAAAAGATAGATGGTAAAAAAGTTCAAGAAATAGATATATATTATAGAGGGGTTGGCATAATTTCTTTTCCAGTTAGTTTAGAAGATATGACAATGGTAATTGAAAAAATGTTAAATGAAAGAAAAACAGCTTAAACAAGCTATTTTATGGGGAGAACATTTTAGTGTACTTAACTAAAGCGTTCTCCATTTTCATTTTTGGCAACTGCTTTTACTGTATAGGTTGAACCTTCTGTTATTCCTGTACTTACTGTTATTCCATTTTCTGTTACATTTTCTACTTTTGTATAAGTACTATCTTCTGCTGTAGATAGCTTATAGTAGTATTCTATGGTTCCATCTTTTAGTCTTGAAACAATCGCTTTTGCTGTAATACTTGTTTTTGTGCTACTGATTTCTATTCTTCTAATAACTGGTGGTAAGTTTCCTTTTCCTATATCTCCTATTTCTACATGCCCTTTATCGTTGACAATAATTTCTACGGTATAACCGTCTTTGGTATTTAATAAATAAACATCATTTCCACTTTCGTCTTTTTCTGGGCCTTCTACGTCATCATAGGTTTCTATAATATCTGCTTTAATAAGTCTATCCCATAAATCGGTAATAGGAAGACTTAGGTCTAATGTTTTATCTGCTATCCATGCTATTCTAATAACATCTATTCTATCTCTTAAATCTGCTATTTTATAGCTCTCTGATGTTCTATTTGCTTGCCCTATAATTCCTCCTTGCAATATTACTTGAATGGTTATTCCGAGCTAAAATTAAAAGCACTACTATGGTAACGACTAGAGCAATTAAAGTGATACCTTTCTCATATATCAACTTATTTTTTTCTTTTGTTTTCATCTTTTTACCTCCAAAATCACTTGTTATATAAACATTTTATAGTGTATGTAAGTTATAGCTATATGATAGATGATACTACAACTTATTTTGTATGTCAACTATAATTAGATTAAAAATATATAGAGGTAATATTTATGATTACATTTCATATAAAAGAATTATTAGAAAAGCACAAAATTTCTAGATATAAAATGAGAATTTATTTAGACTGGAATTATAAAAGAGTAAATGATTATTATTTTGGAAGAGCAAAAGATATTAAGACTTCTGAAATCAAACAGTTATGCGAACTATTTGATTGTAATGTTGGTGATTTATTTACTTATCAAAAATAATTTGCAAAAAAATAACACTTCAAATAATTTTTGAAGTGTTATTTTTTTGGTTGGGCTGGCTAGATTCGAACTAGCGCATGCATGAGTCAAAGTCATGTGCCTTACCGCTTGGCTACAGCCCAATATATTTACTTTTTTTATAATATTATCGCATACTGAGGTTGTAACTCGCTTTGCTCAAACAACCTCAGCAGCTACAGCCCAATATCTATTTTTTATTTATGGGGTGGAAGATGGGACTCGAACCCACGGTCTCCAGTGCCACAAACTGGCGCGTTAACCAACTACGCTACATCCACCATATTGCAGTCTTTGCGTAATGTTTCCGCATATTGAATTTGTAATCAGCAAAGCCTCAACAACTTCAATAGCTACATCCACCATTAAGTGCATTTAAAACACTTTTTTAATTTTACAACAAAGTAGGAGGATTTGTCAAGCAGTAAATTAGATTTTTCTTTCCTACTTTGTTATTTTTTCATCTTTATTGTTCTACTGCCCATATAATAATTCTTTTACTAGAATCATTATTACAGGTAGATAAACTTATTTCTCTTTTCCCTTTAGTGTCTCTTGTTGCATAGTCAAAGTCATTAGAGTCTGTCATATATTTATTTGTAATGGTATATGCTATTCTCTTGCCTTCCATATCTGTTAAATAAACCTTATCTCCTTTTTCTAATTTACTGTTGTTAGAAAAGAAGGTTCCATTTCTAAAATTATGACCTATAATAACTGTATTTCCTACTTTATTAATTCCTGGTCCATGAAGTACACAAATAGAGGTTTTTAATGCATTTGGTGTTGACTCTGCTAATACTGGATAGTCTACCTTTGTTTTTGGTATTTCTATTCTTCCTACTACTGTATATCCTTTATACTTTGTATCTTTTCCACCTGTAGTATTTCCTCCTGTTGTTCCATTTGGCTGTGTTACTGTATTATTAATATCTATAATTGGATCAATTACTTCATTACTTACATCATTTACTTGATTGTTACTATCTCCTACTTGTGTATTTTTAATCATTTCATTAAATTGCCCTAAAAAGTCGTCTGCATCACTATTTGTTGTATATGCTCTATACCAGTCAAATCCAACAAATATTAATAAGCCTACAATTGCTACAATTGCTACAATTAATATAATGGTTAATACTTTACTATATTTACTATTTAACATTTGTACCCCTCCTATATTTATCTTTCATAATTATTACTATTATACCATATTTCTTTAAAATAATCTATATTTTTAGGATACAATTTTAGGTCCCATTTTTCTTCCAGCTAATAAATGGAAATGAATATGCATTACTTCTTGTCCTGAATCTGGTCCACAGTTTGCAATTAGTCTAAATCCATTTTCTTCTATTCCTAATTGTTTTGCTATTTTTTTCGTAGTTTGTATTATTTTTCCCATAAGGACTGTATCTTCATTTTCTATATTCATTAGTGTTGCAATATGTTTTTTAGGAATTATTAGAACATGAATTGGGGCTGCTGGATGAATATCTTCAAATGCTATAATTTCTTCATCTTCATATACTTTTTCTGCTGGAATTTCTCCTTTTATAATTTTACAAAAAATACAATCTTCCATTTTCTCCTCTTTTCTCTTTATAACTTGGCTTTAAGATGGTAGTACTACTTTTAAACTTGCTTCTCAAAAGTGCTCTTTATTCTAATATGGCTTTTATTCTTCTTACTCCTGCTGAACTTGACTCTTCTTTTTTGATTTTAAAGTGTCCTAGCTCTCCTGTATGTGTTACATGAGGTCCTCCACAAATTTCTTTGCTAAAGTTTCCTATGGTATATACTTTTACTTTTTCTCCATATTTGTTTTCAAATAGTCCTGTTGCACCTGCTGCTTTTGCTTCTTCTAATGTCATTTCTTCACAAGTTACTAGCAAATCATTTTGTATTTGCTCATTTACAATATCTTCTACTTGTTTTACTTGTTCTGGCGTCATTTTCTCTGGGTGTGTAAAGTCAAATCTTAGTCTTTCTATTGTAATATTAGAACCATTTTGTTTTGCATGTTCTCCAAGTACAATTTGAAGTGCTTTATGTAGAAGGTGTGTTGCTGTATGATATTTTGTAGTTTGTTCATTTTGTTCTGCTAATCCACCTTTAAATTTTTGTTCACTACCTTGTCTTGATTTTTCTTGGTGTTCTTTAAATAATTTATCAAAACTACTTAAATCTATTTCAAAACCTTGCTCTTTTGCTAAATCTGCGGTAATTTCTGGTGGAAATCCATAAGTTTCATATAATTTAAAAATATTATATCCATCAATTACCTTTTTATTCTCTTGTTTTGCTTTTGCTGCTACTTTTTCAAATTCTTTTTCTCCATGTGCTAGTGTTTTCATAAATTTATCTTTTTCTGCAATAATAGTTTGTTTTATCATTTCTTTATTTTTTTCTAAATCTGGATATAGCTCTTTTAAAGTTTGTACATATAGTTCTATTAAATTACCTAATTCATCTAAATTTATTTGTAATTTGTTTAAGTGTCTTGTCATTCTTCTAAGTAATTTTCTAAGTACATAACCACGATCAATATTACTTGGTTTTCCTCCATCTGAAATAACCATAATACTAGAACGTAAATGTTCTGCTACAATTCTTCTGCTTTCTATATTTTCTACTTTAGCAAGTTTTTCTAATTCTTCCATTACTGGCAAGAATAATTCTGTATCAAATGGAGTTTCTTTTCCTTGTAGTAACATTGCCATTCTTTCTAACCCTAAACCTGTATCTACATTTTGTTGTTTTAGTTTAGAAATCGTGCCATCTTTTGCTTTATAGTATTCCATAAATACATTGTTCCAAATTTCTACATATTTACCACAGTTACAATCTGGTCCACATTTTTCTGAGCAAGCTGGCTTTCCTGTATCTAAAAACATTTCTGTGTCTGGTCCGCAAGGTCCTTCTTCTCCTGCTATCCACCAGTTATTATCTTTTCCATAAAAATAAATTCTTTCTTCTGGAATTCCTGCTTTTTTCCATGCATTTGCTGCTACAGTATCTTTTGGTGCATCACTATCTCCTGCAAAACATGTAACAGATAATAAGTTAGGATCTATTCCTAGTTCTTTTGTTAAAAACTCATAACTCATTGCAATTGCTTCATCTTTAAAATAGTCTCCTAATGACCAGTTCCCTAGCATTTCAAAATAAGTCAAATGACGATTGTCTCCTACTTCGTCTATATCGTTGGTACGAAGGCATTTTTGATAATCTGTAAGACGGGTTCCTTCTGGATGTTTTTCTCCTAAAAGGTATGGTACTAATGGTTGCATTCCAGCTGTGGTAAATAATACAGATGGGTCATTTTCTGGAATTAAAGGTGCGCTTGGTATTACTTTATGTCCATGTTCTTTAAAAAAGTTTAAATATTTATTTCTAATTTCTATTGCTTTCATAATTTTACCTTCCTTTAGTTTTCTTTTATTTCTGTTTAGCATTATATACTATGCTTATTAAAAAATCAAGAGTGAGACATTGGGGACTGTCCCCAATGTCTCATTTTACTTTCCTATTAACTCCAAATTTTCTATTCCGATTATTTTTGTATTATATACTGTGTTTTCTAAGTTTTTATCTGTTTCTATTTTTACTACCATATAGTTTGTTGTATGCCCTTTTAAATATTTTCCTTCTCTTTCTTCTACTAGTACCTCTACTTGTTTTCCTATATATTGCTTTTGATATTCTTCTTCGTTTTTATCTGATAATTCTATTAGTTTATTACTTCTTTCTTCTTTTTTGTTTCCATCTATTTGATTTGGCATAGTGCTAGCTACAGTTCCTTTTCTTGGTGAATATTTAAACACGTGCATTTTATAAAACTTTATCTTTTCTAAAAAGCTATAGGTTTGTTTAAATTCTTCCTGCGTTTCTCCTGGAAACCCTACAATAATATCTGTTGTCAAATGTACTTTTGGAAATGCTTTTCGTAATAGTTTAGTTACCTCTTCAAATTGCTCTATTGTATATTTTCTATTCATCCTTTTTAAGGTTTCATTACATCCACTTTGTAATGATAGATGAAATTGATTACATATCTTGTTTAATTTTTTTAGTCTTTCTACAAATTCTTCTGTAATTAAAGTGGGCTCTAATGAGCCTAATCGTATTCTTTGTATTCCTTCTATTTTTTGAAGTTCTTCTAATAGATCTATTAGTTGATATTCTTCTTCAAAATCTTTTCCATAAGAAGCAAGATGAATGCCTGTTAATACTATTTCTTTTATTCCATTTTTGCTTATTTTTTCTACTTCTTGTAAAACACTTTGTGGTTTTCTGCTTCTAATGCGTCCTCTTGCATATGGAATAATGCAATACGAACAAAATTGATTACAGCCATCTTGCACTTTAATAACTGCTCTTGTTTTTTCAGTATATGTAACTTGTCCAAAGTCTAAAAATTCTTTTTGTTCTTCTATTTTTGATACATGCATGATTTGCTCTTTTTGATACTCTTCTATATATTTTATAATTTCATTTTTTTCATTAATACCTAATATTAAATCAATTTCTTCTATTTTTTGAAGTTCTTCTTTGGCTACTTGTGCATAGCATCCGCACTACTACTAATATAGATTTTGAATTTTTTTCTTTTACTTTTCTTAAACTTTGTCTTGATTTTTTGTCTGCTATATTAGTAACTGTACAAGTGTTTATTACATAAATATCTGCTTTTTCTTCAAACTCTACTATTTGGTATCCTGCCCCTATAAATTTTTGCATCATAGCATTTGTTTCATATTGATTTACTTTGCACCCGCAATGTGCAAAAAGCTACTGTTTTTTTCATTTATTTTCCTTCCATTTGCTACTTTTTATTTATATTATATTAAAATATACAGCCTTTTAATAAAAGGCTGTTTTTTGATTAGCTACATATCAAAGTAATACCATTTAATTGAATTTAATCCCAATGTTACTCCTAATATCACTCCCTATTTAATAACAAATAGGTTACCCATTTCTTTAGCCCCTTTCAAAAGTTGTTGAGCATAACATATCATATTTTTATATACTTTTCAATACCATTTTCAATTTTAAAGTGGCTCCTCTATTTTAAGGAACCACTTTATTTTTTATTATGGAATATAAATTTTGCGAATATGCGTAGCAAATTCTATGACTGTCAAAGAACCTATAATCAACCATAAATAACATAAAATTCTAACTACTTTGTGTTGATTAAAAAGCTTCTCCGCTTTTTGGCATACAGATGGTAACATCGTTAATACCAAAACTACTATACCTAAAAGCCCTAATGCCACCCGTCCTGCTATTACCATAATGCTCCACATAATTTACTCTCCCTTCAAAGAATTGTATATATATACTATCATATTTTCTTTGCCCTTTCAAGTGTTTACATAATTTTAATACATTCCATCCATTCCGCCTTCATGTTCGTCATGACCACATCCGCATGCTTTTGGCTCTTTTTTGTCTGTTACAATACTTTCTGTTGTTAATATCATAGAGGCAATAGATACTGCATTTTGAAGTGCACTTCTAGATACTTTTGTTGGATCTACAATTCCTGCTTTTTTCATGTCCACATATTCTTCTAATGCTGCATTAAATCCTACTCCTACTGGACTATTTTTTACTTTTTCTAATATAACAGATGGTTCTAATCCTGCATTTACTGCAATTTGTCTTACTGGCTCTTCTAATGCTCTTAGAATAATCTTTCCTCCTATTTTTTCGTCTCCTTGCAGGCTTTCTACTACTTTAGATACATTTGGAATAATATCAATATAGGCTGTTCCTCCACCTGGTACAATTCCTTCTTCTACTGCAGCTTTAGTAGCAGATAATGCATCTTCTATTCTTAATTTTCTGTCTTTCATTTCTACTTCTGTTGCTGCTCCTACTGCAATTACTGCAACTCCTCCTGCGATTTTAGCTAAACGTTCTTGTAAGCTTTCTTTTTCGTATTCGCTTTTTTCTTCTGCTATTTGCGCTTTTAAGTTTGCTACTCTACTGTCTATTTTTTCTTTTTCTCCTGTTCCATCTACAATAATAGTATTTTCTTTTTGTACTTTTATTTGTCTTGCTCTTCCTAATTGTTCAATTGTTGTATCTTTTAACTCTAGTCCTAAATCTGAAGTAATTACTTCTCCTCCTGTTAATACTGCTATATCTTCTAGCATTTGTTTTCTTTTATCTCCATATCCTGGCGCTTTTACAGCTACTACATTAATAACACCTCTTAATTTGTTCAAAATTAAAGTAGATAGAGCTTCTCCTTCTATGTCATCACAAATAATAACTAATTTTCCAGATTGTTGCATTAAGCTTTCTAATAGTGGCAAAATCTCTTGAATATTGCTAATTTTTTTATCTGTAATTAAAATATATGGATTATCTATGATTGCTTCCATTTTTTCTGTATCTGTTACCATATATGGTGATACATAACCTTTATTAAATTGCATTCCTTCTACTACATCTAGTTCTGTTTGAGAAGTTTTAGATTCTTCAATAGTAATAACTCCATCTTTTGAAACTTTTTCCATTGCATTTGAAATAAGTTCTCCTACTTCTGGATTATCTGCTGATATGCTTGCAACTCTTGCAATATCTTCTTTTCCATTGATTTGAACACTATTCTCTTTTAAGTTTTTAATAGCAGCTTCTGTGGCTTTATCCATACCTCTTTTGATTGCCATAGGGTCTCCCCCTGCTGCTACATTTTTAACACCTTCACGTATCATATTTTGTGTTAATACCATAGCTGTTGTTGTTCCATCTCCTGCTACATCATTTGTCTTTATAGAAACTTCTTTTACAATTTGTGCTCCCATATTTTCAAATGGATCATCTAGTTCAATTTCCTTTGCTATTGTTACACCATCATTTGTAATAAGTGGTGCTCCAAATTTTTTATCTAATACAACATTTCTACCTTTTGGTCCTAATGTTACTTTTACGGTATCTGCTAATTTATTAACACCATTTAATAAGCTTTTTCTAGCTTCTTCTCCAAATTTAATTTCTTTTGCCATTATTTTATTTCCTCCTTTATATAGATTCAGCCCCATAAGTTATCCGTAACTCGTTTCTCTTAAGCGGCTAACTTAATTCGACAAGTGCTAAAATATCGCTATATTTTACAATCATTAAATCTTCTCCTTCATGTTTTATGCTTGTTCCTGCATATTGATTTAATACTACTTTATCGCCTTCTTTTACACATATTTCTACTTTTTTTCCTTCACTGTCTATGCCTTCTCCTACTTTTAATACTTGAGCAATTTGTGATTTTTCTTCTGATTTACTTGTGATAATAAGACCGCTTTTAGTTGTTTCTTCTTTTTCTAACATTTTTACAATAACTCTGTCTCCTAATGGTTTTAACATTATAATTCCTCCTTTTTGTTTACTGTTATTTATATGCTATGACTGCTTATTTTAGTATCTTTTTTATTTAAAATTAGCAGTCATATCTTATGACTGCTAATACTTTATACCCATTTTATATTCTTGTCAAGTATCTGCTTTTATTTTTCACATATTTTTCACAATCTTATAGGTAAAAAGGATTTTATTTTCTTTTGGCAGCTTCTACTAATCCTACAAATAATGATTGTGGCTTATCTGGTCTTGACTTAAATTCTGGATGAAATTGAGAAGCAATAAAATAGGGGTGATCTTTTAGTTCTACGATCTCTACTAATTTACCATTTGGTGATATCCCAGATGCAATTAAGCCTCGTTTTTCCATTTCTTCTTTGTATTGATTATTATATTCATAGCGGTGTCTGTGTCTTTCGTTTATTTCTTCTGCTTTATATAGTTTAGCAGCTAGCGTTCCTTGTTTTAATACACAAGGATAGCTTCCGAAGTCTCATAGTTCCACCTTTTTTATTAATTCCGATTTGTTCTTCCATAATATGAATTACAGGGTAATTTGTATCTTCGTTAAATTCTTCTGAATTAGCGTCTTCATAATGTAGTACATTTCTTGCAAATTCAATTACTGCTATTTGCATTCCTAAGCATATTCCTAAAAATGGTATTTTATTTTCTCTTGCATATTTTATGGTTTCTATTTTTCCTTCTATACCTCTTCCTCCAAAGCCTCCTGGTACAATAATTCCTTGATAGTCTTTTAACATTTCTTTTACATTTTCTTTTGTTATTTTTTCGGAGCTTACTAATCCTATTTCTACTTTGCTGTGATTTGCAAATCCTCCATGTTTTAGGCTTTCTATAATAGAAATGTACGAATCTTCTAATTTAACATATTTTCCAACAATTGCAATTTTTACTGTTTCTTCTTTTAAGTTTTTAATTGTTTCTATCATTTTTTCCCAATTAGAATTGTCTACTTTGTCTTCTAATTGTAATTTTTCACAAATTCTACTAGCTAAACCTTCCTTTTCTAGCATTAGTGGTACTTCATATAAGTTAGATACTGTTTTGTTTTGAATAACATCTTCTTTTTTTACATTACAAAACAAAGCAATTTTCCCTTTGACACCTTCTTCTATTTCTTGTTCTGCTCTACACACTAAAATATCTGGCTTTATTCCTATAGACTGTAATTCTTTTACAGAATGTTGTGTTGGTTTTGATTTTAGCTCATTAGAACCATATATATAAGGAAGCAAAGTTACATGAATATAGGCTACTTGATTTTCTTCTTTTTCAATTCCTATTTGACGAATTGCCTCTAAAAATGGAAGACTTTCAATATCTCCTACTGTTCCTCCTATTTCTGTAATTACAATATCTACGTTAGTGTTATCAAACTTATATACTTTTTCTTTAATAGCATTTGTAATATGCGGTATTACTTGAACTGTTTTTCCTAAATAGTCTCCTCTTCTTTCTCTTTCTATTACTTCTGAATAAATACGTCCTGTTGTAACAGAAGAATATTTGCTTAAATTTTCATCTGTAAAACGTTCATAATGTCCTAAATCTAAGTCTGTTTCTGCTCCATCGTCTGTTACAAATACTTCTCCATGTTCATATGGGCTCATGGTTCCTGGATCTACGTTAATATATGGGTCAAACTTTTGATTTGCTACTTTGTACCCTCTATTTTTTAATAGTCTTCCTAATGATGCTGCTGTAATACCTTTTCCTAGACCTGATACTACTCCTCCTGTTACAAATATATATTTTTTGTTCATTTTTTGCTCCCTTCTTTTTTAATAAAAAAATAGATTTAAAACAAAACTTCCCTTAGGGTGTTTTTTTTAAATCTATCATATTGTTATCATACATGATTACTTTCTAATTGTAAATATATTTCTTTAAATATTTGTTTTTATTTCATTTGTACTGATAAAAACTTTTTTTATTTTTCCTATATTGCTTTTTATTATTTTAACTAGCTGCATGGCTATTATGGAAAATACTATATCTATTATTAATACAACAAGGCAGTATTGATAATAATTTAAGCTATACCTTTGGAAAATATATTTTATTAATGTAATGATCCATATTTGATTTAAATACATTGGTAAACTTAATTTTTCTAAAAAATAAACAAATTTGTTATTGCAAAATTTTAATAGTAATGTTTTTTCACTAAATGCAATACTAATACAAATAGATAGTATTAATATCATAATAAAATCATATTTGTTATGAGCATTCTTTATATTTACTACAATAAATATGCTTGTAAATCCTATTATTTCAATACATGTTAATATTGTTTTAGCAATCTTAGTAAAATTTATACTTTTTAGTTTTTGTGTTACTTCATATAATATTACACCTAATGATATTTCAAAAAATCCTCTTAAAAAACATTTATATACTAAACCTGTCCATACATCTATTGAAACTATATTTCCGTATCTATGTGCTATATAGCCACCTATAAAAATTACAATTGCTGGTGCTATTATATATACAAAATTTTTTCTAAATTTTAAAATTATTGGATATAATATATTCATAGCAATTATCATTACTGATATATACCATGTAATATCCATAACAGAATCATACTTTATTCCACTTTGTTTTAAAAATAATATATCCCATATAGAATTTATAACTTGATGAGTTTGAAAATGCTTTACAAAATACATAACTAGAACTGATATTACATAAGTAATTAGCATCCATGGGAAAAATTTTTTTATTTTCTTTATGATATATTGATAAGTTTCCTTTCCTAGTTCTTCATTTTCTACTTTTTTGTAATTTAAAGCTTTTTTTCCTAAAAAATATCCTGAAACTAAAAAGAAAAACTCAACCCCTATACTTCCTGCTGCAAAAACAAATTTTGCGTCTTTGGTAATTAATTGTCCTATATGTAAAAAGATTATCATAATGCAAAATGCAAATTTCCAAAAGCCAATTATTCCATTATGCTCTTCTTTTCTTTTTTGTAGCATATTACATGTTACAGCATAATTATTGTTGTTTTTATCTTTCATATTTTTCTCCTTTTTTATATTTCTTAGTATAGTATGTTCTTACTTGTTTGTCTAGTATTTGCAGACAAATTGAAAACCTCTTGTGGAATTTAGTATAAAACTAATATTCCACAAGAGGTCTTATTGCCTTTTTAAATAAGGGTTTTTATGGCTATATTCTTAGTTTGCTTCTTCTGAAGGTTGCATTCCTTCATCATTTAGAACTTCTGGTATTGTCTGCGCTACTTGTTCTTCCTGCTTTTGGATATGTTCTTCATTACTTACTTCCGTTTCATCACTTGGTAATTGCATAGCTTGGTTGGGTTCATCATTATTTTTAGTGGTAGGCGCTTTGTTAGGTAAAGTTACCGAAATAATGTTGGACTCTTGATTTAAAACAATTCCATAACCATTTATGTTTTCTTTTGGCCCAATATTCATATAGTCTCCTGCTTCAACTTCGGTTATGTTTACCACAATATCTGTAGCTTCGCTATCTTTTACATTAAATGTAATTGTTTCTATTCCAGCCCCATCACGATAGTACATACTTGCCGCCATGCCATATCCTATTCCACTGCTGTCGCTACCATCGTACTCCTTTTGACTTGCCAAAGAGCTCTCTTCCTTACTAGTACTTTCAATTTCAAGTACATCTGGGTCATATCTAAGTTTCCACTGTACATTATTTACATTCGGAGAAGTTCCTTCTGGATATTCAATCCAAATGCAAACTTTCTTTTGACCGTCATTATCGCCTGCTAGCTCATTCATTATTATATTGCACGAAGGTTTGTCTTCACCTAGCCCCTCAGGATTTACCTGATAAATCGTGTTTGCTGTATCTGTTTTTAAAATATAATTGTCTTTCATCTCATCTGTTAAAGAAAAGTTTGCCGATACTGAATAAATGCCTGTATCAGTTATTTTATAAGAACTTCCAACATCAGTTCCATTTACTTTATATTGGCAATTTACTACTCCATCAGGAACTACCCCTACAGGCATTTTAATTTCTATTGTTCCTTTCTCTAAATCAGTTAACATCCACATTCTGTCAAGTTCTATTTCTTCAATGGTTGCTTTATCAATAACAATTTGTGTCTCCATACCTTTGGGAACTGCATATCCTTCGGGGACTTCAAAAGTAACATATGCTTTATATTCTCCAGCATTTGTCTTGATATTATCCTGATATACAGGAGTTACATAGTCGGGAAGCCCTGTAACTAATGCTACATATTCCTTCCCATCGTATACTTTTTTTACTCCCTGAAATACCCAACCTGATGTATCAATAACAATTAGTTCTTCTTTGCCATCATTTTTATCGTTTTCACCACCAGGCTGACTCGGAATGATTATCCACCATTGGTTGTTATTTTCCTCTTGTTTTTTAAATGTTATCTTTGTAGTATGCTCTAATGCCTTGTTATCTTTATCGTTTTGAAACACAACTTTTATAGCAGTTATATCTTCAGTCTTACAGGTAATTTTAATGAATATTCTTCCTTGCTCATTTTGATATATTTTTACTTTAAACCGTTCGTTTTCTATCCCCTCTTTAATCGTAACCCATTCATTGTTTTTTATTTGTAGCTTAATCTCAGAAATCTTCCATTCGTCGCTACTGACTGGGTAGGAAAGTATGTATTCTTTTCCCTTTTCCATTGTAAGTACTTGATTTTCCTTCAAAGTTTCCACATAGATAATGTCTTGACTAGTTGCTTCATCTTCTGCTAGAGTGGCTGTGCTTGCATAGCATGGCATTTGTAAAAATAGTACTGCCACCATTGCAACAAGTGCGTTCTTCAAGATTTTTGACATTTTCTACACTCCTATTCTTAGGCATTGTTTTTGTAACTCAATTTGAGTTACAAGGACTATTACCCAAGGCAAATTTTGCCTTGGAAATTATTATAGCATACTACTTTAGCAAATTCAAACATTTTATAAATAATTCTAATATATACCAATGTTACTACTGGTGATGAGTGATTAAATATTATTTCTATAATTTAGATTATAATGAAAATCTATGAAGTTTTTGAAAATGCACTATTCTGCTATTTAACAAAATTAAACTTCTAATTTTTACTGATTAACATTTTAAAACATTAACCAATAAATCTTAGAAGTTTATTATCTAGTTATTCTCTATGCACTCTTAAGCTCAAGCCTTAATTTATCAGCAATCATTGCTATAAATTCTGAATTAGTAGGTTTACCTTTTGCGGCTGAAACGGTATATCCAAAAATATTTTCTACTGCTCCTTGTTCGCCTCTTCCCCAAGCAACTTCTATAGCATGGCGTATAGCTCTTTCTACTCTACTTGGAGTAGTATGATACTTCTCTGCAATTTCTGGATAAAGCTGTTTTGTAATTTGATTAATTACTTCTGTATCTTTAACTACCATCATAATAGCTTCTCTTAAATATTGATACCCTTTAATATGTGCTGGTACTCCAACTTCATGTATTACATTTGTTACTAATGCTTCTAAACTTTCTTGATTTTTCTTTTTTTCTGGTGAAATATCAATATATTGACCTTTTATTTCTCTGCTTACTAACCCACCTCTAAATTGAGCTGGTTGAAAGTTTTTTAGCTCTTTCATTCTTTTTACAAGTACATTAATGTCAAAAGGTTTTACAATATAGTACTGTGCTCCTAAATTAATTGCTCTTTGTGTTATTTTATCTTGTCCTACTGCTGACAAAATAATACATAATGGTTTTTTATCAATATCTGTTTCATATAGTTTTTCTAATACCCCTAATCCATCTAAATGTGGCATAATAATATCTAATAATAAAATATCTGGTTGTAATTCTAGTACTAAATTATAGGCTTCGTTTCCATCTCTTGCAACTCCTATAATCTCTATTTGCTCCTCCTTTTCTAAATAATTAGATAATGTCATCGTAAAGTCGTTATTGTCGTCTGCTACTAATACTGTAATTTTCTCGCTCACGTTTCTTCCCCCTACTTTTTTAAATTTGTAATTTTTTTACATTTTTTACTTTTCAAATTATAATATTATTACAAAAATTTTGCAAGAGTTTTTTGGAATTTTTTTCCAATTTTTCCTATCATTATTCATACTCTAGCATTTTACATTGATATTCCTCATTTTTTTCTTATATTTTTTTCTTTTATAATTTCCATATTTTGTATATTAAGCGTCTTTTTTTCTATTTCATACATTATTTTTTCTTTTTCGTTAAAAGTTGTTTCTATTATAAAATGAACTGTTTGTTCAAATCTTGTTTGTATAACATTAATGTTATTATTTTGACAATATCGTTCAAAGTTTGAAAGTTCTGCATAATCTAAAATAACTTCTAATTCTAGTCCGTAATTCTTCTGTAACAATTTTACTACTTGCTATTGCTTCTTTTGTTACCTGGCTATATGCTCTAACAAGCCCTCCTGTTCCTAGCAAAGTTCCTCCAAAATACCTTGTTACTACTGCAATTACATTTGTTATTTCTTGCTTTTGTAACAAATTTAACATAGGAGCTCCTGCTGTTCCACTTGGTTCTCCATCGTCGCTTGCTTTTTCTAGGATTACATTTTTTTCTTGAATTCTATAAGCAAAGCAATGATGTTTTGCATCATAATGTTTTTTACGTATTTGCATTAATATTCCTTCTGCTTTTTCTACTGTTTGTGCATAATACAAATCACAAATAAATTTTGATTTTTTTTCTATTATTTGCGTTGTTACATTTTCTTTTATGGTTTTCATTTAGCTCCCTTCTTTGCTCCCTGCTACATATCCTGTAGAATAAGCAATTTGCAAGTTAAAGCCTCCTGTATATGCATCTACGTCTATTATTTCTCCTGCAAAGTATAGTCCTTGTACTTTTTTAGATTCCATTGTCTTTGGATTTATTTCTTTTACATTGATTCCTCCAGAAGTTATAATTGCTTCTTCTATTGGTCTAAATCCTTGTATTTCTATTTGGAAATCTTTTAACAGCTGTACTAATTTTGTTCTTTCTTGTTTTGTAACTGAATTTACTTGCTTATTAGGAGAAATTTTAGATAATTCAACTATTGGCTGTACCATTTTTTGTGGTAACAAAGAGTTTAAACTATTTTTGAATTCTTTATTTTTTTCTTTTTGAAAGTCTCTTAAAATACGTTCTTCTAATTTTTCTTCTGATAGTGCTGGTTTTAAGTCTATACTTAAATAAATTTTTTCCTGTTTTAGCTTTTGTTCTACTTTTGGATAACGTAGCATATGTGCAGAGCTACTTAGTATGATAGGACCTGAAACTCCCCAATGAGTAAATAGCATTTCTCCAAAATCTTCATAAATTATTTTTTCATTTACTCTATCTTTTAGTTTAATTGCAACATTTCGCAAGCTAAGACCTTGCAAACTTTTACATATTGCAAGTGATGATTTTCTTGCAGTTAATGGTACTAAAGATGGCTTAACCATCATAATGGTATGACCTAATTGGTTTGCAAGTTCGTATCCATCTCCTGTAGAACCAGTAATTGGATAGCTTTTTCCTCCTGTTGCTAGTATTACTTTATCTGCCTCAATTTCTTGCTTTTTTCCTTCTAATAAATATTGAACTCCGTTTTACTTTTCCTTGCTTTTCTATAATTTTTTCTACTTTAGCATTTGTTTGTATTTGTACTTTTTCTTGTTTTAATAATTGTAAAAATATATCTAATACATCTTTTGCACTATCTGTAACAGGAAAAACCCTATGCCCTCTTTCTTCTTTTACTTTTAATCCTTTTTCTTGTAGTAAAGAAATAATATCTTGATTGGTAAACTTTGAAAAACAACTATAAAGAAACATACCATTACCTGGTACGTTTTGTATAAAATCTTCTATTGGAAAAGAACTTGTTATATTGCATCTTCCTTTTCCTGTAATTAATAGTTTTTTTCCTAAAGAAGGCATCTTTTCTAATAAGGTAACTTTTTCTCCTAACTGACTTGCTCTTATTGCTGCCATCATGCCAGCTGGACCTCCTCCTATTACAATTACCTTCATATTTTTCTCCATTCTTCTTAATTTTCTAACATTCTCTGTAATGCTTTTAATACTCCTAATTTTCCATATTCATATGTAAGCCCACCTTGCATAAATGCCATATATGGTTCTCTAATTGGCGCATCACAAGATAGTTCAATAGAAGACCCTTGTGTAAATGCTCCTGCTGCCATAATTACTTTATCGGTATATCCTGGCATATCCCATGGTTCTGGAACAGAATTGCTGTCTATTGGTGATCCCATTTGAATTCCTTGGCAAAATTTAATTAATTTTTCTTTATTATGAAATGTAATTGTTTGTACTATATCTGCTCTTTTTTGATTGTGTTTAGGATTTGCCTCATATCCTAAATTTTCTAATAACTTGCTTGCAAAAATAGCTGTTTTTAGACTACTTGCTACTACATGTGGTGCTAAATATAGTCCTTGCAAAATTTGTTTATTAATTCCTAAAGTAGGTCCTACTTCTTTTCCTAAGCCTGGTGCTGTTAGCCTTTGTGCTGCTATATCTACTAGTTCTTTTTTTCCTGCAATATAGGCACCATTTGGTGCTATACCTCCACCTAAGTTTTTAATAAGTGATCCTACTATAATATCTGCACCTAAATCTGTTGGCTCTATTTTTTCTACTAATTCTCCATAGCAATTATCTACCATAATAATAACTTTTTGATTTACTTTGCGAATTGTTTTTATGACTCTTTCTATTTTATCTAATGTAATACTATCTCTTAGGCTATATCCTCTTGAACGTTGTATTTCAATTAACTTAATATCATTTTTAGCTACTCTTTTTTCTATTTTTTCATAGTCAAAATCATTTTCTATCATATCTATTTGCTCATATTTTACCATATGCGCTTTTAAAGAACTAGCATTTTCTACAATTCCAATTACTTCATCTAAAGTATCATATGGTTTTCCAGATATACTTAAGAAAATATCATTTGGTCTTAAAAAGGCAAATAAAGCTACAGTTAGTGCATGTGTTCCTGAAATAAACTGGCTTCTTACTAGGCTATCTTCTGCATGTAATACTTGTGCAAAAATTTTTTCAATAGTATCTCTTCCTATATCTGAATAGCCATAGCCTGTAGTACTATTAAAATGAATGTCTGAAACATGGTATTTTTGAAATGCATTTAATACTTTTAAGCTATTATACTCACATAATTCATCTACTTTTTTAAATTCTTCTGTAACTTCTTCTTCTGCCTTCTTTGCTAATTCTAATACTTGGTTACTAATCCCAAATTGCTTGTACATTTTTTAGTTTCTCCTTTTATTCTTGTGGTTCATCTTCTTCATTATAAACAGCATCACTACTATATCTACTATCACTATACCAACTATTAATTCGGTAATATTTTCCTAAAAAGCTTGGATTAATCCAGTTAATTTTATAAATTGGTTCTTGTATAATTTCACCGTTTTGATTAATAACTCCCCATTTACCATTTTGTTTAATTCCTGCAAATCCATACTCATTAAACTCAGTTACCATATCATATTCAGCTTTAATCTCTACATTTCCACTTAAGTCTACAAATCCCCATTTATCTTCTATTTTCTTTGCAAAAAGTCTATGGTTTGGGAATATTGTTTTAGCCTCTAGTTCATTGCCATTTTCATCATAATAACGGAAGTTTTCTTCTTGAGCTAATAAAATATATTTTTTTCCATTTTCATTATATTGCTTAATAATAGCTTTTTCCATACTTGCTACTTTTTGCATATCAAAATTAAATAGTTCTATCGTGTTATTTTGTGAAATTTCTGCTTGCAATAAATTGGTATCATTAAAGCGGAATATACTAGTATATTTTAAGTCTACCACCACTTTACCTGTACTATCTATAATTCCATTTTTTCCATCTTTTGCTACAATAAAATAATTACCTGGCAAATATTCTATATAAGTATAATTATCATCTATTTTTTTATTTCCATTTGCATCTACAATTGTATAAATATCATTTTTATCTACCGCAATATAGTAATTAGGATTTTTAGTTTGTATCATACTAATTTTATCTGTTTTTACTTCATTTCCATTCATATCAAATATATAGGTTTCATCTTGCTTATTTGCATTTAAGTATATTCCTCCAAATAAAATATTGTCATATTCTATTGGAAGTATTGTTTTTGCTTCTTTACTAACTGCTCCTTGCTTTCCGATTGCGTTGTACTATGAAAATATCATTTACTGGATAATATTGTATATCTTCATATTCATAATTTAATATTAATTTTTTATTTTGTAGTAATCCTGCTTGTCCGTTTTTAAATGCAATAAAATAATATTCTTTTTCGTTTGGTATTTGAGTAACTCTTTCTAGCTCGGTATATTCTGTTTTTAAAATAGTACGTCCACGGTAGTCAATATACCCATAACGATATCCTTCGTCTGTTTTTTTACTTACAATAAAACCTGTTGTCTTATTTTTAGTTGTTTCATTATAATAATTATCAGAAATAATTGCTTCATACTCAGTAGGAATAATTTCTTTTCCTTTCATATTGATAACGCCTGCTTTTCCTTCTTTTGTTACTACAAAACTTCCTTCTTTATAATTAATACTACTTACTTCATCATAAATTGGTTTTGCTATTTGTTTACCTTCTGTAGTAATGATGCCATATTTTCCATCTTGGCAATAAACTAAAGTACTTTTTTCATACGGATTTGTTTCTATATTTGTTTCTATTGGAATGGCTTGTACATTTGGATACTCTGTTAAAATTGCTTCACTTTTTTCATTATATACAACAGTTTGATATTCTTTTGTGTCTGCATTGTAACTTTTAATACAAACAAAGATAGGTTTTTGTGGATTTGGTATTTGAACTGCTACATATTCTGGTTTTATTACTACATTTCCATTTTTGTCTACTATTCCGTATTTCCCTTCTTCTGTAAGTACAAAATAATTATATTCCTTAATTTCGTCTACTTTGTACTGAAATTGTAGTTCATTTATTACCCAAAGTCCTACTGCTACTAATATAACTAGTACTACAGCAGCTATAATAATCCATTTTATTTTTCCCTTCATAACCTATCTTTTCCTTTCTTTATTCCTTTTCTTCTACTTCTTGTATTTTTTCTTGTTTATTTTTACATATTTTTACCCATTGAATACGTTTATCTTCGTATTCTTCTATTTTATAGGTTAAGTAATCATCTTCTAAAACAGGATGCTCATTTTCTTCTGGTAGTCTTCCTAATTTTTCTAATAAATATCCTGATAGTGTTTCATAGTCTCCTTCTGGAAGCTCTACATCTATAATTTTCTTTAATTCATATAGGCTAACACTACCATCTACTAAATAGGTATTATCATCAATTTTTTGATATTCTACCTCTACCTCATCATATTCGTCAAAAATATTTCCTACTAGTTCTTCTATAATGTCTTCCATTGTTAGTACTCCTGCTGTTCCTCCATATTCGTCTACTACAATAGCCATTTGCATTTTATTGGCCTGTAGTTCTTCAAAAATTTCGTCAATTGGTTTTGATTCTGGAACAAAGTAGGCATCTCTTAAAATATCTTTAATTTTTATTTTTTTCTTTCCACTAAGTAGTTTCAATATATCTTTTACAAATAAAATTCCTCTAATATTATCAATTGTTTCTTCATAAACTGGTATTCTACTATATTTGTACTCATCTATTTCTTCTAAAATTTCATATAAGTCTTGATTTATTTCAATTGCATACATATCTGTACGATGGGTCATAATTTCTGATGCTACAATATCATTAAAAGCAAATACATTATTAATTAATTCTTTTTCTGTTTCTTCTATTGCTCCTTTTTCTTCGCCCTGGTCTACCATCATTTTGATTTCTTCTTCTGTTACAATTTCTTCTTCTTGCTCTCCTACACCAAATATTTTAGAAATGATATTTGTTGACCATGTTAGTAGTTTTACAAATGGTGCTGTAAAGATAGAAATTGTTCTAATAACTCCTATTGTAGCATAAGATATTTTCTCATAGT
The DNA here is from genome assembly GCA_022798335.1 of Clostridia bacterium. Classification (GTDB taxonomy): domain Bacteria; phylum Bacillota; class Clostridia; order TANB77; family CAG-508; genus CAG-273. Next base: position 25,999 of record JAAWMH010000015.1, read on the forward strand.
ATTTCATAGCTAGCCTTTTGGGAACTAACTCTCCAAATACTAAAGTAAAAAAAGATAGTATCATGGTAATTAGAATAATTGAGATACTTCTCCAAACAGAAATACTTAAAAATGGCATTGAGCTATTTAATATAGGAGCTAGTTTATCTGCAAAAGCATCTGATGCAAAAGCACTTGATAAAAATCCTGCTAAAGTAATTCCTATTTGAATAGTTGCTAAAAATTTACTTGGGTTTTTCAACATTTTTTGAATTTGTTTTGCTTTTTTATTTCCTTCTTTTGCTTGCTTTTCTATTTTTGCATCATTTAAAGAAATAAAGGCAATTTCGGTAGCTGCAAAGTAAGCATTTAATAAAATTAAAATGGCTAAAAAAATGAGCTGTGAAATCATATTTTTTTCCTTTCCTTTTGTATCATAATTTTCTAGTTTTTATTATATATTTTATCCTAATTTCTGTCAATAAATGCTTCCTATTTTGCCCATTTTAAAAGCCTGTTCTTGGTAATTTTTTCACATTTTCTTTTTGATTCTCTTTTTCATCATTTCTTATCTCTTCTTTGCTTTCATCTTTTGGTTCTTCTTTTTTTGTTTCTTCTTCCACAGTCTTATCATCTTCTGTTATCTCTGGAGTTATATTGGGTTTGTTATCTTCTTGACTATTGTCTTCTTTGTTTTCTGGTATATTTTCTTCATTATTGCTTGGTTTATTTTCTGTTTGTTCTGGTATTTTTTCTTCTTCATCTTTACTTGGTAATTTGGGTGGATTTTCTTCTGGTATGTTATCTAATTCTTCTTCTATTTTTATATATTTTTGTTCTAGCACAGTTTCTATTATTTCTTTTTCATCTAAATAGACATAACTTTCCCAATCTTTAGTTGGTCCATCTCCCTTTCTTACTGGCTTTGTTTCAGCTTCTAGTGTTATGGTAATGGTAAAGTCTATTTCTTCTAAAGATGAACCAACTATTTTAAATTTTTCTCCATAAGAAAACTTTTCTTTTTCTTCGTTTTGCTCACTTTTTATTTCTAATCCTTCTGCATTTACCTTTACAGCATAATTTTCAAATTTGATACTACTATCTATTTTATATGTTTTGCTTTGTATATTTTCTCCTTCTTTTTGCCATTTTTCAGTTTCTTCTTGAATCGTAATTTTAGGAATTATTAATGCTTCTTGGGAGCTACGTGCTTTTTGAATTAATGAGACTGTATTTGAAATAATAGCTTCATATTTATTTTCTTGTGTTAGTGTAAATTTTTCTAAATCGTAATGATAATAGGTATCTAATACCGCTATTTGTGTAATAATATAGGCTTCTTCTTCATTGGTACAATTTAGCTCTTTATAACTATGTTTTGGGTAGCCTAGCAATAACACTTGCCTTACTTTTTCGTTTAATAGAGTTTCATTCATTTTTGTATAAATGAAATATTCTCCATTCAAATAATACTTTTCCATTCCTAATACATAAATTGGAAAATCTTTATTTTTGCATTTTGCTATTGGTATATCTAATGCTTTTCCTTCATACTCTATTCCTTTATATACACTTGTAGTAATGCACCAAACATCTTCTTGTGGCTCTATTAAATATGCTTTGCTATTATTTGCAGTTAATACTAAGCAAATACTAATGCATAGTATACTTATCTTTTGTAATATTTTTTTGTTTATTCTTAATTTCATGTTATATCTTCCTTTCTTTTTTCATTTAAAATTTCATAACTTTCTACTGCCTGAACACACCTTCTATATTCTCTTCTGTTTTCTTCACATGTAATTAAAGTAATACAATTTTGCTTTGTCTGCTTTAAATAATTCCAGTTTGTTTCTAATATTACTTTATTGGTTTGTACTTGGTAAACTCTCTTTCCGTTTTTCAGTAGTATAAATAATTTCGTCTCCTATTTTTAAATTTTTTATGTTTTGAAAATAATTACACTGATATCCTCTATTATGTGCTGCAAGTCCTACATTTCCTTGCCATTTACTTGTTTCTTCAAAATGACCTACTGACTTTAATAAAATGTTAGGACTAGTTCCTTCCTCAATATGGATATCTAAATTAATTTTTGGTATTTGAATTCTCCAAGTGTTTTCTTTATACTCTTTTACAATTTCTCTTTGTATTTTATTGTTTGTTTTTGTAACTATTACATTATGATTTTCCTCTACTTTTTTTGTTTGGATATCATTAGAAATCTCTTTAGAATAAATTTGATTAGAATAAAATTTATTGGATAGTAATTCTACAAAGTCATACATAAGATGAAGAAAAACAATAAGAAACATTGCTATGATAAAGACTAAAAAGCTAACATTTCTTTTTGTGTATGTAATCACATATTTTGCACCTACTCTCTTTTTGGATTTCAATAGAAATAAAATTTTTTGAATAAATTTTTTGGAAAAAATTGCAATTTTTAACTTTCTTTATCTTACACCCTATTTGGCGTTTTGTAAAGTTTTTTTCATTGACAATTTTCGACTTATTTTACAAGAGGGTGGCAATATGCCACCCTCTTGTAAGGAGTAAATGCAACTTTAATTGTTGTTTAACAGCTCCTTGAACTCCACTTCGCTGACTTCCTTGAACTCTTTCGTAAAAGTTGGAACAAACTTATCCTTGACAGGATGCCCAAACCCCTTAAAGAAGCAGACCTCCTTCACTACGCGGATAATTTTGTTGTTTAGGTCTACGACTTCATCTGCTCCAGCATAGTCCATCAGTTTTGCCAACCGCTGAATATCTGCCAGATTTGTCAATATGAAGCCCCAATAGCAGGTGCCGCATTGAGCCTCAAAGGTTAAGCTAACGGACAGGTTGTCGTTGCTATCAACCTTTGCAGTTGCATCTTTAATTCTTGCGTTTATGAGTTCCATAAAGTAGTCCTCCTTAATTTTAATAATTACACAAGAATAGGTCACTTTTATTATAGCATAAATTAACATAAAAAACAAGCTGATTACTTTTTTGAATTTTTTGCAAATGATTTTCTAAGACTCATTTTTTATATTTATTTCCTGCTCTTTTCTTTATTGATATCAAAATAAAATTCTACACCATCTTCTTTATTTACCACTCCATAGGCATTTTGGTAATTTGTTTGAATTGCTTTTACTAAAGCTAAGCCTATTCCACTTCCTCCATCTCCACGGTTTCGTGAACTATCAACTTTATAAAATCTGCCCCAAATTCTATCTAGATTTTCTTCTTCTATATTTTTACCAGTATTAAATATAAATACTCTTACCTTTGCTTCTTTTTGTTCTATTGTAATTTGAATTTGTTTTTTGCCGTCTACTACTTCTGCATGTTTTATTGCATTTGTAAAATAGTTTGTTACTATTTGATCTATATAAAAATCATCTGCATATACATAAATTGGTTCTTTCTTTTCAAATATTACTTCTATTTCATTTTCTTCTAGCATAACATTGCATTTTCTAATCACTTCTTTGATTAGTTCTACTAAGTCAAATTTTTCATCATTAAACTCTCTTTTTCCATATTCTAGTTTCATAAGTTCTAACAATTGTTTTACCAATTTGTCCATTTTATTTGACTCATCTAAAATCACTTCGGCATAAAACTTTTTAGACTCTTCGTCGTTATTTACATTTTCTACTAGCCCTTCTGCATATCCTTGTATTAAAGCAATTGGTGTTTTTAACTCATGAGATACATCTGAAATAAATTGCTTTCTCATTTCATCTATTTTAGATTTTTCTTCAATGTCTTTTTCTAGTTCTTTGTTATTTTCTCTTAATTGGTTTATCGTAGTTTCTAATTTGTCTGACATGGTATTAATATTTTTTCCTAGCTTATTTATTTCATCGTCTGAGTCTGTAATACGATATTTTTTACTAAAGTCTAGTTTTGCCATTTGATTGGTAATTTCATTTAGTTGCAAAATTGGCTCTGTAAATTTACGCGAAATAAGAGAAGCTGCAAAAGATGAAACAATAATTGTAAGTAAGCCAATTAAAACTAATACTTCGTTAGAAATTCTAACACTTTCTTCTATTGGTGCAATTGGTATTCTAATATATAAACTGTAACCATTTACTAAATTTCCTGTTAGTAATATATAGTTTAAACTATTTGCACTATCTGCTATTTTCCTAATTTCCATATTTTCATCTGTATAAATAATATTAGCTCTTTCTTTACTAGATTGTATTTTTGTCATTTCTGTAATTTTATTTAAGTTATCTAAAAAGTCTTTATCTGTAGAAAATAGTATCAAATTTGTATCTGTTTTAATTAAAATATCAAAATTATTGCGAAAAGCAATTTTCTTCAATTCATTTTCTAAATTATATTCTAAATTAGGTTTTGCATAATACTGATTTATTTTTTGATATACTTCTTTAATTGTTTTAGTTTTACTATACATATAAAAATTTTCTAATACTAAACTATTGATTGTTATTAAACATAGCACTAAAAACATAATAACTGCACAAAGTGTAATAAATAATCTAACTCTTACTGATTTTAGCTTTTCTTTTATTTTTTCCATAACGCTCCTCATGTTACTTTATTTCAAATTTGTAGCCAACGCCTCTCATAGTTTCTATATATTTTCCTTTTTTCCCTAGTTTATGCCTAATCTTTTTGATATGACTATCAATTGTTCTTGAATCTCCATAATAATCATAGTTCCATACATTATTTAGAATTTTATCTCTAGATAATGCAATTCCACTGTTATCTACTAAATATTTTAGTAGTTCATATTCACGAAGACTCATTTCTATTTGTTTTCCATCTATTTTTACAGTTCTACCTTCTGGATCTATGCTAATTCCTCCATAATCTTTTAATACAGTTTTATCTCCTAAGCTTCTTTTTAAAATTGCTTCTACTCTTGCTACTAAAATTTTAGGACTAAATGGCTTGCTAATGTACTCATCTACACCTAGTTCAAACCCAAATAACTCATCTTGTTCTTCTCCCCTTGCTGTAAGCATCATAATAGGAATTTTAGAAATTTGCCTTATTTGACGAAGTACTGACCACCCATCTAATTTGGGCATCATAACATCTAATAAAATTAAATTTATTTTGTTACCATTTTCTTCAAATATTTTTAATGCTTCTTCTCCATCTCCTGCTTCTAATATTTGATATCCTTTTTGGTTTAAGAAATCTTTTATTAATTTTCTCATTCTTGCTTCATCATCTACAACTAAAATAGTAATATCGTTCATAGAATTCTCCTTTTATTTTTTATTATTATATACTATACTACTACTTTATGTCTAGTATGTGAACAAAAAGTAAAAAAACGCCTCACCCTTAATTTAGGGTGAGGCTTCTTATAGATTTTACAAAGGAAACCAAATTTGAAATTCAATTTTTTCTAACTCTTCACAATTAGAATATTTTGGGTTAAATTTTCGCTTTTCTTTCCGAACCATTCCACATTCTTTTATGGGAGGATTGGTAATGTCTATCAAAAGCTCTGGTGCACATTCCCATTTAAAAACTCTTCTAATTGCTGTGTGGTCATTTTCCCAATGATAGCTAATTGTTCTTCCTTCAAGGTCCACAGTAATAAACATTTTGATAACACTTTGCGAGGTATCTACTTCTTCAAGTGCCTTATTTGTAATCAAAGTTATTACTTCTGACCAAAACATTGTAAGCTCACATTGTTTCTTTTCTTTTTCACATTTTAACTGTTCCTCTTGGCTACTAATCCATTTATTGTTCAAACTCTTTAACTTATTCCGAGTTTCATGAATTCTTAGCAGATTATCTCCTACACTAAGAACTAGCTGTCTGTTTTCTGCCATAAAATAGCCTCCTCTATATTGCTTCTATATTGGTAACTTTTCCATTATACCACTTTTTTCCATTTATTTCAAGCTTTTTTTATAAAAACTTCTTATTTAGTAATAATGCAAATATCTTGTGTTGGATTAGATAATCTTATTTTTTCTGATTCTATAATATTTAAAATAGCTTCATTAACATTTGTTCTAAAGTTTAAATAATCATTATATACTGTTATACTTGTATACACAATTACTAAAATATTGATACCATCTTCTAAAATGCTATTACATTCTACAACAATACTTTCTTTTTGGATATCTTTATTATGCCCTAATACAAATTTAATTCTATTGATTAGAGTTTCTACTGTATCTGAATTAGTTTGTAGAGGAAGTTTTATATTAAAGCTATACCTCCTTTTTTCCATTTTTGCATAATTGATAACTGCTTCTTCTGTTAGCTTTGCATTTGGTACTGTAACAAAGGTATCTTCTACTGTCTTTATTTTAGTGCTTCTAAAAGTAATGTCTACTACTGTTCCTTCATAATCTTTTGTTTGAATCCAGTCTCCTACTACAAATGGTTTATCTAACAAAATAGAGGCTCCTGCTAGTAAGCTTTTTGCAATATCTTGTGCTGCTAATGCAATTACTACACTTCCTAATCCTAGCCCTGCTATTAGTCCATTTAAGTCATACCACCTAGAAATAATAATAATTCCTGCTATTACATAAATAACTGCTTTTGCTATTTTCCCTGTAAAATTAGCTAAGGTTTGGTTTCCTTTTATTCTGTTACTCTTTCCTACTTTTTGCATTAACATAGAGTTTGGTTCGAATATATTTGCTAATCCTTTTGCTATAATACAAATAACTGCAATTTCTATAAAATGATATACAAAATTCATTATATCTTTTGGCAATTCTAAAATAACTAATGCTAAGTAAATTCCTAATACAATAATCGCTGCTTTTACTGGATGATAAAAAGCATTTGCCTTTATTTTTTTCTTATCTTTTTCTTTCCATTTAAAAATTTTAATAATAAAATAGGAAACTCCTGAACTAATAATACAAAATATAACAACTATCATCACAGCAATACATATATCTATAATTTTTTCTGTAGTCAAATTTTGAAAAAATTTTATAAATTCGTTAATTTGGTTCACCTTCTTTTCTCCTTTCTATTAAATGTAAAAAACATAGTAAATATGCTATTGAAAAGCAAAATCCCCCTATTACGTCACTTGCATAATGTACACCTAAATAAATTCTACTTATTCCAATTCCTATAATTAGCAACATGAAAATGGTTACCAAACTCCATTTTATAATTGGTTTTTTTACTCTTTTTATCATCCAATATACAATTAGTCCATAAAAAGCCATACTTATCATAGAATGACCTGATGGGAAACTATAGCCACTTTCTGTAATTAGTCTAAATTCTTCTGGTCTTGGTCTATTAAAAACAATCTTAAGAATTTGATTTAAAATAGTAATCATCATTAAATTTATTGTCATGTATTTAGCATATTTTTTGTATCCTGTACAAAAACTTGTAAAAATAATAGAAATAAGTGTAATTCCAGAACCTAAAACAGTAAATAATTTCATAACTATAGTAGTTGGCTGTGCCTTTATACTTATTATTTTGCTATATACTACTTCATCAAAATATGTTTTTTGTGCCATAAAAACATATCCAATTACCCAACTTAGTAATACTACACTTATTACTAGTAATATCCACTTCTTGTTTTTGACTATAGCTTCTTTCATGATTTCTCCTTTGTAATTATTTTCTTGCAATACATGCTTTTATTTTAATTCCTTGACTAGAAAACATTTCTTCATGCTCTGTTTCAATATTTTCCCAAAAGTCCTCTTCACTTTTTAAATCTCTGGTTATTTTAGCTATTTGAAATCCTGTTTGTTTAAAATAGATAAGGCTTTCTTCAAATAAATTGTCATCATCTGTTTTAAAATAAATTGCACCTTCTGACTTTAAAAACTGCTTGTAATGTTCTAATTGTTTTGTATGAGTAAGTCTTTTTTTATGATGTTTTCCTCGTGGCCATGGATTACAAAAATTGATATATATCCCATCTACTTGATCTTTCTCATTTAAAATAAGTAATATACGTTCTATATCAAAACGTGTTAATAATACATTATTGATTTGCTTATTTTCTTTTTGGTATACTTCTTCTACTTTTCTTTTTGCTAAACCTAGCATTGGGTCTACTAAGTCAATGGCCAAATAGTTATTTTCTGGATGTTTTAGTGCCTTTTGTGCAATAAAGCTTCCCTTTCCACAACCGAAGTTCTATAAAAAATGGATTTTCTTTATTTTGAAATTCTTCTTTCCATCTACCAATTAATTCTTCTGGATGTTCTCTATAAAAAGGGCTTTCTTCTAATTCTTTTCTTGCCCATGGTTTATATCTTATACGCATATTAAGCTTCCTTTCTTTGGCTTTTATTGTAACATACTAGCTTACAGTTTACAAGAAAGTTTGTTGGATTTTGTCGGTTTTTTCTTGTATGAAATTCTTTGTATATCATTGCTATTTGTTTTGTTTTAGTATAAAATATACCTACTTAAGTATAGTAAGGAGAAGTCATGGAAAATAGAAAACGTAAGTTATATGAAGGCGAAAATTTAACAGATTTTAGAGAGTTAATTAATCGATATGAAAATCGCTATGGCAGTAAAACTGCTTTTATTTATAAAGCTTCTCCTAAATCGGCAGCTCATATTACAATTAGCTATTCGCAATTTGCTGAAGATATTAAATCTTTAGCTACTTCTTTTCTTCATTTAGGCTTACAAGGAAAAAAAATAGCTTTAATTGCACCTAATGGCTATGAATGGTGTACAAGTTATTTAGCAATTACTACTGCTGATATTTCTATTATTCCTCTTGATAAATCCTTGCCTGAAAATGAAATTAAAAATTTGCTTATCAGAAGTAAAGCAGATGGTGTCATTTTTGATAAACAATACCTTTCTATTTTTGAAGAAATTTTAAAAGAAAACAATACTTGCCTGCAGCAATATATTTGCATAGATAAAGTCAAACACGAGGGCTTTTTACAATACTCTTCTTTATGTGAAAATGGCAAAAAACTTTTAAAAAGTGGAGATACTAAATATCAATCTATTACCATAAATCCAAATAACGTTTCTATTTTACTATTTACTTCTGGTACTACTGCAATTTCTAAATGTGTTGGCTTATCTCAGTTTAATATTTGTAGTGATATTTACGCTCTTTCTCAAATGACTAACATAAAAAAAGAAGATGTTTTTTTATCTTTTTTGCCTTTGCACCACACTTTTGAATCTACTTGCACCTTTTTATATGGTACTTCTTGCGGTATTAGTATTGCTTTTTGTGATGGTTTAAAATATGTACAAAAAAATTTAGTAGAATTTCAAATAACTGGTCTTGTTTGTGTTCCTCTAATGCTTGAAATTATGTACAAAAAAATACAAAAAGGTGTTGAAGAACACGGTAAAACTGGACTTGTTAAATTCATGCGAAAGGTTTGCAATTTCTTGCTTAAATTTGGTATTGATATTAGAAGAAAAGTATTTCATGATATTTTGGCTAAATTTGGTGGGAAACTTCGTATCTTAATTGCTGGTCGGAGCTCCTATGAATAAAGAAGCTATTCAAGGCTTTGTAGATTTAGGAATTAATTTATTACAAGGTTATGGTTTAACAGAGACCTCTCCTGTTCTTGCTGGTGAAAATGATAAATATAAAAAAGCTGGCAGTGTTGGTTTTCCGCTTCCTGGTATTGATGTACAAATTGCTAATCCTAATCAAGAAGGCATTGGTGAAATTATAGCAAAGGGTCCTACTATTATGCATGGCTATATAGATAATGAAGAAGCTACTTGTGATGTTTTAAAAGATGGTTGGTTTTATACAGGAGATTTAGGCAAATTTGATAAAAATGGCTTTTTATTTGTTACTGGCAGAAAAAAGGATGTTATTGTTTTGAAAAATGGAAAAAATATTTTTCCAGAAGAGCTAGAAATTTTAATCAATAGTCTTCCTTATGTAGCTGAAAGTATTGTTTATGGAAAACCTATTTTACGAGCTGATGATTTAAGCATTTGCGCTAAAATTGTTTATAACCTAGATGCTATGAAAGAATTATTTCCTGATAAAAATGCTAATGATTATCATTCTATTATTTTGAAAGACATTAAAGAAAAAATTAATAAATCTATGCCTGTTTATAAATATATACGTGAAATTATTGTAACAGATGAACCTTTGATTAAAACGACTACTCAAAAGATTAAAAGACATGAGGAATTAAAAAGAATTTTAGGAAATTAAATTTTTAGATACCAGCCTTTATAAGGTTGGTTTTTAATTTAGATATTTATAATATATTTTTAATGTTTCTTCTTCTTGAAAGAATGTTTCAAATCTTGTTTAAATTTAGGAAGATATCTTATTTTGTATTTACTCTTCATCTTTTATCATCCTCCTCACTTCTGAAAAAATTTCTTGATGAGTATGTCTAATATCGGTAGCATTAGCTTCTTCTTCTGCCTCATCTAAGGCTTTTTCTATATATTGAGTATACTCTGCCTCTGACATTAACTTTTCATATTTTTTAATACTCATTACTACCATTGTACCATACCCATTTTTAGTTAAATATACTTCTTCATTTTCCTTTAGTACAATTTTTTCTATTTCAGGATATTTATTTCTTAAATCCGATACAGGTCTAATATTTATCATCTCTTCTCTTCCTTTCTATTTTTATATACTTTATCATAATCTTATCATAATTTCAATATGTATTTTATTAAATTAATTTGTTTATTTTGCATAATGCTATGATATGCTTTTTTGTTATTTTACTAATTGCTATATTTATATCCATTTACCAAAAGCAGCCTCATGATAGAGACTGCTTTTTTATTATATTCTACTTTAAATAAAAATTTGTATAATTGCTAGTATAATAGCTCCTGGTATTCCCAATATGCCAACAATTAAAGCGGTTATCCAGTTTAAGGCAATTGTAAATCCAAAATTTGCTCCTACTAAATTAATAAGCCATATGGTAATACCACCAATTACGCCATTTACTACTAATTTTATAATGAGTTTCATTGGCAATGATAATATTTTTAATATGATAAATAATAATGCTATTGCCACTACAAATGTAATTCCAAATTGTAACGTCATTCTCCCACCTCCATTTGTCCATTTTTCTCTTCTTTATCTACTTTAATCTCTCCTTGTTGTAGATTAGTGCCTTGACCTCCTAATGCTTTTTGGGTTGCTCTAAGACTATCTAAAAACTCTTGTCTTTCTGTTTGTGCTCTTTTTGCTCTTTCATCTTCATTTGTAAAAAATGCAAAATATTCTTTGTCATATTCTTGCATTGCTCTTTGTAAACGTTTCCATAAATTCTTTATAAATCTTACGTCATAATACTCTTTAAATTTATCTTTTTGCTCTGTTATAAAAAAGTTACCTATTTCTTGTTTTGCTCTGCCTCCACAGCCTAAAAAATTAGCAAATCGAATGATTCGAATCGGATTATTATATGTTCTATACCCAACACTTCTCTTTGTAATTTGTCTTCCTCCTTCATGCGTAAAAGTAATATTGGTTTCTGGAACGTGGTCTCTTGGATCTTCATAAGTTATATGACACATATAACTTATTTCATTATCAGCTACATAATCAAAACTAATTGATGACTCTGCCTCACGTTCTAATTCTTTTAACTGCTGTAGCATTAAATAAACTGGCAATCTTCTGTCTGGAACATATCTTTGGCTTGGTGGCATGTTATAGTCTATAAATTTATCTAGCATTTCATCTGTAACTACTTCTTCTGCTATTTTTTCTATTTCTGACTTTTTTATTCCTGTTATAGACTTCCATAACCTTTGAAAAACATTTTGCTTTTTACCTGCTAAAACAAGAGCTGTACTAGTATGTTGTTCTTCTTGTTTTCCTTTTACTGTTCCTTCTGCTTCAATAAAACTATTCCATATTGCTTTATCATAGATTACTTCATCTTCCTGCTTTGCCTGACTATATAGCTGCATACTTGTTTTAATTTTTTCTCCAAATTCCTTTTTTCTTCCGTTTGTACTACTTAATAGTTCAGTTGCATGGTAGTACATAGTTGATTTCATTTCAGCCTGTTCTTGCTCTTCTATTTCGTCTCTTAAGTTTATTTCTCCTTGGTTTGCAACCATTTTTGTTTTAATAATGTGAAAGTGTACATTAGAAAGAAAATTTTGAACTTGGCTTATTTGTTCTAAAGTACAAGTTCCTTTTGCACTTTCAAAGAGATTTTTTAGATTTCTCCAACCTTCCTCTGTTTGCTCTATTGTACTTAAACTTAATCCATCTAATAATTCGATACATTTATTTTCAAATGCGCTGATACTACTGTTGGTTTGTTTAACGCTTTTTTCCTCTTCTACTCGTTGTTCTAACTTATTTAGTTCTCCCATCATATCAATAGATAGTGTTGAACTTGCATCAAATGTTTCTAAAAGTTTATTATAAGATTGCATAAGTTCTGTTGCAAGACTTGCATCTACAAAAATAAGTGAGGTTATGTCTCCCTTTAGATTACTCAAATATTTATCATAAATACTTGCTTTCGTTTCTTGGGTTACTGCAAAACCTTGCTCTAAATTTAATCCAGATTGTTTTTGTGTTTCTCCCATTTGAGTAGCTCTCCCTTTTTCCTTTGTTTTTAATCATTACTGCACATGTGCTTTCTTGTCATTTCTAAAAGATCTAATGGTGTAAAACCAATTACTTGTGTTTTAGATCTATCTCTTTTTAATGCTTCTTCTAAAGTTTCTAATACTTTTTGTTTTGTTTCTTGCTTCTCCATGTCTATATAATCAATAATAATAATGCCTCCAATATCTCTTAGTCGAAGTTGTTTTGCAATTTCTATACTTGCTTCTTTATTAACTGTATATACTGTTTGCTCTAAGTCTTTGGTTCCTACATATTTTCCAGAGTTAACATCAATTGCAGTTAAGGCTTCTGTTTTATCAATAGTAATAAACCCTCCACACTTTAGCCATATTTTTCGATTACTTGCTTTTTCTAATTCTTTTCCTATTTCATATATTTGCAAAACATTTTCTTGTTTTAATTCTAGTTTTACCTTTTTTTCTAAGCCTGTTTCTATTAAAAACTGTTTTACATAGTTTTCTATTTGAGCATGATTTGTTATAATTCTCATTAAGCTTTGATCTACTAAGTCTGTTAATAATTTTCCGACTATACCTTCATTTCTATATAATAACTTTGGTTCAAATTTTTCACTTTTTTCGTGTTCTTGTGCTTTTTTCAGAATTTCTTCATATTGTTTTATTACTCTTACAATATCTTGTTTTATTAGTTCTTCTTGTTTACCCTCTGCAGAAGTTCTTATAATAATTCCATAGCCTTTTGGCAAGTTTTCTTTTACTAATTCTAAAAGTCTTTTGCGTTCTTCTTCTTTTTCTATTTTTTTGGAAATTGTACAAAATTCTGTATTAGGCATAAGTACAATAAATCTTCCAGATAAACTAATATGAGTAGATACTCTTGCTCCTTTTTTGTTTGTGCTATCTCTTTTTACTTGTACTAAAATTGGCATTCCTGAACGAATATAATTTTTAATATTATACTTGCTTAAAGTTTCATTTTTGTTTCCTGTTTCGTTACTTATTTTTGGAATTACGTCTTTAATATGAATAAATGTATTTTTTGTAGTTCCAATATCTACAAATGCTGCTTGCATACCAATTAAAACATTTTCTACTTTTCCTAGATAAATATTACCTTCTAGTCTTTCTTGTCCTTCTCTTTCTTCATATTTTTCTACTAGTTTGCCATTTTCTACTAGAGCTATTATTTTATTATTTTGTTCGTCTTGGCTTACTATAATTTCTTGCATATACTACCTCCAGCGTCAGTTTCAAGGACATACGTTTAACCAACATTTTTATTCTAAAAATGTCAGTTAAACATACGTCCCTAAACTGACTCTTAATTAAATTTATTCATAGCAGTGTCTATTCCATTTTTTAAATATTCTATTATTCCTAAAGCTGCCTTTTGAATTCCTTCTTCTAACTTTTTATAAATTTCTTCTTCTATCTTTCCTATTACATAATCAATTGCATCATACTCATCTACTGGTTTTCCAATACCCACACGAATACGTGGAAAATCTTCTGAAACAAGTTCATGCACTATTGACTTTGCTCCATTATGTGTTCCTGGACCACCCTTTTTACGAATTTTAATATCTCCTACTTCTACATCCATATCATCATATATGACCATTACATTTTCCATTGGAATTTTATAAAAATCTATAAATGCCTTTACAGATTGTCCACTTAAATTCATAAAAGTTTGTGGTTTTAGCAAGATTACCTTTTGCTTTTCTATTATTCCGCTTCCATAAATTCCATTAAACTTATTTCTACTTAAATCTATTTCATATTTTTTTGCTAGTTTATTAATCGTATCAAATCCCATATTATGCCTTGTATAACTATATTCTGGCTCTGGATTTCCTAATCCTACAATCAAATACATTATTTTTTACCTCTTATTTTCTTATTATAGCCTGAATTTCTTATGGTGTCAATGAAATATAAAAAAATAGCCCTTTGGACTATTTTACATATTTTGCTCTTTTTAAAATGGCTCTCATAATTTGGTTTGACATGTTTTGCATACTTTGTGTTGTTTTTAATAAGTGAGACATATTTTCAATTTTTCCAATATTTACTTCTGCTGTTGTTAACTTTAAGTTTGCAATATCTAGTATAATTCCAATATCTACACCATAATCTTTTTCAAATTCTAATTTTTCTAATATACTCTTTTTACTTGCTATCATACCGCTAAGTGGTTCTGAGAATTGATACATTTCTGGAAATAAAATATTTAGTAATGGCTTAGTTGCAATTTCTGTAACTAATCCTCCTTTTGTTCTTTCAAATGTAGATTTTACAAAGTCTATATCGTGTTCTATAATAGGATTTACTAATAAATGAATTAAGTTTTTATTATAATCTGTAATATCTGCATCTAGAAATACTACTATTTCATTTTGGGCTACTTTTAGTCCTTCTTCCATTGCATAGCCTTTTCCTTTTTTATCACTATATACTACTCTAGCCCCTTTATCTGTTGCTATTTGAGTAGTATTATCTGTACAACAATTATTTACAACAATTACTTCACAATCTATATTACTTTGTTTTACAATATCTATTACTTGTCCTATTGTTTTTTCTTCGTTGTATGCTGGTATAATAACACTTACAGCTTTCATATTTAATCTCCTTTTTCGTCCTTAACAGTGGAATTATAGCACATTTCTTAGCCTATTGTCAAATATCTCCCCTTTTCTCATAGAATATTATTATATTTCTTATGTTAATATTTGTATCCATTCAGCAATAATTCTTTCTCTATCATATTTTCCTTTTTTTACATTCTCTTTTAGTTTATTCTTCAGCTGTATAATATCATCTATTCTTTTTTTATAATTCTCACCATCATTTGTCATTTCTAAAATAATACCATTCTCTTTATCTATAATTTGTTTATCTACTCCTGAGAAATTTGTCGTAATGCATGGCACTCCTAAAATAAGTGCTTCTGAAATTACTAATCCCCAAGCTTCTCTATCAGTTAATAAAGTTAAATAGTCCATTTGTTTTAAATATGGATAAATATTATCTTTATATCCTAAAAAATGTACATGTGAGTTTTCTTTAAACCAACTATATATTTCATCAAAAACCTCTTTTGTAAAAGCTGTTCCCAAAACATACCAATCATATAAAATGTTTCTTTCATCTAAAATATCACATACTTGTCTCATTCTATTAAATCCGTTTATCTTTCGCTATTCGCGAAATACTTATTAAGTTTAATTTCTTAGAGTCTACTTCTAATTCAACTATTTCTTTTGATTTGCTTATTATTTCATTAGTATCTAAATAATTTTCAATTACTATGCATTTTTTTCGTAATTCTGGATATTTAAAAACAATATCATCTTTTACAGCATCACTTACACAAATAAATTTCTCTATATTTTCTATTAAATCTGGATAAAATTCTAAATCTGGAAATGTTTCGAATAATAAAATATGACACCAATAATAGTATCTCTTTGCTATTACCTTTTTTGCAAATTCTGTAAAGCATCCCTGTTTAGAATGAGAACACCAAATGCAAATATCTACAGTAATATTTTCAATACTATTTAGATTAATAATTTGAGCATATTTAGCAATTTCTTTTAGAACTTCTTGTGTAGTTTCTTCTTCATCATAAGCTACATATATATCAAATTGATTATATATTTTCTTTATTAACTTTAAGATACTATGTTCTGTTCCACCTGCAAAAAATAATTTATAATAAAAAAGTATTCTTTTTTTCTTCATCTTTTCTTCCTATCTTTCTTCATTTTGTTGACATTCATCTATTTTCCTTGATGTATATTTTCTAACTTCGCAATTTTTTAATGCTCGTGGCTCAAAATGATCAAAATCTGGTATTTCTGGCATACCATTAAAATAACTTTCAATAGCATGCGAAACTCCTCCATGTGTTACAAGCACTACACTTTTGTCTTTATACTTTTTTGTAATCTCATCTAAAAAGCTATAAATTCTTTGAAACATTGATTGAATTGGCTCTATATTTTCATTTGTATAATTTTTATTATAATCTAGCATCATTTGAATATTCCAATCTGGTCTATTTTGATGCCCTTCCATATCTCCATAGCATCTTTCAATTAGTCGCTTTTCTATTTCTGGCTTTATTCCTGTTACTTTACTAATGTATTCCGCTGTTTGAATAGCTCTTTTAAGTGGAGACACTAATATAACATTTACATTAATATTTTTAAACTTTGCAGCAATTTCCTTTGCTTGCTCTATTCCCACATTATTTAATGGTATATCTATATGACCTTGAAAAAGTTTTTGTACATTGTAATCGGTTTGTCCATGTCTTATTACATATAAATTCATAGAAAATCTCCCTTTTCTTTTTATCATAGCATATTCAGAATATTTATGTCAATTTTTTCATCTTAAAATAGCCCCTCTACCTTATACTCTTTTTCTAACTTTTCGTTAAAATATAGCTTACTTACTAAGTCTAATTCCTGCATATTTTCTTCTGATAATTGAAAAGAAAATAACTTTTTAGCGTCAGCTAAAATAATATATCTAATTGCAGTTTTCGTTGAGTCTGAAATTTGAATAGCTCCTTTATCTGTTCTTCCACAATTGATACATTTTAATCCATTGTCTTTTAAGCTAAAATAATTTAGCTTTTCTTTTTCTTTACAGTTCGTACATTCGCTAATTTGCGGAGTAAAACCTAAATAGCAAAGTAGTCTTATTTTAAATACAGAAATAATGAAATCTAAGTTTTTGTCCGTTTCTGAAATCATATATAAGGTATTTAAAAATAATTGTAAAATTTTATATGTATTTTGATTTTCATCTGTTACATCACTAATTATTTTGGTAATATGTGAACTATAAGCTAATTTATCTAAGTCAATACGAATTGGATAAAATACCTCTATTGTTTCACAAGAATTCATATGGTAACTGCTTGTCCCTTGATACAGCATATATTCTCCAAACGCAAAAACTTGGGTGCCTGCCATGAGTAGGCTTTTTGGTCTTCTAGCCCCTTTTGCAGCGCACCCAATTTTTCCATTGGGAGTAAGTATTGTTACCATTTTATCAAAATCATTCATATTACTTTCCGAAAGGATAATTCCCTTCGTCTTGATAATTCCCATATTGTGTTTCCTTTACATTTTTTAGTTTATTTTTTTCTATGTTTTCTACTTGCATTAGTTCCATAAAAGTATTGATATCTCCTGTTTGCTTAAATGTATTCCATGCCAAATCTTTCATTTGCTTTTCTATCATATGTTTACCTCATGCTCCTATCTAGAAGTTTTTACTTCTGTTATTATTGTTAACCTTTTTTTACTTTTTATTCTTCTTTTACATAGAAGATTTTTCCAAGCTAATCTATATTTTTAAATTTCTTTACAAACTGTTCGTTGTTAATCCAGTCTTCTTTTACTTTTACCCATAATTTTAAATTCACTTGTTCTTCTAATTCTTTTTCTAAATCTTGCCTTGCATATGATCCAATTCTTTTTAACATTTGACCTTCTTTTCCAATAATAATACCTTTATGGGAATTTTTTAAACAATAAATAGTTGCTTCTATATTAAAAATTGGCTTTTCCTCTCTTGTTTTGGCTTTTTTCATTTTTTCTATTTCTACTAAAATACCATGTGGTATTTCTTGTTGTAATAATTTCATTGCTTTTTCGCGAATGGTTTCTGCTGCTATTTCACGTAGTGTTTGATCTGTATATTCTTCTATATCATAATAGGCTGGTCCTTCTTTTAAGCATTTTTCAATTTCTTCTAAGACAATGTCTACGTCTTGCTTTTTTAATACAGAAATGGGAATAATTGCTTTAAAATGATATTCATCTTTAAAAGTTTCTATTAGTTTAAAAATTTGCTCTTTTGTGACTAAGTCTATTTTATTGATTACCAAAATAGTAGGAACCTTTGCTTGCTTTATTTTCTCTAAAATCATCTGGTCTCCTTTACCAATTTCATTTGAAGTTGCTTCTACAACAAATAATACAACATCTGCATCTGGTATGCTAGTCCATGCAGTTTCATTCATGGCATCTCCTAATTTTGATTTTGGCTTATGGATACCTGGTGTATCAATAAATACAATTTGAGAATTTTTGCGATTTACAATAGCCTTAATTGCATTTCTAGTAGTTTGCGGTTTGTTTACTACTGCTGCTATTTTTTTTCCTACTACTTCATTTAAAATACTTGATTTCCCTACATTTGTTCTTCCTACTAATGCTACAAAACCAGATTTGAATTTTTCCATCATTCTTTTCTAAACTTCCCTTTCTTTTTTATTATACTACTAATATCTATTCCACTTTTGTAGAATTTTGTCAATGCTTTTGTAGTTTTTTTCTACTAATTTTGCTTGACATTGCTACTTTGGTTTTAAATTCTGTACTTTTCTTTTGCTCCATAATGGGTATGTAATAACTCATGTGCTAAGTGTCCCCCTGGCTCTCCTAAAAATTCTTGATAAATCTTTTGTAATACTGGATTTTTATGCGATTTTCTTATGGTGCTTTTTTCATCAATCGTATACATAGCATCTGCTCTTTTTTTAGCTATGTCTACTGTTTCTCTAATTTTTGCACTTTTGATTGGTTGCCCTCCTCCCATAATGCAACCACCTGGGCAAGCCATAATTTCTACAAATTGATAGTCTGCTTTTCCTTGCTTAATTTCTTCCATAATAGTTTGTGCATTTCCAAGTCCGACTTGCGACAACCACTTTAATTTCTTTATCTCCGCACCTTTACACTGCCTCTTTTAATGCCTTCCTTTCCTCTTACTCCTTCAAATTCTATTTTTTCTAATTCTTTTCCTGTTACTATTTCAGAAACTGACCTTAACGCCGCTTCCATTACACCACCTGTTACTCCAAAAATAGCTGCTGCTCCTGTTGCTTCTCCCATTGGGTCGTCAAATTTATCATCTTCTAATTCTACAAATTCAATATTGGCTGATTTTATCATTCTAGCAAGTTCTCTTGTAGTAATGACGCTATCTACATCATATAAAGCATTATTCTTCATTTCTTCTTTAGCTCTTTCGTACTTTTTAGCAATGCATGGCATAACCGATACTACAAATAGTTTTTCTGGATTGATATTTTGCTTTTTGGCATAATACGTTTTTAAAATAGCTCCAAACATTTCATGTGGTGATTTGCAGCTAGACAAATGTGGCAAATTTTCTGGGTAGTTCATTTCAATATATTTTACCCAACCTGGGCTACATGAAGTAATCATTGGTAAATGGTCATTTTCTTGCATACGCCTAACAAATTCTGTTCCTTCTTCCATGATGGTAAAATCTGCCCCTGTATTGGTATCAAATACTTTATCAAAGCCTAGTCTTTTTAATGCTGTTACCATTTTTCCTGTTACATTAGTTCCTATTGGAAGTCCAAATTCTTCTCCTAAGGCTACTCTAACAGCTGGTGCCACTTGAACAATTACTGTAGTTTCTGGATCTGTAAGCTTTTTCCATACTTCGTTAGTAGAATCTTTTTCATGCAGTGCTCCTGTTGGACAAGCCTCTATACACTGACCACAAAAAGTACAATTTACATCATTTAAACTATGGTCTCCTACTGTTGAAATACAAGATGAAAATCCCCTTCCTATTGCATCAATAGCTCCTACCTTTTGTACATTTTTGCAGCTAGAAATACACCTTCTACATAAAATACATTTATTAAAATCTCTTACAATAGAAGGAGAATTATCATCTATTTTATGCTCATTTTTAGCACCCTCATAGCGCACATTAGTTACATTAAATTTCATAGCTAATGTTTGTAATTCGCAATTTCCATTTCGACTGCAAGTTAAGCAATCACGATGGTGATTAGATAGTATTAAATCTAATATCATTTTTCTTGCTTCTATAACTTCTGGTGAGTTAGTATGTACTACCATTCCTTCTTCTACTTTTTGAATACAAGAAGTAGCAAAGCCTCGTCTTCCTTCTACCTGTGTAATACACATTCTGCAATCTCCTACTTCGTTAATTTCTTTTAAAAAGCAAAGAGTGGGAATGTCTATATTTACTTTTCTTGCTGCCTGTAAAATTGTAGTCCCCTCTTCTACTTCTACTTGCTTTCCATCAATCACTAACTTTACTATTTTTTTATCGGACATATTTGTAATTTCCTTATACTATATATTTAGGTTTTTAATGGCTTCTACCTATAAACCTTATCCTTCGTTTTTTCTTCTAAACTGTGTTATAATATATATTTAGTAACCTTATCACCTTTGTCTATCTAATAGCATGAAATGAGCAACTACTTATACAGGTACCACATTTAATACATTTTTCTTCGTCTATATGGTGTACCTCTCCTGGCTTTCCTGAAATAGCCTCTACTGGACAATTTCTTTTGCACATACCACAACCTTTGCATTTATTTTCATCAATTTGTATTTTAGCTAACTTTTTGCATTCTCCTGTTTTACATTCTTTATATTTGATATGTTCTAAATATTCTTCCCTAAAATATTTTAAGGTAGAAAGTACTGGGTTTGGTGCTGATTGCCCTAAACCGCATATGGCAGTTTTGGGAATTCCTATTGCTAATTCTTCTAGTTTTTCTAGGTCTTCTATGGTTCCTTCTCCTTGGGTAATCTTTTCTAATAATTCTAGCATTCTTTTGGTTCCAATTCTACATGGTGTACATTTTCCGCAAGATTCATCTACTGTAAAACTTAAATAGAATTTTGCTAGGTTTACCATACATTTTGTATCATCCATAACAATTAGTCCACCAGATCCCATCATAGAACCTATTTGTTTTAAAGATTCATAATCAATTGGGGTATCTAGGTGTTCTTTTGGTATGCAACCTCCTGATGGTCCTCCTGTTTGCGCTGCTTTAAATTCTCTATTATTTGGAATTCCGCCTCCTATATCATAAACAATTTCTCTTAAGGTCGTTCCCATTGGTACTTCTACTAAGCCTACATTTACTACATTTCCACCTAATGCAAATACTTTAGTTCCTTTTGAATTTTGTGTTCCTATTTTTGCATACCAATCCGCTCCATTTAAAATAATTTTAGTAATATTGCTATATGTTTCTACATTGTTAATTAAAGTTGGTTTTCCCCATAAGCCTGAATTTGCAGGATATGGTGGTTTTACTCTTGGTTGTCCTCGTTTTCCTTCGATAGACTCTAAAAGTGCTGTTTCTTCCCCACAAACAAATGCCCCTGCTCCTAAACGAATATCTATATCAAATTCAAAGTTTGTACCTAATATATTTTTTCCAAGTAGCCCATACTTTCTTGCTTGTTTAATTGCTGTTTCAAACCTTTCTACTGCAATTGGATATTCTGCTCTAACATAAATATATCCTTGGTTTGCACCAATTGCATATCCTGCAATCATCATTGCTTCTATTATGCAGTGTGGGTCTCCTTCTAAAATACTTCTATCCATAAATGCTCCTGGGTCTCCCTCATCTGCATTACATACTACATATTTTTGTTTTCCTTCTACTTCATTTGTTAATCTCCACTTTTTACCTGTAGAAAAACCTGCTCCTCCTCTTCCTCTTAAGCCTGATTTTTCTACTTCTTCTATTACTTCATTTGGTGTCATTTCTAATAGTACCTTTTCTAATGCTCTATATCCATCAAAAGCAATATATTCTTCTATGTTTTCTGGATCTATTTTTCCACAATTTTGAAGAGCAATTCTTTTTTGTTTTTTATAAAAAGTAAGGTCATCTAATTTTTGTACTACTTTTCCGTCTATATCTTTACAAAGTAATCTATCTACTGTTTTTCCTTCTATTATGTGAGATTCTATAATTTCTTCGCAATCTTCTGGTGTAACTCCCGCATAAAAGGTATCTTCTGGGCGAATAATCACAATTGGTCCTTTTGCACAAAGTCCAAAACAGCCTGTTTGAATCACACGTACATTGGCTAACTTTTTTTCTTCTACTACTTTTTTAAAGTTTGCTATTATTTTAGGAGATTTTGAAGAAGTACAACCTGTTCCATGGCATACTAAAATATGCTTTTCTTTTGTACCTACATTGCAATTTACACGAAGCTCTAATTCTTTTTTCTTTTCTTCTCTTATTTTTCTTATTTTTTCTAATGCTTCCAATTCTTTAGCTCCTTTCTTTTTATCTATGTCCCCAAACTGACAGTTTTGGTCATTTAAGCTACGTCCCTAAACTGACATTAAGTTGTTTAATACTTCGTCTAGCATTTTTACTGTTGCTTTTCCATATACTTCTCCATTTACAGTAAATACGGGTGCTATTCCGCATGCTCCTACACAGCGTGTAGCGTCAATGGAAAATTTACCATCTTTGGTTGTTTCTCCTTCTTCTATTTGTAATCTTTGTTTTAGGCGTTCCATAATTTTTTCTGAACCTTTTACAAAGCATGCTGTTCCTAAACATACCGAAATAGCATACTTTCCTTTTGGTTTTAATGTAAATCTTGAATAAAAGGTAATTACTCCATAAATTTCTGCCATAGGTATTTTTAAATATTCTGATATTTTTCTTTGTGCTATTTGTGGAATATAACCATATTTTACTTGTACTTCATTTAAAATAGGAATTAAGTTGTCTTTACTATTAGTATAGGGCTCTAAAATGCTCTCTAATTCTTTATTTAGCTTATCGCTCATACATGGGCAGTTTTGATTTTCTTCTTCGCTCATTTTGTTCCTCCTTACTTTTATTTATATGGTATTTTTTCTTTGCTATGCTCATTATATCAAAGCCTTATTTTTTGTACAACAAATTTCGACATGAAAATTCAGTTTTTTCATACTTCAAATGAAAAAGTAAAATCTTTTTTTATTTCTTTTGAAATATAAAATTTTTATTATAAATAGTTAATATATATAAATAAAAAAGGTTCAATATCATAACTAATTTTATTGAACCTTTTTTATCTTATTATTTCTTATTCAAAACTAATTTTACTATCAATTGGGCAAATTTGAATAAAGGTTTTTCCATCATTTACTTTTATTTCATTTCCTTGTAAGTCTTTATATATTGTTTTTTCACTTCTTGCAGTTTTCTCACATTTTATTGAAATATATTTGCCATTTGTAATATAGTATCCATCTAATGTTTTTACATTATCTAATGTTTGTCTTCCTTTTGTTGTTCCATCATTTAAAGTTGTATTTTTACATTTTGTAATAATAATATTTTTAGCTGTAACAGTTTCATTAGTATTCCAATCAATTTGTTTTTTATTTCTAGAATAACGGATATATGTTTTAGTTTGTTCATCATAAGTGTATTTTACTGTATTATAGCTTGAATATGGAATTGTAACTGTTTTTGCTAAGTTTGTTACTTTTCCCTCCATTTCTCCTTCTTTTGGTTCTTCTTTCTTTTCTTCTAGTTCTACTTCTTCTACTACATAATTTAAAACATTTCCTTTATTAGTGGTAGTTCTAAAATTCTCTCTTTCTATTATCTTTTTTATTTTTTGTGTTGAAGTTACTGCATTATGTGGAGCATAACGGCTACTATCTCTCCAAAAACTGCTTTCACTTTCATTAATTCCATTAATATCACTAATTGCTAGGCTTTTAATATCATCTTTTGCTTGTGGACTTTGTCCATAATGTACATAAATAGCATCATTTTCTAATGCATAATCTAAAAAGTAATGTCTAGCACTTCTTAACGGACCTATTTTATCTAAATTTTTATTTTTCATAACAGCCATTAGTCTAGTCTCTCCACCTTCTACAATAATTTCATAGACTAAATCTGCTTGTATTAAACCTGCTTGTGGCATTGCATTAATATTATTATCTAACATAAATGCAATTGGTCTCTCATCTCCTGCAAATGTTTTAGGCTTTAACTCTTCTTTTGGCTTTTCTTCTCCTGCTATACTTGTATTACTATTACTTGTTTCTCCTGTTTTTTTGCTTTCTTTAGATACTTTCATAATAAATAGTACCCCTGCTACTATAATTAAAAGTAATAAAATAACAATTAATAAACTAGTACCTCTTTTAGATTTTCTTTTTTTAGTTCTTGTTTCTCTCATTTGTTTTTCAATTCCTTTCTTCTATATAAACCTTATTTATATTAATTTGATAATTGCTGTAACAATTCCATATAACATAAGTACCATAGCTGTTCCAAAACAACCACTAAAAATAACTTCTGAAAGTTTATGTTCTTTTGCAGCTATTCTGCTTTCTGCTACTAATATTGCCATTACTAGTCCTAAAATTAAAATGACAATATTATCTGTTAAAAGCCAAATAATGGTATTTGCTGCAAATGCTATTGTAGCATGTCCACTTGGTATAAATTTTTCATTTAAGCCTTTATGTTTATTTGTTTTAGCATATGCAATTAGTGCTAAAACTGCAATAATAGTGATTATCATAGCTGAAAATGCAACATGTACTGGTGAATTAGTTACATGTTCTATAAAGGCTAAACCAATATCTGCTATTTTATCAAAGAATAAGAAATAAGCAACGATTAAAGCGTTAATTGTTGTTATTACTACTCCTCCTGCTGCTACGTCTTTTGCTATTTTTGCTTTTGGATGATACACGTCTACATATAAATCTACTACTGTTTCAATTGCTGTATTTACCATTTCTGCAAAAATAATTAATATAATGGTAAACAAAAAGCATAAGAACTCTGCTCTGCTTAAGTTAAAGAAAAGACTTACTATTACAACAATTACTGCAATAATGAGCTGCTTTTGAATATTTCCTTGGGTTGTGGTTGCATAAATAATTCCATTAAAAGCATTTTTCCATGCATCTATAAACCCATGGTTTTTAATTCTTTGGTCTTTTGCATTTTGTTTTTTTGGTTCTTGCTCCATACTTTCCCCTTTTATTTATCTTGTAATTTCTAACTTAGATAATACATTTTCTTCTTTTTCCCTCATTTGTTTTTTTTCTTCTTCTGTCATATGATCATATCCTCTTAAATGGTAAAAACCATGTACTAACATATAAGCAAATTCCCTTTCAAAACTATGCCCATATTCTTTTGCTTGCTGTTCTACCTTTGGAATAGATATAATAATATCTCCTAAAATATCTTGCAATATGCCTTCTTCTATATTACTTTTGCCTTTTTTTTCTATTAAATTATCTAGCTCTTCTTTTTCAAACATTGGAAAAGATAATACATCTGTTGGTTTATCTATATTGCGATAACTTTTATTAATTTGCCTTATCGTTTCAGGATTTGTTAAAGTAACACATATGTAGAAAGAGGTAGAATTTATTTTCTCTACCTCAAAGCATTTTTGTAATACCTTTTCAATGATTCCTCTATTTTCTTGCACTTCTTTAATGTCTTTCCATATAATTTCTGCAACTGTTTCCATTACTTTTCTCCTTTTTATGCATTAATGGTTGCTTTATTTTTGTTCTTTATATATTTTCCTGCCGAAATACAAGTATTTTTTAAATTTCTCATTGCTCCTAATTCTACTAATTTATTACAATAAAATCTAATGATTTTATAATTTTTATTATAATTACTACGTAGTTTTTTTAGGTCATTTTTTATAAATAAAATTTGTTTATCTTTTAAATAGTCTGTATCTTTTTTATCTTTCTCTAGTTCTTGGTAAGCTTTCCAAAATGCTTTGTAATTTTCTCTTTCTTGCGGTTTTTCCCAATAAATTTTAGTAGATAGTAATTTTACATGATATTCTTCGATTAAATTTATTAGTAATGAATATGCTTTTTCTTGCTTACGTAATATTTTAGTATCTACAATTAAGCTTCTTGCATCTTGTAATAATTTTTCATAACATTGTTCTGCTACAATAAGTGGCAAACTATGGGTAAATAGTTTTCTACTTAAACCTAATAATAGCATACTTTTTTCAATAGTATCATTTTGATCTAATTTTCCTACTTCAAATTTTTCAAAGTTATGGTACTCTTCTATTATATCTTGATATACTTTATTTTCTGGCTCTTGTTTCATTTTTAATGGTAAAATATTAACAATATATCCTTCTAATGAATCAAATATTTTATGATAGATTTCATCTTTTGTACTTAGAGTTTGGTTATCTGCAAGTTTAATAGAATAATGTTTTAGTACTCCTTTGTATAAACTTTCCATTTGATGAGTATATAATTTTTTATATTTTTCTATTAATTGTTTTTTATTTAAACAATCTACTGTTTCATAATCTAAGGATAATAAATACATTTGCTTTTTATATTTGTACTCTAAATATTCTGTTTCTTTTAAATGTACAATTGCATAATATTGTGATAATGCATTTCTTTCGAAATCACTTGCAGTTTCTGCTTTTACTTTTTTATAAATAGAGTCCATAATATATTTATCTATTGATTCTAAATAAAGTGCATACACATCTTCAAATTTTTTGCTTACTTGTTCTTGTTTTTCTGTGTTTTGTTCTTTTTCGCTTTCTGTATATGCTTCATATGCCTTTAGTGCATTATTTCTTTTGATAGAAATTAACATACCATTAATTCCAATTTTAGTTGGTGTTAATAGTTTTGTAATTGTGCTACTAATTTTTGAGAAAAAGGTCTTCTCTTGATATACTCTCAAACTTCTTTCTTCCATAGCTTTTCTTCCTTTCAAAATACAATTTTCTCTTTTGTCGAAATTGTTTCTAATACCTCGTAAATAACTTCAACCTCTACGCCCTGCGCTGTTTGTTTTGTATAAAACTTTTCATTTATTACACTTTGCTTTTCTTGTATTTTCTCATCTAATTTTTGTTTTGCTTCTTGAATTGCTATGTTCTTTGCTTCTTCTGCTGTGTATAAAATTTCTTGTTCTTCATACTCTTCGAACGTTCTTTGGTGTATTTCTATTGGTAAATAAAAATCAGAAAATAGTTTCAGTTTTTTACTTGTGTCTATTGTATCATACTTTTGAAATTTTGAAAGCCTTTTTGATAAATTTATTTCAAAATTATTTATCTTTACGGAATATTTATTTTCCTTAGCTCCTGTCTTTGCTTTTTTTATTTGATTTAATGGTACTTGTGCTTTTTCGGAATACCAAACTTTTGCCTGTACCTCGCCATTTGCATGTACATAACGTGTTCCTGTATACTTTCCTTCTAACCAGCCTCCTATTAAAATACTACCTTTTGTAACAATATCTCCCTCTTTTACTACGGAAGTACCGTTTTGCGCTGATATTTTTACTATCATTGCGTCTTTTGTTGCAATAATATTACAATACTCATCTTCTGGTATGATTTCTGGTTTTAGATTTGCTTCTACTATTTTCACTATTGCATTTGTTCCTTTTATTTCAATTCCTATCCATGCAATATCATTTCTTTCTAATCGTACTTGCTCAGTAACTTCTTTGGTTTTTATTCCTATTTTGCACTTTCCTATTTTAAAATTGTTTTCTTCTAATAGTTTTTGTATTTCTTGTGTTGGTATATTTTCATTTCCTGTAATTTCTATATTCCAAATAAAATTAGATAATAGCAAAATGCTAAGAAAAATAATAAGTGCTAAAAGGAAAAATAATTTTCGTTTTTGATAGCGATGTAATAAATGTGGAACTCCTTTTTTTTCTTGTATTTTCACTCTACACTTTGTTTTTCTAGCTATTGGCTTTAATTTTTTAAAATCGTTCATTCCTATATTTACTAACATTCTTGTGGAATGTGTTCTTTTTAAATTCCACAAAAAAATTCTTTGGTTATTACATAAATTCATAAAACGTTCTATAAAATAGCCTTCTATTTCTATTGTTACATATCCAAAAATAATACCAAATAATATTTTTAAGTACAAAGTGGCTTTTCCTCCTTTTTCTTTTCTTTATTCATCTGTAATTGCTTCAAAATCTATTCCTTCTATTTTTCCTGTAATTAGCAAATCATCTGTTGTCATTTCGTTTAGATTTAACTGAAAACCATTAATATTTAAAATTCCTATATATGTACTAATACGAATGTAAAATTCCTGATATTCTAAAATTGCCTTATAATTTTCTATTAACATTTTTTCAAACCCTATAATTGTTAACTTAGGAATATTACTAGATACTTCTTGTGGTATTTCTAAAAGCCTATTTACCTTACTTAATGTTTTACTATTTTTCTTTTTGTTTCTCACTTACTTTTCTCCTTTTATCTTTGAAATTCTTCTAAACTTCTTATCTCATAGCCCATTTGTTTTATTTCTTTAATACATGCATCTAAAATATTGCTATTATCTTTTGAAGTCCCATGTAACAAAATAATTGCTCCTGGGTGAATATTATCTAATACTTTTTTCTTTCCGTATTCTTCTCTTCCTTGTTTTGCTTCTTCCCAGTCATCATATGCTAGGCTCCACATAACAGTTTGATACCCTAAAGTATTGGTATACTGAATAGTCCTTTCACTAAATTCTCCTTTAGGAGGACGTATATATTTCATTTCATAGTTAAATTTTTGATAAATTGCTGTATGCAACTCCATTACTTCTTTTTGTATTTGCTCGTTACTTAAATCTGGCATAGATTTATGGTTTACTGTATGGTTTCCTACTATATGTCCCTCTTCTATCATTTGCTTTACTAAGTCTGGTTGTGTATTTAAGAAATGTGCTGTAATAAAAAAAGTAGCCTTTACTTCATTTTGTTTTAACACCTCTAATATTTTAGGCGTATACCCTGCTTCATATCCTTCATCAAAAGTTAAATATACATATTTCTTTTCTTTGTTTCCTATTGCCATTGCTTGATATTTGTCCATAAGCTGCTTATTTTTACTTCCTAAATCTGGTTGCTCATGATTTGTATTTCTTTTTATTCCCCATCCTATTTTTTGGTTATTTAAAGTTGTGCTACTGCTTACCTGAGCGGTTTGCTCCTGATAGTTCGATTGTATTACTGCTACAGTAAATAAAAATATAAAACTGATAGACCCTAAAATACTAATTATTTTCATTTTGGGATTTTTCACTTCTATCTCCTCTTCTTTCCATTATATTCTAGTTCATTTTATGAAAAAGTTTTTAGAATATAACAAAAAGCAAAAGACTTTTAAAATCTTTTCTTTTTTATAATATTGTGTAAAAACTCTAATTACTTTTAGAGTTATTTTTGTACCATTTTTTTCCAAAAAATCTCTTGACATTCTATATAATTTGAATTATATTTATAAAGATAATTGGAAATTTCTGGGTAATATTGTAGTATTTTGTCGTTTTTATACTTATATGGCATGTCAGTTTCTAATTGCTATGATTTATACGGAGGATAAAGTTATGTTAGAGTTTGTTTTATGTGATGACAACAAGAATGTACTTCTTAGATTAGAAAAAATGTTGGATTCCATTTTTATTGATAAAAATTTTAATGCTCAAGTGGCTTTAAGTACTACTAAGCCAGACGAATTGATCAATTATATTAGAAATCATTCTGTTAATGTTATTTTTTTAGACATTGATTTAAAATCAAAAGTGTCAGGTCTAGATTTAGCTAGTATGATTCGTAAAAAGGATAAAAATGTGTATATTATTTTTACAACTGCTCATTTAGAATATGGCTTAATGGCATATAAATATAAAACTTTTGACTACCTTCCTAAGCCTATTACAATAGAACGATTAGAAGATACTCTTGTAAGATTATTTGAAGATGTTTCTGGATCACATACTAATTTTGTACGATTAGATAATAATAAAACCATTATTAAACAAGATAGTATTCAATATATTCAAAAAGACGGAATGAAGGTTATTTTTCACACTGATACTAGAGACTATGAAACTTATAGTTCATTTAAAAAGATTTTGCCTCAGCTTCCTAGTCAATTTGTACAGTGCCATAAATCTTATATTGTTAATTTGCAAAAGGTAACAGATATTAATACAAGTGATAGCACCATCTTCTTAAATAATAATGAAGATGTAAAATGTTATATAGGTCCTAAATATAAAAATCAATTTATGGAGGTATTTAATGATGGAAATTTTTCAAACAATTTGGACAATTCTTACAACGCAAAATGAAACTTTAGTAAAGCTGCTCTATTTTCCCCTTGCATTAATTGAAACTTTGGTAAATATGTTGCTATTTACCACTATATTAAGCATTCAATCTACAAGGAAATCTAAAATTATCTATGTATTAGTTTTAGGTTCAATTGCATTTATTTGCAGATCTTTTATTCCTGACCCTTATGGTACATTTCTTAATATTATAAATATAATTCTTTTATCTAAATTTATTTTAAAAACTACTTGGATTAAATCTTTTCTCGCAGAATTTATTGCTATTGCAAGTACTAGCATTTTGGAATTATTTATGTTGCAATTTTATTCGACAATTTTAAAAATTCCTTACGAATCTGTTATGACGATTCCAATCTATAGAGGCTTATTTACCCTTAGTATTTATTTTTGCATCTTTTTAATTTACAAAATTGTTCATTACTTTAAATTTCATATCAGTTTAGAAAAGATGACAAAGAAAAGTAAAGTTCTATTTATGATTAATGCTTTATTAGGTATTGTAGCAATGGGTATCCAATTTTATTTACTTGCTTTTTATAGTGATAAAATGCCTGTTGGAATTACTATTATTAGTATTGTCAGCTTACTTGGTTATTTCTTTATTAGTATTTATAACATTTTAAATACTACCAAACTAGCTACTACTTCTCAAAGTTTAGAAGAAGCACAATTACATAACAAAACTTTAGTTTTATTACATGATAGCATGAGAGGATTTAAACATGATTTTCATAATATTGTACAAGGTATTGGTGGTTATATTGATACAAATGATATGAAAGGTTTAAAAAGATATTATTCACAATTATTAAAAGATTGTAATCGCGTCAATAATTTAACTGCACTAAATCCAGCCATTATTAATAATCCACCTATCTACAGTGTAATGGCAGATAAATATCACAAAGCTGATAAAATTGGCATTCAAATTAATTTAGGAATTTTTATTGATTTAAATGAACTTGAAAAGCATGTAAAAATTCTTCAATTTACTAGAATTTTAGGTATTTTATTAGATAATGCTATTGAAGCTGCTTCTGAGTGTGAAGAAAAAGTAATTCATGTAAGTTTTAGAAAAGAAGAAACTCGTCATCGCTATGTAATGGTTATTGAAAATACTTATCTTAATAAAGATATTAATTTAGACCGTATTTTTGAAAAAGATTTTTCTACGAAATCTAAGAAAACTAATAATGGATTTGGTTTGTGGGAAGTAAGACAAATTCTAAAGAAAAATAACAACTTAAATTTATATACTACTAAAAATGATGAATATTTTATTCAACAATTTGAAATTTATTATTAACTCTACTTATAAAAACATAAAAGTAGAGTTCAGCTCTAAAAATAGAACTCTACTTCGTCGTTTTTATGTTTTTAGGAAATATTTATATTTTTCGTTTTTTATCTTTTTTGAACTAATCTTTTTTTATTAATGATGCAGGCATTTTTGGTTGATGTACAAGTCCAAAAACGATGCATGCAGTATTTGTAGATTTTGCATATTTTTCAGCTACTTTAGCTAATAATTTTAACATTTGTATTCCCTCCTAATTTATTTTTTATATAATAAGCATTGCCGGCTAATGCATTATTATCCTAACACTATGAGGCTACCTCATCTTGATAAACCTCATACCCATATTTATTATTTGTAATTTTATAGCTAATTGGTAAAACTGTTAAATTTTGTAATGTTATACCATAAATAAACATATAGCTAATCATTGGCGTTGGACTAAAAAGAATAATTCCTAGCAATATTGTTAAAGAAATATAGGCTTTTATCTTTTTAACTTTTCTTTCTTTTTTACTTAAAATTGGTACATTTTCTGTATCTGCTGGAGCATATTTGCAAATTACAAAAACACTAAATGTTCCTACTAGTGCTGCTAGAATATATAAAACATACTCTTGTGAAATAGTAATATATTTTGCAAGTAAAATTGGCCCTAAATATAGCATACTAGTAGTTACCATACAGCCTAAATGTGTTTTCAAATGAAAACCTCCTGTAAAACTACGGTAAGCTGCTAATAAAAAAAAGAACGCAATTGTATACCAGCCAACTCCTAATATAAAACCTATGATAAATAGAAGAACAATTTTAGGTAATTCTCCAAATATAAGCCTTACTCCAAAGTCGATAACCATTTCTTTTTCTTCATCTAGAGCGTCCATATTTTGCTTTATTTTCTGCATTACAAAATCACAAAATTTATCAATCATTTCTTTTACCTCAAAGCTTTATGATGATATTATTTTATATGCAAAAACTTTTTTATTATAACTTCTTTTATGAAATAAAGAAAACTTCTTGCAAAAAATATCCTTATTTACTTTGATATATCTAAAAATCTATTTGATAAAGAAATGTTGATTATAACAACTAGTATATTTATTTGTATACTATAGGTGTTTGTTTTTTCTTAAAAAATAAAATAGTAGCAATTTTATGCTACTATTTTATTTTGTTATTTTCTAATGAAATATCTTCTAATATTTTCCAGCTTCCTATTTGTTTTGGTATAGAATAAAATGTCATTTGCTCATTTGTAATAGGATGATTTATTTTTAATTCATATGCCCAAAGTGCAATTTGCTTTCCGTGCCCTCTTCCTCCATATTTTTGATCTCCATAAATGGTATGATTTCGGCTTGATAACTGTACTCTTATTTGATGATGCCTTCCTGTATGAAGTATTATTTTTAAAACAGAAAGGTTTATTTCTGCTTCATACTTTAAAACTTCATAATCTAAAACGGCAAGTTTGCTGTTTTTAGTTCCTTCTTTTACTACTTTGCTCATATTCTTTTTTTCATTTTTTAGTAAGTAGTCTTGCAGCGTTTCTTTATTTTGTTCCATTTTTCCATTTGCTACTACTAAATATATTTTTTGGAACTGTTTTTCTCGTACCTGCTCACTAAGCCTTGCAGCTGCTTTAGAAGTTTTGGCAAATACCATAACACCACCTACTGGTCTATCTAGCCTATGAATTAATCCTAAATATACATTACCTGGCTTTTGATATTTTTCTTTTATATACTGTTTTACTATACTTAATAAATCAATATCTCCTGTTTTATCTGCCTGTGATGGAATATTTACTGGCTTTTCTACTACAATAATATGATTATCTTCATATATTACATTTAATTCTTGCATTTTTTAGCTCCTCCTTTTTTTGCTGCATTCGTCTTTTTGCTATTTAATTCTCCCATCTTCCGTAAATTCCACAAGGCAATATTAAAGAAGAATTTGTCATAGGAAGTCCTATTTCTCCTGAAGATAATTTTCCTTTATATTTTCTTTCTAAGTTTAATCTCAAAATATTTTCAAGTACTGTACTTGAAATTCCCGTTGTATAAGAATTAATTAGAAAGAATAATGGTTTATTTGATAATACTTTGCTACATAGTTCTACTAAGTCTGTAATATTTTCTTCAAATTTCCACACTTCACCATTTGTACCCCTTCCATAAGATGGTGGGTCCATAATAATAGCATCATAAGTATTTTGTCTTTTGATTTCTCGATTTACAAACTTAAATACATCATCTACAATAAATCGAACTGGTCTATTTTCTAGTCTAGATGCTTGCAAATTTTCTTTTGCCCAAGTTACCATTCCTTTTGAGCTATCTACATGGCAAACAGAGGCACCTGCATAACTACATGCAACAGTTGCCCCTCCTGTATAAGCAAATAAATTAAGTACTTTTATTTCTTTTTTACTATTTTTTATTTTTTCTATCATCCAGTCCCAATTAACAGCTTGCTCTGGAAATAACCCTGTATGTTTAAATCCCATTGGCTTTATTCTAAATGTTAAGTCTTTATAGTTTATTTTCCAAGACTCTGGCATCTTTTTTTGATATTGCCAGCTTCCTCCACCTTCTTTGCTTCTATGGTAACTAGCATTTACACTTTTCCATTTTTCTGGAAAGCTCTTTTGTTTCCAAATAATTTGTGGGTCTGGTCTTACTAATATAACATTTCCCCATCTTTCTAGTTTTTCTCCATTTGCCATATCTAGTATTTCATAATCTTTCCAATTGTTTGCTACATTCATTTTACTTTTTCAAAGCTATTTTTAGCTTCCTTCCTTATAACATTTCTAAAATTTGTATAAAATTCATTAATAGTATACCATCTATTAATATAAAAGCGCAAGCAGCTACAATTCCTGCTGTTACTATTTTGTGTCTTTTTATTTTTTGACTAAAACGGTTTGTCCTATTTTTAGGCTTAAAACACCTAATTGTAGCTGGCTCATCATAACATACTTTTAAAATTAAATCTTTTGTGTACTCCATAAATAAAATCCCCCTACTTTATATTTTTCTTTTACCAATATATGCAGGCTCATTTTATTTTATGATAAAAATCGTATACTAAATTACGACATTTGTTTTATTTTTTTGGCTAATTCTTCGTTAATTCCTGTTACTTTAGTTAATTCTTCTATGCTTGCTTGCTTTATTTTACTGATACTTCCAAAGTGTTTCAATAGCTGCTTTTTCTTAGCTGGTCCTATTCCTAAAATATTGTCTAATTCTGATTTAGTAATATCTTTTCCCCTTAATTTTCTATGATATCCTATTGCTTTTTCATGAACACAATCTTGAAAATATGTTATGGTATTCATTAGTCTTTCTGACAATTTTAGTTCATTTCTATTTTCATCAATTAAGGCTCTGGTTGTATGTTTATCATCTTTTACCATTCCATAAAGGGGAATCGTTAAGTTATATACTTGCACTGCTTCTTTTACTGCTCTCATTTGTGTAATGCCTCCATCTACAAAAATAGCATCTGGAAGTTCCCCAAATCCTCCTTTTGGATTTTCTAATGAATGTTTTAACCTTCTTGTAACAACTTCTTGCATACATTTTGGATCATCCTGACCTAATACTGTTTTTATTTTAAAAGTTCTTGATAAATTCTTTTTTACTTGTCCATCATATAATACACACATAGCTGCTACTACATATTCTCCTGATAAATTAGAAATATCATAACTTTCTATTTTCCTTGGCATTTTTTCCATTTTCAGTACCTTTTTTAATTCATTTACAACACTGTATTTTTCTTTCTGCGTATTTTCTAAAGTAATTTTAGCATTTCTTTCTGCCATTTCTACTAATCTTAATTTTTCTCCCTTTTGCGGAGATTTTATTTCTACATTTCTTCCTACCTTCTCTGCAAGTGATTTTTCTAGTAATTCTTTATCTTCAATTTCTTCTTTTAACATAATTTTATGAGGAATTACTAAATTGTTCATATAATATTGTTTCATAAAGTCTGATAAAATTTCTTTATCTGTTTCATCTTCTAAACCTTCAAAAAAGTAATGTTCTCTTCCTACCATTTTGCTATTTCTAACAAAAAATACTTCTATACAAACACGAAGTTCATTTCTAGCTAAACCTATTACATCAATATCATTTTCTGAAAGATTAGAAACTTTTTGCTTTTCATAGCTTATTTTTTCAATTGCTAATTTTTTATCTCTTAGGTATGCTGCTTTTTCAAAGTCTAATTTTTCTGATGCTTCTTTCATTTCTTGTTCTAGCTGTTTTACTACTAAAGCGGTTTTTCCACTTAGTAAATTGATAATTTGACTAATTTGTTCTTGATATTCTTCCTTAGAAATATAATTCATGCATGGTGCACTACATTTTTTGATATGGTAATTTAAACATGGTCTATCTTTAAATTTAAAACTTTTGCATTGTCTTATTTGAAACTTAGACTTGATAAACTCCACCATTTCTTTTGCTGCTCCTGCATTTGCATAGGGTCCGAAATATTTTGCTCCATCATTTAAAACTCTTCTTGTTATATATACATCAGGGTATGTTTCTTGCACATTTACTTTAATATAGGGGTATGTTTTATCATCTTTTAATAATACATTAAATTTAGGCATATTCTTTTTGATTAAGTTACACTCTAAAATAAGAGCCTCTGACTCATTATCTGTTACAATATATTCAAAATAGTCTATTAAAGATACCATATTTTCTATTCTTTTGGTTTTATTTGTTTTTCTAAAATATTGTCTTACTCTATTTTTTAAAGAAATTGCTTTTCCTACATATATAATTTTGTCATTTTTATCGTGCATAATATATACGCCTGGTTTATCTGGCAACTTTTTTAGTTCTTGTTCTATATCAAACAATGTACTTTCCCCCATTTTTATTTTTCGCTATTTATTGTAGCACATTCTCTATTGTTTTACAATTTTTTGACACATTTCATTTTTTGTAGTAATATTATGTATAAAAGTAATATTTTTTATTACCAAAGGAGGTTTTTGCACAAATATGTGTGGAATTGTAGGTTATGTAGGAGATAAAAAAGCCACTCCTATTTTAATAAATGGCTTATTATGTTTAGAATATAGAGGATATGATTCAGCAGGTATTGCTGTTATTGAAAATAGCAAAATTTGCTGTATGAAAGATAAAGGACGTGTTGCTAATCTTAAAGCAATTTCTGGAATAAATGATTTAACATCTTGCATTCGGAATTGCACATACTAGATGGGCTACTCATGGAAGACCCTCTAAAGAAAATTCTCACCCTCATTTAGATAATAGTGGCGAGTTTGCAGTAGTACATAATGGTATTATTGAAAATTACATAGAATTGAGAGAATTCTTAATTAAAAATGGCTATCATTTCTTTTCGCAAACAGATACAGAAGTTATTCCTAATTTAATTCATTATTACTATACAAAAGAAACGTTAGAAGATAACAAATTCTTAAGAGCAGTTCAAGCTGCTGTACATGACTTAAAAGGTAGTTATGCTATTGAAGTTATTTCTAGTTTATGTCCTGATAAGATGGTTGTCGTTAGAAAAGACAGTCCTTTAGTTATTGGAAAAGGAAGTAATGAAAACTTTATTGCATCTGATATTCCAGCTATTCTTTCTTATACGAAAGATTTTTACTTATTAGATGATTATGAATATGCTGTTATTACCAAAGAACAAGTTCAATTTTTTGATAGCACTTTAAAAGAGCACCAAAAATCTACTAAAAATATTGAATGGGATGCAACAGCTGCCGAAAAAAATGGTTATGCTGATTATATGTTAAAAGAAATTCATGAACAACCAACTGCTATTTTAGAAACTATTGGTAGCAGATTAAAACTTGAAGAAAAAACTCATTTTGAAGATTTAACTATTACAAGTGCTTATTTACAAACCCTTAGTAAAATTTGTATTGTTGCTTGTGGTACTGCTATGCATGCTGGTTTAGTTGGAAAAGATGCCATTGAAAAACTTTGTCAAATTCCTGTAGAAGTAAACATTGCATCAGAATTTCGTTATTGTAACCCTATTATAGGTGAAAAAACACTTTGCATTTATATTAGTCAATCTGGTGAAACTGCAGACACTTTAGCAGCTCTAAAGTTAGCAAAGGAAAAAGGTGCTAAAACTTTAGCTATTTCTAATGTAGTTGGAAGTTCTATTACACGTGAAGCTGACTATACTATTTATACTCATGCTGGTCCAGAAATTGCAGTTGCTTCTACGAAAGCTTACACTTCTCAAGTAATTTTACTTAATATTTTAGCTATTTACTTTGCAGAGCTTTTAGGTAGCTATGATTCAGCTAAATTAGAAGAATTAAAAGCTGATATTTTAAGTTTACCATCTAAAATAGAAAATGTACTTCATGAAAAGACGCAAATTGAAGAAATTGCTAAGAAAATTTATACTGAGCATGATATGTATTTTATTGGAAGAGGAACAGATTATCATGTAGCAATGGAAGGTTCTTTAAAATTAAAAGAAATTTCCTATATTCATTCAGAGGCTTATGCTGCTGGTGAATTAAAACATGGTACCATTGCTTTAATTGAAAATGGAATTACTGTAGTAGGCGTTTTAACTAACCCTGTTTTAACACCAAAAACAATTAGTAATCTTCAGGAGGTTGTATCTAGAGGAGCTAAAACACTTATTGTTACAAATCAAAACTTAAGAAATACTAATTTTGATTTTACCATTTCTATTCCTAAAGTAAATAACTTGGTTTCCCCTATTTTATCTGTAATACCTCTTCAGCTTCTTGCTTATTATATTTCAAAAAACAAAGGATTAGACGTAGATAAACCAAGAAACTTAGCAAAATCAGTTACTGTTGAATAACTGCAAAAAGCCCAAGTAGATTTTTCCTCTATTTGGGCTTTTATTTTAGAGCTTTATTTTGCTCTTACTGCTCTTGAGCATTTATTGGATTTTACTTAATCATGTTGTTATCCAGCAGAATGTAGTTTGCTCTATGAATATAGAGCGCCAGTCCATCAATATTGAGCTTTGTCGTTTTAGGCAGGTCATTCGGAATCTCCCAGTATACCTGCTTGCCACCATAAACAGCAACAGGCACGCCTAGCTGCGAGCACACGATAACCACCTTGGGTGTTCCCAATATATTTTTGATTTCATTGATATTCCGATCAAAAATATTGATGGTGCCACCACTTGTGGCAATGTCATCAGGCAGTTCAAAGTCTTCTAACTTCTTCAGCCCATCTTCTGCAAAAATGATGGTATTTCCCGTTTGCGCTACCTGGTTACCATCAACCGTCATAGTAATGACGCTGCTAAGTTCATAATTTTTGCTTTCGACTCCATCGGAATCCACAGATTTTGTGTTTACATAGTTTGCCTCTAAGCCCACCTTGGTTCCTTCAATGTTCAAAATATTGTTGCCAAAATTATCGTAGAACTCAATGTTAAAATGGTTACCGATAAGTTCTCCCTTAACGTTTTTTATCGTGTTAGAAAGGAGTCCGCAGCCGCTGAATGTGTAGGCAATAAGTACTAATGCAGTAAAAATGAACAATGCTGGTACTGCTACTTTCCGAACTTTTCCTTTTTTCATGATGATACCTCCAATTTTGTTTTCTAGTTAGAATTTCATTTTGCTCAAGGATTTTATCTTAGAGCTTCTCCATTATAACATGTTTCTTACTTTTAGTCAAATTTACATAAATATTTTTAATGCAATTAATAAAATTGCTCCTGGTATTCCTAATATTCCTACTAAAATAGCAGTTCCTACATTTAGTCCTATATGAAACTGAAAAGCTGCTCCTATTAAATTGATTATAAAAATAAGTATTCCACCTAGTATTGAATTACCTACTAATTTTAAAATTGCTTTTAAAGGAACTGAAAATATCTTGCCGATTACCATAAAAACAACAATACAACCAATTATCACAAAAACATTAGAAAAGTCCAAATTTTATCACCATACCCTTTTTTAAAATACTTATGATAAAATTTGGACAAATATGACTTATCCTACTTGATTTCTTCTAAAATATAATTCTTCAATCATATCTAGTGAAATTCCTATTTTTTTAGCCTTATTTACTAAAAAATCTAATTTACTTTTATTTGCTTTTATTTGATAAACATAATAGTCTACTAGCCCCGCTTCTGCCGTTTCAAAATTTTTGCTAGCTAAGTCTAGCTCTCTTTTTGCTTTTAACACACTCATAATTAATTCTACCTTTTTTTCTTCTTCTGTTTTTTCTATGATTAAGTTTTCCTTTTGAAAATCGTCATACATCTATTTTCTT
This sequence comes from Clostridia bacterium, assembly GCA_022798335.1. Taxonomy (GTDB): domain Bacteria; phylum Bacillota; class Clostridia; order TANB77; family CAG-508; genus CAG-273. Next base: position 66,163 of record JAAWMH010000015.1, read on the forward strand.
CCTCCTGCCTTTTTTATCTTGTTAATAGTATATTCCAGATTTTTCTTTTTATTCATAGAAGATAAGAAACTATCTTACAAAACTATAAATTACAATTCCAACAGCTTGAATGATAAATAAATTTAAAATATTAGAAGTTAACAAATTATTAGTTGCCTCAATTACACCATCTTTGGCATTTTCTTCTTTTTTGTGGTGTCTTTGTGCTTCAAAAAAAGTAATTAACTCTGGAATACTTGTAATAAATCCTAATAAAACACCAATTACTATTTGTGGAATATTAAATTTTATACATAAACTTTCTAAAATATTGCTAAGTAAGTTGCCTACTATATAAAGTAAAATTGCAATAATAAGTAAATATATGCTATATTTTATAATTGCTTTTTTCTTACCTCTAATCCATTTTTCTTCTTCTTCTATTTGCCTTTCTTGTTTAGTCACTCTATTTAAGTATAATTTATGCGAATGACTATTGATAAAATAAAATAGTAAAAATAACAAAATAAAGATTGGTACTATACTAATTGAAGATTCCATTTTAATTATTAGTAATGTAATTGGTATTAAAATAGTTAAAAGTACCATAACTAAATCTATTTTTAAGGCTTTATTTTGCAATTCTTTTTGATTTTTATTTAAAAATATAGCAAGTCCATACTGAATACTATTGATAACATTAGAACTAATAATATTATAACTACTAGCATAAGTTAATCCAGCGGCAGCCGAAAAGGAAACTGTTAGTAATTCTGGAACAGAAGTTGCAATTCCTGCAATATTTCCTACTGTTTTAGGTTTTAAATTTAAACTTTCTGCAAGTTTTCTAAGCACAGTTACTAATAAATATTTTGAAATAATTACAATCAAACCTGAATACAGTGTAAATTGTATAAACTCCCAAATAATTTCCATTTTATAGTTATATGATTATTTCATGAATAACCATATTCTCCTTTCTTCCTCTTCTATCATTTTTAATCTAAAATAATAAAAATAGGAATTATAATATTCCTATTTTACCCTAAAATCAAAACTTTATCTAGTAAAAAACAAAAAAATATTTATACTTGAAAATCTTTATCTGGTCTGACAGTATATGGATTTTCAGCAATAATTACAAACTTAATAGAATAAATATCACAGTATAGTAAATTTCCACTTTCAATAGACCTTAATAGTACATAACTTAAACCTACTTCTTCTAATATTCCTGTTCTGTCTTCTAAATCATTTGTACCAATTAAAAATTGAATTCTTACTAGCTTTCCAATGTGATCTCTTAAAAAAGCTGGAGTATATAAATTATTGGTAATTGTTTCTGGCGCTCCATCCGTTATTTTTACATGGTTAAATCCATTTTCTATTTGCCTCATATTTTCCTCCTTGTATTTTAAGTATTTTTATAAAGAGGGGTTGGTCTGTAAAAACAATGATTTGTAATTCTTGTATGAAAAGTCCCTGAACCATTATAAGGAAAAGTCTCTCCGACAACTTGGTCTATATGGATTTAAAAACCATAAACACTCTCCTGTCTGTGCAAGTCCATTTCCTGCTATTGCCCAGTCTGCAATATCATAATGTACTTGCGTAGGATTCATATTATAGATATTTTGTGCATTATATTTACTTTGTATGTTCTCTCTTGCACAATCAAATTGCCCTTGCTGAAAAATAATATTTCTTATATTTCCCCCTTGTGATACTCTTGCATATTCTCCGCTCTGGCGCTCTTACTCTATTCATTATAACGGTTGCAACTGCTTTCATTCCACTATCGCCTTCTCCTCCTGCCTCGCATTGCACAATTCTTGCAATTAACTCTCTATCAGAATATGCCATTTTTATTCCTCCCCTTAAAGTAATATATGAATTTTTAAAACAATTTGTGAATTGATACTTTTTTAATAATTTCACAAAATTTTGCAGAACAGTTGAAAATAATTGTATAACGTGCTACAATTAGTGTTATATTGATACAAGCATTTAATAAAGAAATAGTAATAAGTTTTTATTTTATGTAGAGAGGCTATGGTTGGTGAAAATAGCTTAAAATAATTTATGAATCCACTCTTTATTTGCTTTTTACGATGAGTAAAACCGTTTAATGCTCGGTTACAAGCATTGTTAAGATATTTATGATACTCATAAATAATTAAGGTGGTACCGTGAGAATATATACCTCGCCCTTATTTTTGGGCGAGGTTTTTGTTTTTCTGGTAATCTCCTATAAATAAATTTAAGAAAGGTGGTAACAATAATGGAAGAAGTAAAACAAGGACAAATTTATCGTCATTTTAAAGGACCTTACTACTATATTATTTGTGTTGGACTAGACTCTGAAACTAGAGAAAGAATTGTTGTTTATCAACATTTAGATAGTTCTAAAGCAATTTGTACTCGTCCTGAGAAAATGTTTTTAGAGCAAATTCCTGAAAGACCAGATAACGTAACTGGTCAAAAACATAGATTTGAACTATGTACAAAATTTGAAAATTTATAATAAAAAGTATGTCCCCAAAGTGACACTTTTGTCACTTTTAAGAACGTCCCTAAAATGACAAAGGAGGTAAAAAAATGATTGATATTAAATTTCTAAGAGAAAAACCAGAACTTGTAAAAGAAAATATGAAAAAGAAATTTCAAGATCACAAACTAGTTTTAGTTGATGAGGTTTTAGACCTAGATAGCAAAAACCGTGAAATAAAATTAAAAGGTGATGACCTAAGAAGTAAAAGAAATTCTTTAAGCCAAGAAATTGGTAATTTAATGAAACAAGGCAAAAAAGAAGAAGCAGAAGATATCAAAAAGCAAGTACAAGCTATTAACCAAGAACTATTAGAAAATGAAAAATTAGAAGAAGAATATAGCACTCAAATTACACAAAGAATGATGAAAATACCAAATATCATCCATGATTCTGTTCCAATTCGGTAAAGATGATAGTCAAAATGTAGAAATTCAAAAATATGGAGATCCTATTACTCCCCCTTATGAAATTCCTTACCATACTGATATTATGGAAGCATTAGATGGTATTGACTTAGATGGTGCAAGACGTGTTGCTGGAAATGGCTTTTATTATTTAATAGGTGATATTGCAAGGCTTCATTCTAGTGTTATTTCTTATGCTAGAGACTTTATGATTTCTAAAGGATTTACTTATTGTGTACCACCATTTATGATACGTAGTAATGTAGTAACTGGTGTTATGAGCTTTGAAGAAATGGACGCTATGATGTATAAAATTGAAGGAGAAGATTTATATTTAATTGGTACTAGTGAACATTCTATGATTGGTAAATTCAAAGATCAACTTTTAGCCAAAGATAAATTGCCATATAACATGACTTCTTATTCTCCATGCTTTAGAAAAGAAAAAGGTGCTCATGGTATTGAAGAACGCGGTGTTTACCGTATTCATCAATTTGAAAAACAAGAAATGATTGTTGTTTGCGAACCTGAAGATAGCTATAACTGGTACGATAAGTTATGGTCTTATACTGTTGAATTATTTAGAAGTTTGGATATTCCTGTTCGTACTTTAGAATGTTGTAGTGGAGATTTAGCTGATTTAAAAGCTAAAAGCTGCGATGTAGAAGCGTGGAGCCCTAGACAACAAAAATATTTTGAAGTTGGTAGTTGTTCTAATCTAACAGATGCTCAAGCAAGACGCCTTGGTATTCGTATTAAAAGTGAAAAAGGAAATTATTATGCACATACTTTAAATAATACTGTAGTCGCTCCTCCTCGTATGTTAATTGCTTTTTTAGAAAATCATTATCAAGAAGATGGAAGTATTACTATTCCAGAAGTATTATGGCCATATATGGGTGGCACTAAAATTTTAAAACCTAAAAAAATAATAAAATAATGACCTGTCCCTAATCACCCTAAAAATGATCTGACCCCAATCTCCAAAGGAGGAATTTGTATGCATATTAAAAATCCGCAGTTTACCATTTCTGCTGTTAGCCCTAAGCAATATCCACAAGACAACTTGCCACAAATTGTGCTTGTGGGAAAATCTAATGTTGGAAAGTCTTCTTTTATCAATACTTTAGTAAACCGTAAAAAATTAGCACGCACTAGCAGTGAACCTGGAAAAACTAGACAAATTAACTTTTATAATATAGATGATAAATTTTATTTTGTTGATTTGCCTGGCTATGGTTATAGTAAAATGTCAAAGCAAGAACAAGTGAGAGTTGGTAATTTTATTGAAGAATATCTGCAAACTAGTAAAAACATTTCATTAATCATTTTTTTAATTGATATTAGGCATGAGCCTACCGCAAATGACAAATTAATGTATGATTACCTTTTTAAAACAAACCTTCCTTGTATTGTAATTGCAAATAAAGCAGATAAAATTGCTATTACTAAGGTAGATAGCTATGTTACAAAATTACAACAAACTTTAAATCCACTAAAAGATTTAACTTTTTTACCGTTTTCTTCTGAGAGAAGAGTGTATACTCAAAAAATTTGGAAAACAATAGAAAATAAATTGCCAAATTTAGAAATTTAGTAGTATCAAGAATTATCCCAACAAAAGTGCTAAAAATAAGCATTTTTGTTGGGATATATTATTTTATTTTAAGTAAAGAAGCACTCTACCGCATGCCCAGTACTTATATCTATTCTCAGCCACATCAAAATCAAATCCAAGCCTGTATTCAGGGCTATGATAAGAATTTCGCCCATCTGTGGCTGTCCCACCGCCCACGGCAGACTTTCGCTCCTGGAGTAAATGCGGAACCATTCTTAAAGGTAGTCATTTCCGTGGTCCATTCCGTATAATTATCTCGAAGGTCAGAAATATTACAAACAAAGTCTTCATTTTTCCCACATATTCCAATATTGTCAGCAATCTGTATAGAATAATTTTGAATTTCACTGTAAAGTTGTATGAATACTAACGCAGTATCCCAGGCATAACTATTTACCAAGTCAGAACTCACAGTCGTGTGATTTGCATAGAGTTTCCTACAATTTTTCATAGCCAATTCTGAGTTTCCATTAGATGGCGTTGTGCCAGCTTTTGTTAACCCATTACTTTCTTCGAACCTTCCCAAATAATAGCCCCCAAAATCAATGCTAGATTCCAAAAAATGTTTTAAATCAGTCGCACTAGAATTACTAGAAGATTCTTGGTAGTAATTGCTAATCGTAACAATCTGCTCATAGTTAAGTGCATTTTGTTCTAATGTTGGCGTTCCATTAGTTGTATCAAATGTATATCTTCCTAATGTTATCTTCGTTGATGTATTGTCTTTATTTTTTATTTCTCCTACTGGTACCCATACAAATTGATTATCATCGTCATCTGCAATAACTATTCCATCCTGTACACATGGTTTATGATTTGTATCATAATTATAAACTACTTTACTTATTTCTGCACTTTCTGTTTCATGTGGTAATACTCTAAATCCACCTGGTACCACTACTTTGTTTCCATTTTCATCTTTTACAGTTATTGTTTCTTCTTGCTTTTCTCCTATAATATCTGCTACTGTCAATTCTTTTACTGTTACAGTACATATTGCTTCTTTATTACTTCCATCTGTTGCTTCTGCTTTAATCGTTGTTGTTCCGAAGTGCTACTCCTGTTATTTCTCCATTTTCATTTACAGTAACTATTGCTTTATCTTCACTTGTCCATTTTAATGTTTTATTAGTTGCATTTTCTGGCAATATCTTTATAGTTAATGTCTTATTTTTTTCTACTCCTATTGTCTCTGCTTGTTTGCTAAAGGTTATGCTTTCTATTAAAACTTTGTCTTTTGCTACAATATCTTCTGCTAAAGTGTCTTCTCCATTTTCGTTTTTAGCAATAACTTTTACAGTATAGGTCTCACCTTCTGTTATTCCTGTACTTACAGTTATTCCATTTTCTGTTACATTTGTTACTTTTGTATAAGTACTATCATCTGCTGAAGATAACTTATAGTAATACTCTATTGTTCCATCTTTTAGTCTTGATACTACTGCCTTTGCTGTAATACTTGTTTTTGTTGCGCTTGTTTCTATTCTTCTGATTTTTGGTGGCATATTTCCCTTTACAATATCTCCTATTTCTACATGCCCTTTGCTATTTACTATTATTTCTACTGTATAGCCATCTTTTGTGTTTAATATATAAATATCGTTTCCACTTTCGTCTTTTTCTGGTCCTTCTACATCATCGTAAGTTGCTATAATATCTGCATTTATCAATCTATCCCATAAATTAGTAATTGGTAAACTTGGGTCAACTGCCTTATCTGCTATCCATGCCATTCTGATTACTTCTATTCTATCTCTTAAGTCTGCTATTTTATAGCTCTCTGATGCTTTATTTGCTTGCCCGATAATTCCTCCTTGTAATACTACTTGGATAGTTATTCCGAGCCAAAATTAAAAGCACTACTATGGTAATGACTAGTGCAATCAGTGTTATGCCAGATACATTTTTTGTATCTAGCTTATTTAGTTTTTCTTCTTTTTTTAATAGATTTCCCTTTTTGTAAAAACTACTTTTGTGTGTGTACAGCCTCAAGGCTTTCATGTTTTCTCATTTTTTTATTTTCCTCCCTTGTATCTTTTTACCTTTTGTACATATTATGAGCTTCTTTGTCTTATTTTATGCACTTATAGTATAACTTTTACTTATCCTTTTTGTAAATACTTTGCTCTAAAAAAATTAATTTGTAATCATTTTGTAATATTTTTTATTTATAGATAATTTCTGTTGACTTTTTGATACTTACGCGGTATAATAGTAGTCAACTCCTGTTGGAGCATTTATATGAAGGAGGCAAATACTATGGCAGTTGATTCTAACAGCAAGCCTACTCGGAACTTTATTATCGTGAAGTTCCACACCTACAACGAAGCTCTTGCGGCCTTGATTGCGACAAAGGAAAAATTTCCTTCGCGCCTTTCTATGAGTGAGGACTTGAGTAAAATTGAGGAGAACACGGTTTTCTTCCAGTCTGACTCTACCCCTCATCCGGCCATCATAGTTCAGGAATTCTTGCTTTCGTGTCCGGGTGCCTACCCCATCGATTCGGGGATGTACAGCACTTAAGGCAATAAAATCTTAAACTGACACTATAAAATTAAATATTGTTTCCTATAAAAGGGGCTAGTTATATAACTAGC
>JAAWMH010000009.1 GCA_022798335.1 Clostridia bacterium
TGTCAATACAGGAATGAATAGTGATATAAGAAAATTTTTAAATAAAATAATGTATGGTTAATATCAAAAGTGGTGTTCCCACAAAAAGTTTATGCAATCTCAATTCACACAAAATTTGACTACATAAAAAATATATGCTAAAATATAAGTGGGCAGAACGAAAAAAAACAAAAAAATTCTAAATGCCCACAGAGGTGAATAATGTGAAATATATTGAAATATCGGAAAAAGTGAGAGAAATATACAAAGATAAGACTTTTGGAAAGAAAGATATTAGGAATATAGCAGAAGAAACATATAATATCAAAAGTGATAAAACAATTAGAAATATTATTGGAATATTAAAAAGCAATAACGTAATAAAAGAAATTGAAAAAGATAAATATATTGTAGTTACAAAATTAATATATAAATATAAAGCCAAAAATGCAGAAAATGAAATATATAGGATGATAAAAAGAGAATATCCTAAAATTGATTTTATAGTATGGAATACAGACATATTAAATGAATTTACATTACACTATGTAATAAGTAATTATATAATTGTTGAAACAGAAAAAGTAGCAATTGACTTAATTGTTAACCTACTGAAGATGGATTACTTAAAAAAATATACAATTATAACACAAGATATTTTAAACAATAACAAAGAACTATATTCTAACACCGAAAATTTAATAATTGTAAAACCATTACATATTAAATCACCATTAAGGAATGAAAACGAAAAAAGATATGTAACAATTGAAAAAATTATGCTAGATTTATATGTAGACAAATTATATATTCAATATCAAGGAAAGGAATTAGAAACAATATACGAAAACATTTTTGAAAAGTATGATATTGATTTTAAGAGATTAATAAAATATGCTGAATTTAGAACAGATATAAAAGAGTATAAGAAGTTTATAAATAGCTTAAATATACCAGAGAAATACAAGCTAAAGGAGAAATGATATGTTAGCAGAACAACTCAAGAATAAGGAATTTTTAGAAAAAACAATTAAAAATTTAAAGAAAGAAAATCCTTCAGCAGATATTCAATTATTAGAAAAAACAATTGGAGCATTGTATTTAGTTGAAAGTTTAGTAAATAGTGGATTGGACTTTATTTTTAAGGGAGGCACTTCTCTAGTATTGCTATTAGATGAAATAAAAAGATTTTCTGTAGATGTAGATATCATTACTGAAGAAAGTAAAGAGAATGTCAAGAAAATACTAGAGAATATACTAGAAAAGCAAGAGTTATTTATAAAAGTAGAAGAAAATGTACGTGAAAATTCTGCCAGTCAAAGAATGGAATTGCAGCATTATAAATTTTTCTTTAATTCAGTTATAGACAATTCGGAAAAATATATATTATTAGATGTTGCATATGAAAGTAACAAATATCCAAAAGTAATTGAAAAGAAGATTCAAAATGATAAGCTGAAGGTGGAAAGTAATTTGAATGTAAAAGTACCTTCAATAGAAAGTATTTTAGGAGATAAATTAACAGTGCTAGCACCAAAAACTACAGGAATAAGTTACAACTCTAATAAGGAACTCGAACTTATGAAACAACTTTATGATGTAGATAAACTTTTTAATGAAGCAGAAGAAATGATTGAAATTAGAGAAAGTTTTATCAATATAGCAAATAGAGAAATTAATTATAGAAAATTAAGAGAAATTACATATGAAGATGTTTTAGACGACATAGAAGATTTTGCAAAAGAGATTATTTTTATGCAAGATAAAGCAAAACTAGAAAAGATAAGTATCGGTATGAGAAAAATTGCAAATTTTAGACTCGAAAAGAAATTTTTAATAGACAAAGAAGTATTACTAGCAGCTAGTAAGCTAAAATATTTAGTGTATTTAATTGAAAATAATGAAACAAAAATAGATAAATATGGAAATACTGATATACAAAATGCTGATATACCTAAAGAATATAAAAAGAGAGTGAAAGTGATACAGAAAATTAATGAAGAAGCATATTATTACATAATTAAAAGTTTAGAAAAGTAAATATATGATTTAGGTTGTAATATCACGAAAAAGTTTTGTAAACGGAAAAATCATAATGAAAATTTTATAAAGGAATAAAAATATGAAAAAGAATACGAAGCAAAAACTAATATTAGCCATCATATTGGCAATAGTAGTAATATTGTGTGGCTTATATATAAAATGGAACGAAAAATTCAACAACCAATACGATAATATTAGTATAAGCAAAGAAGAATTAAATATATTCTACTTTAATGTAGGACAAGCAGATTGCACACTCATAACTATAAATGGAAAAAGTATATTAATAGATGCTGGAAACAAATCAGACGGAAAATACATAGTGGAATTTTTGAAAGAAAAGAGACTAGAAAATATTGATTACTTTTTTATTACACATGGAGATATGGATCATAGAGGAGGAGCAGAAATTATTTTAGACAATTGTAATGTGAAACAAATATTTATGCCAGAGGGAATAAAAGAAGCAGAAGAAGATTATCAAGACTTAGAAAAGATAGCAAATAGAAATAATAAGCAGTTATCTAAGATAGAAACAAACGATAAATTTAATTTAGATAGGGCAGAAGTTGAGATATTATCTGTAAAAAATAATACTTCAAATTCCGCAAATGAAAGTTCCATAGTTATTAAGTTAAATTATTTAGATACAAGTTATCTATTCATGGGGGATGCAACACAAGATATAGAAAGTGAAATAGAATGTAGTAGAGTAGATGTTCTGAAGGTTGGACATCATGGCTCGGACTCAAGTACATCTAAAGAATTTCTTAATAGAATTAGACCTACATATGCAATTATTTCAGCAGGAAATAATAAACAATATAATCATCCAACAAATGAAGTATTGCAAAGATTAAAAGACGCCAATATACAAGAAAGTAATATATTCATAACTAAAAATCAAGGAACTATATGGATTACAAGTGATGGAAAAAACATAGAAATACAAACAAGGAAAGATATTAATTTAGATGGAACTAGTCAAATTGGACAAATGAGCATATATAATATATGTTCATTTTTTAATTCTATAGTGTGTATCCGTTTGGCTTCTCAACAGGTATATATTGATTACCATCAAATTGAATGTAAGTACCACCACATTTTATAGAAGTATCTAAAAGAGATTGTGGAATTTCATACTTTTCTGAAAACTTTTGATTAGTATCAAGGCAAGAAGCATAACCTTCCTCAATATAATCAACATAGAAAATAGTATCTTTAGGTAATTCGTCAAAACTTAAATTTTTAGAATTAGGTTGCTTCATTAAAAGATAATACTTTAACTCATCTATAAATTTATCAATAAATGAATTATCATAAGATTTTACGTTTCTTTCGAGAGTTAAATCAACAGAATTTAAAATATCATAAAGGCTCATTTACAATCACCTCCTTTAAAGTAGTTTAGAATATAATAAAAAATGATTGACAAGAAAAGTATATATACTATAGCAAAAATACGATAAAAAATCAATGAAAATAAAAAAATACTGTATTAGCACAGAAAATAGTACTAATACAGTATTTTAAAGTGCAAAATTTGCACTTTAAAACAGAATATTATTGTCTTTACAACATCCCATAATCAACTGCACCCCATCACAAAAACCATTCCTATAATACTTCTTGTTCCAATACTCAAGATAGTCAATAAAATTATCATAAAGGACATCAAGCTGCTTTTGAACATATTTTCTGTTTGCTTCAGAAACATTAGCTAAAATATTATCAGAAAGCTAATCAAAATAAAGGTAATGCTCCTTATCCTTTTCAGAATTATTAGCAAAGATTTGATCTTCCCTAAATTCCAACCAATCTTTCAAAATATCATTATTTACTTCTCTAAAACTATTCATAATCAATACCTCCATAAATCTAAAAACTGGGCTCAATTTGGGCACTACTTCCACCAAAAACAACCCAAAATCACATAAATTTACAAAGTACAAAACTAAAGCACACCAAATATACCAACAAAAACCGACAAAAGCCTTGTAAACCAATACTTACAGAGAATTACTCATAACCCGAAGGTCACCGTCTAAATTTTACAAATATGATATAAATTTTAGAGATATAAAAAGTATTTCTGGAAGAAAGAATATAAATATAAAAATTTCTTCCAAAAGTTATTGAAGAAAAATGTCGTATATTATATAATAACGAAGGAAAAGATAAAATGGAGAAATTAAATGATTAAATATACCTGTAATAATTGTAAAGGATTAGAATGTGAAACTAGTATATGCCCTGTATGCCATCAAAGAGCGCAAATAAGCAAATCAGAAATATATTGGTGCGAAAAATGCAACATACCAAACTATGAAATAAAATGTCCGTTATGTAATAAGGAAGGGAAGTATATAGGAACAGATATTAGACCAGTATTTGCAGAAGAAAGGCTTTTGCTAGAAATATTAAAGAATGAACATTTTAAATATGCAGGTCAATCTATATGGAATACGAGTGGAAATAATTATATTGCAAATGGAAAAAAAGTAAAATTCTCAATAAAAGAAAGTTTAGATAAGGTTAACCCAGAAGAAATCAGGAAAGAAATAGAAAAACAAAAGGAAAAAAATGAACAATATGTAAAAGAATTTTATGAACAAGAATATATAAAAAAGTTTATACAATCAAACAAAATTAGGCTAAATTATATTATGAACGAAGCAATAGAATATATTAGAAAACAAACAAAAAAATATAAAGATGATGAGATGTTTGTTTCCTTTAGTGGAGGAAAAGATTCAACGGTAACAAGTGATATCGTAATGAAAGCACTAGGAAGAGAAAATATAATTCATATATATGGAGACACCACATTAGAATATCCAACAACAGGAATGTATTTAACAAGATTTAAAGAAAAACATAAACAAACACCCATGTTAGTAGCAAAAAACAAAGAACAAGACTTTAACGAACTTTGCAAAGTAATAGGACCACCAAGTAGAATGATGAGATGGTGTTGTACTATATTTAAAACAGGAGCAATAACACGAAAAATAGATACAACTTTTAAAGATAAAAAAAATATACTTACTTTTCAAGGAATTAGAAGAAACGAGTCAACAGCAAGGAATAAATATGAAAGAGAAAGTGAAAACTCAAAGATAGCAAAACAAATAGCAGTATCACCCATTATAGATTGGACAGAATTTGATATTTGGTTATATATTCTATCAAATAAAATTGACTTTAATGATGCATATAGACAAGGCTTTGCTAGAGTAGGATGTTGGTGCTGTCCTAATAATAGTTCTTGGTCAGAATTTTTATCCTCTATATATATGCCTAAAATGCATAAAGAGTTTAAAGAAATATTAATTGAGTTTGCAAAATCTATAGGAAAGCCAGATCCTATAGAATATGTTAAAGAAGGAGGCTGGAAAGCAAGACAAGGTGGGAATGGTTTAGAATTTAGTAAAAATGCAATTGTTGAATTTAAACCATGCGCTTTAACAGAAAATACTATTAATTTCGAACTAACAAAACAGATAAATGAAACATTATATGAACTATTTAAGCCATTTGGAATTATAAATTATACCATAGGAAATAAAAGGTTAAATGAAGTATATGTACTAAATAAAAAAACAAATGAACCAATTTTAAAAATAATAGGAAAAAAAGGACAAAAAACATTAAAGATTTCTATTCTAAAATTTATAGGACCGTTAAAAGATATGAAAACAGCAGAAATATTAATAAAAAATCAAATAACCAAATTTCAAACTTGTATAGGATGTTTAGCATGTGAGAGTAATTGCAAATACAATGCAATAAAAATCTCAAATATAGGAACCAAAGAAGAAATTGAATATAAGATAAATGAAGATAAATGTGTAGGATGCTTAGAATGTGTAAAACATTTCTCAGGAGGATGTTTTATGAAAAAAGTATTACGCACAAAAATAGGAGAATAAGCAATGAATAATAAAGTAAAACTAAAGGGACACGAAAGCTTTTCAATCAGAGAAGGATGGCTCACAAAGGGAATTTTTGAAATAGAAAAAAATCCAAAACTTTTTTTAGAAAAAAATGTAACAGATATCTTAGGAATTGGAACTAATATGGTAAAATCTTTAAGATATTGGCTAATTGTTTCAAATTTAATAAAAGAAGATAAAAAAAATAGTTATATATTAAGTGAGCTAGGAAAATTAATAAAAGAAAAAGATCCTTATATGGAAGATTTATTTAGTTTATACTTAATCCATATACAAATTGCACAAAATACACAAAGAGCACTTATTTGGAATTTGTTTTTTAATAAATGTAATATAAAAATATTTTCTAAAAGTGATCTGCAAATGAAAATAGAATACTTATTAGAAAGTGAAAACTTAGAATATAATAGTAAAATTTTAAATGATGAAATAGCAGCACTATTAAAAACTTATGCAGCAGAAACAAAAAATGATACACCAGAAAATAACTTTACATGTCCATTAACAGACTTAAAGTTAATAAAAAAAGTAGATAAAGACACTTATAGAAAAGAAAAACCATCTATTAATAATTTAGACCCCTATATAATATACTGGCTAATTCTTTGCCAAGCAAAAGAAAATAATAGTATTAATATAGAAGACTTATTAAGAGAAGAAAACTCAGTAAGTAAATTATTAAACTTAGACAAAGTTTTATTAAATGAATATTTAGACATATTAAAAAGAATGGAGCTAATTACATTGAATAGAACAGCAGGACTAAATATGGTATATATAAACCAAAGATATACTTTACAAGAAATATTTGAAAAGCACTTTAGAAAGGAGAAATAAACTTGAAGTACTCCGATATAGTAGAAATAAATGAAAGCTTCCAGTACTCTATTAATTTACAATTTGATATCAATAATATAGAAAAAATAAAACAATATATACCAACGAGTGATAGCTGTGAAGTATTAGAATATTATATAGATAGCATTTTAGGAAAAGCTAGTAAAGCAACCACTTTAGTAGGACCGTATGGAAAAGGAAAATCACACTTATTGCTCATACTACTTACATTATTAAACAATTATAATAAAGAAGATGAAAAAGAAATCAATGAACTATTAAAAAGAATACAAAAAATCAATTTATCTTTGTATCAAAAGCTAAATCAAATTAGACAAGAAAAACTAAAATATTTGCCAGTAATTATTAACAGCAATTATAGTGATATGAATCAAGCATTTTTATTAGCAATTTCAGAAGCACTAGAAAAAGAAGAAATAAATGACCTTGTCATAGATACATATTTTGATAAAGCTATACAAGTAATTGAAAAATGGGAAAAAGAAGGACATAACGAAATTATTGAGAAATTAGAACTATGCTTAAAAGAAGAAACAAGTAGCTTAGCACAATTAAAAGATAAATTAAGAATTTTTGAAGAAGCAGCCTATAAATTATTTAAAAAAGTATATAGTAAAGTCATGCATGGAATAGAATTTAATCCATTAATTAATACAGACATTGTGAAATATTATCGAGATGTTAATTATAGAATAGCACAATATGGATATAATGGAATGCTAATATTGTTTGATGAATTTAGCAAATTCTTAGAATATGTTGGAAGCGAAAGCATGATGAAAGACTTAAAAATAATCCAAGACTTTGCAGAATTAGCAGCAAGAACACAAAAAAAGGAACAGATTATATTTTCATGCATTACACATAAAACAATTAATGAATACATAAAAAATTTAAAAGAAAATAAAGTAAATGCTTTTAAAACCGTAGAGGGAAGATTTAAAGAAATTCAGTTTAATAGAAGTATGGAGCAAAACTATGAAATAGTAGCACAAACTATCATAAAAAAAGCAGAATTCGACAAACATACTAACAAAGTAATACAAGAAAAAAAGGACTTCTATGAACAAATAGAAGAAGCATTTCCATTTGCTAGAATTGAAAAAAGAGAAGAACTTATTTATAAAGGATGTTATCCACTAAACCCAGTAACTGTTTATGCTTTAATACATTTAAGCGAAAAAATAGCACAAAATGAACGAACGCTTTTTACATTTTTAACAGACGATGATACCAGTGGATTTAAAAGTTTTATAACAAATGAAAAAGACGCAAAATTATTCAATATAGATAAAATATATGACTATTTTTATAACATACTAAAAAGAGAAAATGATCAGAGCATTAAAGAAATATGGATAAAATCAGAAAGTTCAATTAGTAAAACAAATGATGAAGAAGAAATAAAAATACTAAAAGCATTAGCAGTAATGTATATGATAAACAACTTTGAAGAGTTAATGCCTAAAGATATCACCCTAATGCTAGCATTAGATATAGATAAAAAAGTATTTTATGAAAAAATGAATCATTTAATAGAAAAAGGCATTGTAAAGCAGAAAAAAACAAATAAGGCATATGACTTTTGCACAGTATATAATCGAGAAGTATTAAAGCAAATAGATAATATAGTAGGAACCAAATTTTCAGAAATAAACGAAAAAGAAACACTAAATAAAGTAGTAAATTTAGGATATGTTATCCCAAGAAGATATAACCAAAAGTTTAAAATGACTAGGTTTTTTAAAATGCTATTTATAACAGAAGAAGAAATAAAAAGTTTAAGTTCCTTTCATATACTTGAAAAAGAAAACTTTAGTGATGGAATCATTTTAAATTTAATAAAAAAGACTAGGAACATAGAACAAATAAAAGAAAAAGTAATGCAAATAAACGATGCAAAAGTAATTGTAAGAATACCAGAAGAAACATTCTCAGAAGAACTATTTCAAGCATTAAAAGAATATGAAGCTATTCAATATATTAAAAACGTAGAAGAAATAGAAGAAGAAATACAAAAAGAGTTAGAGCTAATAGAAGAAGAAGAAATAGAACTTATACAAAATGAGATTGAAAAAAAGTTAGATCCAATGCATATTCAAGAAATGTATTATTTAAATCAAACATTAAAATCTGAAAAATTAACTAGTTTAGTTTCAGATATATGTGAAAAAATATACAAAAATACACCAATTATTAATAACGAAATGATGAATAAAAATGAAATATCTGCACAAATGCGTAAATCAAGAGAAATAGTAATTGATAGTGTTTTAAATGAAAATAAAGAAATGATAAAAAGTAATACAAGTGCAGAAGCAACAATCTATAAAGCAATTGTAGACAAAAAAGAAAACCAAGATATCCGCAATGCACTAAACATAATAAAAGAATTTATTCAACAAGCAGAAAATGAAGAAAAGGTCAACTTTGAAGAATTATGCAAAATTATACAAGAAGAACCGTATGGAATTAGAAAAGGAATATTACCAATATTAATAGCAATTTCAATAGAAGAATATGGAGAAAATATAGTTTTATATTATCAAAATAAAGAAATAGAAATGAATCGGAGAAAATATTTCTAAAGCAGTAGAAGAACCAGAAAAATATTATATTCATGTAGAAAAAGGAACTTCTAATAAAATTAATTTTGTATCGAATTTATTTAAAGTATTTGAAATAAATGAAACTGAAAATTATAGAAACAATATTAAGTTATTAACAAGTGAAATGAAAAAATGGATATTATCGTTACCAAAAATAACAAGAGAAGTATCAAAAACAGATACCATTATTTTTAATAACTCTTATATAGAATTAAAAAATGATTTATTAAAACCAGATATGAACAATAACGAATTTCTATTTCAAAAAATAGGACAAAGCTTTAAAGAAGAAAACTATGAACAATTAACAAAAGACATAACATCTTTTAAAAATGTATATGATAATTATTTAACGCTATATATAGACGAAATAGTATATAATTTTAAAGAAAAATTTGAACACAACTCAAAAAGTAATCTAAACATACTACTAAGTAATTGGAATAAAGAAATTAATCCTCAAGTAAAAGAAACTGTTATGAGATTAGAAGTCAAAAATATATTTGACTATATCAATAACTTAAATACTTATAATGATAGAGAAATAATAGAAAACATATCTAATATAGTAGTAGGAAGATATATAGAAGACTGGAAAGAAGATACTTATGACGAATTTTTTGAAAAATTAACAGATATATTTGATGAAATAAAGCAAATAGAAAAAGCCGACTTAGGAGAGCAAGAAAAAATTATTATTTCAGATGGAAAAGAAGAAATACAAAAATATATTAATACATCTGAAATTAGTTTAATAGGAAATACACTAAAAAACAATATCGAAGACTCTATCGAAGAATATGCAGATGCAATTTCAGAAAGTGAAAAAATAAAAATATTATTACAAATTATAAAAAAATACATGTAGGAGAGAAAAAGTGATTTATTTCGATAATGCAGCAACAACATATCCAAAACCAGAATCTGTATATGAAGCTCTAAATAAGGCAAACAGAGAAATGGCATTTAATGCAGGAAGAGGAAGCTATAAAAAAGCAAGAGAATTATCTGCTAAGATAGATGAAACAAGAAGTCTTTTAGCAGATATTGTAAAAGCAAATAAAGATAATGTTATATTAAAAACCTCATCTACTAGTGCTCTAAACAATATCATATTAGGCATAGACTGGAAAGAAAATGATAACATATATGTGTCACCATTTGAACATAATTCCGTAATGAGACCACTTGAACATATAAAAAAACAGTATCATATAAATATTATTACACTACCATTCAATAAAAAAACTTGGGAAATAGAACAAGAAGCATGGAACTTATTTGCTTTAAAAAAACCAAAATGTGTTATATGTTCATCTAAAAGTAATGTTACAGGATATGAATTGCCAACAAAAGAAATTTTTAGAGAAGCTAAGAAATATAATAGCATTACTATTTTAGATGCATCACAATCTTTTGGAGTAGATAAAACAATAACAAAAGAAAATACAGACTTTATTATATTTGCAGGGCATAAATCACTATATGCAAGTTTTGGAATAGCAGGCTTTTTAAAATTAAGCAAAGTAGAACTAAAAACAGTAGAATTTGGAGGGACAGGTTCAGACAGCTTAAATCTTAATATGCCAGAAGAAGAGCCAAATAAATATGAATCTGGAAGTAAAAACATAGTAGCTATTTTAGGACTTAATGAAAGTCTAAAATGGCTTAAGAATACAAATGTAAAACAAAAAGAAGAAGAGTTAACACAATATTTATATAAACAATTAAAACAAATTCCTAAAATGATTATTTATACACCAGATAATGAAAAAAAATGCATAGGACTCCTTTCAATCAATATAGAAGGATATAGTGCAGAAGAAGTAGGTAGCATATTAGACGAAGAATTTAATATAGCAGTAAGGACAGGCTATCATTGTGCACCAATAGTACACGATTTTATAAACTCTAAACAGTATAATGGAACAGTAAGAATAAGCCTAAATTACTTTAATACAAAAGAACAAATAGATACATTAATAAAAGCATTAAAAAGTTTGTAAAAAGGGAGAAAAAATGGAAAATGAAATTTTAAAAGAATACATGCTACTAGCTTTTTCAGATACAGAATTAAGAAAATATTTAGATGATAATATATTAAAAACCTTATCTGAATGGAAAAAGGATGATGAAGCGGTATTTAAAAAATTAACATTAGCAGAATTAATTATTAGCATATATGGAGTAAATATATTAAAAGATAATGAATTTAGGAAAAAATTGTTAAAGAGTTTTAAAGAAGAAGAAATTAATAGCTTTAAAGAACTATTGCCTAAAAAATATAGACAAGAAACAGATCTTAATGAATTAAGAAGAGTTATTAGTAAACAACAATGGAAAAAGTCAGAAGTAACAAAGCATTTTTTAGAGATATTAGGGTATTCAGAAGAAATGGTATTCGAAGATCAAGAAGATATGATTACAGCAATTAATAAAATAGAATCTTATGAAGAATTTTATGAGTTATTAGATTATCAATATATTATAAAACAAAAGGCATTAACAAAGTTAGAAAAAGATCCAGGAGCAGAAATGCTAATTCATATGCCTACTGGAACAGGGAAAACAAAAACAGCAACACATCTAGTAACACAATATTATAATTATAACTTACATAAAAAAGGGCTTATTGTTTGGATTGCACATACAGAAGAGCTATTAGAGCAAGCATATGAAACATTTGAAAAAGTATGGAGACATATTGGAAATGGAAAAATAAAGACTTTTAGAATGTATGGTGATTACAACATAACTCTAGAAGAAGAACTATCAGGATTTATGATATGTGGGATTCATAAATTAGAAAGGATATATGCTAACAATAAAGAACTATTTCAAAAAATAAAAGAAAATACAAGACTAATTGTTTATGATGAAGCACATAAGGCAGGAGCACCAAAAAGTAAAGAAGTAATAAAAGAAATGATATTAGCCAAAGGAAACATGGCAGAAAGAGCACTTATAGGACTATCGGCTACTCCAGGAAGAAAAAGTGGAATTAGTTTTGATAATGATTTATTAGTATCGATGTTTGGAAATAGTAAAATAGAAATAGAACCATATTTAATGAACTATGTTAATTATTCAGAAGAAGAAGCATTAAATATGGAATATACAAAAGATATTATAAAATACTTTCAAGAAAGGAAAGTTTTAGCAAAACTAGTAAAAGAGGAATTAACATATAAGCAAGAATTTACAAAAGAAGAATTGAAGCAAATAAAAGATCATATCATAGAGGCAGGATATGAAGAAAAAGACTTTTCAGATAAAGAATTAGAAATACTAGGAAAAAATAGAAATAGAAACTTAAAGATAGTACAAAGACTAATCGAATTAAATAGTGAGAAAAAACCAACAATAGTATTTGCATGTTCAGTACAACATGCAAGACTATTATCTGCAATGTTAAAGTTAGAAAATGTACCGAATGTATTAATTGTAGGGGAAATGAATCCTGCTGAAAGAAGAATGGCAATAAAAAAATTCAAAAGCAAAGAAAATGACATTAACATAATCATAAATTACGGAGTTTTAACAACAGGATTTGATTCAACAAATATTCAATGTGTGTTTATAGCAAGGCCAACTCAATCTATTGTATTATATAGTCAAATGATAGGTAGAGGACTAAGAGGACCTAAGATGGGTGGAAATGAGGAATGTTTGTTAATTGATGTAAAAGATAATCTAAATATTTATGACGAACACATGGCTTTTTCAAAATTTGATAACTATTGGAAAATAATATAAAAAAGGAGAGCAATCATGGGAAAAAAATTAGTAAAAGTATCAGCAATGACAGATGCTTTAAGAAATACAGGATATAAAAGTATAGAATCAGCAATGTCTGAAATAATTGATAATTCAATACAATGGAACGCTAGTAATGTATTTGTAATTGCATCAGCAACAAGAGATACCAAAATGACAGGTAGAAAAAGAGTAGAAGAAATTGCCTTTTTAGATAATGGAACAGGGATGAGTACAGAAATATTATCAGGATGTTTAAGCTATGGAGAAACAGAAAATTATGACAGAAAAGGAATGGGAAGATTTGGAGTAGGATTACCACAATCCTCTATGTATGCATGTACTTTAGTAGAAGTATATTCATGGCAAAATGGAGATCATGGTAAAATAGAAGCACAAAAAGTTTTTTTAGATATTAATAAAATAAGAAGCGGAGAAACAGATGAAATAGATGACCCAGTAAAATGTGAAATACCAGAAAAATATAAAAAATATTTGACATATAAAGTAAAAGAAGCAGAGAAAATAAAAGAATATAATTTTTTAGAACATGGGACTCTAGTTATATGGAAAAACTGTGACCGCATTAATCCAAAAACAGTAAATCCTTTATTTAAAAGATTACAATTTGAGTTAGGAAAAAGATTTCGTTACTTTATTTGTGATGGAAGTAGAGAAATAAAATTGATATATCATGAAAATCCACAGGTTACAGGAAATGTTATGCCCAATGACCCATTAATGCTAATGGAAAATAATATGGTGTTAGGAAACCCTGAATGTCCAGGAGAAATAGTATATCCAATAGGAAAAAAAGAAAATGCAGAGCCAATATTTGAGCCATATGGAAATGAAGAACACCCCGATGGAGTAGTGAAACAAAAAGTAAAATATGTTTCACCAGATAACGAGGAAATAAAAGAAGGAATTGTAACAATTAAATTTTCTAAAGTAAAAGACAAATTTTACGATAGAATAGCACTTCCAACTACTGATCCAGGAGATACTCAAATAGGGAAACATGTAAAAGAACTAGAAGGAATATCAATTGTAAGAGCCAAAAGAGAAATAGACTTTAATAAATTTGATTTTTATGATAATATCAACAGCCCACAACACAGGTGGTGGGGATGTGAAATAAGTTTTGAACCAGAATTAGATGAAGCATTCGGTGTTGCAAACAATAAACAACATGTAGAATTAAAATATGAAGACTATACAGCTTATGAAGATGAAGAGGTAAAACCAATATGGATACAAATACAAAGTGTAGTTTCAAATACAATTAGTGAAATGCACAGGAAAAATAAAGAAAAAAGAAAAGGAACAAGAAATGTAGGAGCACAAGAGGATTCTACAAAATATACAAATGATGTTGAAAAACAATATGAAGCAGAAGGAGAAAAAAGCGAAACAACAAATAAGAAAAACTCAATGAATGAAGATGAAAGAAAGGAAAAAATAAAAGAAGAATTACAAAAAGAAGGAATAGAAGTAACAGAAGAAAATGTTTCTGAATATATGGACTTACATGTAAAAATTATTTATAAAGGATTAGGAAAATTTGGAACACCATTATTCGATTATAATAACGAATTAGGAACCTGTATTATAATAATTAATACAGATCATATCTTTTATAAATCTTATTTAGAAAGCGTATTTGAAAATATAGATACAAAAATAGCATTTGAATTTTTTATTACAGCATTTGTAAAAGCAACAGATGTAACAAATCCAGGACAAGTAATGCAAAATGATAAACTAATAACTACTTGGAATGAAAGGTTAAGAAAATATGTTGAAAAACAACGAAGATATGGAGAGTAAAAATGAGCATACTAATTAGTGAAGATCTAAAAGAAAATTTAGCGCAAGATTTAAAACAAACAGAAAATAATATAAGCATCATAACGGCATTTTGTAAAAAAGAAGCATTAGAATATATTGATAAACAGTTAAAAGATAAAGAGCATCTTACTAAAAGAATATTAGTAAGATTTGAATTAGATGATATACTATCAAAAGCAACTGACTTAGAAATATATGATTATTGTAAAAACAACAATTGGAAATTATATGTACAATTCAACTTACATGCCAAAGTATATAGTATAGACAAGAAAATTTGTTATATGGGAAGTGCAAATGCTACCAATAAAGGACTAAGCCTAAAAGGGCAAGGAAACTTAGAAATGACAAAAAGATTTAAATTAGACGAAGAAGAAAAAATGCAAATAGAAAAAGTATTCTTTGATGCAATAGTAATAGATGATAAAATGTTTAATGAAATGAAACAACAAGTTGAAACAACACCACACAAAATAGCAACTAGAAACCAATGGCGTAATGAAATTATTGAAAGAAATATAAAATCATATCAGATTTTATTTCAAGATGATTTTCCAATTAACGATTCGCCAATACAAATGATAGAAGACGAAATATTCCTAAATATACATAAAGAAAATTCAATAGAAGAAATAAAAGAAAAATTTTATCATACTAGAATTATACAATGGTTAGTTAATCTATTAGAAGCTCAAGAAAATAAAGAAATGTATTTTGGAGAATTATCTGAGAAAATACATAATAGTATTTTTCAAGAACCAAAACAATATAGAAAAGATATAAAAATATTACAAACAAAATTATATAATTGGATAATAGCGTTAAATTACGATAATTTAAAGATTGATACACCAAATCATTCACAAAGAATAAGACTAATATAAAAAATATGATACAGCAAAAACTAAATCAATTATATAATGAATGTATAAAAGAACTTCAAAGCATAAATATTGACATGCAAGACGAAAAAATAGTAGGAAAAATAGAAATCAAAATTTCAAAAAGAGCAAATAAAAGATACGGATGCTGCAAACAAGAAAATCCAGATCCAAATTATAAAACAATACAAAAAAGAAGAAATATACACTATGAAAGATTTCAAAATCACTATATAGAAATAAGCAGCTGGGTCATGCAATTAAATGATAATATTATAAAAAATACAATCATACATGAATTAATCCATTGTATACCATATTGTAATAATCATAAAGCAGAATTTAAAAAATATGCAAAATATATTAACCAAAACTTAGGATATCAAATTACAACAAGAGGCAACAAAAAACAAGATTATCAAGCAAGTAATCTTGAATATGAAGAAGAAGAGAATTACAAATACAAAATAAAATGCACTAAATGTGAGCAAGTTATTTATAGAAAAAGGTTTAACAGTAATCTAATAAAAAAATATCGATGTGGAAAATGTGGTGGCAAATTACAACTAATAGAGAAAAAATAGCAATGATAGAAAAAATAAAATCATTGCTATTTTTATAAGGAAAAAGATTATTATTAAGAGAATTTCTACTAAATAAATAGCCAAAGAATAAATGTAAAACACTAAAAGAAGCATGGTAAAAATAATCTTAACTTTACATAATGATATCATAAAAACGTTGTCGAAAGCTGTAGAAAATTGTCAATTTGGATAAAAAACAGAAAAAATTTCCAAAAAATGGATAAGAACACTTGAAATTTAAGAAAAAATCAAGTATAGTATAAATAGTTTTAAATCAAAAATATTTTATTCAAAAAATTTAAACTCGAAAAAATTCAAAGGAGTAAAAAATGTTATCAATTACAAAAACAATAGCCTTATATGGATTAGAAGGCTTTTTAGTTGACGTACAAGTAGACATATCATCAGGAATGCCATCTTGGAATATTGTAGGACTTCCAGATGCAAGTGTAAAAGAAGCACAAGAAAGAATAAAAACAGCCATCAAAAATTCAGGGTATGAACTATTTAGCAGAAAAATAGTTATTAATCTAGCACCAGCAACAATCAGAAAAGAAGGATCTATGTTTGACCTGCCAATAGCAATTGGCATACTAAGAAGTTTAGACATTATAAATAATCCAAATCTAGAAAATACTATTTTTATTGGAGAACTCTCATTAAATGGAAACTTAAATCCGATAAGTGGAGCACTCCCCATTTGTATAGAAGCTAAAAAATTAGGAATTAAAAGAATAATTATGCCAAAACAAAACCAGCAAGAAGCCTCTATTTTATCAGGAGTCGAAATTATAGGAGCATACGATTTAAGCCAAGTTGTCTACTACTTAAATGGAAATATAAAAATTCAAAGTATAAAAACAAATTGGGAAGAATATTTAAAAAAAAGAAAAGCATATGCTCTAGATTTTTCAGAAGTAAAAGGACAAGAAAATGTAAAAAGAGCAATAGAAATTGCAGCAGCAGGAAGCCATAACTGTGTATTAATTGGAAGTCCACGGTTGTGGCAAAACTATGATAGCACAAAGAATACCAACTATTTTGCCAGAACTTACTTTTGAAGAAGCATTAGAAATTACAAAAATTCATAGTATAGCAGGAATACTAAAAGAAAATAATCAAATTATTACAACAAGGCCGTTCCGTCATCCGCACCATACGATATCTGCTATTTCATTAGTAGGAGGAGGCAAAACACCAAAACCAGGAGAAATTAGTTTAGCACATTATGGTGTTCTATTTTTAGATGAGCTTCTAGAATTTAATAAACATACATTAGAACTTTTAAGAGGACCATTAGAAGATGGAGATATTACAATTAATAGAGTAAATGGAACATTAACATATCCATGCAAGTTTATGTTTGTAACTTCAATGAATCCATGTCCATGTGGCTATTATGGTTCAAATGATAAAGAATGTATTTGTACACCACAAGCCATTTCAAAATATATGGCAAAAATAAGTGGACCATTATTAGACAGAATAGATATTCAAATAGAAGTAAATTCAGTAAAATATGAAAAATTAGAAAGTAAAGAACTACCAGAAACATCAGAACAAATAAAAAAACGAGTAAATGAAGCAAGGAAAATACAACAAGAAAGATACAAACAAGAAAAAATTTACTCTAATTCTAGCCTAACCCCAAGACTAATAGAAAAATATTGCAAAATAGATAATAATTGTAAAGCATTATTAGAAGTAGCTTTCAAAAAGTTAGGGTTAAGTGCAAGAGCATACGGAAGAATTTTAAAAGTAGCAAGAACAATAGCAGACTTAAGTAAATCAGAAAATATTCAAAAAGCACATATAGCAGAAGCTATACAATACAGAAATTTAGATAAAAAATATGGGAAGTGATAAAAATAGAAATTATAAAACAAAATCATAACAATTATCCAGAACAACTATTACAAATAGAAAATCCACCGAAAAAACTCTATGTAGAAGGAGAAAGTAAACTACTAAAGCAAGAAATGATAGCAATTGTAGGAAGCAGAAATGCAACAGAATACGGAAAAAAATATGCAGGCATTTTTGCTAAACAATTAGCCAAAGAGAACATTACCATAATAAGTGGACTGGCCAAACGGAATAGATAGCATAGCGCATATGTATTCTATGGAAGAAAAAGGAAAAACAATAGCGGTTATTCGGAACAGGAATAAACCATATTACACCAAAAGAAAATGAATATTTATATCAGAAAATCATTCAAAATGGAGGATGTGTTATATCAGAATATCCGCCAGAAACAAGAGAAAATAAAGCAAATTATCCAAGAAGAAATAGAATGATAAGTGGACTGGCAATGGGAGTATTAGTAATAGAAGCAAGGTATAGAAGCGGAAGCACTATTACAGCAAATTTAGCAATAAAGCAAAAAAAAGAAGTATTTTGTATACCACACAATTTAGGAGAAAAAACAGGCTATGGAGTCAATAAACTAATACAAAAAGGAGCTAATTTAGTAATAACTCCGCAAGATATATTAGATTTTTTTGTCACAGAAAAAATAGAAGAAAAACAAGTACCACAACAATATCAAAAAATATATGAACAAATAGGACAACTTCCCATAACAGCAAATGAATTATCAAACCGAACAAACAAAACAATAGCACAAACGATAGAAGAATTAACAATGTTAGAAATACAAGGATATATAAAGCTACTTCCAGGAAACAAATATATAAGAAAGTAAGGAAAAAAATGAATCCAAAACAAAATTTAGGAAAACAAGGAGAAGAATATGCTGCCCAATATTTACAAACACAAGGATACCAAATAATCGAAAAAAATTTTAGATGTAAGCAAGGAGAAATAGATATTATTGCAAAAGATAAAAAAGAATATGTATTTGTAGAAGTAAAAACAAGAACAAGCCTGCAATATGGCATGCCAAGAGAAGCTGTAAATAGTAAAAAGCAAAAACATATATGGAATGCTACAAAATATTATCTATATAAAAATAAGCTAGAGAATAAATTTATTAGATTTGATGTTATCGAAATCTATCAAAAACAAGAAAAAGTTTATATAAATCATATCAAGCAAATCATGTAAACAAGTTACAGAAAGTAAGCTGTAACTTATTTATCCTTTTCTATATCTTCCCTATTAGCCATAGCATATTCAATACAATTTAAAATAAGAGTATTCATAGAAATATTATGTTTATTAGAATATAAAGAAATTTCGTTGTGTAACGACTCAGGAAGCCTTAAAGTAAATTTAATATCTACATTTTTAAAATTTTCTGGTTTAAATTTTTCTAAACTCATCATATCACCCACATATAATGATACCTATTTTTAACTTTTATAAACACCATTAAAAAAATGATGTTGACTTATGAGGTCTGCAAAAATAATACGAAAACAGTAACGAAAAAACAACAATGCCCAAAATGTTAAACAAAAATTTAACATTTTGAGGTGTATTTTTTATGATATAATATGAAAAAAGGAGAAAAAACAATGAAAGCAAGCTATACTTATTCTACTAAAATAGGAGAAATAACAATCACAGAAGAAAATCAAAAAATTATAGAAGTAAAATTAGGAAAAGCAGATAATAGAGAAATTAAAGAAACAAAACTAATAAAACAAACTTACGAGCAAATAGAAGAATATTTAGAAGAAAAAAGAACAAAATTTACCATACCAATTAGCTTAAAAGGAACTACTTTTAGAAAAAAAGTATGGGAAGCATTACTTACTATTCCTTATGGAAAAACAAATAGTTATCAAGAAATAGCACGAAAAATAGGAAATCCAAAAGCATGCAGAGCAGTAGGAATGGCAAATCACTATAATCCAATTATCATAATAGTACCATGCCATAGGGTTATTGGAAAAAATGGTAAGCTAGTAGGCTATGGGGGAGGGCTAGACATAAAAGAAAAGTTATTAGAAATAGAAAACAAAGCGAAATATTAAAAAAGACACCCGGTTAGTAGGTATCTTTTAAAACTTAAGAGTCAATTACAGTTAAGACCAGCTTTTTTACGACAAACTCTTTTTGAGCTTCCTGCGTAAATTCAGAACGAACGTAAAGACTTGCCTCAGCCTGGCTTTTAAATTGTTTAGCACGCAAAACCTGGTCAGTGTATTCTTTGACGCCATCGTTTGACAAGTAAAGCTCATTGGTAATATTAAGAATAATAAACAAATTCCCAGCTTTCATTAAAAATAACCTCCAGTTGATAGTTAAAATTGCATGATAGCTAACCTCTAACATGCTAAACAAAAGTAAACATAAACAGTAAACAAAAATCCACATAAAGTTCAAGAAAAAAATAAAATTACCAGTAACAAATCAAAAAAGAAAGGATAAAATATAATAAAAGAAAACAAAAAGGAGAGAAAAAAGACATGTTAAAAATAATTGGGAATACACCAATGATAAAAATAAAGTATCGATATCAAGAAAAAATAAACTACATATATGCCAAATTAGAAAGCTACAATTTAACAGGAAGTATTAAAGATAGAACTGCATACTATATTATTACAAAAGCAAAGCAACGAGGAAATCTAAAGCCAGGAATGCCAATCATAGAAGCAACTAGCGGCAATACAGGAATTTCACTAGCAGCATTAGGAAAATATTTTAAACATCCAGTCTATATCTTTATGCCAGATTGGGTAAGTAAAGAAAGAAAACAACTTATACAAAGTTATGGAGCAAAAGTACAAACCTATTCACATAATCAAGGGGGATTTAAAAGATGCATTGAAGAAGCACGAAAATTAGCAATAAAAGAAAAAGGATTTTTAGCAAATCAATTTGCTAATCAAGACAATGTACTTGCACAATATGAAACAACAGGACAAGAAATTTTAAACCAAATGCCAGAAGAAATAGGAGGATTTGTATCAGGAGTAGGAACAGGAGGAACATTAATAGGAATAGGAAAAAGAATCAAAAAACAATATTCCAATGCACAAATAACAGCAATAGAGCCAGACAGTATGCCTCTTATATCCAAAAATAAAATATATGGACCACATAAAATAGAAGGAATAGGAGATGACTTTGTACCAGCATTGGTGGATAAAAATATGATAGATAAAGTTATTTTAGTAAAAGATGAAGACGCTATTAATATGGCAAAAAAATTAGCAATGGAATTAGGACTAGGAGTAGGAATTTCATCAGGAGCAAATTTTTTAGGAAGTGCTTTGCTACAAATACAGCTAAAAATGCCAGTTGTTACAGTATTTGCAGATGACAATAAAAAATACTTAAGCACAGACTTAGGAAAAGAAATACAAAAAGAAAAGCCCTATATTTCTAATCAAATAGAATTATTAGAATATGAAGTGATATAAAAAAGAATAACAAAAACAAACTCCCCTCCATAAAATAATAGTAAACAAATGGAAGGGAGTTTTTCTATGTTAAAAAAAGTGTTTACCTTTTTAGTATCAATTCTATTATTAGTATATGTATTACCAACTCAAGTATTGGCATTTGGACCATCAGATGATAAAATCTATCAAGGAATTGATGTAAGTGGTTATCAAGGAGATATTGATTATGAAAAAGTAAAAAAAGATGGTATTGAAATTGTGTACATAAAATCAAGTGAAGGCTTTAGCTATGTAGATTCACATTTTGAAAGAAATTATAGCAAAGCAAAAGAAAACGGACTAAAAATAGGATTTTATCACTATGTAACAGCAAGAACAGAAGATGAAGCAAGAAGGCAAGCAAGCTTTTTTGTATCCACAATAAGCAAAAAAGTAGTAGACTGTAAATTAGCAATGGACTTTGAAAGCTTTGGAAGTTTAAGTAAAGAACAAATCAATAAAATAGGATTAGCATTTATTCAAAAAGTAGAAGAATTAAGTAAGAAAAAGGCAGTGGTATATAGTAATGCATATGCTGCAAGTAATACATGGGAAGGAGAAATTACAAAATACCCTTTATGGATAGCACAATATGAGGTAGATAAGCCACAAAATAATGGAACATGGAAAACTTGGGCAGGATGGCAATATACAGATGTAGGAAGAGTAGAAGGAATAGAAAATCATGTAGATAGAAACCACTTTACCAAAGAAATTTTTTTAGAATCTTCCGAAGAAATACCAGAAACACCAATACCAGAACAGCCAAAGCAACCATTAGCCATTACCATAAATTGGGGAGATACCCTATCTAAAATAGCTCTTGAATATGAGACAACAGTAGAAGAAATAGCAAGTCTAAATAACATTAAAAATCCAAACTTAATCTATGCAGGAGATAACCTAATCATACCAGGAAAAGAAAGGCAAGTAGAAACACAAGACTCACAAATTTATATTGTACAAAAAGGAGATACTCTAGCTAAAATTGCCATTATGTTTCAAACTAGTATAGAACAAATTGTAAAAGATAATCATATCAAAAATAGAAATTATATTTATGTAGGCCAAAGACTTATAATAAGAACGAAATGCCATTATGACTGTGGACATAGAATTTATATAGTACAAAGAGGAGATACTTTATGGTCAATTGCAAGAAGATACAACACAACAATAGCAAATATTGTAAGATTAAATAGAATACAAAATCAAAATAATATTAAACCAGGACAAATGTTTAGAATATAATCAGCTATAAGGAGTAAAAAATGAATAGTTGTGAAATAGTAAATCTTGTATCAATTTTATCATGTACAATAGCGCAAAATAGAACAACAGAAGAAATAGAGCTCTTATCAGTAATATTTACGCAATTAGGAGACAGTCTAGCAACAATTGCAACTGTTAGAACAACAAATACTCAGAAAAAACAGAAATGTTAGATTTATTTTAGGAATTTTTTACTAAATAGTTGAATCATAAAAGGGACAATGTTATAATAAATCTACTTAAAATATTTTAAGAAAATAAAAAGTGAAAGGAGGAAAAAGCATGGACAAAGAATTAAAAGAAATTTTACTAAAGCATGAAGAAAGAATTACAAAATTAGAAGAAATTGCAAGAGAAACCAAAGAACAACTAAAAATAACAAATAAAACGGTAACACAGCATACTAGTATACTAGAAAAACATGAGAAAACACTAAATGAACATACAAAAATATTAGATGAACATACTCAAATGTTACAAAGTTTGCAAAAATCTGTAGCAATCATAGAAGATGCTGTTACTAATAAAATACCAGCATTATTTGATGGGTATAAAATGCATCAAGAAGCACAAGAACGTTTAGAAAAAAGAGTAAATAAAGTAGAAAAAATAGCAGAAATGAACGCAATTAGAATTTTAGCATTAGAAGATAAAAATAATCAAAAAGCGAAATTAACTTCATAAAAATAGCTAGTAAAGTAAAAAATTTAGAAATCTAATTTTTTGTTTCGGAAGTAAAAAAATATATTTCAAACAAATGGAGCTTACCTATGTATTCTAAAGCAGAATATATATGTAAGCTCCATTTCTTCATAAAAGCAAATTGACACAAAATTATGTAGACCATCATAACATATATTATGATAAATTTAAATAACTATCAGGAGGTACTTATGAAAAAAGTATTAGAAGTAAAAAATGTAAGCAAAAGGTACCAAGCAAAAAATGGAGAAGTAGAAGCTTTAAAAGATATTAGCTTTCATGTAAATGAAGGCGAATTTGTAAGCATTATAGGACCAAGCGGTTGTGGAAAATCAACATTACTTTCTATTATTGCAGGACTAGAGGCAAAAACACAAGGAGATATAAAATCAATAGGTGCACTTGGCTATATGCTACAAAAAGATAGCTTGTTAGAGTGGAGAAACATTTATGACAATGTGATGTTTGGATTAGAAATAAGTCATCAAAAAACAAAAGAAAATGAAAATTATGTAAAAGACTTATTAAAAAAATATGACTTATATGAATTCAAAGACAAATATCCAAATCAACTTTCAGGAGGAATGAGGCAAAGGGCAGCACTTATTAGAACTCTTGCCATCAAGCCTAAAATTTTATTATTAGATGAGGCATTTTCAGCATTAGATTATCAAACTAGAATTATGGTTACAGCAGATATTTTTAAAATATTAAAAAACGAAAATATAACAGCACTAATAGTAACCCATGATATATCAGAAGGAAGCTTCTAAAATAGAGACTATAAAAGACGAAAAAATGTTGAATTTTATGTAAATACATGATAGAATGTGGGCGTAATAATATAATTTACTGATGTTTCGTTGTTTTTTAATAAAAATCATTATGAACTATCAGTGTAATTATAAATTAAGAAAAAAGGAGGTTTTTATTTAGAGTTTTTCCTATAAATGAAAAAGGAGAAAGGCTATCATGAAAAAAGAATGCACATTAATTGCAACCCTGCCATCTTTAAACAATATGCAAAGAGTACAAAATGTTTTTGAAAACCCGCATATTTCAGAAGTACGGTTTAACACAGGAGTACAAACACCATATAGCATAGAAACCACCCTAGAAATGTTAAAAGAGCTATCTGAAAAATGGAAAAAAGTACTTTGGATAGATGTAAAAGGAAGGCAACTAAGAGTAACCAAATGGGCAGATCCACTGTATTCTTGCATAGAAATTAACCATAAAATAAAAGCATCTTGTCCAGCAGAGGTTCACTTCCGAAATGGTGATGCAGTAAAAATTATGCACATTAAAGACGGAAATAAATTGTTTGTAGATCCTTTACCCAGACAAGCTTTAGGAGCAGGACAATCTGTAAATATTGTTGACCAAAGCCTTGAAATAGAAGGATATCTTACCTCAAAAGACAAGCAATATCTAAACGCTTGCAAACAAATGGGACTAAATCATATCATGGCCTCTTTTGTAGAAAGATTTGATGACTTAGCACAGATCCTACAGATTTTACCCAATGCCCAAATCGTTTCAAAAATAGAATCGCTAAAAGGCATACAGTTTATTTTGACATACCCTGTGCCAAATTTAATGGCAGCAAGAGATGACTTGTACCTACAAACAGGGCAAAATTATCAAATGCTAAAGCACTTGCAGACCATTATTCAAAGAGATAACACAGCCATTTGCGCATCTAAAATTTTTACTTCACTAGAAAAAAGAGGAACAATTGATTTAGCAGATTATGCAGACTTAGAACTCATGTATTATATGGGATATAGAAGGTTTATGCTATGTGATAACATATGCAATTATAGCTTTGAAAAAGCAATAAAAGCATGGGAGGAATTCGTAAATGGATAGTTTCATTTTATGTGGTATGCAATTTGGAGATGAAGGGAAAGGAACTTTTGTAGATTATTTAGCATATGAAGAAAAAGTAGATGCCATTGTACGGTACAATGGAGGCTCGCAAGCAGCCCATACGGTTGTTACACCAGAAGGTACCCTCCACAAATTTAGCCAATTGGGCTCAGGTATGTTTTTAGAAAAATGCCATACCTATTTAACACAAAACATGGTAATCAATTTAGAAAATTTACTTGTTGAATTAGAGGTATTTTCGCAAAAAAACAAAATTCCTATCCCAGAACTAATCCAAAGGATACATATTCATGAGGAATGCTTTGTCGTAACACCCTATCATAAACTTATCAATAAGTTAAGGGAATTGTCTAAGGGGGAAAATAGAAGAGGAAGCGTAGGAACAGGAGTAAGTGAAGTAAAATATTTACTAAATGAGCCAAAAGTATTTCCCTATGAACAACCGCTGGGGCTACAAGTAAAAGACATAATTGATCCATATAGCAATTACCCAATGATAGGCAAGCTAGAAAGACTGCAAGAGTATGTAAAAAAATTTTACGAAGAGCATGAAGAGGCTATTTGGCAAAATGTACCAGAAAAACTAAAAGAAGAGTTAAAAATGCAGTGCCAAGAATTACTAGGAATGCAAACAAGCTCAAGGCTAGCAATTTGGTATGTTACACAACTAAAACAAGCCCCACAAGAAACCAATTTAGGTAGGTGCATCTATACTACCTATGAGCAAACCTTAAGAAAGACGTGCTCTAAGGCCATTTATGAAGGATCACAGGGGCTCTTGCTAGATGCCACCTATGGGCTAAAGCCAAACACTACATTTTTAGATACCACAAATCATTTCGCGTTAGACATTTCCTACTATAGAGACAATATAAAAAAGGTAGGAATTGTAAAAGCCTTTACTTCAAGACACGGAATGGGTGTATTTCCTACAGAAAGCGAAGAGTTATCACAAAAAATAAGCGATGCCAACCAAGAGGAAACTTATTGGAATGGAAAAGTACGCTTTGGCTGGTTTGATGCAGTATTAGTTCGATATGCACAAACAATTAACCAAGTAGATGAACTCTACTTATCCTCGCTAGACAAATTAACAGGAATTGAAAATTTGCAAGTATGTAACGAATACCTTTATCAAGGCACTGTTAACGGAAACTTTAGGAAACTATTTAACTATTATATAGAAAATGGGCAAATTGTTATTACAGGGATAAAAAGAAAGTCAGAAGAGCTAGGAAGTTATTTAGCAAACTGCATTCCAAGGTATACTTTGGTAAAAGGTTGGAAAAAAGACATATCAAAAATTACCCAAAAAGAAAAACTACCTAAAAAGTGTATAGAATATCTCTCTTTATTAGAAACACTCACTCATTTACCGATAACCCTTATATCAGTAGGACCGACTAGAAATAACAAGATAACTATGTAGGAGGTAAAAAAGTGAATTTAAGAGAAGAAATTGCAAAACAAAGGGAAAAACTGCAATCAGGAGAAAAAGTAAACTTTGTTATTGCAGGTGTTACCTGCTCAGGAAAAACCACTTTAGCTAGAAAGTTAAATAGCTTTTTTAAAAACATAGCATCTGTTTGTATAGTTTCACAAGACGACTATTTTAGAGATCTTGCAGACATTCCAAAAACAGCAGAAGGCTATTTAACAGATTCAATTAACGCTTTTCACACCTCAGAATTTAAAGAAGATGTAGAAAAACTATTTGCAAACGAAATGGTTCTTATGCCAAGGTATGATATAGCCACAAACACACGGATTTCAAAATCCAAATTAGTAAACTTAGGGGCAGTCAATATCTTTGAAGGCTTGCATACCATTACACTTTTAGAAGGGTTAGAAAACAGCATAAAAATTTTTGTAGACACGCCAGCAGAGGTATGTTTGCAAAGAAGAATAGAGCGAGACACTGCAAAATTTGGAATACCAGAAGAAAGAATAAGACAGTATTGGGAAAAATGCATATGGCCCATGTCCAAAAGCTATATACTCCCACAAAAAGAACTAGCAGATAGTATTTTTAAAGCATAAAGGGGTAAAAAGTTATGACAATAAAACAAACTTACGAAAAACTACTTAAAGCCAAAAGACCAATTGACTTTTTTGGAAAAGTAGCTACAGCAGAGGAACTAAAAAAGGCCTATCGGCAATATGCAAAAAAACTTCATCCTGATCTTGCACCAGAAGCAGAAAAGTATATTGCACAGCAAGCATTCTCTATTTTAAGAGAACTGTATGATGCAGGAAATTCTGAGCTAGAACAAGGGATTTATGCCATTTTTGATCTTGCCCAAATCTATAAGCAAACAGAGCCCTTATTTGAAATTACCATTAGAGGAGAAAAATATAGCTTTTATGAAAATGTAGTAGAGGGAGAAGTAGGAACTATTTTTAAAGGCATTTCAGGCAATGACATTATATACTTAAAAGTAGCAATTGATCCAGCCGATAATAGCCTATTAGATACAGAATATGAAGTACTTTCAACCTTAAGGCATCAATCATTTCCTTATGTCGAGCAAAAAATCATGATAAATGATACAAATGCTATTTTAATGAGAGAGGTAAAAGGAATTACCATGCCAGAGCTAATGGGGCAGTATTCAAGAGGAGTACCTGCAGAGCATGTAATGTGGATGCTAGAAAGGCTTTTAAGTGCAGTAGGATATTTGCACTCTAATTGTGTGGTACATGGAAATATCAAACCAGAAAATATCATGATTAACAAAGAAAACCATAATGTATCTTTGTTAGGATTTTCATTTTGTATTCCAAAAGCTAACACAAAAGAAGCCCACTATCAAATTGTAAATGACCAGTATACCGCACCAGAAGTGTGCAAAACAGCAAGGGTTTTACCATCTTCGGATGTTTATTCTATAGGTAAGATAGGAGTAGAACTTTTAGGAGGTGATACTGCTAGTTGCGGAATGCCAATTTCTGTAGATGCTAAGGTCAGAGCATTTATTAGAAAGATGGCAAGTAGTTCTCTATCCGAAAGGCCAAATGACGCATGGAAACTCTGGAGTGAGCTAATTGAGCTCAGAACCGAAGTTTTCGGAACCAAACGATTTCAAAAATTAGCTTAAGGAGGAAATTAGTATGGGTGGTCCTACTTACGACAGAGACGTATATGGCAGCAGTTCCAGTTCCGGTTGGGGTAGCAGCTTTGGAGCAAGTTCCTATTCTGCTGAAAAGATGAGTAGTTCTTTGCTTCATAGCTCCATGCTTCCAAATGGAAAAACCATCGAAAGCAAAACCAAAAATCCCATTATTATTATGCTTGATGTAACTGGCTCTAACATTGACTTTGCCAGAGTAGTTTATGACAAAATGCCCATGTTTTATGGGCAAATCGAGCAAAAGGGCTATTTAGAAGACTTTGACATTGCATTTTGCGCAGTAGGAGATGCCTATAGCGATAAGTATCCATTGCAGATAGGAGATTTTGCCAAAGGAATTGAGTTAGACTCTTGGCTCGAAAAAATTGTCTTAGAAGGCAATGGTGGAGGGCAAAGAAGGGAAAGCTATGAGCTAGCAGCATATTATTTGTGCTGTAATGCAAAGTTTGCACCAGGAAGCAATCCCATTGTGTTCTTTATTGGAGACGAAATGCCCTATGCAAAAGTTTCAGAGCATCAGGCAGAAAAGTTTGATCTGCCAAAGCCAGAAGGAGGATATCAGCCCTTTAGGCAGTTACGGGAAAAAGTAAATGACAATGTATTTATGCTCTTAAACAAGTATAATGGAAGACAGTTTGAAGACGATATCACAAGTTGTTGGACAAAGCTTCTGGTGCCAGAACATGTTGTCAGAATTAGCGAAGAAAAAGCAATTGTTGACTTGATGCTTGGCATTATCTCTATGGTATCCAATACTAGAAGCTTAGATACCTACAAAATTGATATGCTAGATAGAGGGCAGACACAAAAAAGAATTGAGGGAGTTACTAATTCCTTAAAGAATTTGTCAACAGCCCTAGTTCCTGTAAAAGTTACAGGAACCATTGCAAAAGCAGGAAGTAGCAATAGAAAAGCAACCCAGAAGGGAAAAAGACTCTAAAAAACCATTTTAATTTATAATTATAAAAGGAAACCTATTTATAAGGTAGCCTAAAGACAAAATTCCTAGCAGAGAAATCTGCTAGGAATTTTTATATGCAATTAAGAATATAAATGAAATGAGAATCATAAAAGGAGAAAAGGTAATGCAACAATCATTTCAAATACGTATGAAATTTAACGAAGAAGGAGAAGAGCTAGAGGAATTAATTGCAAAATTTTTAATGAACAACCTTTATCAAACAGATAAGGAGGAAAAAAGTGCAAAAATATCAAGTAGCAATTTACATTAGACTATCCAAAGAAGATATCGATAAAGGCTACGAAGAAAGCGAAAGTATCAAAAATCAAAGGGACTTATTAACACAATATGTACAAAATTTAGGAGAAGAATATCAATTAGTAGATATTTATATAGACCAAGGTTATACAGGAACCAATTTTAATAGACCAAGCTTCCAAAAAATGATACAAGATATTCGTATAGAAAAAATAAATATGGTCATTACAAAAGATCTATCACGATTAGGACGTGATTATATAGAAACAGGAGAATACATAGAAAAGTGGTTTCCAGAAAATAATGTAAGGTACATTTCAGTAACAGACGGAATAGATACCTTTGAAAAAACAAATGGAAATAATGACATAGCACCCTTTAAATCCATATTAAACGACATGTATTCAAAAGACCTATCCAAAAAAATTAGAACAGCTCTGCATACTATGCAAAAACAAGGAAAATGGGTAGGAGGAAAAACACCAATAGGATACACAAAAGATCCCAATGATAAAAATAAATTAATCATACATGAGAAAGAAGCAAAAATAGTAAAAACTATTTTTAATATGGTAATAGCAGGAGAAAAAATAGGAACCATAAAAAACTACTTAAACGAAAATAACATACCAACCATAAATCAATCAAGGTATCATAAAGCCTCGTTTTGGGAAAACAAAACAATAAAAAACATTTTACAAAATAAAGTGTATATTGGAATAACACAGCAAAATAAACGAAGTAGAATTAGCTATAAAAATAGAAAATTAAAACAAAATCCAAAAGAAGAATGGAATATAGTAGAAAACACGCATACCCCTATCATCGATAAACAAGACTTCGAAAAAGTACAAAAAATGGTAGTAGTACAAAATTATAGCAGAAATAAAAAGAAAAATTTATATTTATTAGATGGACTATTAGTATGCTATGAATGCAAACACAAAATAGGAATTAGAAACAAAAAAAATAATTATATGGTATGCAATCATTATCGTAGAAACTCTAAACTAAAGCTATGTACCTCACACGGGTTTAGCTATGAACAATTAGAAAAACAAATATTAGAATGCATTAGAAACTTATTTTTAAAAGTAGAAAAAGAAAAAATAGAATTTGTCATTCAAAATAGTAAAATAAAACAAAATAATGAAAAACTACAAAAGAAATTAAAACAAGAAATAGAACTCATAAAAAATAATATAGACCAAATCTATATAGAAAAGTTAAACCACAAAATAGACGAAGAAATGTATCAAAGGCTACTAAAAAAAATGCAGCAAGAAATAAAACAAAAAGAAGAACAATCTAGTAAATTAAAAATAGCACAAAATCATTTAAAACAAAATAGCTATAATGAAATATTAGAAGAAATTTTAACTTTAAAACATCCCACACCAGAAATGATGAAAGCCGTCATCCATAAAATAGAAATCCATCAAGATAAGCAAGTAGACCTTATCTTTCATTTTAAAAAATAAAACCATCTCATTTAGCTTAAACCAGAAGCGATTAGTATGTCAGACAGAGTAGTAGTACTAACAAAAAGACCAGCAACCGTGAAAAATATACATGAAATTAATTTCGAAATGGAAAATAGAACACCAATCAATTGCAGAGAAAGCCCAAAATTTAGCAAATACTTTGACACCATATGGAAGGAGCTAGATGTACATGCGTGAGAAAAACATATCAGAAGATAGAAAAAAATACTTAAGAAAAATAAGAAAAAACAAGATATCTGTTATTTTAACCCAAATAGCAATACTTCTTGTATTTATTATAGGATGGGAAGTATTAGCAAGACAAGGAATTATTGATAGTTTTATAACAAGTAGTCCTTCAAGAATAATAAACACATTTTTAAATTTATCATCAAATGACCTAATGCACCACTTAAGCGTAACGTTAGCAGAAACCCTAATAGGCTTTATATCAGGTGTTATATTAGGAATCATCATTGCCATATTATTATGGTGGTCTAATTTTTTGGCAAAAGTATCAGAACCATTTTTAGTAGTATTAAATAGTCTTCCAAAAGTAGCACTTCGGGCCAGTTATTATCATTTGGGTAGGCGCAGGAATGCGGAGCCATTATTACAATGGGCCTTGCCATTTCCTTAATTGTTACCGTATTAGAAATCTTAAATGGATTTTTAAATACAGATAAAGAATTAATCAAAATGGCAAAAACTTTTAATGCAAATAAATTACAAGTCTTAATCAAAATTGTAATACCAGCCAATATCAATACTTTTTTTAATTCCTTAAAAGTAAATATAGGCTTATCACTAGTAGGAGTCATTACAGGAGAATTTTTAGTATCAAAAGCAGGTCTTCGGATACTTAATCGTATATGGTGGGCAGGTATTTCAATTAGACTTAGTAATGACAGGAGTCATTATTTTAGCTCTAGTTGCAGCAGTCATCTATGAAGCTATTATACTACTAGAAAAGATTGTCATGAAAAAAATGGCAAAAAGAAACTAATATACAAGAAAAATAACAGATAAAAAATCTATTTAAGGGAGAAAAGTATCTTGAATAGAAAGAAAAAAATAGCATGTTAGAATACTTGAAATCTCCTCTAACATGAATTTAGAAAAGAAAGGAAATAAATCATGAAAAAATATATCATTATTATATTAGCTATTGTTATAGTAGCAATAGGAATTACAAGTTACATTTTGCTAAGAAAACCACAAGAAGCGGCACAATTAAAAACAATTCAAGTAAATGAAGTAACACGTTCTGTATTTTATGCACCACAATATGTAGCTATTTCACAAGGTTACTTTAAAGAAGAAGGATTAAACATAGAATTAACAACAGGGCAAGGAGCAGATAAAGTAATGACAGCAGTACTTGCAGGTCAAAGCGATATAGGATTTGCAGGACCAGAAGCATCTATTTACATTTATAACGAAGGAAAAGAAGACTATGCACAAGTTTTTGCACAAATGACACAAAAAGATGGATCATTTTTAGTAAGTAAAGAAAAAACAGATAACTTTAGTTGGCAAGACTTAAAAGGAAAAACTGTAATACCAGGAAGAAAAGGCGGAGTTCCATACATGACATTTGAATATGTACTAAAGAAAAATGGAATAAATCCACAAAAAGATTTAAACTTAGACGACAGTATCAAATTCGATTTAATGGCAGGAGCTTTTGCAGGAGGAGATGCAGAATATGTAACACTATTTGAACCAACAGCATCTATGACACAGCTAGCAGGAAAAGGATATGTAGTAGCATCTGTAGGAGAAGCATCAGGAGAAATACCATATACAGCATACTTTGCTAAAAAAAGCTATATCCAAAATAATGAAGACGTAATTCAAGGATTTACAAACGCCATTTACAAAGGAGAAAAATATGTTAAAGAACATACTGCCAAAGAAATAGCAGAAACAATAAAAGACTTTTTCCCAGACACAGATATAGAAATGTTAGAAGCATCTATAAAAAGTTATATGGATATAGATGCATGGAAAACAGACCCAATTTTAAAAGAAGAATCCTTTAACTTATTACAAACAGTCATGAAAGAAGCAGGAGAACTAGAAAAAGAGGCAGACTATAACAAAGTAGTTAATAACACTTATGCACAAAAAGCAGTAAAAGAAGTAAAATAATAAAAAAAGTAGGAAAAGGAGAAAAAATCCTTTTCCTATTATGCAATATTAGACTTTAGAAGTTTTCTATAAACAAAAATAAAGAAAAAAAGTAAAAATAAATTACATGCCAAAAATTCGACCAAGTTGCACAAAAGCAGTTTGCCACCAAGGACTACTGTAACGTCTTTTAGGGTGCTTATCAGTAACAGCCTTTACATATTGCTTTACAATGTTATTATATGGTTTTTGCTCTAAAAAATTCCATATTTTAGTTTCCCACTTACGAATAACTGAAATATTACCAGAAAAATAAGAACTATCATACATCCAAGAGTATTTCTTTTCATTATTTTCTTTATTAAACCCGAGTAGCATAAGCGCCTGGCTCAATCAAACAAACCTTAATATCAGTACCATTTAATTTGTTTAACAGTTTCAATTCTTGCCTTAAACAAGTACCAAAACAATCTAAAGCAAACTTAGAAGCACAATAAGGAGAAAGAAAAGGCATAGGAATGCGACCGAACCAAAGAAGAAAGAATAATAATACGCCCAGTCTTTTTTTTCGTAATCATGTTTTTTAAAGCAAGTTGAATACAATCTAAATGAGCAAAAACATTGGTATCAAACACTTTCCTAATTCTATCAACGCAAATTTCAGACACACTTCCAGAATCACCGAACAGCAGCATTACAGATCAAAATGTCAATATCAAAGTCTGAAATCATTTTTCGGTCATTTTCATCTAAAATATTTAAACAAAAAACCTCAATTTTTAACTTTTTAGAAATAATGATTTTTTGTAAATCCTCTATTTCTTGAGGAAATTCTACAGATGCAAAAACATGATAACCTAGCTCAGCTAAAGCAATTGAAGCGCATTTACCTAATCCGGAACCAGCTCCAGTAATTAAAATTCTTGTAAAATCATTTTTTTTATTTCTCAAATTTTTCACCAAAAATATTATTCCCAATTTAGCCAAAAAATATACCAAAGATTTTAGTTGATATATCAAGTAAAAAGGCAAAAATCAAATAGGAAAAAATGGAAAAAACCTTCAAAATAGCCTACTTTTTATAAAAATGTCATGAAATTGTAATATTTATCATGGTAAAAATAACAAAGATAGAAGGAAGGTAAGAAAAAAACTAAAAATTGACTGAAAAGCAAACAGATAACTTTTTGACAATAAAATAAAACCCGCTATAAATCACACCAAAACGGCTATGGATACATAAAAACTGCGTGTTTGACATTATCAGAATGTTAAGATAATATAATGACACAAACAAAATACAAGTTCACAAACGAGAACAAAATAGGGGGTACTAAAAAAATGAAAGTAATCAAAAGAGACGGGCAAATAGTTGAATTTGACGCAAAGAAAATAGAAGCAGCAATAGGAAAAGCAAATACAGAGGTAAAACCAAGAGAAAGAGCAAACAAAGAAGAAACTAAAGAAGTAATTGAATATATAGAAAGTTTAGATAAAAAAAGAATTCTTGTAGAAGATATTCAAGACATTGTAGAAGAAAAATTAATGGAACTTGGAAAATATTTACTAGCAAAAAAATATATTACTTATCGTTATACAAGAGAGTTAGTTAGAAAAGCAAATACAACAGACCAATCCATTAAAGAATTAATTGATGGAGAAAGCGAATATTGGAATAATGAAAATTCTAACAAAAATGCAAAAGTAGTAACAACACAAAGAGATTATCTAGCAGGAATTACAAGTACAGATATAACAAGAAGATTTTTACTACCAAAAGAAATTGTAGAAGCACATGATGAAGGAATTATCCATTTCCATGATGCAGATTACTTTGCACAAAATGCATTAACCAATTGTGAACTTATTAATTTAGAAGATATGTTACAAAACGGAACGATTATGAATGGAGTAATGATAGAAAAACCACATAGATTTTTAACAGCAATGACAATTGCAACACAAATTATTCTAGGAGTTAC
This sequence comes from Clostridia bacterium, assembly GCA_022798335.1. Classification (GTDB taxonomy): domain Bacteria; phylum Bacillota; class Clostridia; order TANB77; family CAG-508; genus CAG-273. The sequence continues at coordinate 35,697 of JAAWMH010000009.1, forward strand.
CTCTTCAACCTATGGAGGAGCTACAGTATCAATAGCACATTTAGCACCATTTGTAAAAAGTAGTTATGAAAAATACTATAAAAAGTACAAAGAAAGAGGATTAACAGACGAACAATGCAAAGAATATGCAAAACAAGATACTAAAAAAGAAGTAGCAGATGGAGTACAAACCTTCAATTATCAAGTAAATTCCATGACAAATACCAATGGACAAGCCCCATTTTTATCTGTATGTATGTATTTAGGAGAAACCAAAGAATACAAAGAAGAATTAGCAATGATTATTGAAGAATTTTTAAAACAAAGAATAGAAGGTTTTAAAAATGAAAAAGGTGTATATGTAACACCAGCATTTCCAAAATTATTATATGTACTAGAAAAAGATAATGTAACAGAAGATAGCAAATATTGGTATTTAACGGAGCTTGCAGCAAAATGTACAGCAAAAAGATTAGTACCAGACTATATATCAGAAAAGAAAATGTTAGAATACAAAAAAGACAAAAATGGAAATGGAAACTGTTATCCATGTATGGGATGCCGTTCATTCTTAACACCATATGTAGATCCACAAACAAATAAACCAAAATATTATGGAAGATTTAATCAAGGAGTTGTAACAATTAACTTAGTAGATGTTGCACTAAGCTCAGGTCAAGATATGGAGAAATTCTGGAAAATATACGATGAAAGATTAGAACTATGCCATAAAGCATTACAAATAAGACATGAAAGACTAAGTAAAGTAACAAGTGACGTAGCACCAATTTTATGGCAACACGGAGCATTAGCAAGATTGCCAAAAGGAGCAAGCATACATGATTTATTACACAGTGGATACTCAACAATTTCACTTGGCTATGCAGGCTTATATGAATGTGTAAAATATATGACAGAACATAGTCATACAGACAATGGAGAAGGAAAAGAATTTGGACTAAAAGTAATGCAAAAATTAAATGACAAATGTAAGGAGTGGAAAGAAGCCGAAAATATGGACTACAGTGTGTATGGAACACCAATCGAATCTACTACATACAAATTTGCAAAATGTTTAAAGAAAAGATTTGGCGAAATTCCAGAAATTACAGATAGAAGCTATATTACAAACTCATACCATGTACCAGTATTTGAAGAAATTGATGCTTTCTCAAAATTAAAATTAGAAAGCGAATTCCAAAGACTAAGCCCAGGAGGAGCAATCTCTTATGTAGAAACACCAAATCTACAAAACAATATTGAAGCAGTATTACAAATTATTAAATTTATTTATGACAATATTATGTACGCAGAATTAAATACAAAATCAGACTACTGCCAAAAATGTGGATTTGACGGAGAAATTTTAATAGATGAAAACTTAGAGTGGTATTGCCCAAACTGTGGAAATAAAGACCACGACACACTAAATGTAGCAAGAAGAACATGTGGATACATAGGAAGCCAATTCTGGAATAAAGGAAGAACACAAGAAATTAAAGAAAGAGTATTACATGTAGATAATAAAGAAGCACAAATGCCAGCCACAACACAAACAAAACAAGCAGTATAAATTAATTAAAAGAAAAAGTATTATATTATTTTCCTATCCGTCCAGACCACGAAGAAACTGATATAATACTTTTTCTAATTAGATAAAGGAGAAAACAAAAATGAGATATAATAAAATCAGAAAAATGGACATTTCAAATGGACCAGGAGTCAGAGTATCTATCTTTATGCAAGGTTGCACCTTTAACTGCAAAAACTGCTTTAATCCAGAAACACATGATTTTAATGGAGGAGAAGAATTTAACTATGAAACCATACAGCAAATTCTAAAATTATGCGAAGATGAAAATATAAAAGGACTATCTATATTAGGAGGAGAACCAATGCATCCATTTAATATAGAAGGAACTTTAGAACTTGCAAAAGCATTCAAAGAAAAATTCCCAAATAAAGACTTATGGGTATGGTCAGGCTTTTTATTTGATAGAGACCTAAAAGAAAAAGAAATATTAAAATATATAGATGTATTAGTAGATGGACAATATGTAGATGAACAAAGGAACCCAAAACTAAAATATAGAGGATCATTAAATCAAAGAGTAATCAATGTACAAGAAAGTCTAAAGCAAAATAAAATTATAGAAATACCAGATTTAAATGAATAAAAAAGATAAGACAAGGGAGGAAAAAATCCTCTTTTTGTCTTATCTTTCTTATATAACCATAAAATAAAAAGAAAGAAGGAAAGAAAAATGAAAAATATTAAAATTTTTCCATGTCCAACAGCAGAAGAATTTACCAAAGAAATCTGCAAAACATTAAACTTACCAGTAGGAAAAGTAGAAAATTACAAATTTGCTAATGACAATAATTTTATACAATATAAAGAAAGCGTAAGAGAACAAGAAGTATACTTAGTGCAAACTACAAAACCACCAGTAAATGAAAGAATTATAGAACTATTAATTATGATAGATGCAGCCAAAAGAGCATCAGCCAAAAAAATAAATGTAGTATTACCTTATTATATTTACTCAAGATCAGACAAAAAAGATCAACCAAGAGTACCAGTAACAGCAAGACTAGTAGCCGAAATACTAGAAGCAGCAGGAGCAAGCAGAGTAATTACTTGCGACTTACACAATAGTGCAATACAAGCATACTTTAATATTCCATGTGATAGAATAACAGGACAGCATTTGTTACAAGAATACTTTGAAACAAAAGGAATAGAAGACAAAGTAGTAGTAGCAACAGATGCAGGAAGCTCTAAAAAAGCATATAAATACTCAAAATATTTTGGTTGCCCAATGGCATTAATAGACAAAAGAAGAGCAGGAAATGACGATAAGGCAGTAGCAGCCAATATTATAGGAAACATTAAAGACCAAACAGCACTTATCTTTGATGACGAAGTAAGCACGGCAGGAACTATGGTAGAAGCAGCAAGAATCTTAAAAGAACACGGAGCAAAAGAAATTTATGCAGCATGTACCCATGGCATATTATGCGGACCAGCTATAGAAAGAATACAAAATTCGCCAATCAAGGAACTAGTTATAACCAATACAGTACCATTAGAAAAAGAAAAACAAATACCTAAAATAAAAGTATTATCCATAGCACCATTATTTGCAGAAGCTATCAAGAGAGTCAATGAAGCAAAACCACTAGGAGATTTGTTTGAATTTGATAAATAAAAAATATATAAAAATTACAATATATAAAATAGAAGAACTTAAAATATAAATATTGACAAATGAAACTAACATAGAGTATAATAAGAAACGAAAGTAGAGTAAAAAAGAAAAACTCTATAAAAGTAAAATCCCACACGTAAGAGTGTAATTACTGAAGGGAGGGGAACAAAATGTTAGAAGTAAAAGTAAATAATGGAAATATAGAAGATGCCTTAAAAAGATTTAAAAGACAATGCGCTAGAAATGGAGTATTGCAAGAAGTTAGAAAAAGAGAGCATTATGAAAAACCAAGTGTAAAAAGAAAGAAAAAATCAGAGGCAGCTAGAAAAAGAAAATTTTAAAAAAGTGGAGGGATTAAAAGTTATAACAATAATTTTTAGTCCCTTTTTGTTTATTAAACATAAAACACTATTTTAAAAATAAGAAAGGAGAAGAATAATGTTAAAAGAAAAATTATTAGAAGATTTAAAAAATGCAATGAAAGAAAAAAACGAACTTCGCAAAAATGTAGTACAAATGGCAAGAGCTGCAATTTTGCAAATAGAAAAAGATAAAAAAATAGAAGTAACAGATGAACAGATTATAGAAATTCTTGCAAAAGAAGCTAAAAAAAGAAAAGATTCTTTAACAGACTATGAAAAAAGTGGAAGAGAAGATTTAATAAATCAAATCAAAGAAGAAATAGAAATATTAGAAGAATATTTACCAGCCCAACTATCAAGCGAAGAAATAGAAGAAAAACTAAAAGAAGTTATAGCTGAGGTAGGAGCAAGCACAATGAAAGATATTGGAATGGTAATGAAAACAGCCAAAGCAAAATTAGGAGCATCAGCAGATGGAAAAACCATTAATGAAGTTGCTAAAAAATTATTAAGTTAATAAAAGTGTAATAAACCCAAAGTGTTAGAAAAACATGGAGGGTTTTATCATATTTAAGGATAATTAAAAATGAAAAGCAAACAAGCTTAAGTTAGAAAATACAAAAACTCTCTTGTATAAATTTTACAAAATAGATTATAATATAGAAAATAAACTTATAGAAAAGAGGAAAAAACATGAATTATCAAAAAGAAGAAATAAAAGAAGGAATTACACTTCATCAAATTCATACACAAAATTTTAAAACCAACCTATTTTCTGTATTCATCGCAATTCCACTAACAAGGCAAGATGTTACTAAAAATGCACTAATAGCAGCAATTTTAAGAAGAGGAACTAAAAACTTACCATCCCAAGACTTAATTAGTAAAGAATTAGAAAATATGTATGGAGCAAGTTTTGACTGCGGAGTAGAAAAAACAGGAGATAACCATATTATTAAATTTTATCTAGAAACACTTAGTGAAGAATTTTTACCACAAAAAGAAAATTTAAGTGAAAAATGTATTGAAATATTATTAGATATTACATTAAATCCATTAATAGAAAATGGCGGATTTAAAAAAGAATACGTAGAAGGAGAAAAACAAAATTTAGAACAAATTATACAAGCAAAAATAGACAACAAAAATAGATATAGTTATGAACGCTGTATTGAAGAAATGTATAAGGAAAAGCCATATGGGCTATATAAATTTGGCTATATAGAAGATTTGAATGAAATTACTGCAGAAAATTTATATGAGTATTACAAAGAATTAATTGCAAACTGTAAAATAGACATATTTTGTTCAGGAATTTTAGACCAAGAAAAAATAAAAAATGCCATACAAAATAATGAAAATATCCAAAAACTAAATAAAAGAAAACCACAATATATTGTAAATAATGAACAAACAGAAGAAATGCCAAAAACAGAAGAAAAAACAGTAGTAGATACCATGCAAGTAACACAGGGAAAATTAGTAATAGGATTAGACATTCACGAAACAAAGAAAAATTCACGTTTTATAGCATCTGTTTATAATAGCATTTTAGGAGGAGGAGCAAACTCAAAGTTATTTCAAAATGTACGAGAAAAACAAAGTTTAGCTTATACAGCAAATTCAGGTTATATTAGAACCAAAAATAGTATTTTTATTCGCCTTCGGAATAGAAATACAAAATTATGAAAAAGCTTTAGAAACCATTAAAGAACAACTAGAAGAAATGAAACAAGGAAAATATACACAAGAAGACTTAATCAATGCAAAAACCTTAATTATTTCATCTGTAGATAGCATTTCATCAGAACAAGACACACAAATTACGTATTATTATGGACAAGAACTATCAGACACCTTTGCCACAGTAGAAGAATATGCACAAAATATTGAAAAAGTAACCAAACAAGAAGTACAAAATTTAGCAAACACAGTAGAAATAAATACGATATATTTCTTAAAAAATGAATGAAAGGAGTAAGCTTTAAATGAAAATTATAGAAAGTTCGAAAATAAAAGAAAAAGCATATATAGAAAAACTAGAAAGTGGACTTACCATTATCATTATTCCTAAAAAGAATACGAAAAAAAAGTATATCATATGGGGAACACATTTTGGTTCTATTGATAATCACTTTATCATGCCCAAAACAGAAGAAGAAGTATATATACCAGATGGAGTAGCGCATTTTTTAGAACATAAAATGTTTGAGCAGCCAAATGGAACTAATAGTTTAGACACATTAATGGCATTAGGAATTGATGCAAATGCTTATACTACAAATGATCACACAGCCTATCTTTTTGAATGTACTAATCACTTTGAAGAAGGGTTAAACGAACTATTAGACTATGTACAGCATCCTTATTTCACAGAGCAAAATGTAGAAAAAGAAAAAGGAATTATAGGTCAAGAAATAGGAATGTATGATGATGATCCAGGCTGGCAGCTTTATATGGGAGCAATGGATTGCATGTATAAAGAAAATCCAATCAAAATAGATATTGCAGGAACAGTCGAATCAATTAGCAAAATAACGCCAGAAGTTTTATATAAGTGTTATGAAACTTTTTATCATCCATCTAATATGACAATGGTAGTATGTGGAGACTTTGAGCCAGAAAAATTATTAGAAGAAATCAAAAAAAGATTAGAAATCAAAGAAGGACAAGGGGAAATTAAAAGAATTTATCCATCAAAAGAAGAAAAAATAAATAAACCATTTAAAATAAAACAAATGGAAGTAAGCATTCCACTTTTTATGATAGGATATAAAGATACAGCTAAATATGAAAATGATATAAAAAAACACATTGCCATAGAAATATTATTAAATATGATAATAGGAAAAAGCTCTGATTTATATCAAAAATGTTATAAAGAAGGATTATTATTATCACAGCCAGACTTTGACTATGAATTTAGTGACCAATATGCTCATAGTCTAATATCAGGAGCATCTAAAGACCCTAAAAAAATAGAACAAGGAATTTTAGAAACAATAGAAAAAATGAAACAAGAAGGAATAAAACAAGAACACTTTGAACGAATTAGAAGAAAAATTTATGGAGATTATGTAGTAGAATATAATAGTGTAGCAGATATTGCAAGAATGTTTTTAGCAGATTCAATGAAAAAAATACACAGTTTTGACTATATAGAACAATTTGAAACAGTAACAAAAGAATATACACAAGAAGTATTAAGAACTGTTTTTCAAAAAGAAAATGAAATTATATCTATCATAGAACCAAATAATAAATAAACAAGAAAACCCAAAAATGTTAGAAAAAACATAGAGGGTTTTTTTATTTGTTAAAGAGTGATTTTAAGAAGATGAAAAATGACGTAAAAACTAGAAATAAAAGAAAAAAACAAAGCCTATGTAGAATGCTGTCAAAAAATGACGAAAAAAAGAGAAAAATGGCATACGAAAATCTATCAAAATGCTACAAAATAAAAGAAAAAGCGTTGACGACTTTGTAAAAATATGGTATTTTAAATATATACAAAAGAAGAAAAAAGAAAAAAGGAGAGTGTTAAAGTATGTTAAATGATGAAATATGTAAATTAAGAGAAAAATTAAACGATAGTATCTTGAATGAAAAAGATTATAATATCACTTATCAAATTAGTGTAGAATTAGATCAGTTAATAGCGCAGTATTATAGTACACAAATAAAGGTGATAAAAGAACAAAAAGAAGGAAAACAAACTAAGAAAATAGTAAAACAATGTAAACGAAAAGAATTGATAGGAAATTAGAGGCTAAAAAAGCCTCTTTTAATTTGAAAATTATGTTAATTTGTGATATAATAAATATATCTATAGGTAGGAAAGTCCCTTTAACTAAATAGTAAGGGAGATTCTTCCTTTTGGAATATATACATCTTGTTATCACAACAAATTGGAGGAGTAAAAAATGAAAAAAGTACCAGTAGGAATGCTTGTGTTCTGGACAGCCACATTTTTCTTTTTAGAGGCTGTGATTGACCTAGTGTTTATGCACACTGACAAAGGCCTTTGGCATTTGCTGCTTATTGCAGTACTCCAGGCTCTGCCGTATCTTGTGTACAATAGTGATGCGAAAGAGAGCAAATGGAAAATGACCATCATAATAGGTATAGAAGTAATCATTTTAATCATTCTGTTTTCTTTTGTGTTAGGAATGATTACTATACCTAAAATGAGGGTTGCCAAACGCATTATTCCAGTCGGAGTAAGAATAGGAACTCAGATTGTAATGATTGTTACGGCAAGAAAGAGTTGCATATAAGTACTTTTACGCCAAGTGAGACCTTAGATTCAAAGGTTTCACTTGGCGTTATATATTACAAATTTATTACGTTTATATGACATTTTTATAAAATAATGGTAAGAAAATAAAAAATATGATAAAATGCTATTAAATAATAGTAGGAGGAAAGAAATGAAACAAAATAGAATAAAAATAATATTCATAATAGGCATTATTTTATTAATAGCTATGATTCCTACTTATAGCAAAGCGAGATATGAGCAAAGCACTGGTGGTGGCGGTGGTGGAAGCACTGCAGTAGACCCAATTCAAAATCCAAACTCTTTTAAACCAGGAGGCGTTACACAAAACGATGTAAATATAATTACAAAAAAAGCAAACAGCTTTGTGGGAATTGTTGTAACAGTAGGAGTAGTTATATCAGCAGTTACATTAGGAATTTTAGGCATTAAATATATGCTTGGAAGTGTAGAAGAAAGGGCAGAATACAAAAAAAGTATGGCTCCTTATTTAGTAGGATCTATCTTACTATTTTCAGCATCAGGAGTAGTAGGAATTATAGCTAGCCTTTTAAAAGATGTAAATTTATAAAAATTTAAACAAATTTAATTGCAAACAAGCAAGTCTTATAGTATAATTAAAAAAAGGAGAAGTGTCAAATGATAAAAAAAGTAATGTACATAACAGTAATAATAGTATTGATACTTATCTTTTTTATGCAAATAAATAAAGTACAAGCTATCAGTATTACAAATATTACAGGAGGAGCAGATAGCTTTGTAAATAGTGGAAAAACAGGAGCAGATAATGCAATTAACGGGCAAATTTTAAATAATACTTCTAGTCTAATTTATAATACTTTATTAATAGTAGGAACTTGTATAGCAGTATTAATGGCAGCAGTACTTGGTATTAAATTTATAACAGGTAGTGTAGAGCAAAAAGTAAAAATAAAAGAAGCCCTAGTTCCATTTTTAGTAGGATGTATTGTCATCTTTTCAGCATTTGGCATTTGGAGACTTGTCATTACTGTTTTAAGATAACCAATTTTGTTTTTAAAATTGTTTCAAAAACGAAACATGATAATAAGATACATAAAATGAAAGGGAGGAATCATATGAAAAAAACTACAAAAATAATCAGTGTTATGCTAATAATGGTAGTATTATTAGTAGCTATGACAACATTAAGTAGTGCAACTAATAATGTTGATCCAGCAGGTATTGCCAATGGACTACATGGAACAACAAGTACTGCACAAAATAAAGTTACAGCTATGGGAAACCAACTAATTGGTATTATTACAACAGTAGGTGTAGTAGTAGCAGTAGTTATTTTATTAGTATTAGGTATTAAATATATGATGGGTAGTGCATCAGAAAAAGCAGAATACAAAAAGACTATGATACCATATTTAGTAGGTGCTGTTTTAATATTTGGAGCATCAGCTATTACACAAGTAGTAGTAAGTTTAGCATCAGGATTCAACGGATAATATTACAATAGTATTACAAGAATATTACGAATATATTAAAAAGTGCATTTTTATGCACTTTTTTTCATTTTTAGGTTACAATTTTCGAGGTTTTTTGCTATAATAATATTTAAGTATAATTAGATGCAAAAACAAAGGAGGAAAACCTAAAATGGGCACATATGAATTACCTAGAAATGTAAAAGGTGAAGGTAGAATTTTATTTATCTTTACTTCAAAAAGTTTAATTTACACTATGGTGGCAGCAGGAGTAGGGTTAATTTTTTATTTTATATTCTCAGCACTAAATTTAACAATGGTAGGAATTGTTTGCGTAGCAATTTTTGCCTTAATAGGGTTTGGAATTGGGTCTTTAAAAGTTCCAGAGCTTAGTAAATTTGAATTTAGTAAAAAAACAGGAGGAGAAAATATAGATGATGTTATAAAAAGGGCAATAAAATTCAAAACATCAGGAAAGAAAATATATGTATACAAGGAGGGAAAAAATAATGATTGAGATAATTACAATAGCAATAGCAGTTATTTTAATGATAATGTTTGTCTTAGCAGGAATTCTTTGTATCTTATATTTTAAATCTAGAAGCAAAGAACCATCAAAATCGAATGCAGTAAGTGCGAAAAAAGAAAGTAAAGTAGCTAAAAACTATACTACAGAATCAGTATTTGATTTTATGGAATTTGACAAAATAGAAGATAACATGATTAGCACTAAAAATGGAGCAAAATATGTTATGGTAGTAGAATGCCAAGGTGTTAATTATGACCTAATGTCAGAAATAGAAAAAAATGCAGTAGAAGAAGGCTTTATTCAATTTTTAAATACCTTAAGACATCCTATTCAAATTTATACACAAACAAGAACTATTAACTTAGAAAGTAGTATTCAAACATATCGTACCAAAATAGAAGAAATAGAACAAGAATTAGAAAAAGAAAAAAGAAAATATGAACAAATGCTATCTTCAGGAAAATATTCACAAGAACAACTAAATGCAGCATTTTATGAATTAACAAAAACAACTAACCTTTATGAATATGGAAAAGATATTATTTACACTACAGAAAGAATGAGTTTAAATAAAAATGTATTAAATCAAAAATATTATATTGTTATTCCATATTATCCAGAAGAGCTAGGAGAAAATAATTTTGACAAACAAGAAATTAGAAACTTAGCCTTTTCAGAACTATATACAAGAGCACAATCGATTATCAGAACATTATCTGTATGTGGAGTAAATGGAAGAGTACTAGACTCTAACTCTTTAGTAGACTTACTATATGTAGCATATAACCGTGACAGTGCAGAAATTTATGGAGTAGATAAAGCAATAAAGGCAGGTTATGATGAACTATATTCAACAGCACCAGATATATTAGACAAAAAAATGGTAGCAATTGATCATCAAATAGAAAAAGAGGCATTTGAAAAAGCAAACCAAAAGGTATTAGAAGCAAAATCAGAAAAACAAAAAGAACTAGAAAGAAAACAAGACAATATGGAGGACTTAATTGACCAAGTAGCAAAAATGATTATAGACCAAAACAAAAATATTGTAGGAAAAGATGTTGCACAAAAAGCAATTGAAAAAGTAAATGAAGATACAGTCAAAAGAAGAGGAAGACCTAAAAAACAAGTAAACACAGAAGAAGGAGGTACAAATGAAAATGAGCAAGAAAAACAAGCTAAGGGAAGAAGAGTTACAAAGACAGCGTAATGATTATAGTAAACCAGATGAATATAAAATTCTAAGAAAGAAAACCATCAAAGAATTAATTGCGCCATCTGGAGTAGATACTAGCAATATTGACCATTTAGAAATTATTTCTAATGTAACAAGATATGCAAGAAGCTTTTTTGTATCAAGTCTTCCAAGAATGTGTACTTTCCCAGAACTATTTAGAGATATGTATCTATTTGGAGATATTAATACATCTATTTATATTAATCCAATTCAAGAATCTAGATCACAAAATGAACTAAATAGAGTTATTAATGAACTAGAAACAGAAAGAATTGTAGCAGCAGATAGAGGGAACATTAACAGAGAAAGTACTTTAGGACAAAAAAGGCTAGAAGCAGAACAATTAAGAGATGAAATAGCAGCAGGATTTAACAAACTATATGAAGCATCTATTGTAGCAACACTATTTGCCTATAGTCTAGAAGACTTAGATAAATATACAAAATTGCTAGCAACAGAAATGTCAAAATCATTAGTCAATGTCAAAAGTGCATGGGCAATGCAAGAAGATGCTTTCCAATCAAACCTTCCATTAATGGAAGATAAAATAAAAAAGACACATACTTTTGACCGTAGATCTATGGGAACAGTATTTCCATTTACTACTTCAGAAGTAGGGCATCCAAGTGGAATACCATTAGGAATCAACAAACAAACAGGAGTACCAATCTTATTTGATAACTTCCATAATTCATTAACCAACTATAATATGGTAATTTTTGCAAAATCTGGTGCAGGAAAATCAGTAACCATGAAAACATTAATCTCACGTTCAGCAGTTCTTATGGGAATACAAAGTTTAGCACTAGACGCCGAAGGAGAATATAGCATTGTAGCAGAAAGTTTAGGTGGTATCAATGTAGTACTATCACCAACTTCTAAAACTGTTATTAATATATTTGATATAGAAACAGAAGTAGTAAAAGACGAAATCACAGGAAGAGACAGAATTGTTTTAAGTGTAGAAAATAAAGTAGAAGACGTAACACAGGCATTACTTACCATGGCAAGAGGAAGTACTAGAAGTGGGGAAGTAAACGAACTTACGAAACAAATTATAGCAGAATCTGTATCAGAAGAATATAGTGCCCATGGCATTACTTCAGATCCAAATAGTTTATATGCAGCAACAAATGACACATTACAAGGAAATATGCTAGGAAAAGAAAAAAAGAAAATGCCAACAATAGGATCATGGTATAAAAGAATAGAAGCAAAAGCAGCATCAAATACAAACCCAGACTATAACTTCCATTATAGCTATTTATTAAAAGTTATGAAACAATATATCAGAGAATATGACGGACAAATGGCATATTTTGATGGACAATCTACCTTTGATTTATTAGATGGAACATTATTTATCAATTTAGACATCTCACAATTAGAAGAAAGATTTGCAAGACCACTTGCCCAGCAGATATTACTTGCATGGATTTGGGAAAAATATGTAAAGAAAAACAGTGAAGACAGAAGCAAAGCTGCTAAAAAAAGGGTATTAGTAGACGAAGCATGGATGCTTTTACCATACCCAGAAGCAGTAGATTTCTTAAACACTATGGCAAGACGTGCTAGAAAAAGAAATGTATCATTAGCCATTATTTCACAAAGATTCCAAGACTTTTATGAAAAACCAGAAGCGCAAGCAGTATTAACATCATCAGACACAAAACTATTTTTAGCACAAGATAAATCAGAAATACAGTACTTAAAAGAAGTATTTAAATTAAGCGAAGGAGAAGCAGACTTTTTAATTACATGTTTTAAAGGAGAAGGCTTACTAAAAGTAGGAGCAGATAGTGCAATTATTCAAATCCAACCTACCGCAAAGGAATTTGAGTTCGTAGAAACAAACTTAAATAAGTTAGCGCAAATGAAAAGCAAAAATGTAAGACAAACCTATTTAGGAGGATAATATGAAATTTTTGACGCAAACAAGAACTACACATAAGATAATTATTGCAATTGTATTTGTAATATTATTTAATTTTATATCACCTAATCTATCTATAGCATCAGCAGCGTCAACAGCAGGAGGAATTTTATTTGAACCAATCAAAGACTTACTTTTAGTAATAGCAGATGGAATTATTACATTAGTACAATCTATTTTGTTTGGTATGGACGCCTCGTTTATGACAATAAGGTATGATAAAGACTGGGTACCAACTGCCGTGCGGAGTGGTTTTAGGAGTTATTGCAGGAGGCGCTGCAATTGTAATAGGTATAGCAGGCGCACCATTTACAGGAGGATTTAGCTTAGCAGCAGTAGCAGCAGGAGCAAAAATTATTATAGGTTCTGTTACAGTAGGAATAGGAGTAGGAATAACAGCAACTTATTTATCTTCAAAAGCCCTGCCGGAAAAATTAAAGTTGCCAATGTTTGCCCTAAGCCCAGAAGAAATTTTCCAAAATAAAGTAGCTTTACTAGATGTTAATTTCTTTAATCCAAATCAATATGAAGATATGCAAGTTACAGGAGGAGAAGAAATTGAGCAAAAATCAAGTGCGCTTATTTTACAGCCAATTATATCTACCTGGTATTATGCATTAAGAAATTTAGCAATTGTAGCATTATTATCTATTTTAATTTATATGGGTATTAGAATTATCATTAGTAGCTCAGCAGAAGATAAGGCAAAATATAAACAACGTTTGCTTGACTGGCTAGTAGCTATGTGTTTATTGTTCTTTATGCATTATATTATGGCCTTTGCGGTAACCTTAACAGAAGAAATCACCAAAGCAGTAGGATCTATGAATGGAGAATATGGCATTATTATAGGAGCATCAGAACCAATAGCAGAAGAAGGAGAAGGAGATAGCAGAAACTTAAAAGACTTCCAATATGAAGATGGATCAGATATCTTTGGAAGTGGAGAAGTAGCAGAAAGTTTAAGAAAACAAGGAATTATTGTAGACAATAAAGATGGAGGAGAATTACTTGTTTGGCCATCTAACATGATGGGAAAAGCAAGAATAGAATTACAATTAGAGCCAAGTAATATTACAGACGATGAAATTTTAATGAGACAATTTGGTTATACCATTATTTATTTAGCGTTAGTTATGTATACGGTATTATTCTTATTCCGTTATCTAAAAAGGCTAATGATGCTTGCATTTTTAACAATTATTGCACCACTTATGGCAATGACTTATCCACTAGATAAAATGAAAGACGGAAGTGCACAAGGCTTTAATAGTTGGTTTAAAGAATATATTTACAATTTATTAATTCAACCAGTACATTTAATTCTATATACTGTATTAATAGGTTCTGCTTTAGACTTAGTAATGGACAATCTAATTTATGGATTAGTAGCATTAGGCTTCTTACTACAAGCAGAAAAATTATTACGTAAATTCTTCGGATTTGATAAAGCATCTACAGTTGCAGGAGGTTCTGCACTAGGCGGAGCTTTAGCAATGCAGGGAATTAATCAAATGAGCAAAATGCTAGGCAGAGGTGCAAAAGGTGATAAAGGCGGAAAAGACAATAGCCAAAACAAAAAAGTACCAGGAGGAAATAGAAAAGCAGATAAAGATAAAGATGCAGATGCTTTATATGGAAATATATTAGGAAATGGATCAACTGATAATACAGAGCCACTTACTTCTTCAAGAGGAGATACACCAGAAGGACAAAGAGACATGAGAGGAGACATGTTAAATGTTTACGATGAAGGATTTGGAACTGATAGTTATGACTCTCATGAAAGAGAAGCAATGGCAAGAGATGCTTATGAGCCAGAAGGAATGAACTATTCTTCAGATGAATATGCTAACATTTTAAGAGATAGCGGATATAGTGAAGACGAAATTGCAGACATGATAAGAACTAGAGATGGAGCAGATGATGGACAAGCAGGAGCAGATCTTCCAATGGGTGAACCAACACTTACAACTCTACCACCAGAACCACCACCATCACCAATGCCAGCACCAGCACCAGAGCCAACAGTGCCAATAGCTCCACCAACAAGAACTAGTGTAGGAAGTAATCATAATGCACAAGCAGATAGACCAAGGAGAAGAAGAAGAGATATAAGAGGCAACATAGGAAAAGGTTTAGCTCAAGCAGGTAGACATGCAGCCTATATAGCACCAAGAGCAGCAAAATTTGCAGCTAGAAATGCAGTAAAAGGAACTCTAATGGGAGCAGGAGCAGTAGCAGGAGTAACAGCAGGTTTAGTGTCAGATGATTTCTCAAATGTAGTAAAATGGGGAGGAGCAGGTCTAGGAGCAGGTTTAGTCGCAGGAAGAGGAGTAACTAGCATTCCAGATAGAGCATCAGGATTTGGCGATAGAATAATAGATGCAGCAGAAGAAGAATATGCAGCAACACATACAGAAGATCAAGTAGAAGCAAGACAAAATGCAATAGAAGATGCAAAATTCTTACATAATAAAGAAACAAGAAAGCTATACCAAGACAAATTAGGAGTATCTGCAAAAGAAGCACAAAAGATTATGAAAGAAGATGCAGTTAAATATAGAAAATATGGAGTAACAGATGATAAAGCAATTATTAAAGCAATGAAAGCAGATAGAGATCAATTTGGAGATAGCAAATCATCAGATGAAAGAATATTACTTGCTAAATTAACATCAGAAGTAAGTACAAGAAAAGATTTAGATCAAGTAGAAAAAGGATTAAGACGTAGAGGTATATCAGAACAAGACACGAAAAAATATATTGATACCATTACAAGCTTTAAAGACTGGTAATAAAGTAAAAACAAGGAGGGATACAAAATGGCAAATAATCTGTTTAGAAAATACAATCAAAATCGAAAAACAATCTGGACAGTTATTATATTTGTAGCCTTCTTTGTTATTTTATTACAAACAGTTTTTGCTATTATTAGAAGTAGCAAAAATAAAGAAAGGGAGCAAGCTTTAGAAGAATTAAATAAACAAAAAAATAGCACACAAATAAATGAAGTTTTAAATAATGAACAAAACAATATAACTGTACCAAATACAGGAGCTAGTAGTAGCCAAAACAGAGAAAGTTATAGAAAAACGGCACAAATAGAACTAAATAAATTTGTACAATACTGCAATAATGGGCAAATACAAGAAGCTTATGAAATGATAACCTCAGATTGTAAACAAATACTATTTCCAACTTTGCAAGACTTTAACAATAACTATGTACAAAAAATATTTACCCAAAAAAGAACTATAAAAGTAGAAAACAGTATGTATGGAGAATCTATTTATAAAGTAAGCTATTATGAAGATATACTTTCAAATGGAGGGTATGGGCAAAGTAATACTTTGCAAGACTATGTTCGAATAGAAAGAACAAATGAAGGATATAAATTTAGCTTTAATAAATTCTTATATCTAGAAAACATAGAAAAAAATGAAAATGCTAATCTAATATATATGAAAGCCTTACAAAAACAAGTATATATAGACTTCGAAATATATCAAATTCAAATAACTAATAATACACAAAATACCATATTAATTTCAACAAGACAAGAAGAAAATAGTGTTTATATTGTAGATGAAAAAGAAGTAACATACCCATCTAATATGGATGAACAAGCAATAGAAAGACTAATTGTAAAGCCAGGAGCAACAACTATGTTAAACATAAAATTTAACAAAATGTATAATCCAGAAAGAAAAATTAATGCCATTAGATTTGTAGATATTGTATCAGATTATGAAAAGTACCAAAGAGGAGAAGAAGTAGAAAAGATTAAAATGAATATCAAATTTTAAAAAATAGAGGAGAATATGGGAAATTTTAAAGAAAATTTGCAAGAAGGAATAAAAAAAGCAAAAACTGTAGTTATTAATATAATTAAACAGCCACTAAAAAAGTTAAAATGGGTAGCACTTGCTATTATAATTGTTATCACTTCTTTAGTGGCAAGTTATGATGCGCTAGCAGACCAATTCTCCAAAAAAACAGGCGAACATATGAAAAATAACCCTGTACAATATGATGCAAAAGATGGATCGATTGTTATAGAAGAAGAACAAATAGCAGCTTTAGAAAAGATAATAGCAGATATGGGAACAACGAAAGAAAATTTAGGACTAACTACAGAAAATCTAAAAAAAATATATGCAGCAGAAGTAGTAACCCAAGAAATCAATAGAGGAGTACCAGAAGAAAAAGGAAAATATTATGGTAGAATTTATGTAAAAAAAGCAAAAGATTCTACAGAAGAAAAAGATCTAGAAGATTTAATTTATATAGACTATGAACAATTTAAATCTTTATCAGCTTCAGAAATTACAAAATATTTTTCTATTCATGAAGATAAGCTATGTATTGCAAGTACGCGAGTAACAACAAATTCAGATGGAACAACAACAGAGCAAGTCAATATACAAGAATTAAATTACAAAAATCAATTACTGCCTTATATGATGCCAGTAGAGTTTTTATTAGATTTATGTTTTATTACGCATAACCCAGAATTTGTTATGGCATTAGCAGATAAAGTACTAGAAGAAACTAAAATTACAATAGCAGTATTAGAAGAAACTACAACTACACAAACAGAAACAACCAATAAATATAAAATAGAAACAGAAACCGCAAGTTATGAAGCAAAATATGATAAAGACGGAAAATACATTACTACAGTTCATCATGATCCAACTACTACAATAAGTGCAGAACAAACTGAAAAAATTACGCAAACAGTTACTACAGTATCGCCAATTGTTAAAATTGTATCAATTAAAAGCTGGTTTATAGAGCAAACTTATACCTATAATAAGGTAACAACAACCACTGTAACAGGAGGAGAAAGTGAGCAAATAGACCTACCAGATGAACAAAAGGGAATCCATAATTATCAATATTCTCATACAGTGAACCATGCAGATGGAACAAGCGAAAAAATATATACAAGTACTATTACTAGAAAAATAGGGCAAAAACAATATGCAACAATTACCACAACACAAGTTACTTATCAAGAAGGAATTACAAAAGAACCACTAGACAAAGCAGACGAATTTTTAAAATTATTAAAAACACCATTTAAAATGCCAGGAGCCTTTAGAAAAGAAGCAGCAATAGGAGATGTTGTAAGTGGAGCAGGAGTACTATTACAAATGCTACAAAATAACGAAAGAACACAAGCTGTAGAACACATTATGAGATACATTCTTTATATTTATACAGGAAAGTATTATGGAGTAAAAGAACTAGACTTAAATTTATTTGAAGCAAATAATTTTACAACTATTTCTAATGGAAGTTTATCAAGTTATTTAAGACAATTTGCCCACTCAGGAGAGGCACCACAATCAGCAGATGGAAAATATTATCTAATGTATGGAGACGGTTACGGATGGCCAACAATAGGAACAGCAGATTTACAATGGAAATCACATTATAGCAAATTTGATGTACCAGGAATGGTCTTGAAAAATGGACAAGAACAATCTGTTAGCAGTGTAAAAGACTATGTAAATGGATATTTAACTAAAGGCGCAACTGCAAAATATACTAATGATGAAGTATATCAAATGCAAATATATATAGAAAAAGAATTAGTAGATAAAATAGGAGATAGTGTACAAGAAGTATACTATAATGCAGCATTAAACAATACACAAGGCTTAAATCTTTCAAAACAGCAATTATATGCACTAACACATATAATTTATAACTTTGGACATTTACCAGTTAGAAATGGAAAAACATTTAAACAAGTTTATGAAGCAGGAGCAGCATTATATACCATTAACTCTTGGGAACATAATCGCTACATATGGGATAATTGGTGGAATTATCTAGAAGGAGGAGCACCAGGACACAT
The DNA here is from genome assembly GCA_022798335.1 of Clostridia bacterium. Lineage (GTDB taxonomy): Bacteria > Bacillota > Clostridia > TANB77 > CAG-508 > CAG-273. The sequence goes on from JAAWMH010000009.1 coordinate 54,554, forward strand.
TAAATCAAGAGATGCCACTTTTGAAACCTATGTAAAAGGAATTTTAGATTATTCTCAATCTAGCGCAGGCCCATTAGGAGCAAGAAAACATTATATTTATTATACACAAGCACAAATAAATAGAATTAGTTATGCACCAAAATTACCAATTACAAGAACAAGTAGTAATGAAAAAGAAATATTCACTTATGAAGAAAATAGTAGTGGAACAAACGGTGTTGTAGATGTAGGAAACTTAGAATTAACCACTTATACGAACAAAGCAGGAAAAACCTTTATAGAATATAAACAAAATGTAGGACCTTGGGCGAAAATGCCATATGGAAACAATACTATAGCATATCAAGGATGCAGTATTACTTGTTTAGCCATAATGACAAGTGGATATGGTTATAATTATACACCACAAAAATGGTCTAGTACTTCTCTAATTGGTATGGCATCTCAAGCCAAACAATATGCACCAGGAAGTACCTATGTACAAATTGGTGGAGGAGCTTACAATGCAAATCTAAATATTGCACAAACCAATAAAACTGATATACAAAATCACTTAAAAACAGGAAATGTTGTTATTATTCACGTATTAGGTTCTAAAAATGGTTATAATAGTCCATATACTTCAAGTGAACACTGGATGGTATTGTTAGACATTAATGAAGCAGGAGACCAGGTATATGTATGTAACCCATATGCAGGAAAATCAAATGGATGGACAGATATTAATCAAGCTTTAAAATCATTATCATTCTATATAAAGGTAAGTAAATAAAGGAGGAAAGAAAGTGGAAAAAATAAAAAAATGGATTATTATTTTAATCATTTTAATGATATTATTAAGTTTAGCATTTGTAATACTACTTACCACTTTTTCCTCTGAAGATGGAAAGATAACTTGGCCAGGAGCAATAAAAAATGAAGGAATAGGAAAAGAAGCAGAATCAGTTGAAGTAGAAAGTAAAATAGCACAAGTAAAAGATTACAACACTTTCTATACCATAGAAAATAGTATACAAAAATATTTTTTATATACAAAAGTAGGAAATAAACAAGCTCTAGATGACTTAATTACCGAAGAATATAAAAAGAAAAATAACTTAAGCATAGAAAATATAGTAGAACACTTTCCAAAAATAGAAGAAGACAATGAATTTTTACTAAAACAGTTATACTTAAATGATAGTAAAATAAATCCAACCTATTACGCATATGGAGAATTACAACAAAAAAGCAAAAAAGATGAATACTATTTTATTATTTATACAGATCAAACTAATTTATGTTGGAGTATAGAACCAATACAAAAACAAGAATATGAAAATAGAATTAAACAAGATAAAAGTAATGAAGAAAAAACAATTGCAAAAAAACAATATAACTCCATAACACAAAAGATAGTAACAAAAGAAGAAATAGCAAAAAAATATTTTAAAAATTATATATACCAAGCAGTATATGATAAACAAAGTGCTTATGAATTACTAGAACCACAATATCAAAGAGCAAAATATGGAAATATTACAACATATAGTAAATATCTTGAAGAAAGAAAAGAAGAATTAACATCTATGGACATATACAGTATTAAAAAAATAGAAGACTTTAAAAATGAAGACGAATATGCCCAATATATTGCAAATTTGCAGCAAAAAGGATTAAGACAATATTCTATCATAGAAGAAAAAGAATATACACAATATATATGTATAGATGATTATGGAAATTATTATATTTTTAGAGAAACCGCACCAATGGACTACAAAGTTATATTAGACACGTACACGATAGACTTGCCAGAATTTATAGAAAAATATAATAATTCTACAGGAGAAGAAAAAGCCCTCATGAACATTCAAAAATTCTTCGAAGCAATCAATCAAGGGGACTATGCATATGCTTATACAAAACTAGACACAAATTTCAAAACAAATAATTTTAAAACACTACAAGAATTTGAAAGCTATGTAAAGAATCATTTTTATGCAAAAAATAAGCTAACAGCTGAAAAAATGGATCCACAAGGAGAATTATATTTATATAAAATCAATATAAATGATAAAACAGAGCAAAATCAAAATACTATAACTAAAACTTTTGTAATACAACTAAAAGAAGAAACAGACTTTGTTATGTCCTTTCAAGTGTCAGTTTAAGTCTCAGTTTGTCAGTTTAGGGACGTACCTGTTTTGACCAAAACTGTCAGTTAGGGGACACTCTTTTACTAAATACCTACAGTAAGCTGTATATAATGGTTTGTAAATACTAATAGAGGCCATTTAAGTTAGGAGAATACTTTAGATAATAAAGAGCAGTTCAATAAAAAGGGACTGCTCTACCTGTAAGAAAGGAGCAATTTAGGATGCAAGAAAGTAGAGTAAGCAAAGTAAAACAAACGATGATACAAATTAGTTCACAAATAGAAGAAAGAGAAAAAAAGCAAGAAGAAAAAGCAAAACTTGAAAATGTTACATATTATGAAGAATTTGAATTTAAAAATGTAGGATTACGAGACAGAAACCTATACATTACAAAACTAGAAATAGGACAAGGAAAGCAAAAAACAGTAGTTTATGAAATATATGATGAAAATGCAAATCTGATAGCTACAGTAGATATAAAAGGAAAAATTCATTTTATGCCAGAATATATAGAAGCATTAAGAAAAATTGACGCAAGATATGTAGAAATGTTAAATCTAGAAGACGCTAAATTTGAATTGCCAGAAGAACTAGGAGAAAATGATATTTCATTGCAAGAAATAGAAATAAAAGAAGCACAAAAATTATTACAAAAAGAAGAGCAAGAAGAAACAAGCATAGAAAAAGCTAAAGACATTACAAAAGCAGAAGAAATCGAAGCATATTCAGAAATGCAAACCAATCAAACTTTTGATAAAATAACCAATAAACAAGAAATTGATCCAAACGCTAAAGTAACACAAACAGAAACGCTAGCAGATATGATACCAGAAATAAAACAAAAAGGATTTGTAAAAATAGGAGTAGTATATTCAGATAGAACAAAAACAAATCATGGTAGATTTACTTTTGTAGGAATTACAGCACAAGGAGAAATGATGCCAATAGAAAGTTTAGAAAATGCACAAGCAGCATCAACAGGGCAAAGCATTATGTCTATTAACAGCAATGATGGAAGTGTTATAGAAAAAGAACAAGTATCAGGAATGGTAAAACTAAATAGAGGAAATACTTTAAACGCAACAGAAGAATACCTTTCTATAAAAATTGGACAATATGGAGTAATAGAAGTAGACTATGTAAGAAGACAACTAGGAAAAAATAAGGAAGATGCATACTTTTCAGCACCAGTAGAAACACAAAATCAAATGCCAACAACAAGGCAAGTAAAAGAAATGATGGATAAGCATTCTAATACTAGCCTAGAAGACGAAATAAATAAAGGAGCGCCAGAGATACAAAGAGATGGAGAAACAAGAATAGAAAATATAGATAAAATAGCATCTAATGATATGCTAGGAATAGACGATATTTTAGTATTAGAAGATGGAACGCAAACAACAATTAGACAAGAAGCCCAAAAAGCAAAAGTAAGTCCAGAAGAATTTTTAAACAAATATGAAAGAAAAACAGGAAAAACACCAGATGAAATATTAGAACAAGTACATGAAGAGATAGAAGAAGAATATATAGGTACAGATGAAAGAAAAATATAAAAAATAAGAATAAAAATCACCTTATCAAATATAATGAAGAAGGTGATTTTTTTAAAATACATAAAAAAATGTTAAAATTTCACTTTACAAACTATATTTTTTATAGAAATGAGGAACAGCTTGTATGAAAATATGTTCAAAAATAGGAGTTTTAATATTTACAATTTTATGGCTTGTTATTACTAATATATCCTATGCAAATTTAGAAGAAAATGAAATTATTAATATAAAAAATATTCAGAAGGAAGTAACAATACAAACAGCAAATATAGCCCAAGATCCAAATTTAAATGCAAGAATAGGGCTAATATTAGATAGAAAATCAAAAAGTATTTTATACGAAAAAAATGGGCAAAAACAGGTACCAATGGCAAGTACCACCAAAATTATGACAGCAATTGTAATTTTAGAAAATGCAGATTTAAAAACAGTAGTAACAGTTGAAAAAAAAGCAGCAGGAACAGGAGGATCAAGATTAGGATTAAAAGTAAATGATAAAATAACAATACATGACTTATTATATGGTCTTATGTTAGAATCAGGAAATGATGCAGCAGTAGCATTAGCTATTGAAGTAGGAGGAAGCGTAGAAGGTTTTAGTCAGATGATGAATAAGCAAGCACAAAAAATGGGACTAATTAATAGCCACTTTGTAACTCCACACGGTTTAGATCAAACAGGACATTATACTACTGCATATGAGCTAGCATGTATGGCAGATTATGCACTAAATATTCCTAAATTTAAAGAAATTGTAAGTACAAAAAATTATCAAATAACCATTAATGGAAAAAGCAGAACCATTTCAAATACAAATGAATTATTAGGAAATTTAGATGGTGTGTATGGAGTAAAAACAGGATTTACAAATGGAGCAAACCGCTGCTTAGTAACTAGCTGCAAAAGAGGGAACTTAGATATTATTACAGTGGTACTAGGAGCAGATACCAAAAAAATAAGAACAGCAGACAGTATGAAACTAATAGAATATGCCTATCAAAATTATGAAGTAATAAACTTGCAAGAAAAAATACAAGAACAATTCGAAAAATGGAAACAATTAAATGAAAAACGCATATATATTAATAAAGGAAAAACAAATAAAATAGAATTAAAAATAGAAGATTTAACTTATCAAGAAATGGCAGTAAAGAAAATAGAAAAAGATAATATAGTAATAGAAATTAATTCATTATACTATTTAGAAGCACCAGTAAAACAAAACGAAATAATAGGAAATGCACAAATACAATTGAAGGGAGAAACAATTAGTACACTAAATATAGTTGCAAAAAATCAGATAGAGAAAAAAGAAGTGTTAGACTATTTTAAGCAATTTTTAAAACTAGTACCTTGACTTTTCTAGGAAAATTTGTTATGATAAGTATGCTCGTAAAAAAGAGCATATTTGCGGGAATAGCTCAGTTGATAGAGCGCTGCCTTGCCAAGGCAGAGGTCGCGGGTTTGAGCCCCGTTTCCCGCTCCAATTTTATAGCACTATAGCCATGTAGCTGAGGTGTTTAGGCTGTGCTCATTACAACTTCAGTATACAAAAACTATAAAGTATTATAATCGGCGCTATAGCCAAGTGGTAAGGCACGAGTCTGCAAAACTCTGATCCCCGGTTCAAATCCGGGTGGCGCCTCCAAGAAATTAGCATTTTGGTTCAAAGTCAATAGTTGGGGTGAGATACCTGAAAAGTATTCTTATCTCAGCTTTTTTTATTGGTCAAAAATTTTAGACAAAAGATGTTCAAAATCGTTGATTTTAGGCAATTCGATTCAATAGATTATTAGTGTCTCTAAAATATAGATAATTTGTAGAATAGGAGAAAAAAATGAAAAATATAGCAATATTTGGAGCAAGCCGTTCAGGCAAATCAACACTATCTAGAATGATAGCTAAAAAGTATCCACAGTATCAAATTTTTGTAGGAGACGATATAAGAGGAGCATTCCAACATATTTTACCTCAAAACAAAATAAATAGTAGAGGTGGAAGCGGTATGCAAGGAGACTTTCAAAAGTTTTTAGCATACTTATTTTATAAAAGTATTAAAAGTATTAAAAGAAATAAAGGAGACTTTAATTATATTGTAGAAACATGTGATATGGAACCAGAACAAGCAAAAGAATTATTTAATGAAAAAAATACGATTGTTTTATTTTTAGGTTTCCCAAAACAAACCGTAGAACAGCATATAGAGCAAATCAAAGAATATCAAACACCAAAAGATTGGACTTATACAAGAACAGAAAAATGCATTTTAGAACATGCTAAAGACTGGACAAAAAAGAGTAAGGAATTTGAGGAAAAATGCAAAGAGTTAGATATATGGTTTGTAGATACATCAAAAGATAGAGAAAAAGTATTAAAAGATACTATACAAACTATAGAAAATCTAATAGCAGAATAAAAGAGCAAAAGATATATTTTTAGGTCAGAGCATTAGTAAAATGTAAAAATATTTTTAGCAAATGAAATTGCTTAAGGTAAAAAAGCCTTAAGCAATTTTGCTACGGACATAAATTTAAGAGGCTAAAATCTTGAAAATGTTACGAAAATGTAATATAATTGTAAAACGCAGGTAGAAAAACAAAACAAAAAGAAGAAATTACAAAATCCGTAGGAAAAAAATAAATACCAAATATTACAAAACAGAAAAAATTGGAAAAGTAGGTAAAACCTGCTATTGACATGAGTAAAGAACGAAAGTAAAATAGAATATATAGTAATAGGTAAAAAAGGATGGGAGAAAACATGAAATTAAAAAGAGGAATACTATTCATTATAATTTTATTCTTAACAATGTTAGTAATAAGCTCATTTGGAACAGTAAAAGCAGCAACAGGAAGCTTATACTTAAATATTAAAATGTTAAGAAATTCAGGTTATGGTTATCAATTAGCCAACGGGCAAAAAAATGTATGGAAAATTTATGAAGTAGGTGGAAATGTAGATGACACTATTTACTGTCTAAAAGGAGGACCAGGATTTGGTTCAGGAGATTTTGCAACAGGAAGTCCACAAGAAACACACTACACACAATATTTTGATTTAAAAAATCCAAGTAGTATTACCCCAAGTATATATTTAAATGCATTACCAACAGTAAATAGTCTTAATTATACCGCTTTAATTTGGATATTAGATAATTGCTATGTAGCACCAAAAGCAGGAGCTTCAACAGAAAAGAGACAAGAAGCAGCAGAAAATAAAAGAATCTTATTAGAAGCAGCAGCAGCTTATGCAAAAGCAGAAGGAAATCCAGATATTTCAAGTTCAGGAAGAGAATTTAGCTATTTAACAGATGATGATATAGATGCAACTCAACAATTAGCAGTATGGTATTATACAAACCCAACAGGTCCTTACCATGTAACCACATTTGAATTTTGGCTAAATAGGGTAGCAGGAACAGATGGAAATTATCAGCCATTAGATGAAGTAGATGGAGGAGCCATCTTTACAAGAGGAGAAGAAAGAGCAGCAGCATGTCAAGCATTGTTTGATTATTTAGTAGAAACACCACAAAAGCCAGGATTTACATATGATTATGCAAGTAGTGGTTTGACTCAAGCACCAGTACAACTTGCAGATACTAATATCACAGCAGTACCACAAGGCGACAGAATAATTATAGGACCATATAGAATAGAAGAATTAAGAAATATAAAATATTCTTTAGAAAAAACAATACTAGATGGAAACGGAAATACCATTTCAAATGCTATTTTATTAGATAGAAATCAAAACGAAGTTGCAAGTAGCACAACACTAAAAGATTTAATAGGACAAAACTTCTATATTTCTGTTCCAACAGGAACAAATACTAGTAGAGTAGAATTTAAAATAAGCGGATCATTCTTTACAACAACAACAACCTATTGGTCAGTAGCAAACCCAGGAGCAACAGACCAACCAGTAGTAAAAATAGAAAAAACACCAAACACATATGAAGATGAAAAAACTTATACAGAAGCACCAGTAGAAATATTTGATTTAGCATTAAGAAAATTTATTACTTCTATTCAAGGAGCAGCACCAGAAAAAACAAGAGAGCCACAAATAGAATCTACAGAAATTACAAAATTAATTAATGGAACAACTCAAACAGCAACAAAAGTTCATCCAAAAAATCCATTAGTAGTAAAAAAAGGTGACAAAGTAATTTATACCATTAGAGTATACAATGAAGGAAACGTAGGAGGTTATGCTACACAAGTAACAGACTACTTACCAGAAGGATTAATCTTCTTACCAGAAAGCAATATCAATAAAACATATGGCTGGACAAATCCATCAGGAGATGGAAAGACCATTGTAACAGACTACTTAAAAGATGCTTTAATCAATCCAGTAACAACTACAAGCACACAATTAGATTATAAAGACTTACAAATAGAATGTGAAGTAGCAAGCACAGCTACTAATAGCACATTAAAAAATATTACAGAAATAACTGCACACAAAGATGAACATGGAAATACAGCAGTAGTAGATAGAGACTCTGAGCCAAACAGCTTAACAGAAAATCAAAAAAATAATTATGGCGAAACACAAAAACAAGATGATGATGATTTTGAAAATTTAATTTTATTTGAAAATGGGTTTGATTTAACATTAAGAAAATTTATCATTTCCATTGCAGGAAATGCACCAGAAGAAGATAGAACACCAAAAATACCAACAGCAGAGCTTACAAAATTAAAAAATGGAACAACAACTACTGTAAATAAAGAACATCCAAAAAATGCTTTAACCGTAAAAACAGGAGATAAAGTAGTATATAAAATAAGAGTATATAATGAAGGAAACGTAGCAGGATATGCAGCAGAAATAACAGACCACTTACCAGCAGGACTAACCTTCTTACCAGAAAGTGATATCAATAAAGCATATGGCTGGAGTAATCCATCAGGAGACGGAAAAACTATTGTAACTACCTACTTAGCAGATAAATTATTAGATGCATTTGATGGAACAGACTTAGACTATGAAGATATTCAAATAGAATGTGAGGTTACAGCAGCAGTAACAGATAAAGATCAATCTTTAAAAAATATTGCAGAAATTACAAAAAATAGAGACGAAGACGGAAATCCAGTAGAAGACCGTGATTCTACACCAAATAATGTAGATAAAAATAATTATGGAGAAACAAATCAAGAAGATGATGACGACTTTGAAAACTTAATTTTAAAAGGACAATATTTTGACTTATCATTAAGAAAATTCATTACAGGAGTAAATGATAGACAAATAACTAATAGAGAACCACAAGTAATATTAGAAGAACTAAAAGATGGAAGTAAAACAACAGCCACCTATGAACATCCTAAAACTCCAATAGGTGTTTCTAATGGAGATATTGTAACATATACGATTCGTGTATACAATGAAGGACAAATAGATGGATATGTAACAGAAATAACAGATCATTTACCAGAACAATTAGAATTTTTAGTAGAAGATAGCTTAAATGCAAAATATGGATGGACAGTAGAAACAGATGGAAGAACAGTAAAAACAACAATAACTTCACCAAATACAAACCATTCTGCAAGCAGAGACGAAATCTATAATAATAGAAGAGCAGAAACGGACAAAGTATTACTAGAAGCATTTGATGGAAATAACTTAAATTACATTGACGTTCAAATAAAATGTAAAGTAAAAGAAGATATTAACTTATACCAAAAAATTACTAACATAGCACAAATTACAGCGTTTACAGACAGCGAAGGAAATCCGATTAATGATAGAGATTCAGCAGAAAAAAATGTAGTATTACCAAATGATCAAGAATTACCAAGCTACAAAGACGTAGAAATTGACCGTGGAGATAAATACATTCCAGGACAACAAGATGATGATGATTTTGAAAAATTAGTATTACAAAGATTTGATTTATCATTAAGAAAATTCATTACAGGAGTAAACGACAAAGAAATTACCAATAGAGCACCAGTATTTACAAAAGTAAATGATACAGAATATAAATATGAGCACACCAAAGAGCCAGTATTAGTAGCAAATGGAAATACAGTGATCTATACTTTAAGAATTTTCAATGAAGGAAATGTAGCAGGATATGCAAAAGAAATCAAAGATAACTTACCAGAAGGATTAGTATTTTTACCAGAACATGAATTAAATCAAGAGTATCGTTGGAAAATGATAAAAGAAGATGGAACACAAACCGATAACTTAGAAGAAGCAGTATCTATTAGAACAGACTATTTATCAAAAGAACAAGAAAAGCAAGAAGGAGCAAACCTAATAAAAGAATATAATCCAGCAACAATGACAATGCCAGATTATAAAGACGTTAAAATAGCCTTTAAAGTTACAGAGCCAAATACTTCAGATAGAATTATCATTAACACAGCAGAAATTACAGATGATAGCGATGAAAAAGGAAAACCAATTGATGATATCGATTCAACACCAGATAATGACAAAGAAGGAGAAGACGATATAGATATTGAAAAAATAAAAGTACAATACTTTGATTTAAGTCTAAAAAAATGGGTAACAGAATCTATTGTAACCTATGGAGGAAAAACAACAGTAACTAAAACAGGACATACAGGAGATGAAAATCCAGAACCACCTGCAAAAGTAGAAATTCGTGGAAGTAGAATAGATAAAACAACAGTAAAATTCAAATTTAATATCAAAGTAACAAACGAAGGCGAAATTGCAGGATATGCAAAAGAATTAATCGACTATATACCAGAAGGATTAAAATTTGAACAAAAAGATAATCCAAAATGGAAAGTAGTAGATGGAAAAGTAGTAACAGATCAATTAAAAGATACCTTATTACAACCAGGAGAAAGCGCAACAGTAGAAATTATACTTACATGGATTAATAATAAAGACAACTTAGGAGAAAAAGTAAACTGGGCAGAAATATCAAAAGATGATAACGAATATGATGCACCAGATATTGACTCAACACCAGGAAATAATGTAAAAGGAGAAGACGACATAGATAGAGCACCAGTTATTCTATCAGTAGTAACAGGTAGTGTACCAACTTACATTACATTAGCAATGGCATCTATTAGTATGATAGCAGGAGGAGTTATCCTAATTAAGAAATTTGTTATCTAATTTAATCAGTTTTGTCAGTTTAGGGACGTACCTTAAATAACCAAAACTGTCAGTTTAGGGACAGACTTAAATAAAAAAATAGAAAAGAGATTCATTCTCTTTTCTATTTTTTTGTGTACGATTTTTAATAATGAAAAAGAAGCAGAAAATTAATATTTGTCAATTTAGGTTCAAGAAAATAAAGATAAACTCTAAAATCCTTTAGGGAAGAGGGAAAACGAGAAAAAATATGACAAAAAAAGGACCTTTTGTAATAAGAATGTTATCAAATTTTAATAAAAGAAAAAAATAGACGTAGCCTAAGAAAATCCGTAAGAAAAATGGATTGAAACAAGAAAAATAGGAGCGTTGACACTTTTTTTCTTTTTGTTATTATAAATAAGAAAAATTATTGTTTAGTAGTAAATTAAAGGTGCAAAGAAAATATAGATTTGTACTAGCTAGTAACTTATGAAGTATAAAACAATAAACATAAAACAGTTTAAATTTAGCTTGTAAACAGTGAAATAAAAAGCTAAAAATAAATGAAAGGAGTAGCAAAATTGAAACAATTAGAAGTACACAAAAGTAGAAAAAAATTAGTAATATTTGTATGCTGTGCTATTTTGCTACTTGTTACACTAGTCCCCAGTTTAGCAGCAAGTAATAACATCATTACACCAGAAGAAAATCAATATTTCGAACTGCGAGCAGTAGAAGTAAAAGATGTAGAAGGAAACAAACAAGTTATTATGGAACTATGGGGGCATGAAATAGACTTCAAACGGATTTGACATACGCTTTAGTTATGATAGTACAAAACTAAAACCTTCTAATATAACAACAAATGAAATTACAGATGATGAAATGGAATACTTCAAATTAGAAGAAGAATTTAAAGACGCATTAGAATTTTTTACAATTCCATATGATGAAACAGGTCAAGGAATAAGAGGCATACTTTCTTTTGATCCACCAATTACAACTAGTGAACATATTATAGAAAAAGAAGGAATCGGAAAAGTAGTTACAACAAAACGGAGGAGTATTACTTGGCAAGATGAGTTTTCAAATGGCAGAAGAAGTATTTGACAGCACATGGTTTCATCTAGTTAGTAGTACAGAGTCTTCACCAGCAACAGGAATAAAAATAAATTTAGAAGGAGCTGCAGGAAACAAATTTTATGAAGCACAATCTACATTTCGTTTTACAGACCAAACAGCTTCTAAAAATGCTAATTTAAGTAATTTAATAGTAAGCAGTGGACAAAAAGACGAAGAAAATTCAGAAAATTCAACTTATAAAACATATAATCTTACACCAACATTTGAAAAAGACACTTTAAATTATGAAATTACTTTATTAGAATACCAAGATAATCTTGATATTACAGCAATTACAGAAGATAGCAAAGCTACATTAAAATTAAAACTACCCAAACGAGATGAAAATGGAGAACTTTATTATGAAGCAGATGGAACTACTTTACTATATGAAGAAAAAGAATTAGTAAGTAATACTCCTCTTGCAGTTACAATCAATGAATTAGGAAGAGAAGATACAAAACTAACTATTATAGTAACAGCAGAAGATGGAAGAACAACAAAACAATATAGTATTACAATCAAAAGACCCTATGCAACCATCAAAGGAAGTATTTATACAGAGCCAACAGCCTCAACCACAGGAAAATATCTAGCAGACATTTTACTATATCAAACACAAGATACACAAAAAATAGTCAATTGGGAAGAGGCAATAGAGCAAGACAAACTATCTAAAGCAGATAGCTTGCATGAAGAACTGTTAACAATACCAGAGGTTGTAAAACAAAAAACACAAGAAGATGGCAATTTTGAAATAAAAGTAATACCAGGAGAATATGACCTACTAATTAATAAACAAGGGTATATAGATTACATTCACATCCAAATAACACTGCAAGAAAGCCAAATAAAGCAATTAGGACAAATAGAGTTAATTGCAGGAGATGTTAATAAAGATGGAGTAGTAGAAATTCTAGACAAAGTTTTAATAACCAAACAAAATGGTACAAATTCATCATTAGCAGACTTTTCAGTAGAATGTGACTTAAATGATGATGGAAAAGTAGAAATTTTAGATAAAACAATAGTAACAAAAAATAATGGACAAAGAAGAAAAATAATAAATGAAAAAGGAGGTAACACATGAGTCAGGCAAAAACAGCAAGTAATGTGCAGCGAAAAATTGCAATACTGTTGATAATAGCTATCTTATTACAACTATTTTCACCCTATACTCAGCTTGTAGGAACAGTAAAAGCAGCCATAACAGGAAATACAGCACCAGATTTTAAGTACTTAGTCATGAATGTAGATAAATCAGAAGATGCGTATTTAGACTATGAAGACTTTGGAATAGCGCACATTACGTTAGAGCTAAGAGGAAACTTAAACTTTAGTGGTTTTGATGTAGCCTTTAGTTATGACAAAAATGTATTAAAGCCAACATACAACGCAGGTAGTAGCAGAAGGCCAGACTACGTAGAAGCCACAAACATGAGTGATTGGGATGTAACAACTAATAACTTCGGATCAGACATATCAGAAAATAACACATGGTTATTTGCAGACCAAGGAAAATTTAGAGTAGAAGGTACAACAGCAACTGACAAAAATCCATCTGTAATAGGACAAAGTGTTGTCATAGCAGAATTGTACTTTTTACTAGAAGACGGATACACCTTAGACAATATTCCAAGCACTACATTTGCAATGCAACCAGGAGGAGGATTAGAAACAGGTATAAAACTTGTTTTTGATACTTATGACTGGGTAACAGACCCTAAATATTATGGAACAGATGGAATGGTAGAAGCAGAAAAAGAAATATCTTCTATTACAGTAAAAACAAATCCAACCAAAACAAGTTATGAACATGGGGAAGCTATTAATTTAGCAGGAGGAGTCATTACAGTAACTTACAGTGATAATTCAGAAGAAGATATAGACATGCTAGACCCAAAAGTAAGTATCATTTCAGGAAATCTAGCAGATGCCACTAATAATACAGTTATGATTAGTTATGGAGGAAAACAAACATCCTTTGATATTACAGTAACAGACCCAATAGAAAAATTAGAAGTACAAACTCCAATGACAAATGTAGAATACAATCATAATGATAATTTTAATTTTGCAGGTTTACAACTAAAAGCTACTAAAAAAAGTGGAAACACTATTACATTAGGACAAGAACATCCAGATGTAACAACCAGTGAATTAAAAGCAAATATTAACTCTAACCAGTTTACACAAACATCTACATCAGGAACTGTTCCAGTAAGTGGTACACAAAAAATTATATTTACTTATGAAGGAAAAACAGCTGAGCAAACAGTAATTGTAAATGACACCATAGACACCATTGAAGTAGTAAACCAACCAACCAAAAAGGTATATAAATATGGTGAAAGCTTAAACTTAGCAGGAGCAAGCATTAGAGTTCATTTAGGAAGTGGAGGAACTAGTAACATAAACCTTCCAGATGGAGGCGTAACAGTAACAAACTTCAATAATAAACAAGTAGGAAGTAAACAACATTTAAATGTAAGTTTTGGAGGAAAAACAGCAGCAAATACCATTGAAGTAGAAGCATATAACTATGTAAAAACAATAGATTTAACACCACCAACAAACAGAAAACCTATTTATAATACACAATTAGATTTAACAGGAGCCTCTATTACAGAAAACTGGGCAAATGGAAATATTGCTATGAATAAAGCAGTAACAGCAAGTATGATTTCAGGGTATAACAAAACAAAGCTAGGCTCACAAACAGTAACTGTAAATTATACAGTAACTTATACACTTTCAGATGGAAATACATTATCAGACAACTTTACTAAAACATTTACAGTAAATGTACAAAATACAGCAAAAGCAATAGAAATTACACCACCTACCAAAACAACCTATCATCATGGAGAAACTTTAAACTTAGCAGGTGGAAGTATAAAAGTAACAAACCAAGATAACACAGTAGCTAATGTAGCTATGACTACAGCCATGATTACTGAAAATGGAGCATCAGTTAATATGAGTCCAGCTACGTATGATAATACCAATAAAGTAGTCAAAACACTTAAAATAGCTTATGAACAAGATGGTATTACCAAACAAGTAGATTATCCAATAACAATTATTAATGATGTAAAATCTATTAGTCTACAAGGAACACCAAAAACAAATTATAATGTAAATGACCCAAGAGATACAAACCTAGAAATACTAGTAAGTAGAGCAGCAGGAACTCCAGAAGTAATTAAAGTTACAGATGCCATGATAGCCAACTTTAGTACAACAACAGAAGGAGCAAGAACAGCAGTAATTACCTATACAGAAAATGGTATCACAAAAACAGTAGATTATAGCTATGTAGTAGCAGATAAAGTAAAATCAATCAGTATTAAAACTATGCCAAAAGAAACACAAAAATACAATACCAATTTAGATTTAGCAAATGCTACCATAGAAGTAGTAAAAGGAAGTAAGACCGAGACGATTCCATTAACAAGTGCTATGATAAAAACAGGAACATATGATAAAACTACCTTAGGAACGCAAGTAGTAACAGTAGAGTATGGAACAAAAGAAGATGGTTCACCTGCCACAACCACTTTTACAGTTAACGTAAAAGATTATGTAACAGGAATTAGTATAACTCCAAATGAAGTAAATGCAGTTTATAATGATGAATTACAAACAATACTTGACAATAATACAATTACGTATACTGTAACTTATGCAAAAGCCGGGGCACAAATAGCAACTGTAGTAACTCAAAATATGGTAACAGGATATAACAAAACAAAAATAGGAGCCCAAACTTTAACAGTAACTTATACAGACAATAATGAAAATAGCTTTACAAAAGATGGTACTTTTACAGCAAATTTAAAGGTAACTATACCAGATAAAGTAACACAAATAAGTATTACAAAACCAAACAAAACAACCTATAAACATGGCGAAGCCTTTAATCTAACAGGAGGAATTATTAACCTAACATATGCAAGTACAAAAACAGATACAGTAAACCTTACAACAGCAATGTTAAAAGAAGCAGATGGAGTAACAACAGCTAGTACCTCTCCACTAGCTACAGACTTTGGAACAAATACTACTTTTGATAAATCCAAAAATGCTACCGGGC
>JAAWMH010000037.1 GCA_022798335.1 Clostridia bacterium
TTTGTAAGTACTTACAAACCTTTTTTTGATGGAAAAAAGCAGGAGGAAAATAGATGGAGAAAAAAATACCAAGACAATTATTAGAAGACTTAGAACAGGCATGTAATATAATGACAAAAGGTTATCAAATGCAAACAGGAAATAAAAAGATTCAATTTGGAGTACTACAATTTAAAGAAAATGTACCGTATTTAATAGATATTGTAAGACAAGCAGCAATGCTCTATGATGAATATCAAGGAAATGAAGACTATATTCATATACCAGATGTTTCTCAAATGTTATATAATTTAAGAAATTATCCAGTAGTAGGTGTTTGGGATAAAGAAACAGAGGAACTAGAAGGAGTAGTTACCATTAAATATCATGAAAATACTACAAAAGAGAAAATAGATCCATATTATCCAAAAGAAGGAGTAAAGTTTTTTTCTATTACAGGTGTAATGGTAAAACAACGAGAGGGAATGTTAAATAAAGGTTTAGGTACTAATTTATATGCTGCTTCAATATTAGGAATTCAAAGGT
Organism: Clostridia bacterium; assembly: GCA_022798335.1. Lineage (GTDB taxonomy): Bacteria > Bacillota > Clostridia > TANB77 > CAG-508 > CAG-273. The sequence continues at coordinate 526 of JAAWMH010000037.1, forward strand.
ATGCAAATAGGCAAAAAGATAAAAAAATAGAAATGAATGTAGTAATAGATTGTACTAATTTGCCAAGCTTATATGCGTTAAATAGTGCAACTCAAAACTTAAAAGTACGAGGATTAGTAGGATGGGGAATGGAACTAAGAGCAACTTTAGATGCAGTTTATACAGTAAGAGATGAAAAAGGACATTTAGTAGAAGCACCTACCTATGTTGTTAAAATTCCATTAGTGCCACAAAAAGCAAGAGAAAGAAAACAAGAAACTATCTTTTATTATACTACTATACCAAATGGTTTTCAATATAAACAATATGAAAAATTATTAGATATTATTTTAGAAAGAATAAAACAAGATGAAAGATGTATGGTTACGCAAATGAAAGATGAAGGGACTCGGAAATGTAACTTATATTCATGTAGAAAATTTAAAAATTTGTTTAGAAGATATGAAGATTGAAAGAAATGGTGCACAAAATATTGGAAAGAAAAGAATACCAAGAAAAGACATTCATAAATTTGTAGGACCAATGCCAGAATTAAAAAAATATATACAAGAAGAGGTGGAAAGGTAATAAATGAAATCTAAAACAATTGAGTTTTTTAAACAGATAGCTAGTATTCCTAGAGAATCTGGAAATGAAGAACAAATAGCGCAATATTTATGTGAATTTGCAAAAAAAAGAAACTTATATTATGAATGTGACAATTATAATAATGTACTAATTAAAAAGAAAACATGTAATAAAGAACCTATTATATTACAGGCGCATACTGATATGGTATGTGAAAAAGAAATTTCAAAATCATTTTGTTTTAAAACGCAAGGAATAGAAATAATAGAAGAAAATGGTTATTTAAAAGCAAACGGAACAACTTTAGGAGCAGATAATGGAATAGGGGTTGCTCAAATATTAGCCATTTTAGATAGTGATATTCTATGTAATATTGAAGCAGTATTTACTGTATCAGAAGAAACAAGTATGATAGGTGCTATGAAATTTGATACTAATAAATTAGAAGGAAAAAAGCTACTAAGTTTAGATGGATTTGAAGAAAACACTATTATTACAGAAAGCGCCTGTTTTTATGATATTGTTTTAAAAAGTAGCCATTGTTTTAAAGAAAATGAAAGCAATTTATATAAAATTGAGTTAACAGGTATGCCAGGAGGACATTCAGGTTTTGAGATAGATAAAAACTGTGGAAATAGTAGTATAGAGCTAGCTAAATTATTAAAACAAATACAAGATATTAAATTGAGTAGTTTTATAGGAGGAACAAAATTTAATGTTATTCCAGCAAATGCACAAGCTAGATTTTATACTAGTATGCCAATAAAACAAATACAAAAAATTTGCAAACAAACACAATTAAAATTACAAAAGCAATACCCTAAAATACAAATAGAAGTAAAAAAACAAGAAGAAGAAAAAAAAGTATTAAGCAAAGAACAATCAGCTATATTTTTGCAAACTATTATTAATTTTCCACATGGGGTAATTCATAAAAATTTAAGACAAGAGGTAACTACTTCTATCAATTTAGGAGCAGTTGACTTAGAAAAACAAGAAATGAAAGTAGGGATGAGGAGTTCTAAAAAAGAAGAGGAAATGAGTTGTATTAATTTAATAAAGAAATTTAGTAAAGAAAGTAAATTAGAATTTAGCATTTTAAGTTCACAACCAGGTTTTTCCTCAAATCAAACAAGTAATCTTATTCAAGAATTAATAAAGGCACATCCAAAAGAAGATTTTAAAGTTCCTGTAGTTATAAAAGCAGTACATATAACAGTAGAGTTAGGTTTTTTTAAAGAAAAAATACCAGAACTTCAAATTGCTATTATTGCACCTAATATACAAGGAGCACATACTGTAAGAGAGTGTGTAGATGTAGCCTCAATAGAAAAAGTAGACAAGTGGCTTTTAAAATTCCTAAGTACTTAAAATAAAAAAGTTATTAGCTGACCTAACAATAGTTATTGACTATTTTAGGTCAGTTTTATATAATAAAAACAAAAATACAAAAGAAAAAAGGAGGGAGAGTATGTATATAGAAGTGCCAGAAAAAGTAATGAAAAAAGTAGTAGTAAAAAGAGATGGAAAAAAAGTAGAATTTAATGGCGCAAAGATAGCACTAGCTATTCAAAAAGGATTTAGTGATGTAATTAATGAAAGATATAATCAAACAGATGTAAATCATGTATATAGTAAAGTGCTTACTAGAATAGCAAAAACAGATGGCGAAAAAATAAAAATTGAAGAGATTCAAGATTTAATAGAAGAAGAATTAAAAAATAATGGCTACCAAGATGTATATGAAGCTTTTTCAAATTATAGAGAAAAAAGAGCACAATCTAGGCAGCTATTTTTCGATGAGAAAAAGCAGCACAAATTTTTAAAGGCATTAGAAAATTTAGGATTAAAGTCAGCTAATATAGAAGAAAGCAAAGAAGAAACAGCTTTAGAAACAATGCTTCAGTATGGAAGTACCATTTCTAACCAATTTGCTGTTACTTATTTAATGAAAAAAAAGTTTTCAGGAGCACATGAAAATGGTGATATTTATATTGATAATATGGAGTTTGTGCCAATGGGAACAACAAACTGTTGCCAAATAGATATTCAAAAGTTATATGAAGAAAAATTAAGTACAGAAAATAGCTTATTAGCATATATAAGCCTTATGTTAATAGCAATTGAAGAAACAAAAAAAGAAGAGCATGGAGGACAAGGAATTGCAGCTTTTGATTATATACTAGCGCTAGCAATTTTAAAAACCTTTAAAGTAGAACTAAAAGAATTAATTTTTAATTATTTAGAGTTAACAGACTTTGATAAATTTATTGCTGTAAATGGAATAGAAAGAGAAATTGAAAAGATTAGTTCTATTGAAGTAGAAAGTAGCATTTTTGATAAATATTGTAGAGAATCAGAAGAATTAAAAAGATTATTTAAAATAGCTTGTAAAAAGGCAAAACAAAAAACAGAAGAACTTACTTATCAAGCAATGCAATATTTTGTTGATCATTTTAAAGAAGAAAAATACAAAACTAGCATTTCTATTAACTTAGGAACAGATACCTCTCTAGAAGGTAGAATGGTTACTAGAAATTTTTTAAAAGTAATAGGAGAAGATATAGTACCATTATTAGTTTGCGTTTTCAAAGTAAAAGAAGGGATAAATTATGAGCAAAAAGATTTGAACTACGATTTATTAGAACTTGCCTGCGAAACCGTAGCAAAACAAAAAACAAAACTTCATTTTTCATTTTTAGATGCAGAGTTTAATCAAAAGTTTTATAACAAAGAAGATTATCGCACCCAAGTTGCATATATGAACTACCAAACTAGAGTATTAGATAATATAGTAGATACGAATAAAGCAGTTACCATAGGAAGGGGAAATTTATCTTGTACAACTATTAATTTGCCAAGACTTGGAATTAAACATGGCAATATTTCCAATAGTAAAGTCAGTTTAGATGATTTTTTTAGAGAATTAGAAGAAATGTTAGAACTAGTAAAAGATCAATTATTAGAAAGATTTGAGCTACAATGTAAAAAAAGAGCTTCTAACTTTCCATTTTTGCTAGGTCAAAATTTATGGATAGACAGTGAAAAAATTAAACCAGAAGATAACTTAAAAAAAGTACTAAAACAAGGAACATTAACAATTCGATTTATAGGATTAGCAGAATGTTTAAAAGCCCTTATAGGAAAGCATCATGCAGAAGAAAAGAGGGCAGAAGATTTAGGAATCAAAATAGTAAGTTTTATGAGGAAAAAATGTGATGAATACTCAGAAAAATACAATTTGAATTTTACACTAGAAGCGGCTAGTACACAGAAAGCCTCTAAAGAGTTTATTAAAATGGATCAGGCTATTTTTGGAAAACTAAAAGGAATTACAGACAAACAAAATTATACAAGCTCTTTTATGATACCAGATGGCTACAAAATTTCAGTACAAAAGAAGATAGATATAGAAGCAAAGTACCATAAACTTACAAATGGAGGGCATTTTACTTATGTAGAAACAAATAAAGATAAATCATCTATCTTGAAGGTAGTTTCTATGATGAAAGAAGCTCAAATAGGCTATGGAGCAATTATTTAAAATATGAAATGTTTTCTTAAATAAATAGAAAGAAGGAAAAAGTAAGTGTCAGAGTTTCAAACAGAAAATGCTAAAGATAAAAAATATTGTATGCAAATGGTAAAAGAAGATGGCAAAAATTTAGATTTAGTGTCAGAAGAATTTAAAGATGATAAAGAAATAGTAATACAAGCCATTAAACAAAATCCAATTGCATTAGAATTTGCAAGTAGCAGATTAAAAAATGACAAAGAAGTTGTACTAGAATCTGTTTCAAAAGTAGGGTGGACAGCCTGTTACGCTAGTGAAAAATTAAGAGCAGATAAAGGGCTATTTTTAGCAGGAGTTAAAATAGATGGGCAGATTTTATATTATGCCTCAAAAGAATTAAGAGATGATGAGGAAGTAGTTTTAGAAGCAGTAAAAAATAAAGGGCTTATCTTAAAATATGCAAGTAAGCGTTTAAGAGCAAATAAAGAAATTGTATTAGCTGCAATAAAGCAAGATAAAAGAGCAAAAGAATATATAGATGGGGAAGAATTAAAACAAGATAGTGATATACAGGCAATTTTAAATCCACCAGAACAAAGCTAAAAGGAGAAAAAATATGCAAGACATAAAAGAAGAACTATTTAAGATGCAAGACAAAGAATATCAAAAATTTCATAGCAAGCTATGCCCTAATGTAGATAATATAATAGGAGTTAGAATACCACTTTTAAGAAAAATGGCAAAACAAATTGCAAAAGAAAATGCACGAGATTTTTTAAAACATACGCAAGTAGAATATTATGAAGAAAAAATGCTATATGGTTTTGTAATAGGGTATCAAAAAAATATTACCATACAAGAAAGGTTAGCATATCTAGATCAATTTGTACTAATGATTGATAATTGGGCAGTATGTGATTGCAGTTGTTCTACTTTTAAATTTACATTAGAAAACTTAAAAATAGTATGGAAGTATTTAAAAAAATATCAAAAATCTAATAGGGAATATGAACTACGTTTTTTGATAATTATGCTAATGGATTATTATTTAGTAGAAGAATATATAGATGAAGTACTAGAAATTTATAATAAAATTCAGCATGATGGATATTATGTAAAAATGGCAGTGGCATGGGCTATTTCAGTTTGTTATGTAAAATTTCCTTCTAAGACAATGGCATTTTTAAAGAATAATCATTTAGATGATTTTACTTATAATAAAGCTATTCAAAAAATGATAGAATCTTACCGAATAGAAAAAGAAATAAAAGAAAAACTAAGAAACATGAAAAGAATTGCAAAAAACTGAATAAAAAAGAAAAAGCATCAAACAATAAGTAATGGTGATGAAAAAAGTGAAAATATCTTGGCTAAAATATGAAAAAGATACAAAAAGTTTTCGCTTGCCACAAGCTTTAGGGTTTGATGTTTTTTCATTATATGATTTAGAAGAAACAGACAAAGTAATGAAACAGTTAGTAAAAGAAGATTATGACACCATTATTCTCTCTAATGAAGTGGCAGGTTTTTCAGAAGATATTATTAAAAAATATCAAAAGAATAAAAATATTAAAATAGTCATTTCTTTAGACAAAGATAAATAATTATAAGTAATAGCAAAATAGAAAGAGGATAATAACATGCAGGAATTTACATTTGTTTGTATTGGTACAAATAAGCTGGTAGCAGACTCTTTAGGACCTAGAGTAGGAGAAGAATTAGAAAAAAGATTTAAAGAAAAGTCTAATATTCAAATATTTGGAACTATGAAAGAACCTATTCATTTTAAAAATGCTAAATATCTAGTAGGAACTATAGAAGAAGAAAAAACAATTTTAATAGATTCTGCCATCAGCCAAAAAGCTAAAATTGGAGATAGTTATATAAATATAGGAGGAATAGAATTAGGAAAAGCCTTAGGAAAGAGCTTTTATTTTCCAGCCATGATGAATATTAAAACAATTATTGGAACAAAAGACAATATGCCTAATTGGAGTATAAAGCAAATTGAACAATTAGCACAAAAAGTAGCAAGGCAAGTTACTAAAGTAGTAGAAGAATTATAAAAATTTGAATTACTTGTATAAACTATAAAAAAATGGAAAAAATGAAAGTAATAAAAATAGAAAAAACGGAGGAAAGAAAAAATGGATACAAGTAATTTGAAAAATATAGTGGTATTGAAGGATTTGCCATCTAATATAGTAGAAGAGGCAATTGTAGTTTTAAAAGAAAATCAAAAAGTACCTAAATTAGAATTTGTTGATAAAACAGGAAAACAAAATAAACAAAAGCAAGAACAAGGAAAAGAAGAAAAAAAGGCAAAAGACTATGTTGTAAAAGAAGCGCAAATGTTAATTACAGAATATATTTCTAAAATAGAAAACAAAAATAAGAAAGAAAATAAGAGTTTGCAAACTTTAAAAAGTAAGTATAAAAAAGTAAAAACATTAAATTATATTTTGATGGGTTGCCTAGCTATGAGTGCTTTGCTTCAACTTATGATTTTTTAAAAATAAGAATAAAACACTTCTTCTAAACATATACATGAAAAAGAATAATCTACAAAGGAAGAGGTGTATTTTTGTGGAAAAAACCATATCTCCAGAAGAAAGAATTAAAAGAGCAGAGGAAATATACTACAGAAGAAGAACAAAAAATGGTGATATACGAATGCCTAGTTCCCAGGTAATGGAAAAGTCAGAAAATAGGCAATTTTCGCTATATAAAAAAATGATTTTGCAAATTTTAATTTGCATTTTAATTTATCTCATTTTTTCTCTTATTAAAGATGCTAATTATTTATTTTCAGAAGAAGTAATAAGTAGAGCAAAGGAATTTTTAAATACAGATATTAATTTTTCGGCTATTTCTGAACAAATAGGAAAGTTTTGGCAAGAAAACCAAGAAAAGTTTGGCTTTTTAAAACAAGAAGAAACACAAAATGAAATACAAAATCAAGAAAGTGAAAATAAAAATGAACAGAAGGAAAATGAACAAACAACAAGTGAAGAAAATAAACAAACCGAAAATAAGTTAAATGAAGCCTCTCAAAGTAATTCAGTAGGAATAGGAGGAGAAGTAACAAATAAAGAAGAGGTAGTACAGACTTCTTCTCAAAGCTCAGTACAAAAAACACAAATGCAAATAGATGCTGAATATATAAAAAAGAACTTTAATATGCAGCTTCCTGTAAAGGGAGGCATTACTTCTCGTTATGGTAAAAGAGAACCAACTGAAATTGTATCTGAAAATCATCAAGGAATAGACATTGGGGTAGTGGTTGGTACAACTGTTGTAGCAGCAATGGAAGGAAAAGTAAGCCTTGTTTCAAAAGAAGGTGGATATGGAACCCATGTTAAAATAGTAAATAAAGATATTACAACAATTTATGCACACTGTAGTAAAATTTTAGTAAAAGAAGGAGAAAGCGTAAAAAAAGGACAAAAAATAGCCTTATCTGGAAATACTGGAAATACTACAGGACCACATTTACATTTTGAAATAAGAAGGCAAGAGCGTAGCATTGACCCAGAGTTAATATTAAAGTGGACTTAAATAAAAGGGGAGAAAATGAGCATAAAAATAGATTTAAGAATTTTTTTATTTGCTGTTTTGTTTTGGCTTACAAAACAAATAAAGTTCTATGCTATTGTTATGATACTAGCATTTGTACATGAAATGGGACATTTACTTTGTGGAATAAGTTTAGGATTTAAGCCAAATAAAATAAAGATAACACCATTTGGATTCGAAATACACTTTGAAACTTATGCTAAAGATTATAATCAAAAAATAAAAAAAGGCTATGAACTATGTGTAAAAAGAATAGTAATTGCTTTAGCAGGACCTGTTACCAACATATTTATGATGATTATTTGTATGTTGTTACCTAAAAATTCTTTTCCAGATCAAGTAGTTGTTATTTATGCTAATATCATACTTGCTATTTTTAATTTACTTCCTATTTATCCATTAGATGGAGGAAGAATTTTAAAACAAATTGTACATATTTATAAAGGAAAAGAACAAGCAGAAGAAAAAGCAAATTATATTTCAAAAGTAGTAGTGGTATTTTTAACAATTATTACAAGTATTACTATTTTATATATTCATAATATTGCTTTTGTTTTAGTACTTAGCTATTTATGGTATTTAGTGGCACAAAACGAAAAAAGCTATCAAATGAAACAAAGAATGTATCAAACATTAGCTAAGTATAATATCCATTAGCTTTTGAGTAGCAAAACTAAGAATTGTATTTTTAGGAACAACAATACCAATATTTCTTTTAGGAATTAGCTCTTTGATTGGAATTTCAATAAGCTGTTTACTTGTTAATTCATCTTTTGCAAATTCTTTGGTAATATAAGAAATACCTAATCCAATTTTAGCAAAATCTTTTACTAAACTATAACTTACAATATCAAATTTAGGATGAAAATCAATTTTATTTTTTAACATAATAGAATTTAGAAAGGCCCTTGTATTAGAGGGCTCTTTTTGTGTAATAATAGGGTAATTTGTTACTAAATCTTTCAAAGAAATTTTGCTAGCAATTTGTTTTTGATAGCTTGAATTTCCAGCAAAACAATCATGCAAAGTAGCACAAGGTGTAATTACTAAATCATAATCATCTGTCATAGGAAGATTTACAATTAAAATATCAAGACTTCCCTTTTTTAGTTCAGATAATAAAGTACATGTTAAGTGATTGGTAATAGAAATATCAATATTAGGATATAAATGGTGAAATTTTTCAATAAAAGGTAATAAAAAATATTTTGTAATAGTAGTACTAGCACCAATTTTTATAGTACCAGTTTCTAATTTTTTTAAAGAAGTGAGCTTGTGTTCCCCATTCATAAAACTTTCTACCCCATTTTTAATAAAATGGTAAAAAACTTTACCGATCTTCTGTTAAAGAAACACCTTTAGGACTTCTATTAAATAAAGTGATACCAAGTTCTTGCTCTAATTTTTGAATAGACTTTGTAATAGCAGGTTGCGAAATATATAAGCTACTAGCAGCTTTGCTAATACTACCATAAAGAGCTACTGTATAAAAAATTTTATAAGATTCATAATTAATATTCATATTTTAAACTCCTTTTAATATAACTATAAGTTATATTAAATATAAATAATATATATTTGAATTATAATACATATGAGAGTATAATGCAAGTAACAAACAGAAAGGAGTAATAAAAAATGCGGGTAAATAATTATTTATCTGTATGCATGTTTCAACTAAAAGTTGATTTAGACTGCAACAGTAGAGAAGAATACTTAATTGAAACAAAAGAAGTTCAAGGGCAATTAGAAGTAGCATTTCAAAAAATAGAAGAATTAAGACCGGATGTAGCTTTATTTCCTGAAATGACTTATTTAGTAGAATATGAACAGCAATATGAAAAGCTGTCAGAAGGGAAAATTATAGTAGCAGGCAGTTATTATCAAAATGGTATCAATACCACAGTTGTTTTTGAAAATGGAGTAAAGCATAAAATTGCAAAAAGTTATGCTTCAGGGGCAGAGCCAATGACAAGAAAAATAACTTATATTCCACCAGAAAAATTTTTAAAAACCCGAATAAAACAACATGAGTTTTGGGTAAAAGATAAAAAAATTTATATACTAAATTGTATGGAATATTACCATTTAGCTTATTACATTGCAAGAAACCCAGAACTACAAAAAGACCTATTTGGCATCTTGGCAATATGTTCTAATTCTAATACTCATGTATTTGAAGAAGAAACCATATGTATTCATAACCATATGGAAAACTTGTACAGCTTTGTATTAAACTGTACAGGAACCTATCAAGAAAAACCATATGGAGATGGAAAAAGTTACATTTATGGTCCTATTTCAATCCATGAAAAGGATTGGCTAAAACAAGAGGGGGTAGATAACAAAAAACATGCTTGCCATATACTTTCACTGCCAAAAGATATAGCACAGTATGTTTATGGAGAATTTTATTTTCCCGAAAACCTAAGCAAATTTGGCAGAAGTGACAGCTACATAAACAACCCAAGAAACCTAATTGTAGAAAATTTATAGGAGGGAAACAAAATGGGAAAAAAGATTATTATTACTTCTGGTCCTACTGAGGAAAGAATTGATGCAGTAATGAAAATTACCAATATGTCTACTGGAGCACTTGGCTGTGTTATAGCAGAAACACTGCTTGAAGACAAGGGAGAAGAAATTGAAAAGATTTATTACATTTCTACGAAAATGTCTTATAAGCCAAGAGTAGAAAGTAAAAAGGTAGAAATAGTAACAATTGATTCTACACAAGACTTACTTGAAGCATTGCAAGGGATTTTTGCAACTGATGAAATTGATATCATGATTCATTCTGCAGCAGTAGGCGACTATGCAGGAAAATATGCTATTCGTGCAGAAGAATTGGTAGACGAAATTTGGGAAACTATTCAAAAAGCACACAGTAGAGCAGAAATTAGCAAAGAAACTTTGATGGCAATTTTTGAAAATCCTGCTAGTGTATGTAATAACAGCACAAAGATTTCTTCTTATGAACCACATCTTATGACCATGCTTACCTTAACACCAAAGGTAATTGGGCAAATTAAAAAAATGGCTCCTGATGTAAAGTTAGTTGGATTTAAACTTCTAGAAGGAGTAAGCAAAGAAGAACTTTACCAGGTAGCAAGTAGATTAAGGGAGAAAAACCAGGCAGATTATATTGTAGCTAATGACCTAGCCAAAATTGGAAATGGAAAACATTGGGCCATGATTATTGGAGAAAACAAAATTGTGGCAGAGTGTGAGACTAAAAAGCAAATTGCAAAAGCCTTAGAACAGCTTCTCTTTTAATAAAAGAGAATATTGACACATTGAGACATTGGGGACAGTCCCCAATGTCTCATTTTTAGTAACTTGAAAGCAAAAAAGTAAAAAAAGCATATAAAATTGGAAATTATTGCTTGTGTTTTAAAGAAAAATGTGCTAGAATATAGAAGTTAAAAGGAAAAAAGTAAATTCCTTACTTGCAATATAGATGCAGGTTATAATCCATAAGGAGGTGAAATATAATGAACAAATACGAAAGTGTTGTCATTATTGATCCATCTGTAGAAGAAGAGAAAGTAAAAGAATTATCTCAAAAATTTACAGATTTAATCAATCATGATGGTAAAGTAGAAAAAGTAGAAGAACTTGGCAAAAAGAAATTAGCATACGAAGTAAAGAAAAACAAAGAAGGTTACTATACAGTAATTAACTTTGAAGCAAACCCAGAACTTATTGCAGAGCTAGAAAGAAACTACAGAATTATGGATGAAGTAATTAAATTCATTACTGTAAGAGCAGACTAATAAGTTAAAAAGGAAAAATTGGAGGCCTTTATGAATTAGAAAGGTAAGGTACAAAAAATGAACAAAGTAATTTTAATGGGTCGTTTAACAAGAGATCCAGAGGTAAGATACACACAAACAAACAATACATTAGTAGCTTCTTTTAGTTTAGCAGTAAATCGTAGATTTGTTAGACCAGGAGAAGAAAGACAAGCAGACTTTATTAATATTGTAGCATGGAGCAAACTTGGAGAATTTTGTAGCAAATATTTTAAAAAAGGTCAACAAGTTGGTGTAATCGGTAGATTACAAACAAGATCTTGGGATGATGAACAAGGTCAAAAACACTATGTAACAGAAGTAGTAGCAGAAGAAGCCTATTTTGCAGATAGTAAAAGAGAAGGAGAAGCAGGAGGAGCAAACTTTGATGCAACATTTGGAACGATGCCTGCAACTGCAAATACAGGATCAGATTTTGAAATTTCATCAGGAGATGATCTTCCATTTTAAACTAAAATTTGGAAGAAGAGCGCAAATAAAACTTTAAACAGATAGGGGGGAATAAAAATGGCAGACAAAAAAAATAATAGAAGAAATAATGATGAAGATTATAATCCTAGATTTAGAAAAGTAAGAAAAAAGGTATGCCCATTATGTGCAGATAAAAATTTAAAACTAGATTATAAAAACGCAGAACAATTAAAGAAATTTATTAACGATAAAGGAAAAATACTTCCAAGAAGAGCTACAGGTGCATGTGCAATTCATCAAAGAGATATTACACTAGCAGTAAAAAGAGCTAGACAAATCGCAATTTTACCATATACACAAGATTAGTAAAAGAAAAATAGGAGTGCTTTAAAGAATTAAAGTAACTCTTATTTTTTGTTTAAAATTCTAAACTTTGTCAATAATAAAAATAAAAAATGATGATGAAGGGAAGAAAAAATGAAAATAGGAATTGCTTTATCAGGTGGAGGAATTAGAGGAATTGCACATGCAGGAGTATTAAAAGCCTTAGAAGATAACCAAATAAAAATAGATATCATAGGAGGAACCAGTGCAGGAAGTATGGTTGCAAGTCTATATGCTATGGGGTATTCGCCTTATATCATTTATCAGTTATTTAAAAAATATAGTAGAGAGATTATAGATAGTAATACTACTCCATGGTTTTCTAAACTATGGAAACTTCCAATTGAAAGCAAAAATAATGTAACAGGTTTTAAAAATGGAGAAGCAATTGAAAAAGTATATGATAGATTAGCAAAAAATAAAAATATTACAAGTATAAATCAAATAAAAATGCCTTTAGTTATTCCATGTGTAGATATTATGAAATCAAAAGAATATGTTTTTACTAATAAAATTCCAAGCCATACACCAGATAAAATGCAATATATTACAGACATTAATATTGGAAAAGCAGTAAGAGCAAGTAGTAGCTTCCCAGCAGTATTTTCACCTTGTTATATGGAAGAGCATGCCTTTATGGATGGTGGGGCATTAGATAATGTACCAGTGCATGAAGTAAAAAAGCAAGGAGCAGATAAGGTAATAGCTGTTAAATTTGATGCAGATCCTATTGATAGTAATAGTAATTTTATGGATATTGTAATGAAAACAATTGATATTATGGGAAGTAAAATATCAGAAGAAAACTTAGAAATGAGTGATTATATATTAAATGTTTATACAGATAAAGTAGGCTTATTAGATATAGAAAAATTAGACAAGTGTTATGAATATGGTTATCAAAGTGTAGTAGAGCATTTAGATGAAATAAAAAGTATACTATAAATTCATAATATATGAAAAAAGCACTAGCTTTAGCTAGTGTTTTTTGATATAATAAATTTAACCTATATGTAAACCGTACATAGTTATTTGTCCTTTTTATCAGGCTTATCTGGAATGTATTCTATTAAATCAGAGATTTCACAATTAAAAGCACTGCAGATGCTATTTAATTGATTAATGTCTACTCTTTTTGTTTCTTCATAATACATTTTAGAGATGGTAGCAGGTCTAATGTGAGTAAGATCTGCTAATGCTTTCTGAGTCATCTTATGTTTTCCGAGTAGGTCAGATAATTTAATTTTAATCATGCAATTCAAACCTTTCTATTATGAATTTTTCTAGAAGAATTTTGTCGTATTTTGTCTTATACTTGTATTTTACCACGAGATGTATTAAAATAACATATCAAGAGCCAAACATAACGATAGCAGTAATTTTAAATTGTATAAAAGTAATGACCAAAGAAAGAGGTGTGTATCATGTTATTTAAGAAAAGGTACACGAAAGAAGAGGATTCAGGCGCTTTTGCTTGGAAGGAAAAGAATAAAAAATATTTAAATCAAGTTCAAAGATTTTTAGATGCAGCAGATAGTATTGAAAGAGAAGAAATAAGAAAAAATGTAATTACACAAATGCTAAAATGTGATCAAATTTTAACACAACTTGCACAAAATGAAATTAAGAAATATAAACTAAAAGATGAATAGAAGAAGAAAAAAAGGTCATACTAATAAAAATAAAAAAAGAAAAGGCTATTTTTATGTGGAAAAAAGTATTGGTAGGTTTAATAGCTGGGCTAATTAGTGGATTTTTTACTGCTGGTGGAGGTCTTATTTTAGTTCCAGCTTTCTTGTACATTTTAAAAATGGAACCAAAACAAGCAAGAGCAACTTCTATCTTTTGCATATTACCAATGGTAATAGTAACTAGTATTTTCTATGCAAAAAGTGAATTTATCCAATGGCAAGCAGGAATGCTATGCGCTATAGGTGGAATTGTTCGGTGGATTAGTAGGGGCAAAACTTTTAAATAGATTGCCAGATAAATATTTAAAAATTGCTTTTGCAGGTTTTCTAATATATGCAGGCCTTAATATGTTAAAATAGGAAATTTAAAATGTTTGAAATACTTATAGGTTTTATTTCTGGTATTATTAGCCGGAATGGGAATGGGAGGAGGAACCATATTAATTCTCCTTCTTTCTTTATTTGGAGGACTTGACCAACATGTAGCACAAGCTACTAACTTAGTATTTTTTATTCCAACAGCAATTGCCTCTATTATTATTAATTTAAAAAATAAAAATATTATATGGAAAAAATCGATACCAATTGTTATAGCAGGAATGACTGGAGCAGCTATTAGTTCTTCTATTAGCAGCAAAATGGATGTTAGCATATTAAAAAAGCTATTTGGAGCTTTTTTATTAATAATAGCTTTTTATGAAATATATTCCTGGCATAAAAGGTATATAAAAGCAAAAAAAAGACATACTAACAATAGCTAAAAAAATAGTAAAAGGAGGTATAACTTATGAAATTTGTAAAAGGAATGTTAGTAGGAGGAATTGTAACAGCAGGAATTGCTATGGTATATGCAGAAGCAATGGGGCAAAATAAAAGAAAGATGATAAGAAAAGGAAAACAATTTGCAAGAAGAATGGGAATTTAAATAAAAAAGAAAAAAAGACAGTTTTTTGCATTTAAGTAAGTTTTTAACTTAGTAAATAGCAAATAAAAACTGTCTTTTTTTGTTTGTTAAACCTTAAATAAATAAAATTTATTTACATGGTTTATTACATGGCTTATCACATGGAGCTATTTCACATGGAGGACAGTCAAGTTCTACGCCTTTTAAACATTTGCCTTCATGTTTAGTAGAAGTACATACTTTACAATGTTTTACTTGGTCAACCCATACTTCAATTTCATATAAACGGTTAGCACATAAAGGTCCAAAAACGAATTCTCCATTTTTATCTGTAAAAGTATGAGAAACTGGTCTTCTTTCTTCTTTGCCACATTCACATACAACTTCAATTAATTTTACTACCGCATCACAAACTGGATCTTGGTAACAATCTTTGATGATACCATAAATTACAGTTCTGTTATCTTCTGGTAAAGTAATATCTAAGTCATATTGTTTTCCAGTAGCCATTACACCATTTACATTTAAAACTGGGCATACACATTTTTCGTATTCCATATTATTCTTCCTTCCTTTCTTGTTTTTATAATATATTCTATGTAAAAAAATGACAAAATGTGATATATAGCTAAGAAAACTTTAGGAAATTTATCTATTTTTGTAAAAAGGGGAAGATAATATGAAAATATAAAAGATATTGCAAAAATATTACAAAAACATTACAAATAGGAAACTTTAAAATAAAACATTTACAAACACTATTAGGTAATATATTATATATACATATAGTGCGTACAAACATACTAGCAATACTTTTATAAAACATGAAAATATTACTAAAAAATGTATGAAAACAAAAGAAAAGTACATAATACTATATAAAAAAGACAAAGGAGAAAAAGGAAATGTTAAACAAAGAAAAATATCAAAAGCGGTATCACTTTGATTGCGCTAGTAGTAACTATAGTAGTACTTTTAATTTTAGCAGGAGTAACGATAACAGTAGTACTAGGAGAAGGGGGCATTATCAATACAGCATTGAAAGCAAAAAATGAAACAGAAAAAGCAGCGCAAAATGAGCAGGACCAATTAAATGGGTTAAATAATTATATAGCAAATGGAGGCTGGGGGTCAGGAGAAAATAAACCAGGAGGAGATACGCCAAATCCACCAGAGCAACAAACGCCAACACTAGACGATTTAGCAGGACAACCAGCAGATGAAAATAAAAATATAGAAACAGAAGATAGTAACGGAAATAAAATAGTAATACCAGCAGGATTTAGAGTATTACCACATGGAACACAAAGTGAAGAAATAGGTGAGGTTGTATACAATACTGACCAAGACCATAAGCCATGTGTAGAAGATGGAGTTGTAATAGCAGATAGTAAGAATAATCAATTTGTGTGGGTACCAGTAAATAATCCAGCAGAAATGTTTGAAGTAGTAAATGGACAAAATGTAGGTATTCTTTATGACTTTAGTGGAACAACTTCAACAAGAAAAACATATTCAACAAATAGTTTTAGAGAGCCAGATGTTGTAACTGCTCATGATAATACAGCAATTTATTATACCAATGCAGGAATAACAGGAATAACAAATGCTACAGAATTTAAAGCACAATTGCAAAGTGAATTTGACAGTATGATGAGAAGCGTAAAGCATTATAAGGGCTTTTATATTGGAAGATATGAAACAGGAGATTTAAGTAAAACGCAGGCAGTAGTAAAAAGAAATAATACTGATATAGCAAATCAAAATTGGTATGTACAGTATCAAAAAAGCAAAACAGTAGCAAGTGGAAGTAGTATGATATGGGGGTGTCAATGGGATGCAACATTGAGATGGTTTCAAAAATCAAATGATGAAGAAGTAAAGAAATTTCCAACAGATGGTACAGGAAAAGGAAACTATGGTGGAACAAATGAAAATAAGCCAATTCCAACAGGAACTAATAACGACTATAGGGTAAACAATATTTATGATATGGAAGGAAATGTATATGAATGGACTTTAGAGTCTGAAGGCGGAATGTTTCGTGTTAATCGCGGAAGCTATTACGACAATCCAAGTAATTCAGCTTTTAGTCGTCATAACTACCATCCAGGAGATAACTATAGCAAGAATCGGCAGCAGACTCTCTCTTTATGTAGCACTGTAAGGTGAAGATGGCGCCCTTGGGGCGCAAAAGAAAGATAAGCCATTTTAAGGGGATACCACTTTGTGGTATCTTTTTTTAGATAATTTTAAAAATAACCGAAGAGTTAGTGTTATGACCATAGTTCTAGAAGTTATTTTATTTACTTTTTTCTACTTTGCTTTTCTATACATGTTATTTATATTAATAAATTAATTTATCAATATTAGAATTTCGTGAAGAATATAAATATTTTCAGCACTAGAGGAAAAATTAAAATAAACACTTTTTGGATAAAGATGGTAAAGAAATAGAAAAACTTGAAAAAGACATAATCCACTATTTGTGATAATGTTTTTATAAATAAAAAAGAAAAGCAGTTCAGCTAGTTATAAAATTAGGCTGTTCTATTTTAACAATATTACAAAAATGTTACAAATAAAATATTTTTTTAAAGGTATTTACAAAAAGAATACATATAAGTTACACTATAAGTGCATAAAATAAGACGAAAAAGCTCATAATATGTACAAAAGTTAAAAAGATATAAGGGAGGAAAAACAAAATGAGAATTCACGAAAGCCTTGAGGCTGTATACACACAAGTAGTTTTTACCAAAAGGAAAAAAGTTTAAAAAAAGAAGAAAAATTAAATAGGCTAGGTACTAAAATGTATCTGGCATAACGTTGATTGCACTAGTCGTTACGATAGTAGTGCTTTTAATTTTGGCCGGAATAACCATTCAAGTAGTACTACAAGGAGGAATTATAGGGCAGGCAAATAAAGCAAGCGAGAGCTACAAAATAGCAGACTTAAGAGATAGAATAGATGTTATTAGAATAGCATGGATAGCAGATAAAACATTAGACCCAAGTCTTCCTATTACCAATTTGTGGGATAGGCTCATTAAAGCAGATATTATAGAAACCTATGATGATGTAGAAGGTCCAGAAAAAGATGAAAGCGGAAATGATGTTTATTTATTAAATACCAAAGATGGCTATACAGTAGAAATTATTGTCAACGATAAAGGACATGTAGAAATAGGAGATATAGGAAAAGGAAACTTACCACCAGTTATTAGAAGAATAGAAATCAGTAGCACAAAAACAAGTATTACAGCAAAAGCAATAGTTTCAAGATTAAAAGACGGAACCATAGAATACTACTACAAATTAGCTTCAGCAGATGATAGTACTTATACAAAAATAACAAATATAACAGAGCTAGGCGCAACAGTAA
>JAAWMH010000005.1 GCA_022798335.1 Clostridia bacterium
TGATGAAGCAATGAAAGTTGCTATTACGAAATTTTGGGGTGCAAATATAAATGATATAGGAAACTTTTGTATGGCAGGTCATAACTATAAAAATGGTACAATGTTTGGAAAAACAAAATACTTAAAAGTAGGAGACAAAATAAAAATGACTGACTTAAACCTAAATACAATAGAATACGAAATATTCAAAATATATACAATAGACCCAAATGATATAACTTGCATAGAAAGTGTAGCACCTAATACAAGAGAAATAACACTTATAACATGTACAAATGGACACAAAAATAGGTTAATAACAAAAGCAAGAGAAGTAATAAAATAATTTGTTAATGCTGTAAAAAACGTCCAAATGAAAATGAGTGAAAAATATTCACTCATTTTCGTTTTGGACGTTTTTATAGACCCTTTTATATATGTATAAAAAGAACATTCTTTACAAATTAAAGTAAAATTCTAAGTATCATACTACTATGCTATAAAAAAGTAACAAAATCGTAAACAAAATGTAACAAAAAAAGACAATATATATAGTATAATAAAATTGTATAGGTATAAAACGAGGGAGAAACAAATGGGTATAAGCAAATTACTAAGGAAATTTGATATTAAAGTAATAGGCAAATTAACAAAAGAACAGCAAATAATATTATCAGACAATGTAGCAACAAAAATATCAAATGAATTTAATTATATAGATTATGGATATATATATACTAAACTAATGAAAGCAAAAATGTATATAGCAATAATTCCAATAGGCTATGCAGATGGTTTTAGTAGAAAAAATAGAGGAAGGCAAATTGTAATTAATGGAAAAAGATACCCACTTATTGGAGAAATTAATATGGGAATGATTATTGCTAAGGTAGACGAAACAGTAAAAAGCAAAGACTTAGTAACTTTAATTGGAGAACAAATACCAATGCAAGAAGTAGTAAGCTATATTAGAACAAGTGTCTATGAAGGTTCTTGTATGTTTAATGAATGGATACCTAGGGTACTTGTGAAAAATGACAAAATCGTTGAAATAGATGAGAGGAAAGTTTAAAACATGAAAAAAAAATTTAATGTACTTATTTTAGGAAGCGACTTTAATAGCTATTATATGGCAAGGTGCTATCATGAGCTATATCATGAAAAAGTAAATGTTATTGCAAAACGTGCCATAGGAGTAGTATCTTATAGTAATATTGTAAACTTTAAAGAAGTACCAAATTTTGAAACAGAAGAAGGGTTTGTGCAAACATTAAATGAATATGCTAAAACTAGGCAGGAAGAAAAAATACTTTTAATAGGAACTAGTGATGAATTAGTAAGGCTTATCATAGAAAATCAAAGTAAATTAGATGCAAAATATGTGCACAATTATCCAAGTTTAGAAATTTTAAATCAAATAGCAGTAAAAGATACTTTTTATCAAACTTTTGAAGGAAGTGAGCTAGAAGTTCCAAAAACATATATTTATCCATGTGGCAGTAAAGAAAGTTTAGATGAAAAGCAAATAGAAAAATTAAAATACCCACTCATTGTAAAACCAGGAAATAACATAGAATACCATACACATAAATTTGAAGGAATGTTTAAAGTATTTAAAGTATTTTCAAAGCAAGAACTAGAAGAAGTTGTAAAAAAAATAGAAAACTCAGGCTACAAAAGCAATTTAGTTATTCAAGAATTTATACCAGGAGACGACTGTGCATTGTTTGATAGTGTATTTTATTGTAGTAAAGAAAAAAAAGTACAATTAATTACTTTAGCCCAAATTGGTTTGCAAGAAAGAAACCCAGGAGGAATAGGAAATTGTACTGTACTTGTAAATGGGTTTAATGAACATGGATATGATGAAAAAATAGTAGAGCCACTAAAAAACTTTATGGAAAGAATAGGTTACCAAGGATTTGCAGAATTTGACTTAAAATATGATTATAGAGATGGAAAATATAAAGTATTAGAAATTAATCCAAGACAAGCTAGATGTAGCTATTATTTAGCAGCAGGAGGGCATAACTTAGTAGAATATTTAATTGATGATCTAATTTATCATAAAGAAAAACCATGTACTTTAATGAAAGAAAAAATAGCTCTTTCTTTTGTACCAAAAAGTGTTATTAAAAAGTATGTTACAAGTACCCCTTTAAGAGATGAAATACTAATGCTTGCAAAACAAAAAAAGTTAGTAAACCCTTTAAAGTATAAAAAAGATACTAGTATTAGAAGAAAATTATATTTAATCGCAAAAGATTTTAGTTATAAAAAGAAGTATAAAAAATTAAGTTGGTAAGTTATAAAATTTTGAAAAATCCTCTTCCAAAATAATTAAAAATATGCTATAATGATATTGTATGAATTTAAACAAAAGAAAGGAAGAAGGTGGCTTTATGAATCAGATTTTAACAACAGAAAAAATTTATGTTACACCAGAAATAAAAAGAAAAAAATTTATTTATAAAATAGAATTTTTCTTATCTGTTTTTATAATATGCCTTTTATTTTCTTATTATATTTATGCAGAATACGATAGAGGAAAAAGTGAAGAAGCATCACAGCAAATTTTAGCACAGCTAAAATATCAAGTAGATGATACCACAATAAGGCAAGAAGACAATGACATTATTGTTGTTATTTTAGATCAAGAAGAAGAAAAAAAGCACCAAGAAGAACCACCAAAGCCAATAGCTAATGTAGAAACAAAAGTCTCTAAAGATGGAGTATCTTATAGCCAAGAAGCAATTCTAAAAATACCAGCAATTAATATAGAATATGTAGTTTTATCAGATACTTCACCAGAATTACTATTTGTTTCTTTAAATAAATTTTTCGGACCAAACCCAAATGAAGTAGGAAATTACTGTATAGCAGGGCATTACTACGAAAGTGGAAAAATGTTCGGAAAATTACATAAATTAAAAAATGGAGATATAGCAGAATTAACAGACCTTTATGGAAGAACTGTAAAATACGAAGTATATGATAAAAAAGTAGTAGAGCCATATGATACTAGTTGTACAAGTCAAAGAACTACTTTAGATACTAACACTAGAGAACTTACACTAATTACTTGTACTAACCATGGAAAACAAAGATTAGTTGTAAAATTAAGAGAAGTAAGATAAAAAATGAGACATTGGGGACAGTCCCCAATGTCTCATTTTTTTTAGAACCAATTTTCCTTTTTTTCATATAATATAAAGTGAAAAGAAAGGAGAAGTAGACATGGCAAGAATTTTAGTGTATAATAATGATACAAATCGTATGGAAACATATTATAGAGGTGAGCAAGAAGCAATGCCATATGTTACCAATCGAACACTTACAGTAAAAGAGTTTAAAGGCTCTAGCCGGAAGCAATGTACTTTGGACAGAAAAAAGAGTAATGCAAGCGTGGAATAGCCAAAGATATTTATTTGGTGCACCAATTGATGTAGGTTTTGCTTTTAAAAGACCCTATGAAGGCGGACATGGAAACCAAAGCCAGCATTATGCTGGAACAGCCTTTGACGTAGGGCAAAAAATGCAAGTGGCACAAAGAAATAGACTTAGAAATTCCGTACTTAGTTCTGGTGTTTGGTCATATGTAGAACCAGCCTCTTTAACTCCAACATGGGTGCATATGGATAAAAGAAGAGGAACACCAGCATGCTCTCAAGGAGGCTATCCATTAATTAAGCAAGGAAGTAGAGGAGCATATGTGTGTATTGCACAAGACAACTTAAATACTTTAGGATATAAAACAGGTGGGTTAGATGGGGTATTTGGAACACAAACAAGAAATGCTACGATAAGTTATCAAAAAAGTGTTGGATTAATAGCAGATGGAATTATTGGGTGTAACACCTGGCGCTCACTACAAGAAAGTGTAGTAGGAACAGGAAAAACATCTACTACCATAACAAGTTAGTTGTAAAAAAATTGTAATAAAAAATTAAGAAATTGTTAATAGAAATTAAAAAAGTTAGTGATATAATAAAAAGAAAAATGGGGAAATAAAATGGAGAAAGAAACGAAGAAAGAACTAATAAAAGTATTTTGGATTTTTACAGTAGCAAGCATTATTGGTTGTATTGCAGAAACCATTGTCTGCATAGTAGCAGAGAGGCAGTTTAAAGTAAGACAGGGCGTAATTTATGGGCCTTTTATTCCTGTATATGGAGCAGGAGCAGTGATGTTCTATTTAATTGTTCCTAAAATTACAGGAGCTACTACACAAAATGTAAAAGATATTAATAGTATTAAAATTTTTCTTTATACTATGTTTTTAGGAGGAATAACAGAGTACTTATTTTCCTATGCGCAAGAATGCATATTTGGTACAGTTTCATGGGAATATGGAGACATGCTATTTAATATAAATGGTAGAACACAACTTGCTTATTGCTTAATATGGGGAATAGCAGGAATTATCTTTATTAAATTTTTATATCCATATACCGAAAAACTAGATCACTTTAATTATATGAATCGAAATGTACAAATCATAACAGGAGTATTTGTATTATTTATGATATTTAATGTAAGTATATCAACTTTAGCAGGAGTAAGGCAATATGAAAGAACTTTGAATATTAAAACAAATACAAAACTAGAGCAATTTTTAGACAAACATTACCCAGATAAAATTATGGATATTATTTTTTCTAATAAAAAAAATAAAACAGATTTAAGAAGAGTCAAAAGACCAGTAAGTGAAAAAATAGAGATGCAAAAAGTAGCATTGCCAACAATCTAAAAGGAGAAAAACATAAAAATGAGATTAAATATTGTAATGGTAGAGCCAGAAATACCGCAAAATACAGGAAATATAGCAAGAACTTGCGCAGCTATTCGGAGCGAAGTTGCATTTAGTAAAACCACTAGGATTTGAAATTACAGACAAATATTTAAAACGAGCAGGACTAGACTATTGGGATAAACTACAAATAGAAATACATGAATCATTACAAGAATTTTTAAGAGAATATTCACCAGAAAAAAATATTATGTATTTTTCAACAACAAAGGGCAAAAATTGCTATTCAGATGTAAATTATACAAAATCAGAAGAAATATTTTTATTATTTGGAAAAGAAACAAAAGGCTTACCAGAAGATTTACTGCAAAAGTACATTGAGAATACTATTCGTATTCCAATGAGAGAGCACTTACGCTCTTTAAATTTATCTAATTCTGTAGCTATTGTAGCATATGAGGTGTTTAGACAAGTTGGGTTTGAAAAATTAGAACAAATTAGTAGCTATTTTGATGAAAAAGAAAGTACTACCAAACAATAAAGTTTAGTAGTACTTTTTTTATTTATTTTAGAGTTTCTTTCACAAACTGAGTAGCAATTTGTGAA
This sequence comes from Clostridia bacterium, assembly GCA_022798335.1. Lineage (GTDB taxonomy): Bacteria > Bacillota > Clostridia > TANB77 > CAG-508 > CAG-273. The sequence goes on from JAAWMH010000005.1 coordinate 5,336, forward strand.
AGAAAGCTCTGCAACCTGTGATAATCAAAAATTTCACCAGTGTATTCCTTTTTTTGTGCTAAGTATTCAGCAAGTTCTGCTTTCCAGGTTGTACTAATTCTTTGATCAAATACAGCAATTCCCGTATTAGGCAAAATTTCAGGAATTTGGTTAACTGTCTTAAGCGATACATGACCATATTGAAGCATGAGTCCATTAATTTCTGTATAAGAACCATACATGCCAGAATGTGAAAAGAAAGTGTCTACAGACCATTCCATATTGTTTCTAGGGTTAATTACTTTCATTTTTTTCGTATCCCAAATAAATTCAGGAATTAAAAATTCTTCAATGAAATAGTAATCTAAGTAAAGATGGCAATACATTCCAAGTTTAATAGGGTTTGTAGGAACATATAGTTCCTGCTTTGCAAGTTTTAGTTCGGGAACAAAAAATCCATCTACAGAGGCAGGGATACGGTAATGAGAGCGCTTTTTATCTGTTGCTAAATCTGGAATAAGGTTACCTGACATAAAATTAATTTCATTTATAGAACAAACCGAGTTTAATTGCCGATACACCTCTTTTGCAAAACTAAGGTGATACAAAATTCCTGGCATATGATTTTCCTCCTAAAATAAATTTAATAGCTATAAATAAGCTATTATTAACAAAAGTCGGTAAGAATAAAAAAATTATACAACGATTACAACATTATGTCAATAAAATACTCTAAAATGCTGTACTTTTTAACAGTTTTATGGTATAATATAAGTGTAGTGGGAAAAAATATAACTACAATTAGCAAGCTAAAGAAAAAGCCTAAATAAAGGAGGATAAAAAGATGTTTAATGAAGAAATGTTTAACTTTAATATAGAAAATATACAAAACGATTTAGCAATTGAAGGAATGGGAATTAGTACAGATGATATTAACATGTTTAAAATGTTTGCAAATGAAGAAATTGCCATGCCAGACTTAATTCAAATGATTAAAGACCAACCAATTAAATAAAAAACAGATGGTGGTGGTTTAAATGGAAAATACCTATGAACAAAGAAATTCTAAGTACTGCTATTTAAATAGTGAAGTACTAATTAATAAATTAAATATCCAAGATGCAAAAGATTTGCAGTACTATGAAGCAAAAATTACTGCTGCAAAATCATTAGGACTAAGACAAATGGGAATTACAGGTAATTTTGATAAACAGCATTTTATGCAAATTCATGGGTATTTATTTGAAGATATTTATCCTTTTGCAGGAAAACTAAGAGAAGAAAACATAGCAAAAGGAGAATTTCGCTTTGCTATGTGGGAATATATAGAAACAGAATTAGAAAATTTATTAGCAAAACTAAAAAATGAAAACTATTTGCAGGGGCTAAATAAAATACAGCTTGCAAAACGCTTAGCTTATTATTTATCAGAATTAAATGTATTGCACTGCTTTAGAGAAGGAAATGGAAGAACAAATAGAGAATTTATTAGACAATTAGCTTTAAAAAATGGGTATTACTTAAATTTAAAAAAAGTACCACCGCAAGAAATTTTAGAAGCAAGTATAGAATCTATTGTAAATACCACTAACTTAGAAAAAATAATAGAAAAATGTTTAGATGAAATATAAAAAAGAGCCCTAGACTTAAATAAAAGTCTAGGGCTCTTTTTGGAGTTAACTCACCGATAAGACCATAGCATCGGTAAATTGCTTGTCGGTGTCGTACAAAATAGCCAGACCAGTAGGAATATCTACTGCTCCAGTACAAACTTGTTCCACCAGGGCAAGGGCCGCAGCGCGCTCTTCGGTCAGGTACTTAAATTCTGGAATTTGCTGTGCAAAAGTACGAAGCTTTTCAGAAACAGTGTCTTTGGTGCAAGCACCAAGAGTGCCTTCGAGGTCAAGAATAACCCCTTTAGCACGTTTGAGCTCGGCAAAAAACTCACCGTGGGCGTCAGGCGGAAGAATTTTCAAAGCCTCTTCTACCCGTTGCTTCATGCTCTTACATTCTTTTTGCTGTTCCATCATTTTGTAAGTCTCCTTTGGGGAAATCCCCGTTTATTTGCAAAATAGCTCACTTAGAGCTTTGCATGTTTTGTATTATAGCATAAATTTTAAAAAAATAAAACTTTTTTCAAAAAAAGCTTGCTATTTCAAAGAAGTTATATTAAAATCTAATTGAAGTGGAGAGAAGTGGTGAAAAGTGGAACAAAATGTTAGAGAGGTGAAACAAAGTGTTAATAGGTGAATATGAACATTCTCTAGATGCAAAAGGCAGAATGATTTTACCCGCAAAAATTAGAGAAGATATGGGCGAAAAATTCATCATAACTAAAGGATTAGATGGCTGCTTATTTGGCTTTTCACAAACAGAATGGATACGCTTTGAAGAAAAATTAAAAACACTTCCACTTACTAACAAAAATGCTAGAGACTTCGTGAGATTTTTCTTATCTGGTGCTACTGAATGCGAGGTAGATAAACAAGGCAGATTTTTAATTGCAGGTAATTTAAGAGAATATAGTAACTTAGAAAAAGATGCAGTTATTATTGGGGTAGGTACTAGAATTGAAATTTGGAATAAAGAAAAATGGAAATCTTACAATAGTGATGAAAATATTTCTGCAGATGAAATAGCAGAAAATATGACAATGCTTGGTATATAACTTGAAAAAGTTTATATAAATTTGCACTAAAGAAAAAATAAAAAAGTACAAAAGAAAACATTTAAATTACAAAAGATAAAAAAAGAAAGTTTTTACAAAAGACAAAAGAAATAAATCTTACTAAAGATATTAATTTCTAAAGAAAAATTTATTAGTTTACAAAGGTAAAAGAAATAAATTTACAAAAGAAAAGTTAAAAAAGAAACAAAAGAATTTTTGAAAAGAAAAAATTTTCCTTACCTTACTAAAGAAAAACAAGAAAGAACAAAAGAAATGAAAAATTACAAAAGAAAAGATAAAAACAAAATTTAGCATACAGTTGGTATATTCTATACCAACTGCTTGTGCTATCATTTTGAAAATAAAAAGAAAGGAAAATTTAAGTGCTAATAGAATTTAGTCATGAACCTGTTATGCTAAAAGAGTGCATAGAGGGGCTTAAAATAAAAGCAAATGGAATTTATGTAGATGGAACTTTAGGTGGAGCAGGACATAGTAGTAAAATACTAGAACAATTATCTATAAAAGGTAAGTTAATTGGAATTGATAGAGATAAAGAAGCATTAAAAGCAGCAGCTAAAAGATTAGAAAATTATCAAAATGTAATCTATATTCATGGAAATCATGATCATATACAAACTATTTTGCAAGAGCAAGGAATTTGTGAAGTAGATGGTATTTTATTAGATTTAGGAGTATCCTCTTATCAATTAGATGAAAGATCAAGAGGATTTAGCTATATAGGAGAAGCTACTTTAGATATGCGAATGGATACCTCTAAAGGAATAACTGCAAAAGAGGTAGTAAATACTTATTCAGAAGAAAAACTAGCAGAAATTCTTTGGCAATATGGAGAAGAAAAATATAGCAAACAAATTGCAAAAAATATTTGCAAAATGCGTGAAAAAGAGCCAATAGAAACGACAAGCCAGTTAGTACAAATTATTCAAAATTCTATTCCAAAAGCAAAACAAAAAGATGGGCATCCAGCTAAAAGAACTTTTCAGGCAATTAGAATTGAGGTAAATAACGAAATAGAACCACTTTACCAAACAATTGTAAAAAGTATACATTGCTTAAAACAAAATGGAAGATTAGTAGTAATTACATTTCATTCCTTAGAAGATAGAGCAGTTAAAAATGCCATGGCAGATTTAGCAGGAAAATGTACTTGTCCAAACGACTTACCATATTGTGTTTGCAACTATGAATCGTGGGGAAAAGTAATTAATAAAAAGCCAATAGAAGCATCACAGGAAGAAAAACAGAAAAATCCAAGGTCTAAAAGTGCAAAGGTAAGAATATTTGAAAGATGCAATAAAGATATACAAGAGAAAAATAGGTTTTAAAAAATGAAAAAGCATTTCTTAAAACTATATAAGGAGGTGAAAACTTATGGCATATAAGCAAGTAGGGTATCAATATGACACTAGTCCTAGAAAATTAAAACCAGAATATGAGCCAAAACAAAATCCATATTCGAAAAAGAAAAAATCTACGGCTTTAAAAACAAAACCAAAAGAAAAGGCAAAAGTTAAAAGAAATTTAAAACCACATGTAAAACAAATTATGTATATATTAGTAGGTTTTGTTATATTATTTGCTATAAGTTACCGTAATTCTCTTATTACAGAAAGTTTTGATAAAAAAGAGGAGCTAAAAAAAGAACTTAGTGTATTACAAAAAGAAAATGCACAAACAGAAATTAGTATTCAAAGTAGCCTTAATTTAGCTAATGTTCAAAAATCAGCTCAAGAAATGTTAGGAATGCAAAAAATAGAAGAGGCACAAAAAGTATATATCAATCTTCCTAAAAAAGATTATGTAGAAGCAGCAGGAGAGCAAGTAGACCTAGCACAACAAAAAAGATGGTACGAAAAAATAGTAGATGGTATTATGGATATTATAAAATAAAGAACTTTTTACATTGAAACAAATGAAAAAAGTTCTTTATTTTATAAGCTTTTGAGAGCTTAATTTTTGTTTTATTCTTTTTTCTGCCTCAAAAATAAATATTTTAGGAGAAGGATTTTGATTATAAGTTATATATTTTGAAATAATTTCTTTTGAAGTATATCTATTCATAGAGGCTATTAGCTTTTGTATTCCCCATTTTATTTTATTTAAGTTAATATTTTCTTCTTCTGCTATTTCTTTATAAATTTCATTTAACACATGTGGTTTATTAATAGCCTTTTCTATACAGGCTATTAAATATTTATAAGATTGACTTGTAAAATTAAAATTAAAATTATGTAAAAATTCATCAATATATATTTCTAATTGTTTGCTATTTGTTCTTTCATAGTTATTTTGAATACTCTTAAACAAAAGGGAAAACTTAAATGGCTTGATGAAAATATTTTCTATTCTATTGTATTTTACTAAATTTAGCTCATTAACAAGTTCTACTTCTCCAGAAGTTATAATAACTTTAGTTTGGCAATTTTTTTTCTTTTCAAGTTCCTGTAGTACTTCTATTCCACTCTTTTTAGGCATTTTAAGATCTAATATTAAAAAATGTGGATTATATTTTTCTAACATGGTTAATGTTTCTTTGCCATCTGTAGCAATTCCAAGAATAGTAATATCCTTTTCAAAATTTTTTAATGAGTTAAATAAAGTCTTACTATAATTAAAATCATCATCAGCTATAATTAAAGTAGTTTTCATATTATTTCAATCCTTTTTATCTAGATATATGCTTTACGTAATCTATTCTATCACAAAAAAGTTAAAATAGAAGGAATTATCACAAAAAAGTTAGAATTTTGTATTTATTTTTGAAATATCATGTTTCCACTTTTTTCTATCTTTTTCTACTTTTGTAGAATTCATAACTGAACTATGATATAGAGTAGCTAAGGTAAACGGAGGAAATAAATATGAAAAATAAAGTCAGCAAAATATTATTTATAGCATCTTTTATGACAATAATATCATTAACTTTAAATGTAATACTAGTAGTAAAATTAATAAAAGAAAATGTACCTTTATATGGAGCATATTACGTAAATAAAGAGGGGAAAGTTACAAATATTGAAATACAAGAACATAATGCAGGCTTTGAAAATTTTTTTTCAGGTGAATGTAATAGTAAAATAGCAGCAGAAAAACTAAATTATATATATGATATCAATATTCTTCATAGAGAAAATAAAGATAAGATAGTATATGTGAAATTTGAGGGAAGAGAATACGAAATAATGAAAATAGAAGAGTTAGAAGATTTGCAAAAACAAGTAGGAGAGTACAAGGGAAATTACTATTTTAATATACAATACAATCAAAATACAGGATTTTGTACTCTAGTTACATTAAATAAAATATAACACAAGTAAAGAAAGTATAAAGATTTAGTGAAATATCATGTTTCCACTTTTTTCTATCTTTTTCTACTTTTATAGAATTCATAACTTAACTATGATATAGAATAGTTAAATTTAAAAATGCAGGAGGAAATAAAGTGGAAAAGAAAACAGTTAAGGTATTATTTACTGTATCTATTATAATGATAGTATCATTAATTTTAAACATAATTATATTGATAAAATTAATAAAAGACAGTGAACCTTTATATGGAGCTTATTATATAAATAGAGAGAAAAGAATTACTAATATAGAAGTTTTAGAAGATGAAGCAATTTTTAATAACTTCTTTTGGGGAGAGTATGATAGTCAAACTATATCAGAAAGATTAAATTATATTTATCATATTAATCTTCTTCGTAAAGAAAATGAAGACAAAATGGTAGATATCATATTTGAAAATACAAAATATAGAATTATGAACGATGAACAATTAAAAAAATTACAAAAAGAAATAAAATCTTATAAAGGAAATTATGATATTAAGACCACAACACGTGAAAATACAGTATTTGTTAACACTATTATATTAAAGAAAGTATAAAAGTAGGAAAAATAAAAATGGAAAATAAAAAAGTAATATTATTAGTTGTATCATTTATAATGGCAATATCACTAATTTTAAATATAGTGCTAGTAATCAAAACTGAAAATAGGGGAGTTGATTTGTGCTTTAGTGATGAGGTAAGAGCTAATAATGCAGCATTAGATTATTTGCTTTCAGGAAACCATAATAGCAAGTCTTTAGCAGATAGACTACATTACGTATACAGTATGAATAATCTTTATAAAGAAAGCGAAAATAAAATAATATATGTAGTCTTTGAAAACACAGAGTATAAAATAATGAATGATAAGCAATTAGAAAATTTACAAAATCAGGTAAAAAACTATAAAGGGAGCTATTATGTTGAAGTATATGCAGATGAGGAAACTGGATATTCAAATAAAGTAATCTTAAATAAAATCTAAAATGTTAAATAAATTTAATTGTACAAAGAGGAATTGAAAATGAAGAATAAAAAAACAATACTATTAGTAGTATCTTTTATAACAGTAATATCATTAATTTTAAATATAGTATTTTTAATAAAAATTATAAATCCAGAAGATGAATGGAGATTAAGTGATAAAGTAGAAGCAAACAATGCGGCATTATATGATTTGCTTTCAGGAGAACATGACAGTAAATCATTAGCAGATAGACTGTATTATGTATATTCTATGAATGGTCTTCATAGTAAAAGTGAAGATAAAATAATATATGTAGTTTTTGAAAACACAGAGTATAAAATAATGTCTTATAATAGTCCAGAGTATGGCTACCCATTAACAGATTTACAAGAGCTAATAAAGGATTATGATGGTAACTATTATGTTAAAATAGAAGCAGATGCACAAACTGGCTATGCCAATAAAGTAATATTAAATAAAATCTAATTGCACAAGGAGAAATTGAAAATGAAGGATAAAAAAATAATATTATTAGTTGTATCATTTATAATGGTAATATCACTCATTTTAAATGTAATATTAATAGAAAAATGTAAAAAGTTAAAAATAGAAAGTGAGCCTTTATATGGACATTATATTAATTTTGAAGAAAAAGTTAATATTAAAGAACTAGACGAACGTGAAACAACTTTATCTTATTTTTATACAGGAAACTATGATAGTAAAACAGTAGTAGAAAGACTAAATTATATATATGACATAAATAATATTTATTGGGAAAGTAAATGTAAAATAATAAATATAGAATTTGAGGAAGAAATATACAAGTTAATAACAAAAGAACAATTAAAAGAATTGCAAGAAAAAGTAAAAGATTATCAAGGTAATTATCATTTTGAAGTAAAAGAGTATAATCAAGATACGGGATTTCCTGATATACTTATATTAACAAAAATTTAAAAATATATGACGTCATATTTTTATATATTAAAAAAGGGGGAATGTTATAAAAGAAATGCTAAATAAGAAAGGAGAAATTTATTAAAATGAAAAAAAATAAAAAAATATTAACAAAATCTTTATTAGCTTTAACTCTTCTATCAGCAACAATTGCAATACCACTAAAAGTTTCAGCTGCAAGTGGATTTGCATTTTCTGCTGGAAAAGGTTATGATAATATAGATATGACAACTACAACAAATGCGTGTGCTGATTCGTATAACCGTATGGGATATGGAATATATTGTGCAACATATGATGCTAATTACAATGTTTTAAATGGTTCTTTTACTAATGGAAGAAAGAGATTAGAGAGTGATCTTGTGTTTTTAACTGGTCATGGTACAGAAAATTATGTTGGTACTCTTAAAGAAAATGGAGTTAAGATAGGGAGTTCACAAGCAGGAAGATATGTGGGAACGGCCTCGATAGACTGGACTAAAACAAAATTGGTAATTTTTTTAGCATGTAATACTGGTAAAGAAAATGTAGACAATATTACATATGATGTATTTAAAAGAAGTAATTGGAAAACTACTACAATAGGCTGGCACCAGACTATTGTGAGTACATCAGCGGACAAATTTATCTGTAATTTTAATGCAAAATTAGAAACAGGAGCAACCATAAACCAAGCATTAAATTATGCTGGAAGTAAATCATATGCTGATAGTAAAGTAAAAGACCTTGCCATTTTTGGTAATGGAGAGATGGTAGTAAAAAAGACAAGAAGTGCAGTAAATACTTTAGATAATAATACTGTAATTGATGAAAGTAATATAACATATATTACAGAGGACATTCCATATGATGGAACAGAAGAAAAACTTCCTGCTATTATAAATTTACTAAAACAAAAAGATGCAAGCTTTAATATAAATGATTATGAGGTAAATATCTATAATACTTCAAAAGAAAATAAGCATTATACTATAGAATTTACATATAAAATAGGAGATATCTATACAAATTCAGCTTATACTGTAATTGTAAATTATGGTAAAGTTGTACAAATAGCCGACAATAGCATTAAAGTTGATAAAGAAAAGTTAGATACTAACTTTAAAACTAGTAAGGAAAATATTGCAAAAGAAGTTGGAAAAAGTGATGCTATTAAAAGTAATATAAAAGAAAATATTAATAATATTAGTGAAATTACTCCTGTTGAAATAAAAAAGCAAGAAACAAGGAAATATATAGACCTAAATACAAAAAAGAAATATCTTCAAGTATTTACTACATATAGTTATGAAAATGAAGAAGCAATTGCAGAAAATGTAACTAACTATGAAATATAAATATGCTTTCTCCTAGACTAAAATCGAAAGATTTTAGTCTTTTTTTTATAGGCTTGAATAAAAATAGTAGTAAGAATGAATAAAAAAATAGATGGGAGCAAAAGCATATGCGTAAGGTAAGAAAAACTTTTCGTGAAGAAATGGATAAAAAGCAATTACTAAAATGGAAGGAAAAGAAAAAAGAAGAAACCATCAATTTAAAGAAAGATAAAAAAATATTCGAAAAAGAGCAAAAAAGGAAATTTAAACAAGAACTAAAAAATAAGAAAGTAAAAGTAGAAGAAAAAGCAGGAAATGTAGCTAGAAAAAAGAGAATGAGAAACGAAATCATTATTCTTTGGCTCATATTAGGAGTTTTAGTAGTTAGAATAGGGTGGATACAATTTGGAATGGGAGCAGAACTTCAATCCATGGCATATGTGCAACAAACATTAGACAGAAATATCAATCCACGAAGAGGAACTATTTATGATGCTACTGGAAAAACTATTTTAGCAGTTAGTAGTACAGTAGAAACTATTACAGTAAATCCAGTTAATATTGCAAAAGAAGATAAAGAGAAAGTAGCAAAAGCGTTATCAGATATTTTTGAACTAGATTATGAAACGGTATTCAAAAGAGTAAGTAAAAAAAGTTCTATTGAAACAATTGTAAGAAGGGTAGACAAGGAAAAGGCAGATAAATTAAGAATTTGGTTAAAAGAAAATCATATTACAACTGGTGTGAATATAGATGAAGATACAAAACGATATTACCCATACAATAATTTAGCATCACAAGTAATTGGATTTTCTGGAAGTGATAATCAAGGATTAGATGGAATAGAAGCAGTTTATGATAAAGAGCTTCAAGGGGAAAAAGGAAAAATTCAAAAATTAACAGATGCAAGAGGAGGAGATATCGAAAATACAGGAGAAAATTATGTGCCACCAGTAGATGGAAATGATTTAGTGCTTACAATAGACGCTACTATTCAAGGAATAGCTGAAAAATACTTAAAAGAAGCATGTATTGATAATAAATGTACAGATGGAGGAAATATTGTTATTATGAACCCAAAAACAGGTGATATTTTAGCAATGGCAGGATATCCCAATTATAACCTAAATGATCCATTTAGTCCAAGTACAGAAGAGCTAAAGCAAAATTGGGAACAAATGTCGCAGGCAGATAGAAATAAAACAATGATGTCATTATGGAGAAATAAAGCAGTAACAGATACGTATGAACCAGGGTCTACATTTAAGCTAATTACAACTTCAGCAGCACTTCAAGAAGGAATAACCCAGCCAGATAAACAGGGAGAATTTAACTGTTCAGGAGGAATTGAAATTGCAGGAGTTAGAATAAAATGTTGGAGACATTATAGGCCCCATGGCTCAGAATCTTTAAGGCAAGCATTAATGAATTCATGCAATCCAGTATTTATAGGGTTAGGACAAAAGTTAGGAGTACATACCTATTATCAATATTTAAATAAATTTGGACTATTAGGAAAAACAGGAATTGATTTGCCACGGGGAAGCAACTAGTATTTTCCTAAAAGAAGAAAAAGTAGGACCAGTAGAACTTGCTACTATTAGTTTTGGCCAAAGATTTGAAATAACACCAATACAGTTAGTAACTGCAGTAAGTACTATTGCTAATCGGAGGGACTAAAATTACACCTAGAGTAGTAAAAAAAATAATTGATAGCAAAACAGGAGAAGTAACTGAAATACCAGTAAAATTAGGAGAAAGAGTCATTTCAGAAGAACATGCAAAATCTGTGTTAAATATGATGGAATCAGTAGTAGCAGAAGGAACTGGAAAAAATGCACAGGTACAAGGGTACCGTGTAGGAGGAAAAACAGGAACTTCAGAAGATGGAGTAAACACAAATAAATATGTTACGTCTTTTTGTCGGAGTAGCACCAATATCAGACCCAGAAGTAGTTGTTTTAGTAACATTATATAATCCAACAGGAGAAGGAGGACACCATCTAGGTGTCAGCTTATAGAAGTTAATATTCATAGGTTTTTTATCTCTATTATCATTTTATTATGTCTATTATAATATTTTCTTAAAAGTTTTACAAAAAATTCTAAAATTAATCCATTCACATATGAATACTTAAAAAAAATTATATATATTTGCTTATCTAATATTATAGGGAAGCTTAAGGTTCTAGAGATTTTGGCAGTTATTTGGTCAAATATTATTAACATTTGTAAACAAAAGTTAATAGATTTGTAAAGAAACAGTAAAAAAGCCAAAAAGCAAGAATGCGTAAGTAATAATAGGTAATGTGAAAAAATAGGAAATTTAGATTTCTTGAAGTTTTAGCTAAGAAGATGTTATAATAAAAATAATAGTATATAAAGAAAAGGAATGTGATATTATGAAAACGAAAAAGAAAGTGATGCTTATATTAATATTAATTGTTTTAATTCTGTTAGCAAGTAATATATTAGCGACGTCAAATTTAGTAGCACAAGTTAAAACATCAACTAATGAATTAGAAGCAGGACAACAAGTAATAATTACTTTTGGTTTTGATAAATATGAACAAATTAAAAAAGGGATAAATGCTTTTAAAGCAAAATTAGAATATAATAAAGAGATATTTGAAGAAGTTAAACAAAGTGATTTTCAATGTTTAAATGATTGGGAGAAATTACAATATAATCAGGCAACTGGAGAGTTTATTGCTATCAAAAGGGCTGGAAGTAAAGCACCAGAAGATCTTGTAAGTATTACATTAAAAACTAAACAAGGAGTAAAAGCAACATCAACAGACATTGTATTTACAGATATTGTAACTTCAGAAGGAGAAAAAGACATTAATATTGTAGAAATAAAAACAACTATTAATATTATAGAAGATCAAACAGAAAAACCAGAAGAACCAAAACAAGAAAAGATTACTTCAAACAAATATACAATTACAGAAAATCATATTGAGAGAATTTTACCAAATACTTCAGTAGCACAATTTAAAGCAAACGTAACTGTAGAGAATGTAACAACACAGCCACAAATAGTGTTTACTAGTGAAGAAGGAACCCTATTAGCAGAAGATGAAATAGTTACAACAGGAACAAAAATACAAGTAGGTAAAACACTACAATATACACTTAGTGTAATAGGGGATATAGATAGTGATGGAAAAATTACTATTAATGATTTAGCAAAATTGAAATTGCACCTTATTGAAAAACAATTATTAGAAGGAATAAAATTAAAGTCAGCTGATATTAATAATGATGGTAAGATTACCCTTGATGACTTAGCGCAAATGAAACTGATTTTGATTGATATGTTGAAAGTAGAATGATATTAAAAAATAAATTAACCAAATTAAAAATGGAGGATATAGACAATGAAAGAAAAAACAAGAAAAATAATCATAAGTAGTATTTTTTCTGCATTGTTCCTAATGGTATTTTTAGGAGTTATTTATGCTTCTTCTAAAGGTGAATTAAATGATGATGGCATAATAGATTATAGTGATGTTAGTTTGTTAGAAAGTCATTTAATACATATACAAGAGTTACCAGAAGATAAAATTGATGATGCAGATATAGATAGTGATGGAGAAATCATGGTAACTGATCTATCACTTTTAATTAAAAAAATAGAAAATGAAAGAGAATATACAGTAGAACTAATAGAATTAGATACACCAAATTATTACCCTAAAAAAGATGAAGAAATAGAAATAACATTTGGAGCTATTATTAATTATGATGATGTAAGATTAAAAAAAGTGATAATAAATGAGCAAGAATATAGCGTACAAAACGAAAATGGAATTTATAAAATAAAACTAAATGTAGGGCAGCAAGCAGGAAAACAAGAGTATAAAATAAGTAAAGTTA
>JAAWMH010000029.1 GCA_022798335.1 Clostridia bacterium
TGTTCAAGTTTTATAGCATTCAAACTGCAAGCCCATTCAATTTTAGAGAGCAATTCTCTTTTAATCTTGTTTTTCTTCTTTACAATACTAATCATAACACACCATCCTTCCTCTTTCAAGATAAAGGCATTAAAAAAATCAACCTTTACAGTTGATTTATCAATGTTTTCGTCTGGTGCGACGATTTTACTTATTGGAGCTACTGGGCAGAATCGAACTGCCGACCTACAGGTTACGAATCTGTTGCTCTACCAACTGAGCTACAGTAGCAAATATGAAGAAGATAGCATAACAAGCACTTTTCTATCCTCTTCTTTTTTATTTACATAGAATGTTTTCCTCTTGAAGTTCTTGGCTTTTCATCTATTTCCGAAGTGTCTAAGAATTCATCTAATGTTGGTTTATGTTCTTCTGTTACCTCTGCTAGTTTCTCTTCTTCTATTTTTTCTTCTTTTCTTACTTCTTCTTGCATTTTATTTTCTTCTATTTCTAATTCTTCTATTTGTTCTTCTTTATCTTTTCTTAAAGTAGTAACAATAATGATAATAATAAGAAGTATGGAAATGCCTATAGCTCCACCACAAATGATATACATTTTGTTATTGTTTTGTGGGTTTATTACTTGCCCCTCTGGCACAGTTACTTTTACTTGGTAAGTAACTGTTTGAGTTTCATCTGCTGAAGTCAAAAGTATAGTAATTAGATTTTCTCCTGGCTTAAAATCATGATTTCCTATAATTTCAACTTTTGCACCTTCTTGATTTGCTTTTGCAGTAATATCTAGTTTTTCTACTGCGCTATTTAGTGGCATTTCATAATTATAAATGTCTGGATTAAAGCCATTTTCAAAATTTACTCCTGCTATCTTTAATTCTTCTAATTTTAGCTCTGCACTACTATTTGGGGTAGTGTTTCCTCCTGTGCTTTCTTCTCCTTTAGTTACTTTTACAGTATAGGTTTTAGTAGTACTATCTTCAGCAGTTACTACAATTTTTATAGTATTCTCTCCATCTTTTAAATCTTCGTTTCCTTGAATTTTTACTTGTGACTTACTATCCTCTGCTTTTGCATTTACTTCTAATTTTGTAATATCTTTACTTACTGTTGCAGTATATTGTAAAACATCTTTTTGGAATGCTGGTGTTAGTGTAATGCCACTAATTGTTAATGCAGATAAATTATTATTATCAGATTTTTCGTCTTTTTCATCTGGTTCTTCTTCTTTTGGTTTTGTACTAGTTACTAAACTACTTGCTATGTATTTAGTTGCTCCATTGTATTCTACTCTATACCATGTATAACCATTTACTACTTTATTAGAAGTTCCTGTTAGTTTTAGCTCTGTTCCCTTTGCTACTTGAGTAGCTGCTGAACTAGTTGACCAACTAGAACGTAAATTAACATTCCCTGTTGTATATACTGTTCTATTTGTACTTGTAAAAGTTGGTTTTTCTGTTTGGCTAGCGCTGCTATTATTTTGATCACTATTAGTAGATGATTTTTCTTTTATAGTTACCGTAAAACTTTTACTTCCTGTAATACTTTTAGTATCATCTTCTGCATCTGTCATATCTGTTGCCTTAGCAGTAATTGTAACAGTTCCTGCTTTATTTGCTTTAAAAGTCCAAGTTTCAGAGCTGTTATCTAAAAATCCACTTCCTTTACTTGTAATGCTAACATTTGAGTTACTAGCACTAACAGTATACATTCCTGCACTACTAGTAGCTTTAGCAGTTACTGTAAAAGTATCTCCTACAGTAACTGTTGTTTTTGAAATACTTGCATTAAACGACCCTGCTGCTTTACTAATTACTGGTATCATAGACAATACCAATATACTTATTAGTAATATTGCCATTAATTTTACTTTTCTATTTTTCATTTTCTACCTCTCCTTATATAGAAATAACTGCTTTATTTAACATAAAATTTTTAATTCTTACATAATCTGCTGATGATATCTTTCCATCTCCTGTTACATCTGCTGCTTGTTCTTGCTCTTTTGTTAAAGTAACTTTTTTTAGCATTTGATTTTTTACTCTTACATAATCTGCTGATGATATTTTTCCATCTCCGATTTGCATCACCTTTTACTACAATAGTATATGTTTTTCCTCCAGTTGTTATTGTATATCCTGTTCCTATATTATCTTTGTCTGCTATTGTTGTACTGCCTTTTTTGATTACAGCATCCTTCATTTGTTTTTTTACAGTAGCTACTGTTATATTAGGTTTACTAATTAAATTACTTCCATTTAATTTAAAGTCAGTATTTGGTGATCCTGTATTTGAATTTCCACCACTATTATTATATGGCTCTATCCATGCTTTTTTTGTAGTTGGATCTTCTCTTACTACATACCCTACTGTTCCACTAGAAGTTGTTACTTTATCCCATGTATATTTAGTATCTGAACTTTTTACATCTTTCCCTGTTCTTGTTAAAATAGTTCCTTCTGTTACTGCTTTTAGTATTGTTGATTTTGAGCTTGGTTCTTTACGAATATTAAGCCCATCTGTACAAACTACAATTACTTTATCTACTGTATCTGTAACTTCATTATATGGTTTTATATATCCTGTTCCTACATAGCCATAACTACCATCTGCTAATTTCACACGATACCAGCTTTCTCCATCTACACTTTCATATTTTCCTTTTTCTACTACAGTTAGTCTTTGTCCTGGTGAAAGTAATTTTATAATAGTTGTACTGATAGTCCCTTTTGTTCCTGGACCATTTCTAAAGTTTGTATAAGCTGATACAATGTATTCTTCATTACAGTTGCTTTGAAGTGAAAGAGCTGTTAAATATTCTCTTGAAATATATCCCTTGCTTCCATTATTTAGTACTACTTTATCCCAATATCTTCCGTTTGAATCTTTGCTATTATCTAATTCAATTCTTAAAATTTTAGTTCCTTTGCTAAGAGTAGTAATTGCAGAATAATTAGTACCTTTTCCACTTCTTACAATAACATTACTATTATTAATTTGTACATCTTGTGTTACAATTTGTTCTGTTCCTGGTCTAGCTGCTTTCATTTCTGGCATATTTTTATATACTGGAATTCTAAATTTTATTTTTGATTCTTTTGTAAGCATTCCCATATCTCTATAGGCTTCACGTACACTTTCTCCTTCAGATTTAGATGCTGAAACGTTTGTCATATATTGATAACTATAATAATTTCCATTTTTATCATTTACATTAAATTTTTGCAAATACAGAGTATTCTGTCCGTAAGATACATATTCTCTTGCTAAAAATTCTGCTCCACCCATAATTGACTTTTCTGGATTTGTCCATCCTTGCTTCTTAGCATGCTCTAGTCCACTTCTTAAGATTGCTTCTGTTGTTGAACCATAAGCATTTATATTAAAATAATTATAATATCCTTTGTATGACACACCATTATTTGTCCATGTACCTGAAATCATAGTACCTGCATTTCCTGCTCCCTGTTCTTGACGTATTCTAGATGCTAAATGTAATGGACTTATATTATATTTTTTTGCAGCTTCTATAAGAACATCTATATAAGTTTTATTCATTGTTTGCTTTTTTCCATTTGTATCATAATAAGTAATTTTTCCCTGCATATAGTTACAATCTGAAAGTATTGTTTCTACTCCTGTCCTTGTTTGAACTTCAGCATCATAACTTAATTGTTCAAATTGAAAAATATAATCTTCATTTAAAGAATTTCTAGGATCCATATAATAAGCCACTGCTGCTGTTGAAGCACAAGCCCAGCCAGCGTCTACTTTTGTACTACAACCACATTTCCAAGCACTTTCCCAACTTTTTGGTACTACATTTAAACCATGATGCCCTGTTGATTCTGCAATAATTGCTTCTGTCCAATTTAAACCAGTTTCTAAAATTTCAAATTCCCAATTTGGATGGGCTTCTTGCAATTTTTTAATTAATTCTTCATATCCTGGATAGTTTTTAAATTTACTATTATAAGAAGCCTCTACTTTTTTTTCAAAAAAGATAGTAAATAGCGCTACTAGAATAGAAAGTATTAATAAGAAACCTATTATTTTATTTATATTAAAAATGTTTCGGGGTAACATTTTTTCCTCCTCGTTTGTGACAAATTTTTTCAAAATAAGTATACCATTCTTGTTTTTTTCCGTCAATTGAAATCGAAAAAAATGTGAACTTCGTGTAAAAATTCACACAAAATTCACATTCTTAACATTCATTTTTTTATGCTATTTTTTTCTTATCTGTTGCCTCCACAGCCACAATTTGTAAATAGTAATAAAAAGATAATAATAAAGAATAAAATATTATTATCACCGCATCCACAGCCACCAAATAAATTACCTAAAAATCCTCCATTACATCCACAATTATTGTTACAACCGCAATTATTATTGCATCCACAACCACAATCTCTATTTTCTTCTGGCATTGTATTTTCCTCCTTTTTTTTAATCTATTTTATAGTATGCAAAAAGCAAAAAATGTGTTACAATCATTTTGTAATTAAAATTTAATTTATCTTATACTCTTAGGAGGTTTATCTTATGGAAAAACTAGAACTTCTATCTCCTGTTCGGAGATTTTAATTGTTTAAAAGCTGCTGTTCAAAATGGTGCAGATAGTGTTTATTTTGGCGCTGAGCAATTTAACGCTAGAATTTTTGCAAATAATTTTAGTATAGAAGATGTAAAACAAGCTATTTACTACTGTAAACTTAGAAATGTAAAAACACATTTAACTTTAAATACCCTTATTAAAAACTCCGAATTCCAAGATGCTCTTGCTTTAGCTAAACTTGCCTATGAAGCTGGAATTGATGCTATTATTGTACAAGATTTAGGTTTAGCTAAATTTTTAATCCGTCATTTTCCAGATTTACCAGTTCATGCAAGTACACAAATGACTGCTCACAATTTACAAGGAGTTTTAGAGTTAGAAAAGTTAGGCTTTAAAAGAGTTGTTCTTTCTCGTGAGTTATCTATTAACGAAATTGAATATATTTGTGCTCATACCAATGTAGAAATTGAAGTATTTATTCATGGCGCTTTGTGTATTTGCTACTCTGGTCAATGCTTGTTTTCTAGCTTAGCTGGTCGGTCGCTCTGCTAATCGTGGAAAATGTGCAGGACCTTGTAGGCTACCTTACGAGCTTTTAGCTAAGGATATAGAAACACAAAAAACAACTACTTTAAATAAAGGCTATTTGCTAAGCCCTAAAGATTTATGTGGTCTTGCTTATCTTCCTCGTTTAATAAAAGCTGGCGTAAAATGTTTTAAAATTGAGGGACGTATGAAAAGCCCTGAATATGTTGCAACTGTTACTAGAATTTACCGTAAATATATCGATATGGTATTAAACGATGAAAATTTTGTGATTGATGAAAAAGATGTAAATGACTTAATGCAAGTATTTAATCGTGGTGGTTTTTCAAGTGGTCATTTAGATACTAAACCAAACAAAGAACTTATTTTTCCTGAAAAGCCAAATAATATTGGTATTTATCTTGGAAAAGTTAAAAAATTTAACAACACTAAAGGACACATCACTTTAAGTTTAGAAGAAAATTTACAAATTGGAGATTCTATATCAGTGGCCAAAGAAAGTTCTACTTATTTTGTTTCTGAACTAATCGAAAAAAATAAGAATTTAAAAACTGCTTCTGCTGGCATGACAGTTACTATTGGCCGTATGAAGGGTAATATTAATGTAGGTGATAAAATTTATCGCATTAGTAGTAAAAGTTTAAGTGATTTAGCGAAAAGCTCTTATGAAAACTCTGAAAACAAAAAAATTCCTTTAAATTGTACTATTACCATAAAAAAAGATACCCCTATTAAAATGGAACTTTTTACTTCTAATGAATTATGTGCAAATACAATTTACCATAATATTCGCTTAGAAGTAACTTCTAATACCATTCCTATTGAAGCCTTGAAAACTCCTATTAGTGTAGAACGAGTTGTAAAGCAAATTTCTAAAACTAACAATACCCCTTTTAGTTTTCAAAATATTAAAGTTCTTTTAGATGATGGCTTATATGTTCCAAGTATTAGTACTTTAAATGATTTAAGAAGAACGGCTTTAGAAAAATTAGAAGCTCAAATTATGGAAAAAAGTAAAAGAAAGCCTATTTCTATTGATTATGCACAAGAAGAAACCATTACTTTTATTCCAAAACAAGAACACCCTTCTATTTCTTTATTTTTAAGACAATTACATACAAATTATGATTATACCAAATTAGAAAAAGATAAAATTAGTAGAATTTATTTAGCACTGAAGCTATTTATTAACAAAAAATATGAAGAAATTATTCAGTATCTTTCTGAAAACTATAGTTTATATATTTATATGCCTTCTATTATTAAAGCAAATTACAAAAATATTATCTTAAATTCTTTAGACCATATTACTACTAAGTTTAATATAAAGGGATTTGTTATTTCAAATTTAGGCGATTTTCAATTTTTAGAAAAGTATCATGGAAAATATGATTTTGTTGGCAACTATTCTTTAAATGTATTTAATAATTATACTTTAGAAGAATATAAAAAAATAGGAATTAATCGTATTACTTTATCTCGTGAACTAAACTTAGAAGGCTTAAATGAAATTATAAAAACTACTAATTTAGATACAGAATTAATTGTTTATGGAAATTTACCAGTTATGGCTACAAATTATTGTTTTTTAGGCAAAACAAATTATTGCTACCCTGATTGTGGTACGAATTGTCAAAAAAATGCCAATTACTACATAAAAGATAGGCTTCGGTTATAAATTTAGAATTATTCCAGATAGTACTCAAACTGTTACTTTAATTTGTAATAGCAAAACACTGTCTATTTCTACAAAAGACCTTCCTGTTACCTCTGTTAGAGCTGACATGATTGATGAAACTATTGATGAGATGAATCACGTTATTTATATTGCTTACCATCGTGAAAAATTAGAAGGGCAAGAATACACAAACGGAAATTTATATAGAGAAGTTTAAAAAAGAAAGCTTAAGAATAGTTTTTATACTATTTTTAAGCTCTTTTCTTTATATCTCTGCAGTAAGTTTAATTAAAAGTTCTTTATTGTCATCTTCTGCTGCTTTATTTCTTCGTATCATACCACATTTTTGACAACGATAAATAATAACATACCCTTTTTTGCTATTTAACTCTACCTTAATTGGCTCTAGTAGTCCATGGCAAGTCTCGTTTCTATCTCCTGGATTAATATCTACATGTTTAGAATACAAACAACTATTGCAGTGATTACGGCAACTTACCTTAAGTTCCTCTACTTGCTTGCCACAATGTTCACATACAAAACTTTCATCTATTTTCGTAAATTTTCTTCCCATTTTTCTTCCTTTTTAATATTCAAAAATACTACCACCAATAAACTCTCTTAATAGCGAATTTTCTGGTACATATTTATCTTCAATATCTTCAAAATATTTTAAAAACTCTGTTAAACGTTTTGCTTCTGCATATTCTACATAAGAATTATCTATTTTTTCTAATTGTGGAATAGCATATTTTTTTAGTACACATAGTTCGTAAATAAGTGAGGTATTAAACATGCTATCTGCTTCATCTTGAAATGGAAATATATATTTTTCTTCTCCTCTATTTACTGAGTTCCACATTTGAAGTGTATGCATAGCACTGTATCCTCTAAAATTGTTATCTCTTACAATTCTTCTAATTAGTCTGCTATCTGTAGTAGATATACGATTATAATAATCTATGTTTAAAACGGTTAAAGCACTAATATACACTTTATATTTTTTATCTTTTGAAATAGCAGATGTTAGTTTATCATTTAAACAATGAATACCTTCAATTACTAAAATTTCGTCTTCTGCAAGTTTCATTGTTTCTCCGTTATATCTTTTAGTACCTTCTTTAAAATCAAAAGTTGGGCACAAAATTTCTCCACCATTTAATAAAGTTGTTAAGTGTTCATTAAATAATTTTAAATCAATTGCATCTAAACACTCAAAATCGTATTTTCCATTTTCATCTAATGGAGTATCTTTTCTTTCTACAAAATAATTATCTACTGAAATGGTAACTGGCTTTAATCCATTTAATCTAAGTTGTATTCCTAGTCTTTTTGCAAAAGTAGTTTTTCCAGATGATGATGGTCCTGCAATTAGTACTACTTTTACATTTTTTCTATGCACAATACTATCTGCAATATCCGAAATTTTCTTTTCATGTAAGGCCTCTGCAAGTAATACAAATTCTGCTGCATTTCCTTTTCTAATATGATTATTTAATTTTCGAAGTGTATCTACATCTAATATACGATGAATATCTTTATATTCATCTAATGTATTTACTAATTTCTGGCTGGTTTGCCCTTCTTCTATTGTAAATGATGGATTTTTTCCTGGATAGCGAACTAAAAAGCCATCGTTATAAAGTAAAACTTCATAAGTATTAATAAATCCAGTAGATATTGGCATTACTCCATAAAAATAGTTATAATAGTCTTCACAAAAATACAAAGAAACTTCTTCTTTTTGCTTATTATCTAATTGTAATTTTCCTTTAATACTTTTTTCTCTTTTATAGAATTCTTCTGCTTCTTCTTTTGACATTTCTTTTTTGACAATTGGTAAATCTTCACTAATAATTTCTTGCATTTTTTTGCTTACTATTTGTATCATTTCTTTTGTTACTTGCATATTATCTACTTCGCAATACATAGCATTGGTTAGTTGATAATTAACTGAAAGTAGAGCTTTTGGGTAGCATTCTACAAAAGCCTTACTCATAATGTATAAAAGCCCTCTTATATAAGTTCTTCTTCCATCTCTTGTAAAAACATCTACAAAAGTTATTTTATCTCCATCTTTTGGAATATAATTTAAACTTTTTATTTCATTATTTACATTACATGCTATTATTTTATTATTTGCTTTGATTTGGCTTGCAAATATCTCTTTTATTTTCATTTCTTCATTTGGTATTTGCATTTCTTGTTTATCAAATAGTATCTTCATAAAATCTTCCTTTCATCTCTTGCTTTTACTATTTTATATCTTATGCAAGTTTTCGTCAACTATGCTTTTATGTAAAAAAGAAAAAAGGGTGTCTTACCCTTTTTTTCTATTACTCTTTTTACATTTTATTTAACATTTTAATTCTTACCATACAAACTATTGCAAATACTGCTGCTACTGCTATTCCTACTGTTAGTATTGTATCATTTACTCCCGTTTGTGGCATTTTTCCGTCTACAGTATCTTTATTTTGTGTATTATTTGTAATTATATTTAAAGTTCCTTCTCCAGTAGTATTATTTGTAATTGGAGTCTCTACTGTATTATTTTTGTCTGGATCAGTTGGCTTATCTGGAATAATTGGGTCACTTTCACTTTTTACAGCAATATTTTTAGAAACTGCTGTAATTTCAATATCTCCTTCTCCACCTGAAACTGATATATCATTTAATGTAACTAAACTACTTTTTGCTGTTTCTTTTACTTTAAAAGTAAGTTTTAAAATATCTTCATTATTTGTTATATTATTACTTTTATCCATAACTAACTTTCCATTTGCTTCATTGTAACTTGGATTATTTGACCAACCATTTTGTCCTTCCATTTTTTCTAATTGTAAACTATTTTTATCATATTCTAAAGTTGCCATAAAAGCGGCTGCTCCTTTTGTTGTTCTTATTTCTGATAGTTTTACATCAACTATAACTGTCTCATTTTTACTAAATTCTGTTTTTGCAGTTTGCATGTTTACTTTTGCTGTAGCTGCATGAACATTTCCTATTATGCTAATCATCATTACAAATACTAAACTTAATCCTACTATTATTTTTTTCATAGTTTCTCCTTTACTTTTGTTTCTTAAAAAACAACTTTTTATTTTTATTACTCTTTTTATTATACTGTATTTTTTGTTTTATGTCAACTATTGCTTGTAAATCTATTATTCACATGTTAAATGCCTTTCCTTTTTAGAAAAATTTATCTAATAAGGAAAGGCACTTTATCTCCTTGCCTGCATATATTTTATGCTAATTCTTTATTACTATTTCATCTTTTCTTTCATATTTACCAATGTATTTAGGGCATCTATTGGTGTAAGTTCATTTAAGTCTACTTTATCTAGCTCATGTGCTATTTCTGCTAGTTTATAATTGTACATATCTAACTGCCCTGATGCTACTTTTTTGTTCTCTTTTTCAGCTGCTTTATCTCCTAATGCACTTTTTCTTTCTAGAGATTTTAATATTTCATTTGCCCTTTTAGTAACTGCTTGTGGTACTCCTGCAAGTTTTGCAACGTGCACACCATAGCTTTCATCTGTTCCACCGTGCTACAATTTTTCTTAAGAAAATAATATCTTCTCCCTTTTCACGAACTGCTATAGAATAATTTTTAACTCCTTCTAATTTTTCTTCTAGTGATGTTAATTCATGATAGTGAGTTGCAAATAAAGTTTTTGCCCCACATTTTTCTTTATCACAAATATATTCTGCTACTGCCCATGCAATAGAAAGTCCATCATAAGTAGAAGTTCCTCTTCCTATTTCGTCTAAAATAACAAGGCTATTAGCTGTTGCTTCTTTTAAAATACTTGCTACTTCCATCATTTCTACCATAAAAGTACTTTGCCCCATGCTTAAGTCATCTGATGCTCCAACTCTTGTAAAGATTTTATCTACCACTCCTATTTTTGCATAAGATGCTGGTACAAAACTTCCTATTTGAGCCATTAAAGTAATTAATGCTACTTGCCTCATAAAGGTAGATTTTCCTGCCATATTAGGACCTGTAATAATTGCTAAACGATTATCGTTTCTATCTAAGTATGTATCATTTTCTACAAAACTGCCACTTGGTAATATTTTTTCAATAACAGGATGACGTCCATCTTTTATATCAATTATGCCACTATTATCTACAATTGGCATCACATAATTCATTTCATCTGCTACTGTTGCAAGTGAAGTAAGTGAATCTAAACTAGCTATTACACTTGCTGATTTTTGCACTCTTGCAATTTGCTCTTGTATTTTATTTCGTATTTCACAAAATGCATTATATTCTAAGTTAATTACTTTTTCTTCTGCTCCTAAAATTTCATTTTCTACTTTTTTTAGTTCTTCTGTAACATATCTTTCACAATTTGCTAATGTTTGTTTACGAATATAGTTTTGCGGAACTAAATCTAAATTAGATTTTGTTACTTCTATAAAATATCCAAATACTTTATTAAATCCTATTTTTAATGCTTTTATTCCGTGTTGCTTCTCTTTCTTTTGCTTCTATTTCTAATACCCAACTTTTTCCATCTGTTGTTGCTTTTTTCAAGTGATCTATTTCTTCATTATACCCAAGTTTTATAATCCCTCCTTCTTTTATACTAATAGGGGGATCATCTATAATAGAGTTATCTATTATTTCGTAAATATCTTCTAAAATGTCTAGTTCTTCATATAGTTTTGTTAAAAGTGGCGCTTTTGCTTTTTCTAGTGTTTTCTTTACATCTGGAAGTTGCTTTACTGAATTTTTAAGTGATATTAAATCTCTTGCATTAGCACTTCCATAAGATATTTTTCCTGCTAATCTTTCAATATCATATACTTTTTTTAAAGAGTCTATAACATCTCCTCTTAAAATAATATCTTCTTTTAGTTGTTTGACTGCCTCTAATCTTTCGTTTATCTTAAAAATATCTATTAGTGGATCATTTAACCACCTTCTTAAAAGCCTTCCTCCCATAGAAGTAGAGGTTTTATCTAATACCCATAAAAGAGTTCCTTTTTTGCTTTTATCTCTTAGTTTTTCTGTAATTTCTAAGTTTCTTCTAGCACTAATATCTAAATTCATATAATGTGTTGTTTTGTAAATATGTATTTTACGAATATATTCTAAATTGTTTTTTTGTGTTTGCCTTAAATAATTTAGTAGCCCATTACTTGCTGCTACGCAAAATAAGTTTTCTTGTAAGTCTTCTATTTTTTGTTCATTTTCATCTATTACTTCATATTCTGCTCCAAAAATCTGTACTTCTTGCTCAAAATTTTCATCTTCTAGTTTAGAAATATATACTCCAAAACGTTCTCTTATCTTTCCTATTTCCTCACTTGATTCATACATCATTAAATTAACTACTATTTCAGCAGGAGAATATCTTGATATTTCATCCATTAAAGTAGCAAAGTTATTTTGTTCTTTAATTTGTGCCATTTTAAAATCTCCTGTTGTTAAATCACAAACAGCTAGTCCATAATAAATACCATTTTTATATACACACATAATATAGTTATTCTTTTTTTCTTCTAGTAAATTACTTTCCATTACGGTTCCGTGGAGTAACTACACGAATAACGTCTCTTTTTACAATACCTTTTGCTTGTTTTGGATCTTCTACTTGTTCACAAATAGCTACTTTATAGCCCTTTTCAATTAATCTTGCAATATAGTTTTCGGCTGCATGAAATGGAATTCCACACATAGGAGCTCTTTCTTCTTGCCCACAGTCTTTTCCTGTTAATGTTAATTCTAATTCTCTTGAGGTTGTAATTGCATCATCAAAAAACATTTCATAAAAGTCTCCTAAACGATAAAATAAAATGCAATCTTTATATTCTTCTTTTGTTTGTAAATAGTGTTGCATCATAGGTGAATATTCTGCCATATATTTTTACTTCCTTTCTTATGTTTCTTTTGCTATCTCTTCTTATTCCTCTACTTTTCCTTTTAAATACCACATATGTTCTGAAACAATTTTTACAGGTAGCATTTTTCCAATTAGATTATTTTTACCTTCTATTACTACTACTTTATTAGAATCTGTTCTTCCTGTTAACATATTTTCATTTGTTTTACTTTTTCCTTCTACTAAAATACTTTGCTCTTTTCCTACATATTCTTTATTTTTTATTGCAATTTGCTCTTCTACTAATTTTTTTAACCTATCAAAACGCTTATGTTTCATTTCTTCTGGTATTTGATTTTCCATTCTATCTCCTGGTGTTCCTACTCTTCTAGAATAAATAAACATATATACTTGTTCAAAATTTACTTTTTTAACAACATCTAATGTATCTTCAAAGTCGTTTTCTTCTTCTCCTGGAAAACCTACTATAATATCTGTAGAAAATGTTACCTGTGGAATTTGTTTTTTCATTTTTTCTACTAGAGTCAAATATTGTTCTTTCGTGTATTTTCTATTCATTGCTTTTAAAATATTAGTACTTCCTGACTGTAATGGTAAATGTATTAATTTACATACTTTATTGCAGTCACGTATTGCTTCTATTACATCATCTGTAAAATCTTTTGGATGGGGTGATATAAAACGAATTCTTTCTATACCTTCTATTTTATTTAGTGCTCTAAGCAATGTAGCAAAAGAGTTTACACCATCATATTCTTCAAAGGATATTTGTTTTTCTTTTTCTGCTCTTAAATAAGAATTTACATTTTGACCAAGTAGCATAATTTCTTTATAACCTTGTTTTGCCAAATTATGTACTTCTTCTATAATATCTTTTGGAAGTCTACTTCTTTCTCTTCCTCTTACATATGGCACAATACAATAACTGCAAAAATTATTGCAACCATTCATAATAGATACAGATGCTTTGATTTTATCTTCTCTTTTTATTGGTAGCCCTTCTATAATTTCTCCATCTATATCTAAAATATCTTCAATTTGTTTTTTACTACTTAATATTTTGTATAAATCTGCTGGAAACTGATGCAAAGTATGTGTTCCAAACACAATGTCAAAAAAAGAATAACTTTGCTTTAACTTTTCTACAATATGCTTTTCTTGCATCATGCAACCACCTATTGCAATAATCGTTCCTCTTTTTTCTTTATACTTTTTTACCTCTCCTAATTTTCCAAATAGCTTATCTTCTGCATTTTCACGTACACAACAGGTATTAAATATAATTAAATCTGCGTTTTCTAGCTCCTGCGTTTTTGTATATTGCATTTGTTCTATCATGCCACACAATTTTTCTGAATCATTTTCATTTAACTGGCATCCCATTGTTAAAATACAGTATTTTAAGTTTTTTCCTTTATTTATGTTTGCTACTTTTTTAATTTCTTCTATTTGCACTTTTGTTTTCCTCCAATTAAAGCTTAAGTTTTGATATTATTTCTTAAATTATACCAAATTTTTTTATTTTTTCAACTATATTTCTAAAGCAACTAACATTAAAAAGCAAAAAAAGATAGCCCCAATTTCCATCTTACGTGGAAAATTAGAACCGTCCCCTTTTTCCTCTTTTTCAATTTTTTATTGAATTCCATATTTTTTCTTGAACTTATCTGCTCTACCACCAGTTGTTTCTCTTTTTAAGTTTCCTGTCCAAAATGGATGACATTTTGAGCAAACATCAACTTTCATATCAGATTTTGTTGAATTTGTTTTCATTACGTTTCCACAAGCACAAGTAATTGTTGCTTCTGTATAATTTGGATGTATTCCTTCTTTCATTTTGTATTCACCTCTTCTTTATTTTTTATTCTTAAACTAACTTTTTCTATCATAGCATAGTTTTTATTATTTTTCAAGTATTTTCCTTTTATTACTTCATTTTTTCATTATCTATTTGTTTTTGTACATACTCTGCAGATGCTCGTATTTCTTCTTCCATTGATGCTTTATGTACTAGCTTATTAATTACATTAAATAAACAAGCAATAATTAAAACAAATAATAATACTTTTTTCCATATTTTAGCTACCATTTGTTTTCTCCTTTTTAATTGGAGTATTTTGTTTATTCTTATTATACTATTTTTTTAAGAAAAGTCAATGCTAGTAATTAATAATTTCTTTTTTGTTCTCTTCTTACACTATTAACATCTTTAAATATTACATTTCGCTTTACTTCTTATGTAAACTATGATATAATACTATTGTTTAAACTTATTTATTGAGGCTGGAAATTTATAGTCTCTATTTTTAAGTTAAAACTTATTACAAATAAATGAAAAACAGGAGGAAATTCATCATGAAAAAAGAAACTGGCGTAACCGTTACTCCGTTCGTTCCTCGGAAGGATTACCGCAACGATGCTCTGAACATGGACTTCTACGAGCTTACCATGGCTAATGCCATTTTCAAGCTCGGCATGAAGGACACCCAACTCGTTTTCGACATGTTCTTCCGCCGCAACCCGTGCGATCGTGGTTATTCCATCAGCGCTGGTCAGGAACAACTGACCGACTTTTTGCTGAATTACCACTTTGACGAAATCGCCTGCGACTATCTGCTTGCCAAAGGCATGGACCCGGAGTTTGTGAAGTACCTCTCCACCTATCGGTGGAACGGTTCTATGTATGCTATGCGGGAGGGCTGTGTGGCTTACCCCAATGAGCAGATGGTTCGCATCAAGTGCGACGCTATTGGTGCGTTTTTGATTGAGACTCATCTGCTGCAAACCATGAACTTCAACAGTCTTATCACCACTCAGGCAACGCGTATTGTTCGCGCTGCTAGCAAATGCGGTGGTGTTATGGAGTTCGGCACTCGCCGTTCCCAAGGTCTGTCTGCTGGTCTCTATGGCGCACGAGCTGCCATTCTTGGTGGCTGTGTTGGCACTGCCAATTGTTTAGCCGAAGTGATGTTTGGCTCTCCGGTAACGGCCATGGGTACTGTTTCTCATGCCTGGGTAGAGCTTTTCCCCACTGAGTGGGAAGCCTTTAAAGCTCTTGCTGATGTTTACCCTGACAATGTTTCTTTGCTCATTGACACCTACAACATTTTTGAAAGCGGTGCTTTGAACACGATTAAGCTTGATAATTACTTGATCGAAAAGTACCCTAATGACCCTAATCGCCGTGTAAAGAGTGTTCGCATCGATTCTGGCGACCTTGGTTCTGGCTCTAAGCGTCTTCGTAAAATCTTTGATGACGCTGGCAAGCCCTATATCAAAATTGTAGTGTCTAACGGTCTTAACGAAGCCTCTATCCGCAGTCTGGTGGATGAACAGCAGGCTACTATCAATTCCTTTGGCGTTGGTGAAAACCTGATTACTTCTGCTGACTGCCCTGTATTCGGTGGTGTTTACAAGCTGGTGGCAGTACAAAACTCCGATGGGACTTATCGCCCCACCATGAAGTGTTCTGACACTTTGGCCAAGGCCATTATTCCTGGTTACAAGACGGTTTACCGTTTGTACAATCGGGATGGGTATGGCTACCTTGACCTTATTGCCATGCACGATGAAGTCATTGAGGCCGGCAAACCGATTAAGGTCTATACTACCGACCTAGCTGATGCCAAAAAGGAGTACGTAATTACCCCTACTTACTATCAGGAGCTTCTGGTTCCTTACCTTAAGGATGGTAAGCTCGTTCGCGTTATGCCCTCTGTGGCTGATATTCGCGATTATATCAAAGACCAGCTGGAATATACTGTATGGCCTGAGGAGCTGCGTACTACTTTCCCGCATGTTCATTTTGTGGATATGACTGAGAAAGTTTATCAGACCCGCTGTGATATGTACAACCGCTTGCACGGCTAAGGCTTGTGATTTTTAAGTTTTAACTTAAAAAAAAGCAGTTCTATTATAGAACTGCAACCAACAAGAGGGTGTCCTAAAATAGGATACCCTCTTGGCTTATTTTTACTATTATTTAAAATTTCTTTTTTTGTAACTAATCATATTCTCATAGTTAGAAGCTGTATTATTTTATATAAAGTCCAATACGAAAGCTAACGTAATCCACAGAAACACTCAATATGCTGGTAACACGAGTAGTTGAATAATAGCTCTCCTCAGCATAGCAACCTCCTCTACCAATACAAAAATAAGAGGTATCCGCATTATGCTCTGTTGACCATTCCCAACAATTTGAAGCCATATCATGAATATTGCATACTTTATCTCCTGCTTTTCCTGTACTTTTTAAACTTGAATTTACAGATTTCTTTTTTGCATAATTACGATTTCCACTATAATTTTGAATAAATACAATTGCTGTATCCCACATGTAACTATTTACTAAATCACTTTCAAAATAATTACTACTATACATTTCTCTTGCTACTGTTGCTGCATTTGGCTGTGTAATATTATTCCATACTGGTTTATTTGCTTGTGAATCTGCTTTTCCATCATCTCCTTTACTTGCTTCATATCTTGCTAAATAATATCCACTAGCTGCTTTTGTTTTTGTTACAAACTCTCCTAAATTTTTAGCTGCTGTATTTCCAGAGTTACTAGTTAATTCTTGTACTTTATAACCTACTGAAACTACTTGTATATAGTCATCCGCATTTTGCCTTAATGTTGGTGTTCCATCGTTCGTATTAAATTCATATCTTCCTAACGTTATATTGATAATTGAACCATCTTTATTTTTAATATCTCCTACTGGTATCCATACAAATTGATTTCCTTTGCTATCTTCTATTACTATTCCATCTTGTACACATGCTCTTCCATCTCCATTATAGGTATAATCTACTTTTGATGATTCATCTGTTCCTTCATTTCCTACTACTATAAATCCTGCTGGTACTACTACTTTGTTTCCATATTCATCTTCTGCTTCTATATTTTTTGTATCATTTGCTGGTTTTCCTACTAAATCTGCTACTTTTGGAACTACTGTTACAGTACAGGTTGCTTCTTTATTACTTCCATCTGTTGCTTCTACTTTAATCGTTGTTGTTCCGAAGCGCTACTCCTGTTATTACTCCATTTTCATTTACTGTTACAATATTTCCATCTTCGCTTGTCCACTTTAATGTTTTATTTGTTGCATTTTCTGGCAATATATTTACAGTTAATGTCTTATTTCTTCCTACTCCTGTTGTTTCTGTTTGTTTGCTAAAGGTTATACTTTCTATTAAAACTTTATCTCTTGCTACAATATTTTTTGTTAAAACACTTTCTCCATTTCCGTTTTTAGCAACTGCTTTTACTGTATAGGTTTCTCCCTCTGTTATTCCTGTACTTACAGTTGCGCCTAGATCTGTTATATTGGTTATTTTTGTATAAGTACTATCTTCTGCTGTAGATAGCTTATAATAGTATTCTATGGTTCCATCTTTTAATCTTGAAACTACTGCTTTTGCTGTAATACTTGTTTTTGTGCTACTGGTTTCTATTCTTCTAATTTTTGGTGGCAATGCACCTTTTACAATATCTCCTATCTCTACATGTCCTTTATCATTTACAATAATTTCTACTGTATAGCCATCTTTTGTGTTTAATATATAAATATCATTTCCGTTTTCATCTTTTTCTGGTCCTTCTACATCATCATAAGTTGCTATAATATCTGCTTTTATTAATCTATCCCATAAATCCGTAATAGGAAGGCTT
>JAAWMH010000030.1 GCA_022798335.1 Clostridia bacterium
AGAGCTTCCTTTTCTTGATTTATTACAAACTTATTTTCCTTTTTGTCGATAGTTTCTACATAAAATTGATGAATCCGTTTTACCCCTAAACGATCCAATTCTTTGATCATAGCACTTTTTATGCTTGTCGCTTGGTTAGAATATGGATAATAATATCCGTTTTTGATTTTTGGAATAATACCGAGAGAATCAAAAAACGCAAGAACTTCTTTTTGATTTTCTTATTTGTTATCTTCTTGATAATTATGATAATTATTTTCCTTAACAGCTGTTACAATGGTAATTGTAACAATATAAATAATTAGTCCAATTGGCATAACTGCACGGTTTATTGGAATTCTTGCAATTGCTAAAATACTTAAAAATACAGCTTCTGATGCTACTATGCAAAAAATGTAATTGACCAATATTTTAAATATTCCCATTTTTCTAAAGCGAATAGCCACATAAACTAGTACAATAATACTACTAACTATAAGTGGTGCTATATATGGTAACAATACACTAGAAAGCTTTATTTTAGGTTGATTTACAATTACAATATCTTCTGCTTTATTTTCTAGTTCATATTTTGCATTTATTTTTTCGTTTAATTCTTTTACTTTTTCATCTACATTCTCTGCTGCTTTTTGAGTAATGGTAATAGATACCATGTCTCCATATTGTTCTATCTTTTGCACAAGTATTCTGTCTTTTCCAAATACTTCGTTAGCTATTTGTTTCATATCTTCATTTTCAAATGTTTTTCCTAAATATACATCTATTCTAACATTTTTACTATAAGTAATATCTGCTTTTAATCCTAAAGTAGCAATCATAATTCCTCCAACAATTATTAAAAGAATTGCTAGTCCATATATAATTTCTTTTTTCATTTTTGGTTTCCTTCCTTTCGTAACTATTATTTTAAGCTACTTTTTTACAATAAGTGTTTTAGTAATAACAAGATTACTTAGCACACTTACTAAAATTCCCCAAAATATTGTCATTGCAAAGCTGCTAACTGGTAACCAGTTTGTAAAACATAATACAACAGAAATAATAGCTACTGGAACTAAAACAAACATTGTTTTTAAAACTGCTGTTTCAAACCCCTTTGAGATTTCTTCTGTTTCTTTTCTTTGTTTTAAAACATGTAATAAATATACATTAAAAATAAAGTTTAAAATAATAGCAATCAAAATACCTGCCATACTCTCTAAAGTAATCATTACATTGGTATAACGAATTAACAATAAGTAAATAGCTATATTGGCAATAAAACCAATTGCACTATAAAATCCATTTTTACCATAGCCAATAATTAAGAATAAAATTCCAATTGTAAAGGCTGCTATTATAATTATTACTGGAATAAAGAACATATCTATGTTTAAATCTGACATTACATAGCGGTTTTCTTCAATTGTATAAGTAATTGGTAGTGCTCCTGAATTTAGTAATGCTGCTATACTAGTTGCTTCTTTAATATACTCATCTAAATCTTCATTATTTGTAGTTGCTTGTCCAATAGATAGTCTCATGGTGCCATCTGTTATTTCATTTTCAAAATAAGTTTGAATTAGGTTTGTTTCATCAATTTTTAGTGTTATTTGTTTTGTTGTTTCTTTTCCCTCTTCATCTGTTGTTTTTACATAAGTGTTTGTAATATCTCTAAAAATCTTTTTTCCTTCTTCATTAAATTTTATAGTTAAATATACTGTGGTGCCACTTGTAGTATTACTATAACCAACTTGTGCTTTTTTTACATGTTCATTTGTTAATAGTATATTTTTATCATCATCTACTACTTGGAATACTCCTTTAATAGCAACATATTGTATGATATTATCTGTCAATTCGTTTTCTGGTATTTGCAAATAAGCTTTTCCCTTTTCATCATCAAATCGAAGTGTATAGTATTGTGTATTTAATTCATTTAGTCTTTTTTCAAAAATTTCTTTTACTTTTTTGTAATTTTCTTTTGTTAAAACTTCTTGTGAATTAACAGGTTCTTCTTTTTTAGTAGTTCCTTCACCTTCTTTTTCTACTACTTTTCCGTCTTTATCATAAATAACTGTATTTTTTGCAGTACTTACATCAAGCCCTATTACTCTTCCTCCTGTTAAATCCATTCCTAATTTATAATTTGGTATAATATTTTTTACAAATTTAGTATCTTGAATAAAAATTCCTCCAAATGAAATAAGAGAAATTAAAATTACTAATAAAATAATAAATATTGTTTTTAAATTTTTCACTTTTCTTTCCTCCCATGTACTACAATAACTTTGTATCATTAATAATTAATTCAAACCATATTCCTAAATATTTCGCTGCATATTTGCTCATCATGGTTCTATCCATAAATATTTCAAAATAATCTAATACTGGTGATATGTTGGTATCAATAGTTAAATCTAGAATAACCTTTTTATTTTCTTTATCTATTACAAAATTTGAGTTTGTTACTGCATAGTTTACTTTATCATGTTTATCAAATGTAGACATATTTTGATTTACTACTCTATCTCTATGTACATCTGATTTATCTGCTAAAATAAGGGCTGCTGAAATATCACTTACTGCAGTTCCTGTTTGTTCATCGTGATTTCCAATTGCCATCATAATTTCTGTTCTTTTGCAAGCATCCATTCCCATATCTTTTAAAATTTCATAAGCAAGGATTGCTCCTGTATGTGCATGATCTACTCGATTAACACAATTGCCAATATCATGCATATAACCTGCAATTTTAGCAAGTTCTATTCTTTCTTCTGGATAATCTAAAACCCTTAATACTTCTCCTGCTCTATGAGATACAATTCCAATATGCCTTGTTGAATGTTCTGTATAGCCTAATGCATTTAATTGTTTTTGTGAGCTTAATATTAGCTCTTTTATCTCTTCATTTTGCTTTACTTGTTCTAAAGTAATCAATTTTATTTCCCCCTAAAGTATTTCTTTTTTGTTAAATTTATACTTTTAAATTTTATCTTAAAACATAAAAAATAGCAACATTTTTTAAGAATTTCTTTTGAAAACTTTAAAAAATAGGAACGTTTTTTCCTTCGTTCCTATTTTACAAAATTTACTCCTATAATTCCACCTATCATTCCTGTTATGATTCCAATTGCTAACATGATTAGTGAATACATACTTACTGAAAAACCGTACTCGGCATAAACTAGATGCTATATATAAAATTGCTATGTAGATAAAGCCTACTAATCCGCCATTTAAAAGTCCATTCTTTTTTATTTTTCTAGTTGCTATAGTACTTCCTAATAATATACTAATTCCTACAACGGTTATTACTACTGGAGTAATGGTATTTTCTGAAATTTGTGTATAGCTTAATAAGAGCGCAAATATTGTTAGCAAAATAATTGACATCATAATTGAAAAACTGCTTCCTTTTAGAATTCGAATACTATTTTTTTTAAATTCGCTTTCTTCTGTTACAATATTTGTTTTTAAAACATTTTCTTTTTCCATACAAAAACTCCTCTATGTTTTTGTTTTATTTTATGTAACAAGAGGAGTTTTAGAACTTATTTTTTTACTGCTGTGTATTTATGAAATTATCTAATATATTATTCATTGTTTGGTCTATATTATTTACTATTTGCTTTTCTGAATCTACTGCATTACTTACAGTCGGTACAGTATTACTATTGTCTTGTTTTTGGCTATTTTGTACTTCATTTGTATTATTTGCTTGTTCGTTGTTTGTTATTTCGTTTGTAGTAGTATTGTTTGTGGTAGTGTTCGCTTCGTTATTGGTTTGTTCATTATTTGGTTTGTTATCTTTGTTCTCTTCATTATTGGTTGGTCTTACATAGGTTTCTATATAAGTAATTACATTCATTTCTTGACTTTCATAAATCATAGAGTAAGTAACTTTTCCTTCTGAAGTTGTAGAATAAACACTTGATAGAACACTTGGTACTAGTCTTTCTCCTTTGCTGTCTATAATACCATACATGTTTCCTTCTTTTACAACAATTCCTTCATATTTTGGTATTAATAGTATGCTACTTGCATTTTTATCTGGTATACTACTTCCTGCAGTGCAACCTAAATCTGTATATTCTGCATCCGTAATTTTTCTACCTGTTTTATCATATATGGTCCATATATTATTTTTTCTTACAGGAATACAATTATTATATAATAAATATTGATTTTGAATACCATTATTACTAAACCTAGTACTGTCAATTCCTACTTGGTCATATTCTGTAAAAATGATTGTACTTCCATGACCATTAATAACTCCATATTTGTTATTATTTGTTACTAAATATAGACCTGTATCTTTATCTATTTGTTTAATTTGGTCATATTCTGGACTAATTTTAGTACTAGAGTCATGAGACATAATTCCCATTTTGTTTTCTGCAGTAGTTACAATAAATTCTTTTGTACTTTCTACAAATTTAATACTTGTATATTTCGTTCCTAAAATTTCTCTATTATTTAAATCATATACTCCATATTGATTTGCTGTATTTTTTACAATAACCATATCATATAATAATGCTTTTTGATTACTAAAACTTGCTGTACCTTCTAAAAATGCGGCATTTGTATATTGTGCTGTATAATAGTTTACTAAATATGGCAATGTAAAAATAGTTACTCTATTTTGCTCTATTTCATATGCCATAGAAATATTAAAAGCAATGCTTGCTCCTTCTATGGTGGTACATAATTGATTATTAATCATTCTAATTGGTTCATTTATTTCATAATATTCGTAGTCATTACTTCCATCTAATAATGTTTTATATATTTTATTAGATCCTAAACTAAAAGTAGCTACTTCTCCACTACATTTTACATAGCACTTTGTTGTATCTTCTGTGTATCTATCTTGATTGTAATCTCCATTTGAAGATTCATACCCTACATAACTTGCAAAATTACGAATAGGAATATATACTTTTCCATTTTCAAATATAAGTACATTTTCTAAGTTAGATGTTTGCACTCCATCTAAAGTTATTTTTAATTGTACAGATTTAAGATAATACATCATTCCTACTAAAGCAATACATGTTACTAGCAATAGTACTATCATAACTGTAATTAATTTCATCCATTTTTTTGCATTTTTTTGCTGGTCTGTTTGACCTGCATAATTTCCTCCTATAAAGTCATCCATATAAGCCCCTCCTATTTCTTTTGTAAATTAGTTTTCATAACCATATTTTTGATAAAATTCTTTTTTAAAGTTTAATAAATTATCTTGTTCTATTTCTATTCTAACCCTTTCCATTAATTTCGTCAAGAACCTTAAGTTATGAATTGATAATAACCTAATTCCTAAAATTTCATTTGCTTTTACCAAATGCCTAATATACGCTCTTGTATAATTTTTGCAAGTGTAACAATCACATTCTTTATCTAATGGTCCCCAATCTTTTTCATAAGTTGCATTTCTTACAACAACTTTTCCATTCCATGTCATAGCAGTTCCATTTCTTGCAATTCTAGTTGGAAGTACACAGTCACACATATCTATTCCAGCAATTGCTGCTTCTATTAAATAGTCTGGTGTTCCTACCCCCATTAAATATCTTGGTTTATTTTCTGGCATAAGAGGCGCTGTATAATATAACATTTTTAAAAATTCTTCTTTAGGCTCTCCTACACTAATTCCACCTATGGCATAGCCTGGAAAATCTAGGCTTGCTAAATCTTTTGCTGATTTTTCTCGCAAGTCTTCATAAAATCCTCCTTGTATAATGCCAAATAATGCTTGTTTGTCTACTGTTTTATGTGCTTCTTTGCACCTTACAGCCCACCTTGTTGTTCTTTCCATTGAGTTTTTAGTATACTCGTAGGTAGATGGGTATGGACAGCATTCATCAAAAGACATAATAATATCTGCCCCTAGTGCTTCTTCTATTTCCATTACTTTTTCTGGGGTAAACATATGCTTACTTCCATCTAAATGTGATTTGAATTCTACCCCTTCTTCTGTAATGGTTCTTAAATCGCTTAAGCTAAATACTTGAAATCCTCCACAGTCTGTTAAAATTGGTCTATCCCATCTCATAAACTGGTGAAGCCCTCCTGCTTCTTTTACAAGTTCATGGCCTGGGCGTAAATATAAATGATAGGTATTGGATAATATAATTTGTGCTTCTACTTCTTCTTTTAGTTCTTCTGGTGTCATTGATTTTACAGTTGCCTGTGTACCTACTGGCATAAATACTGGCGTTTGAATATCTCCATGTGGTGTATGTACAATTCCTCTTCTTGCTCCTGAGTTTTTATCGATATGTAATAATTCATAAGTTACTGCTTCTTTCATTTTTTGCTCCTTTTGTCAGTTTAGGGACGTACCTTAAATGACCAAAAATGTCAGTTTAGGGACAAACTTAAATGTCTCCAGCAAGCTGCATATAATGGTTTGTAAGTACTAACGTACTAACAGGGGCCATTTAAGTTTATGGACGTTCCTTCCCTTTTTATTTTATCTTTCTTAATAGTAAAAGTCAAGCATGCAGCTGGCTTTTCTAGATTTATCCAATTTGCAAAAGAGGTGCACTTCAACATGTGAAGTGCACCTCTTTTTGGAGTTATTTTTTAACTTCTAGTTAGAAATCTCAAATTATATGTTCGGTTTCCAATGGTAATCTCTTCTGCTAATTGTGCGCTAATGCTGTCTTGTAGCCTTGATAAAACAGTTTCCATGTATGCTACTACTTTTTTTACTTTTTCTTTCTCTACCCAATTGGTATGAAGCATGTCTATATAGTATTTTTCTTCAATAAAATGCCTATTTTCCCTTTTACTTTTCTTCCATATATAGCATTCTACTATTTCGTCGTCAACTTTTGCTTCATAATGAATGCCATCTTCCTTAACCTGGCTACTGGTTCTAGCTCCATACCCAAACTCTATGTCATATCCTATCTCAATTTCATCTGCATCTTTATCCATTGGATTTTCTGAGCACTTAGCAGTTATGCTGATTCTATTTGTCCAAAAATGCATTGCAATAAATCCTGCTGTAGTCCATATTTCAAAATCGGCACATCCAAATTGATTAGGTCCGTTTACGTTAATGGCTATTCTATCTAAATACTCAATGGGCTGTTTTAACTTGATATTCGGGTTAGCAAATGGGTTTACCATTCTGGTAAGTTCTTGTAGCAAAGTAGCAAGTTCTTGCACTTTTTCATCATATTCGGCTACTTGTGTAAACATTTGGCTTAAATTTTGGCTAATCCAAGGGGCAGACAGTACGTCTTGGTAAATTTCATTTACCATTTCGTTTAGTAGTTCTTCACTAAACCGATTTTGTATTACCAAAACTAATGCTACTAAACCTCTTACCGATTGTACCAGTCCATCTCCATATGGCTCAAAATCATCTTTTACAGGCCATTTACGCTCTCCTAGTTCTTTTAGCGCTTTTTGAGCCTGCTTTAAAAAAACAGCATCTTTTTTGTTTACTACTTTTGCTCTAAAATGACATTCTGGCTTTATTTGTCCCCTTTCTACTTGATACGTTGGTCCTCCATTTTCTGCTCCGTATACTTCAAGACCTCCTAAATGCTTCATTGCTACTTCTATTTCCCGAACTGAAATCCGCATATTAATACCTCCATTTTTATTATTTGATGTGCACTTCAACATGTGAAGTGCACCTTTTTTGGGGCTTATGCTTTTACACTAACTCCAGTGTAAAGCCTTCGTCTTGTATTGTCAAACTCAAAGTTTCGCTATAGCTGTATTCTTCTTTTAGCTTCATCTGAAAAGCTACTCTAAAGTCACTTAAGTATTGCTTATACCAAGGAGTAGCAATGACACTTACTGCATCATATCCATCACGACTGGTTGTGTAAAGCGTTTGGTTAAAGAAAAAATCTTTTGAAATAGTAATTGGAGTTTTTTCATTTTCCCTATAAACACCAATTTGCCCTGTATAAACAATATAGCTTCCATATCGGTCTTCTATTAAACGTCCTACATCTCTGATGATATATTTTTGCTTAATAAGACTTCCAATCTCTTCTAAATATTTCCCAAGATATCCAAGGAACTCTGGGACCATCCTTTGCACTTGCTCTTGAACATAAGCCATTATATTTCCTTCCAACGAAGCAAGTTTTTCTTGATTTTCCTTTAGACGCCTTTCGAATTCTTTTTTGTCTTTTCGCTTTAATGCTATTCCTAAATTTATTGCTTCCAACCTACTATCATTTTTTTGTATTAATTTTTGTGCTAATCCAGATTTTTTTTCTGCTAACGCTTCTGCTCTTTCTTGACACTCTTGCTCTTCTGCCTGTAGGCTATTTAGGTCTAATTGAACCCCCTCTCTTAGGCTCCGCAAAGTTTCTTGTTCTGCTTTTAAGGTACTAATTTCTTCCTTGATTGACAATTTTTTATCCCCCTTCTAATTTAGAGTATGCTCGTATTATATTAAATTTACATAAGATTGTCAATACAATCATCTTTCTTTTCTACTATTATGCATCTCAGCATCCATTTATAGTTGCTATTAACTGTTCTAATCTTAAGTCTTCTATATCTTTTACTTTTATGACTGTTCCTATTTGAATGCAATTTGAAATATCTTTTTCATATTCTTGTTTTAATGTTTCATATTCATATTCAAAATAAGGCTCATATTGATTTTTGTTTTTTAGCTCATATGCTTCTAAATAATGAGAAGGATGCCTTTGTTTAGAAGGTTCTCTTTTTTGCAGTCTTTCCCATATTGTTTCGAAATCTTTTGCATATAGCCTAATGGTATATGCTTCATAATGATATTTTTCTATTATTCTTTCAAAAAAGCTGATCCATTCTTTTTTAAATGGATATTCTACAATTACTATCTCATCTTCTCTTTTTAACACTGTTTCTAGTAATTTTTTAAACATAG
Source organism: Clostridia bacterium (assembly GCA_022798335.1). GTDB lineage: Bacteria > Bacillota > Clostridia > TANB77 > CAG-508 > CAG-273. The sequence continues at coordinate 8,885 of JAAWMH010000030.1, forward strand.
TCGTATATAATTTTTTTAACTGTTGCTTTTCTTTTTTATTTTTAAAACCTGCTATATCGTAAATATTTTCTGCCAAAGTATCCATAGATAATAAAGTAGAATTTTCTATTTTTTGGTATAACTTTTGGGCAAGCGTACTTTTTCCTGTTCCACTTATGCCTGTTATGATTATTATTTTTTTCACACTTTTCTCTCCTATTTTATAAACATGGCGTCTCCAAAACTAAAAAAGCGATACTTTTGTTTTACTGCTTCTTCATATGCTTTCATAATAAAGTCTTTTCCTGCTAGTGCAGATACTAGCATAATAAGAGTAGATTCTGGCAGATGAAAATTGGTAATTAAACAGTCTAAACATTTAAACTGATAACCTGGATAAATAAAAATATTTGTATCTCCTTCTACTTCTTTTACATATCCATTTTCGTCTGCTATGGACTCTAATACTCTACAAGAAGTAGTACCTACTGCGATGACTCTTTTTCCTTCTTTTTTGGCTTTATTTATTTTGTCTGCATCTTCCTGTTTTATATAAAAATGCTCTGAATGCATGTCATGTTCTTCTACGTTTTCTACTTTTACTGGTCTAAAGGTACCAATTCCAACATGGAGTGTTACATTTGCTATTTCTACGCCTTTTTCTTTTAACTTTTCAAATAGCTCGCTTGTAAAATGCAAGCCTGCTGTTGGCGCTGCACTAGAACCTTCATATTTAGCATAAATGGTTTGATAACGGTCTTTGTCTTTTAATTTTTCATGGATATATGGTGGAAGTGGCATTAAGCCTATAGTATCTAGTATTTCATTGAATATGCCTTCATACTCTAATTTTACTTTTCTATTTCCACCATCCATTGTATTTAATATTTCTGCTTTTAATAACCCTTCTCCAAAGCTTACTTTTGTTCCTTGTTTTAAACGCCTTCCGTGGTCTTACCATAACTTCCCAAATTTCTTCGTTTTTGCCATTTTCGTTTTTCTTTTTTGCTTCTAGCCTATTTAAAAGCAAGAATTCAACCATAATTCCTGTTTCTTCTTTGATTCCATACAGCCTTGCAGGTATTACTTTTGTATTATTTCTTACTAGGCAGTCTCCTGGCTCTAAATAATCTATAATATCTTTAAATATCTTATGGTCAATTGTTTTTTTGTTTCTATCTAACACCATTAGCCTTGAGGTATCTCTATTTTCAATTGGTACTTGTGCAATTAAGTCTTCTGGTAAGTTATAATTAAAATCTGCTACTTTCATTTTTTTCTCCTATTTTCTGTTTATTGTACAACGTATTCAAATAGCTTTCCTATTCTGCTCCCGCAGACTACGAATTACTTCTATGATATTTTCTGGCTCATGAAAAGTATCTATTTTAGTGCTATACGTAAAGTTTTTTTCTTGTACTGGCTTAAAAGTATATATTTCTTTTGGAAGTCCAATTTTTTCTCCATTATAGCTAATACTTTTGTTCATATAATCTTCATACCATTTTTTTTGGCCCTCTAGCCTTTCTTCTGTATAGCCATATTTTTTATAATCATGTAGTGCTGGTACTTCATAGCCATATTCACTACTATTACGCTCTAAAGTGTGCAAAAACTCATGGATAAAAACTTCTTCTGGGAAAGTATTAATTAAATAATGGTATTGGTAAGCATAGTTATTTTCATCATCTGGCATACGAATATTAGAAAATCCAATTCCATAATAATCCATTCCACCAAGACCTATCCAATCGTTTACTAAAATATCATTTCCTTTTTGTTTATCTGCCATACGAAATGCTATATAAATATGATCATACTGATTTTTTTGTACATAACTATCAATGTACTCATACACATCTTCTGCTGATACATAATAGCCATTTTCTTCATCATAAGAAAGTGTTTTAATTGGCTCTGAAATGGTATAAGTTTCGTAGGTAACTGCCATTTTATTTTTGCTTAATTCTGCAATAGATGTTTGAAATCTTATTAAATTTGTTTTTACAGTTGCTATATCATCTTTTGTCATTTCTAATTTAACATGCTTCATTTTTCCTTCTACTTCTACATTTACATCTATATTCGGGAAAATAAAACACGCCATTTTCCATGTTTTATCTTGATTTGCGGTTCCCACTTCCATAGTAAAATCAGAAAACCATGCTGTACCTTTGCTTTCTTCTGCATAACCGCCTAAACGAAAGCCAATATCTACTTCACTTCTATTTTTTGAGTTAAAATAGAAGGTAAGCTTTTGCCAGTCTTTTGTTCCTTGTACAAAATTTGACCTTTCTGTTGTTCCATTAATGCTAATATGGGCTCCTCCACTTTTGGTATTTTCTTTATTTTCTATGTTTTCTGCCTTTACCATACAAGTTACTTTATAAGGAGTATTTGGAATAACCGAAACTTTTTTAGAAAACATAGCATCATGATATTCTTTATTTTCTAACTTATAGCTATCTGTTTTAGAATACTTTACACTACTATCTCTTGTAAAATCGGTTTTTCCTACTTGAGTTACACTTTTTACAAAGTCGTTATAATTATATTGGTTATAAAACTTAGCAACTCCTATAAAAACTAGTATTAACAAGACCATGCTTATTAAATTTTTGATTACTTTTCCTTTGTTTTTCAAACTTAAGAAACCTCCCATTTCAATAACGCAGAAAAAGCCTGTTATGTTAGGCTCTTTCTATTTTATTTAAGTATTTGAAATAACGGTACTACATTTATGGCAAAGACTGCTATGTTCTTTATCTTGCCCAACTGTTTTGTCATATTTCCAGCATCTTTCACATTTTTCACCTTGTGCTACTTCTACTTTAATATCAAGCTTTTTCTCTGTACTTTCTTCTATTTGTAAGTCAGATACAATAAATACAGTTTCCAATAACTCTCTATTTTCCTTTAAGAATTCATATTCTTTTCCATTTGCAGTTAAAATTACTTTTGCATTTAAAGAATGCCCTATTGTTTTATTTGCTCTTGCAACTTCTAGCTCTTTTGCTACTTGTTCTTTTAATTCTATAATGTGGTTCCATTTTTCTTCTAATTCTTTATTTTCATATACTTCATTTGGCTCAGGTAAAGTACTTAGCATAACACTTTCTACTTGTTCTTCTTTGGTATGTGGCATATATTTCCAAATTTCTTCTGCTGTATAACAAATCATTGGTGCTAATAATTTTACTAAAGTGTTTAAAATAATATACATTGCAGTTTGACTTGAACGTCTTTCTATTGAGTTCTTTTTTGAGGTATATAATCTATCTTTAATAATATCTAAATAGAAATTACTCATATCTGTTACACAGAATTGATTAATATCATGATATACAATATGGAAATTAAAGTCTTCGTAGTTTTGAATACTATTTTTTAATAGTTTGTTTAACTTTAATAAGGCCCATTTATCAATTTCTTCCATATCTTTATATTCTACTGGATTCTCTGGGTCATAGTCTGAGGTATTACCTAAAATGTATCTTGCTGTATTTCTCATTTTTCTGTAACTTTCACTAATTTGTTTTAAAATGTCTCTTGAAATACTAACATCTGATTTAAAGTCTGAAGATAATACCCATAATCTTAAAATATCTGCTCCATATTCTTTGATAATATCTTGTGGACTTATTCCATTTCCTGCTGATTTTGACATCTTTTTGCCTTCTTCATCTATTACCCAACCATGTGTTAATATGTTTTTATATGGTGAAATTCCCTTTGTAGCAACAGAAGTTAATATAGATGATTGGAACCACCCTCTATATTGGTCATGTCCTTCTAGGTACAAATCTGCTGGCACATTAATTCCTCTTTCTGCTAGTACTCCTTGGTGTGAAGAGCCTGAGTCAAACCATACATCCATAATATCTGTTTCTTTTTTAAATTCATGATGACCACATTTTAGGCAAGTTGCTCCCTCTGGCATAAGTTCTTTTTCGTCTAAATCAAACCATGCATTAGAACCTTTTTGTCTAAATATTTCGCTTACCTTTTCAAAACTTTCTTTAGTAGCATATTCTGTACCACATTCTTTACAATAAAATACTGGAATTGGAACTCCCCATGTACGTTGTCTTGAAATACACCAATCATTTCTATCTCTTACCATACTTGCAATTCTTTCTTTTCCCCAAGTTGGCGTCCATTTTACTGTTTCTATTGCCTTTAGTGTATCTTCTTTAAATCCATCTACTGAGGCAAACCATTGGTCTGTTGCTCTAATAATAATTGGATTTTTGCATCTCCAGCAATGTGGATAAGAGTGGTTAATTTTTTCAGTTGCTAAAAGATATCCATTTTCTTCTAACCACTTTGTAATTTCTTTATTAGAGTTTTCACAAGAAAGTCCTGCAAATGGTCCTGCTTTTTCTGTTTGATAGCCTTTTCCATCTACACATACATAAATTTCAAGTCTATTTTTTAGCCCACATAAATAGTCTTCTTTACCATATCCTGGTGCAGTATGTACAGCTCCTGTACCTGTTCCTAATTCTACTGCTACTGTATCATCACTTCCTATTACTACTCTTGATATTCTATCTTGCATAAATGGATGATTACACAAAATTCCTTCTAAGCTTGCGCCTTGCATAGTTTTTACTATTTTATAATTTTCTATTTTAGCTGTTTGCATTACTTTTTCTACAAGTTCTGTTGCCATTACTAGTTTTTCTTTTCCTGTATCTACTACACTATATTCAAACTCTCCACCTACTGTAATACCAGTATTTCCTGGTAAGGTCCATGGTGTTGTTGTCCAAATAACAATTTTAGTGTCTGTATCTAGTACTCCTTTTCCTTCTGCTACTGGAAATTTTACATATATAGATACATTATCTACGTCTTGGTATTCTATTTCTGCTTCTGCTAGTGCTGTTTCACAATCTGTACACCAATACACTGGTTTTAGCCCTTTATAAATATAGCCTTTTTGATACATATCTCCAAAAACACCAATTTGTCTTGCTTCAAATTCTGGTTGCAACGTTGCATATGGATGTTCCCAATCTCCTAGTACTCCTAACCTTTTAAATCCTTCTGCTTGTTTATCAATATACTGTGTTGCAAAATCACGACAAATATCTCTAAACTTTGAAATACTTATTTCATCTCTATTGATTCCTAATGCTTGAATTGCTTTTTTCTCTGTTGGAAGCCCATGAGTATCATACCCTGGAATATAATTAATTTGATAACCTTGCAAACTTTTAAAACGGTTTACAGCATCTTTTAATACTTTATTTAATGCATGACCCATATGTATTTCTCCGTTTGCATAAGGTGGCCCATCGTGTAATACATAAGTTTTATGACCTTCGTTCTTTTTTATCATTTTTTCATATAGCCCATTTTCTAAAATTGCATTTTGTACCTTTGGCTCATTTTCTGGCAAGTTTCCTCTCATTGGAAATTCTGTACTTGGTAAGTTTAATGTTTTACCATAATCTTGTTTTTCTTCTGACATTTTAATTCCCCCTTGATATATGTGCATAGATTTTACAATAAATTGTAAAATCTGCATCTTCTAGTTTTAAGAAAAGCACTTCCATGCTTCTTAAGAACTGAAAGAAAGCCATTCATCCTATAGCTTTAGGACGAAAGGCTTTCTTTTTTCCGCGGTACCACCTAATTTAAAAGAAAATTTATTTTTTATTTTTATTATCTTTTCTCTCTTATTCTTTAACGCAGATTATACGGCTTCTTTTACTTTTGTTTTTTCAAAGAAACAGCTAAAAGGTGATAACAATATAGTAAGGTAACCTTGCTAGGCTTTCAGCTTGTGCCCTGCTCTCTTTTTATGATTATTACTAGTATTGTGTTGTCCTTTATGATGGCTTTTATTCTAACGCATATATGGCTGGCACGAAATCAAATAGATTTCAACAGCCATTTATTTTTTGTACTCATACAGTTTACCATGTTTTTGATTTGTTTTCAAGTGGTAAGTTTAAGAAATTTTATTTTATGCTAAATGCAGAAGCCTGGGGCTACGCCAATCACGTTGCGCGCGTAACGATTGTTGCAATAGCCGTTCGAGTAAACAGTGCAAAACCAGTCGTAGCTGTAAGAGTGAGGAGAACGAAGCCACCACTGAGCAGCAGAGTCAGTTTCTGCTATTTTTTTGATAAGTTCACCTTTTCCTGAATTATATACTGGGGCTAAATCTTTATAAAATTTATATTGACTTCCCTCTGTTGTTTTACTATATCCTGATTTGCAACCACTTGCGCTACTGCTTCCCCATATCTCAGTACACGACAATAACCACAAATAATCATTTGCAGGTGTACTACTTAAAGAATCTGTATTATATGTTGTTGCATATGGCTTTTTTACTTGTTTAATATAACTGCTATTGCTTAATTTTGGTTTACTATTGTTCAACTTTCCTCTTATCGTTGTTCCTGTCCAGCCTCCTGAATTAGTATTGCTATTATCATTCATAGCCCACTGGTCTGTCCCCGTCATGCAATCTAAAAATTCAAAACTAATTCCTGCCTTTGTGGAAGTTTGCCCTTTATAGGCACTTGTACTTACCAAATCGTCATGGTTAAAGCCTAACACTCTTACTCTTCTTGTAGTTCCATTATATTTTACTTTAAAAATATCTCCTGCTGTTATTTTATAATCTATTCCATCTTCTGTTGTTCCTGTTGCTGTCTTAGTTTCACTTGATATTCCACTTTTTGATATTGCTTTTGCTATTTTTTCTAATTCTTCCCAATTACTTTCTTCTGTTACTTCTACACTACATGTTTTTTTAATGGTTTCATTATCTAAAGAAGTGGCAGTAATAGTTACTGTACCATTTGCAACTCCTGTAACAACACCTGTATTACTTACTGTTGCTATTGATGTATTACTACTTTCCCATTTTATCTCTTTATTTGTTGCATTTTCTGGTTCAACAGTTGCAATTAAGTTTATCGTTTTTCCTATTTCTACTTTTGCTGATGTTTTATTTAAACTAATTCCTGTTACTGGTATTTTTACTGTTAAATTACAAGTAGCTGATAAGTTACTTTCATCTGTTGTAGTTGCTGTTATAATTGCATTTCCTACTGTTTCCCCTGTAACTAGTCCATTTTCATCTACTGTTGCTACTGCTTGGTTACTACTTGTCCATGCTAATTTTTTGTTTTCTGCATTCTCTGGTATAATACTTGGTACTAATTGTAGCGTTCCATTTGGAGCTACTATTGCTGTCGTTTTATCTAAAGTAATCCCTTTTACTTTTACTCCTATTGTGATTTCTGCTGTTAGTTCATGTTCTCCTGCCTCATTTTTAGCTACTACTTTTACTACATAGGTTGTTCCTTCTACTGGGGTTAAATCTACTTTTGCGCCTTCTTCATTGCTTACAAAATTCATCTTTTTATATTCACTATCATTTTCAGTTGATAGCTTATACCAATATTCTACAGTTCCATTTTTTAGTCTTGATACAATTGCTTTAGCTAGTATCCCTGTATCTGTTGTGCTTGCCTCTATTCTTCTAACTACTGGTGGTAAGGCTCCTTTTACAATATCTCCTATTGTTACATGTCCTTTATCATTTACAATGATTTCTACTGTGTAGCCATCTTTGGTGTTTAAAATATAAATATCATTTCCAGTTTCGTCTTTTTCTGGTCCTTCTACATCATCATAAGTTGCTATAATATCTGCTTTTATTAATCTATCCCATAAATCCGTAATAGGAAGGCTTGGATTTACTGCTTTATCTGCTATCCATGCTATTCTAATAACATCTATTCTATCTCTTAAATCTGCTATTTTATAGCTCTCTGATGCTTTATTGGCCTGCCCAATAATTCCTCCTTGTA
>JAAWMH010000014.1 GCA_022798335.1 Clostridia bacterium
TTACTGTTGCGCCTAGCTCTGTTATATTTGTTATTTTTGTATAAGTACTATCATCTGCTGAAGCTAATTTGTAGTAGTATTCTATGGTTCCGTCTTTTAGTCTTGAAACTACTGCTTTTGCTGTAATGCTTGCTTTTGTTGCGCTCGTTTCTATTCTTCTAATAACTGGTGGTAAGTTTCCTTTTCCTATATCTCCTATTTCTACATGCCCTTTATCGTTGACTATGATTTCTACGGTATAGCCATCTTTGGTATTTAATAAATAAACATCATTTCTGTTTTCGTCTTTTTCTGGACCTTCTACGTCATCATAGGTTTCTATAATATCTGCTTTAATAAGTCTATCCCATAAATCGGTAATAGGAAGCTTTGGGTCTAATGTTTTATCTGCTATCCATGCTATTCTAATAACATCTATTCTATCCCTTAAGTCTGCTATTTTATAACTCTCTGATGCTCTATTTGCCTGCCCTATGATTCCCCCTTGTAGTACTACTTGGATGGTTATTCCGAGCTAAAATTAAAAGCACTACTATGGTAACTACTAAGGCAATTAAAGTTATACCAGCTGAATTAGCAGTTTTACTACTTACAGATGGTTTATGCTTTAGATATTTTTCTTTGTTTAACATTTCTTTTTTCTCCTTTGTCTTTTTTATATAGTATTATGTACTTTTTCTTTTGTTTTCATACATTTTTTAGCAATATTTTCATATTTTATAAAAGTATTGCTAGTATGTTTATACATACTACATGTATATATAATATATTACCCTATAGTGTTTGTAAATATCTTGTTTTAATGTTTCCTATTTGTAATGTTTTCGTAACAGTTCTGTAACATTTTATTAATGCCAAATTTTTTTGAACATTTTCGACATTTTCTTTAAAACATATTCCCTTTTAGCTTAGAATATAGTATAATAGAATTGTTGTTAAGAGAATTTTATTTTTTAATAGCAGAATAGGAGTGAAATTCTATGTGGTATATTTGGTTAATTTTAGCAGGTACTTTTATGATTGCTGAGATTATAACAGTAGGATTTTTAATTTTTTGGGTAGGTTTAGGAGCTTTATGTGCTATGCTTACTAGTCTTATTACAGATAATATTGTTATTCAAACTGCTGTTTTCGTAGTTACTTCTACTTTATTTCTTTTTCTTACGAGACCTCTTGCAAAAAAACTTACTAAAAAAGATAAAACAATCGTTACTAATGCCTTTGCTATTGTTGGTAAAAAAGGTATTGTTTTAAAAGATATTAACCCTACCTTAGGTGTAGGTCAAATCAAAGTAGATGGGCAGATTTGGTCTGCTAAATGCGAAGAAAATGAAACCATAAAAAAAGATGCAGAAGTTTTGATTTTAAAAATAGATGGTGTTAAAGCTGTTGTTACCTCTAATCTTTCACATTCTATTTTTGTACCAAATTAATTTGTTATTAGTATTTTGATATATTATTTAAAGGAGGAAAAATTTTATGATATGGGTTTTAGTAGTTCTATTAGTTATTGTTTTAATTATTGCATTTAATACAATTAAAATTGTAAAACAATCTGAAGTATACATTATAGAAAGGCTTGGTAAATTCCATAAAGTAGCTGATGCTGGTCTTACCATTATTATTCCTTTTGTAGACCACGTTCGCAGTGTTGTTAGTTTAAAACAACAAACTATGGATATTCCACCACAAGGTGTTATTACTCAAGATAATGTTACCATTACAATTGATACTGTAGTGTTTTACAAAATTACAGACCCTGCAAAAGCAGTTTATGAAATTCAAAATTTAAAGAAAGGTATTGAATATTTAGCAATTACCACAATTCGTGATATTGTTGGTAAAATGGACTTAGATGATACCTTTAGTTCAAGAGATGCTATCAATGACCGTTTAAGAGTTATTTTAGATGAAGCAACTGATCAATGGGGTTGTAAAGTAGACAGAGTAGAAATTAAAGATATTACCCCTCCTGCTGACATTCGTGATGCCATGGAAAAACAAATGAATGCAGAGAGAAATAAAAGAGCTTTAATTCTACAAGCTGAAGGTGAAAGACAATCTGCCATTACTCTTGCTGAAGGTAAAAAAGAAGCTGCTATTTTAGAGGCTGAAGCTGATAGAGAAGCAAAAATAAGACGTGCTACTGGTGAAGCTGAAGCAATTAAAAAAGTGGCTGAAGCAAAAGCAGAAGAAATTCATGTTGTATATGATGCTATGATGAAAGCTAATCCAGATGAAAGATTAGTTCAACTTAAATCTTTAGAAGCCATTAAAGAAGTTGCTAAAGGAGAAGCTAATAAAATATTTATTCCATTTGAAGCAACAAAGGCTCTAAGTAGTTTAGGAGCTATGTCAGAAGCATGGAAAGATAAAAAAAATAAAGATTAAAAAAATTAAAAATAACCTTTAAATCTATTTAGAGGTTATTTTTTGTTGACTTAAAGCTTGTATTCGTGCTATAATCTTTTTATCTCACTTGAAAGGAGAGTCATTTCGTAATGAGTAATGACACCAAAAAGAACTCTGTAGTCCAGCAGCAAGAGGACGCTATGTGGGAAGAGTACCGCAATTCTCCCGCTGTGTCTGCAGAAGAGTCTGTTTCTTCTGCTTCGCAGGAACCCGCTTTTGAAGGCGAGTTTCATGAGGAGAAGCTTTGTAAGGAAGGTTCTCCGACCTCTCGCTGTGATATCGCTGGGGCTCCTCCCCACTTTTATCCTGCCGATAAGGCTGGTCAAACCACCAAGGACCGTCGGTATCGTCCTAAGCCTAAGCGCTCTGATGCCGGCAAAACTCATGGCAAAAAGGGAAAGTCTTATAAGGAGCTGAAACACGCAGGGCTTCCGCCTACTCTTATCGATAACTAATGACTCTTGCATATTGACGAAGTTAAACGTCAATTGCCCCGCAGTATCTTGAATGCTGCGGGGCGCTTTTTATAAAATACAAAATTACTTTTAAGTTCTACTACTTTCTTTTTTTCTTAGTAATTTACTCTACTGTATCATCTTTTATATAATATTTTGTTCCTAACATTTTATCTGGTAAGTATTGTTGTTCTACTACATGTCCTGGGTAATCATGTGGATATTTGTAGCCTACTCCATACCCTTCTTTTGCCATTCCGCTCTGCTGGTGCATTTCTAATATGCATTGGAATTGTGCCTGTGTCTTTACTTGCTACATCTTCTAATGCCTTATTGATTCCTAGATAAGAAGCGTTAGACTTTTTAGAAGTTGCTACATATACTGCTGCCTGTGCTAAAATAATTCTTGCTTCTGGCATTCCTACCATAGTTACTGCTTGCATACTAGAAGTAGCTACTACTAAAGCATTAGGATTTGCCATTCCTACATCTTCTGCTGCTGCAATTACAATGCGTCTAGCCATAAATACGGGGTCCTCTCCTGCATTTAAAGCTCTTGCTAAATAAAATAAGGCAGCATCTGGGTCGCTTCCACGCATAGATTTAATAAAAGCACTAATATTATCGTAATGGTTATCCCCATTTTTATCAAAAACAGCTTTTCTAATTTGTACACATTCTTTAATAATTTCATCAGTAATAGTAATAAAACCTTTTTCGTCCATTTTTGTAGTAAGAACTGCTACTTCTAGTCCATTTAATGCTGTTCTTACATCTCCGATTAGAAACTAAAGCGAGTTTTCGTAAGGTAACATCTTCTATGATTATATGGTAATTTCCTAACCCTTCTTCTTCTATTAATGATTTTTTTAAAACCTTAAAAATATCTTCCTCAGTTAATGGATTCAAATGAAATACCATAGATCTTGAAATAAGAGCCTTATTCACTTCAAAATAAGGATTTTCTGTAGTTGCTCCTATTAAAATAACTGTTCCATCTTCTACATATGGCAATAGTGCATCTTGTTGTAGTTTATTAAAGCGATGTATTTCATCTATGAATAAAATACATTTTCCAGACGGATTTAATAACACATTTTGTGCTGCTTCTATTGCATTTTTTATATCTGCTATTCCTGATGTTACTGCATTTATTTTAATAAATTTATATTTTGTAGTATTACTAATTACTCTTGCAAGTGATGTTTTTCCACAGCCTGGTGGTCCCCATAATATAATACTAGAAAGTCTATCTGCTTTTATTGTTCTATACAAAATTTTATCTTTTCCTAATATGTGTTCTTGTCCTACATAATCATCTAATGTTTTTGGACTCATTCTGTATGCTAATGGTTTATTTAAGTCCATCTTTATTTTTTCTCCTAATTCTTAATTTTTAGTTTAATTTGCTGAAATATTTTTAGTTTTCTAATATCTTTTTTGCATAAGAACACTCTGCTATAATCTCTTTATTATATTTTTTTGAATTTTCAATAATACATTTTACTAATGTTTTTGCAATTCCTTTTCCTTGATAATTGCTGTTTACTCCAGTATGAATTATATTCCATATATTTTCTATTTCTCTATATTTACATTCTCCAATTTCAGTTTCGTTATCATAAGCCACTGCTCTATTTTCTTCTTTTATAAACTTAATATCAATCATTTTTATCCTCTCTATAATTTGTAGTTTATCATTATTTAGTCTTCCTATAGGTCTATTAATGTTTTTTAGTTTCTTTTTGTTATTTCTATCTTTTTAACATTAGAAATAAATTTCTAAATACTTTTAGCTAAATTTCCTAGGCCTTTTCTAATAATATCTTCTACTGACAAAACTTTCATATCTACATTTACTAAAGCATCTGCTATTTCTTTTCTGCTATATCCTAATACTTGAAGTGCACTAACTGCTTCTGCTATTTTTTCGTCATCTACAATAGCTTCTTGTAAACTTGCATTTTCTTTTGTTTCTTCTAGAATAATTTCTTGCTCTTTTTTTAGTTTATCTTTTAATTCTAATATAACTCTTTGTGCAGTTTTTGGCCCAATTCCTGGCAATTTTTTTAATACATTTACATCATTGGTAATAACTGCTAAAGCAAAACCTGATGGTGTAACATTTGATAAAATAGTAAGTGCCCCTTTAGCACCTATTCCACTAACAGAAAGTAATAATTCAAACATACGAAGCTCTTCATTTGTAATAAAACCATATAAGCTAACATCATCTTCTCTTACTTTCATAAATGTATAAATTTTTACTTTTTCTCCTATTTCTCCTAGTTTTGCAATCATACTTTCTGGCATATATACTTTATAGCCTATTCCTGCTACTTCTATTACAATATATCCTTTTGTTTTTATTTCTAAATTTCCTTTTAAATATGCTATCATTTCTTTTCTCCTTTTTCATTTCGCTTTTCATTGTATCATAAAGAAAAATTTTTGCAAGTGTTTTTGCAAATTTTTGTTTGTGTTTTTTTGTTGACATGTTTCTTATTATGATGTTATAATAAAAGCGTAAAAAAAATTAGGAGTGAATAATATGGAAAATTGGCTTTCTCGAACAGAATTATTAATTGGCAGGCAAGCTTTAGAAAAACTACAAAATTCTACTGTTGCAGTTTTTGGTTGTGGTGGGGTTGGTTCTTACTCAGTAGAAGCATTAGCACGTTCTCGGTATTGGTCATCTTGTTTTAATTGACCATGATACTGTAGATTTAACCAATATCAATAGGCAATTAATTGCAGATACTACTACAATTGGCAATCCTAAAGTAGAAATAGCTAAAGAGCGAATTTTAAAAATTAACCCTGCTACTAAAGTAAGCACTTATCAGGAATTTTATACTAGTCAAAATGCTACAACACTTATTCAAAACACTTATGATTACATCATAGATGCTATTGACTCTGTAACTTCTAAGCTTTCTTTAATTGAACAAGCTCTGCAGCAGAATATTCCTATTATTTCTTCTATGGGTACTGGCAATAAATTAGATCCTACTAAATTTGAAGTTACAGATATTTCAAAAACTTCAGTATGTCCTCTTGCTAGGGTAATTAGAAAAGAACTACGTAAAAGAGGCATTTCACATTTAAAAGTAGTTTACTCTAAAGAAATTCCTAGTCAAAAAAATAATGAAGATGGTCTAAAAAAAATACCCTCTAGTATTAGTTTTGTTCCTTCGACTTGTGGCCTTATTTTAGCAGGTGAAGTAATTAAAGATTTAATTGATTTTCAATAATTTTAAGGAAAATCGCAATATTTTTGAAAAAGTATTGTTTTTTTCTATAAATTATGTTAGACTTATGTGTAGTCAATTTTAGATTTTGCATATAGGAGGTGCATTCAAATGGCAAAATGTGATATTTGTGGAAAAACATTATCTCATGGAAATAAAATTAGTATTGCTCGTTCACATGTTAGTAGAAGATCTACTAGAACTTTCAAACCAAATTTAAGAAGAGTAAAAGCTGTTGTTAATGGTCAAACAAAAACAATTCATGCATGTGCAAAATGCTTACGTTCTGGTAAAGTAGTTAGAGCTTAATTTAAAAAACATTTTCATAAAATATAAAAGTAAGAGACTATATAAAATAGCCTCTTTTTGTGTTATATTCCATCAATACATAACTTTATGTATTATTTTTCTTTAATACCAAATATTAATTTTACAATCCCTCTTAAACACTTTGGCACTTTTTTTACAACAATCGTCATTTTGTTCACTCTCCTTTTTATTTCTATAGTTTACTTACAAGATAACCACATAAGTCCAACTATAATAATTGTTACTCCAATAACAAATAACCATCCAGACAAAGGAAGTAACAACACAAGTAAAATTCCTAATCCTAATCCTATTAAACACACCCCTAAAGTCTTTTTTAGTAATCCTAACATTTATTTTTACTCCCTTCTATCTTTTTTTATATATTCTATTCCTTCTTTTCTCTTTTTGTTACCACTTTATGTTTTTTATAACTTCTTTCGATTTGACTTATAGACATATTCCATGTTATAATACAATCATTCTAAATTTTATAAAGGATGTGTCAAAAATGAAGCTATTGCTCACCTGTTTGCTCACCACTGTCATCATCATCTGGAGTTTTTGGAACGGTGCCCTCTATGCTTCTCTTTGCGTCCATTTAAACAATAACAAAGAACATATTCCTTTTTATTGTAAATGGCGGAAATTTTTAGAAGGCTTTACTACTTCCAAAAAAATTAGTCTTTGCATTGGTTTTTCTTTAGTAACTTCTATGGCATTCTATTCTTGGTGTAAATATGAACACCCCTTTACTTTGCCCAAGTTTAAAGCATTTGTTGTACGTAACTTCAAAAAATTTTTTGCACATTTTAAAAGGTTCTCTCCTTAAGAGAACCTTTTTTATGTTTTGTCATTGAAAAACTTGTCTTTTTATGTAATAATACTTAAAAGCAAGGTCAATACTAGCTAATGAATCATTAAAAAAATAATTCATTTTAATTTGCGCTTTGGCTTTCGATTGAAAGGAATGATTATAAAAATGAAAAAAGAAATCGTATTAAATATAATAGAAAAATTGAAATTGACTTATCCAGATGCCAAATGTAGTTTAGATTTTGAAACCCCTTTTCAAATGATGATTGCTGTTATGCTTTCTGCTCAGTGTACAGATGAAAGGGTAAACCTTACAACTCCTAGCCTTTTTGCCAAATATCCAACTGCTGAAAAAATGGCAAAAGCTCCCTTAGAAGATTTAGAAAGTTTAATTCATGCTTGTGGATTTTACAAAAATAAAGCAAAAAATATGAAACTTGCTAGTCAAAAAATTTTAAGTGATTTTAATGGTAAAGTGCCAAAAACTATGGAAGAACTAATGAGTATTCCTGGAGTTGGTAGAAAAAGTGCTAATGTTGTTATGTTAGAAGCTTTTAACAAGCCTCAAGGAATTGCTGTAGATACTCATGCTAAACGAATTTCAAATCGTATTGGTCTTTCTAAACAAAGTGAACCTGAAAAAATAGAACAAGATTTATTAAAACAGTTTCCTAAAGAGTATTATAAAGATATAAACCATATTTTAATTTGGCATGGCAGAAATATTTGTACTGCTAGAAATCCTAAATGTGAGACTTGCCCTATTTATGAAATTTGTCAAAAAAATGTATAACTTTTGTTTTTTTATTTATACTAAAATTGAGGTGATTTGTTTGACAAATATCAATTGCTTAGAAAAATGTATTTACCAAAAAGATGGTAAATGTTCTTTAGAAAATATAAAACAGCAAAAGGTAAATTCTAATAATATTTGTGCTTATTTTCAGCAGCCAACAAATCGGCTCTAATAGATAAATATAAGGTATAGCATTGACTTTCCCCCTATTATGATATATATTTTTATTATAATAAGGAGGTTTTTTTATGTCTAAAATAAAAAGAATTTTAATTTTATTTTTTATACTTTTAGTAGCTTTTAGTTCTATTTGTATGGCAACTAATACTACTCGTACTTCTGAAAAAACATCAGCTACTAATAAAACAGCTTCTATCATAAACACTGACTTATACTTAGCACAAGATACCATTGTTTTAGAAGATACTATTAATGCTAATGCTTTTGTTTATGGAAAAACTGTTACTATAACAGGTACTATTCATGGTGATTTATTAGTTGCTGCAAATGCTTTAATTATTGATGAAACAGCAAACATTTCGGGCAATCTTTTTGCTTTTGCATCTGCTATTTCCTTTAAAGGAACAGCAAATACTGTATATGCTTTTTCACAAAATTTTAATTTAGAAACTACTGGTAGTATTACAAGAGATTTAAGACTTTATAGTTCTAATTTTACGCTAGCAGGCACTGTTGAAAGAGATGCTTATTTATCTGTAGGCAAGATAGCTTTTGATTCAAATGCTACTTCTAGCTTAATTAAAGGAAATTTACATTATGCAGCTCAAGAAGAAATGAACATAGCTAAAGACTTCGTTGCAGGTGAAATTAAATTTACGCAAACTAGTTCTAATGAACTAGAACTTTCTCAAATTATTATGAACTATGTTACAAGCTTTATTAATGTACTTATTTATGCTATAGCAGTTATTTTAATTTGTATTTTCTTAACACCTAAATTTGTAGATAAAGCAACTTATTGCTTAGAGAAAAAAGCATTTATTACTGCTGGTATAGGAATTGCTGCCATTGTATTATTACCTATTCTTTGTTTGATTTTAATTAGTACAGGATATTTACTATATGTTGGTGTAGCTCTACTTGCCTTAACCATTTTAATATTTTCTATGACAATTTCAATATTTGGCATTTCTATTGGTAACTTTATTGCAAACAAACTAAAAAATAAAACTAAAGGTAAAATTATTTTATGGTCTCTTGTATCAGTTATTGCTATTTGGTTATTGCAAAAAATTCCTTATATTGGCGGATGGATTTCTATTTTCACAGTAGTATTTGGACTTGGTACATTTATTTACTCACTTTTCATTAGAAAAGATATTTCTTAAATTAAATACTACAAAATAATTACTAAAAAAACATATTTTAAAAAAGCACATAGT
This sequence comes from Clostridia bacterium, assembly GCA_022798335.1. Classification (GTDB taxonomy): domain Bacteria; phylum Bacillota; class Clostridia; order TANB77; family CAG-508; genus CAG-273. The sequence continues at coordinate 9,443 of JAAWMH010000014.1, forward strand.
ATCAATATAATGATATCATGTGCTTTTTTGTTATTTTTTTAACTTTTCTACTGTTTCTTTAAAATTTTCTGAGTCTAAAATAGCAGTACCTGCTACAATAATATTTGCACCTGCCTTTTTTAAAAGGCTAGCATTTTCTACTTTAATTCCTCCATCTGCTTCAATGTCTACTTCTAATTTTTTTTCTTTTACATAGTTACTTAATATTTCTATTTTAGAAACAGTTTCTCGAATAAGTGCTTGTCCTCCCTTACCTGGTTCTACTGTCATAATTAGTACTTCATGTATCAATGGCAAATATTCATATATCTCTTCTAATTTAGTAGTTGGCTTAATTGAAATTCCTACTCTTACATTATTTTCTTTAATATATTTTATCCACTCTAGTACTTCTTCTTTATTTTGGGCAGCTTCTAAATGAAAGGTAATAATATTAGGTTCAAATACTAAAAAGCTATCTATGTATGTTTTTACATCTTCTACCATTAAATGAACATCTAATGGTAAATTGGTAATACTACTTAAATATTCACAATATTCTAGCATTTGATCTACAGTATTATTTGTTACAAATTTACCATCCATAACGTCAATATGAAAGTATTCTATTCCAGCTGTTTCTAAATTGTATAAAGTTTGAATGGCATTTTCATTTTTCATATTTAAAAGTGAGACTCCTATTTCTACCATCTTCTTCTCTCCCTTTCTCTCATTTCTTCATAAATTTTCACATAATTTTCATATCTTGATTTTTCAATTTTTCCTTCTTCTACTGCTTTTTTTATACTACAATTTCGCTCTTTTATATGATTACAACCGATTAAATTCACATTTTGGTAAATATTCAATAAATTCTACAAAATAATGGTCTAATTCTTCACTTGGTACTTCTGTAATTTCAAAGGTAGAAAATCCTGGTGTATCTGCTAAGTAAGCCTCTTTTTCATAAGGATATAGTATTACACCTGTAGTAGTATTTTTTCCTTTTTTATTTTTTTCGCTTATTTCACCTTCTCTTGTTATTTCTTTTTGAAAAATACTATTCATTAAAGTAGATTTACCAACACCTGAGTTTCCTGCAAAGGCTGTAATATGGTTTGATAAATATAACTTTAGTTTATCTATATTAACTCCTTCTTTAGCGCTTATTGCTAGTACCTTATAACCAACATTTTCATACATTTTCATTGCATTTTGTATTTTTTCTTTATCCTCTTCTAAATCTGTTTTATTAAAACAAATAATACTTTCTATTCCTAAATAATTAGCATATGCTAGTTCTTTATCTAGCAATAATAAATCTGGAGTGGGAGTTTTCATAGAAACAACAAAAACCATTTGAGTTAAGTTTGCCATTTTAGGTCTTTTTACCTGCGTTATTCTTGGCAGTACTTTTTCTAATGTTCCTTCTTTTTTGATTTCATCTGTTATATCTATTTCTACCTTATCTCCTGGTAATGGTACTATTCTTTGTTTTTTTAGCTTTCCTCTTGCTAGGCAATTATATAACTTTCCATTTATATTTACTTGATATAAATTTGAACTTACACAAACTATAATTCCTTCCAAAATAAGTATCTCCTTTTAAAATAGAGTGCCTTTTTTAGACACTCTTTAATTCTAATCCAATGTAAGTACTGGATTTTCCTTTGTTAAATCAAATTGTTTTTCTACCACTTTTACTTCATCTGCAAATACTTTTACTGTTACAGTACCTTTTCCTGTTGCTGTAGCTGTAATAGAAGTTGCATCTTTTCTTGGTGTATCTCTGTAAATATTGTCTCCATCTACTTCAATTCTTACATTAATAGTTGGATTTAGCTCATTTCCTTCTTCATCTTTTTCTATTGTTGCTTTTTCTCCTAATACAGATTTTAAGTTTAATTTAATTGTTCCTGTTTTTATTGCTTCTATTTTATTTACTGTAATTGTTATTTTTGTTTTTTCATCTACCGTTGTTCCTGCATCTAAACTTTGCTTTAACACTTTTCCATCTACTTTTGTAGTATCTTCTTCATATACTACAGTTACATCTAAATCTTTTAATTTCTTTTTAGCATCTGCTTCTAAATCTCCAATTACATGAGGCACTGCTATTTGTTTAATCCCTGTTCCTTTACTTACTGTTACTGTTACTTTTGAACCTGCTTTTATTTCTAGCCCTTCTTCTATATCTTGCTTAATAACAACTCCTTCTTCTACAGTTTTGCTTGTTTCTCCTACTTTTTCTATTTCTAGTTCTAATTCATCTTTGATTATCTTTTCAGCTTCTTCATAGGTCATTCCTACTACTTTTTTCATTGTTACCATTTTAGTTCCTTTGCTTACTACTACTTTGATAACAGTATTTTCTTTTACTTGGTATCCCTCTATAAATGGTGGCTCTTGAGAAATAATTTTTCCTTCTTCTACTTCATCATCATAGCTTTCTGAAACCTCAATTGTTAATTTTTCTTTTCCTATTAATGCTTTTGCTTCTTCTTCTGTTTTTCCAACAAAGTTTGGTAAGGCTACATCTTTTGGTTGACCACTACTTAATAATGCTTGTGTTCCAAAGAAACCTGCCACTGGAACAATAACAAGTATTGCAAGTATTAAAACAGCTATCCATACTTTTTTAGCAGTTGGATGTTTTGCAAAATAAGTTCCTAATTTTCCTTTTTTTTCTTCTTTTTTTGGTTCATTTCTATCTTCCATACTTACTTCTTCTCCTATCGTTGGTATTCTTTGTGTATATTGCATATTTTCTGCATTACTCTTTACAAAACTACCTTCTGGATTTTTTAATGCTAAACTTAGGTCTTTTAATAATTCTGTTGCATTTTGATATCTTAAACTAATATCTTTTTCCATTGCTTTTATAATAATTTTATTAATAGCATATGGAATAGATGGATTTAGTTTTATTGGCTCTACTGGTTTTTCTTGCATATGTTTTAATGCAATAGATACTGGAGTATCTGCGTCAAATGGTACTCTTCCTGTTAGCATTTCATACATAACTACACCTAAAGAGTAAATATCTGATTTTGCATCTGTATATCCTCCACGAGCATGTTCTGGTGAAAAATAATGTACTGAACCAATTGTTGTTCCAAATGCTGTAATAGTAGAATTTGAAACTGCCTTTGCAATTCCAAAGTCTGTTACTTTTGCAATTCCATCTTCTGTAATAATAATGTTATGTGGTTTAATATCTCTATGTACAATATTGTTTTTATGAGCTGTTTCTAATGCAGAAGTTACCTGAATTGCAATATTTACTGACCATTTCCATGGAAGAACACCATCTTCATTTATAATTTCTTTTAATGTTTTTCCTTGTACTAATTCCATAACAATATAATGAACTGTTTCTTCGTGCCCTACATCATAAATTGAAACAATATTAGGGTGTGTAAGACTTGCTGCTGCTTGTGCCTCTGAATTAAATCTTTTAATAAACTCATCATCTGTAATAAATTCATCTCTTAATACTTTTACTGCTACATATCTTTTTAAGGTGTTATCTCTGGCTTTGTATACTGTTGCCATTCCACCTTCTCCAATTTTCTCTAGTATTTCATATCGATTTCCAATTACTTTACCTACTAAATTCATAAGTTTTTCTCTCCCCTATATTATTGTTATGACCGTAATATTGTCATAGCCACCAGCATCATTTGCTAATTCTACTAATTTTTCTGGTGCTGTTTCTGGATTTTCTTTTACTATTTTATAAATAGTTTCTTCTTCTACCATATTGGTCAAACCATCTGAGCACATAAGTAAAACATCTTGTTTTTCTATGTTTCTTGCTCTAATATCTGGCTCTACATAGTTTGTACAACCTAACGCTTTTGTTAGCATATTCTTTTTTGGATGATGCTGCGCTTCTTGCCTTGTAATTTTTCCATCTTCTACTAATTGTTGTACATAACTATGATCTTTTGTTAATTTACGAACATTATTTCCTCTAATACGATATATTCTGCTATCTCCTACATGTCCAATATATACTTTATTATTATATATGAAACAAACATCTAAAGTAGTACCCATTCCTTGTAATTCTTCCTCAGTTTTTGATTTTTCATAAACTACCTTATTTGCATATTCCATGCTATCTTTTATTAGTTTCAAAATAGCTTCTTTTTCATGGTCTATTTTATCAAAGTTATTTTCTAAATAATTCTTAGTAGTTTCAATTGCTAATTTACTTGCTACTTCACCACCATTATAGCCTCCCATACCATCTGCCAATATATACATTTGTAAATTATCTTCAGATTTAGCTATATAATAATAGTCTTGATTCATTTCTCTTGCTTTGCCAACATCTGTTTTAGCAAAACCTCTCATATATGGGTTTCCTCCTATTTTAAATTTTTTCTTCTTAGCTGTCCACAAGCTGCATCTATATCACTGCCAAGTTCTCTTCTAATTGTTGCTACTATTCCATGTTCATTTAAATAATCACGAAATTTTATAATATTTTCATTATTACTTTTAATAAATTTTCCATTTTCTATTTTATTAATTGGTATTAAATTCACATGGCAAAGCATTCCTTTTAATAACTGTACTAATGCTTTTGCATCTTCTAAATTGTCATTATTATCTTTTGCTAAGGCATATTCAAATGAAATTCTTTTATTAGTTTTAGCAATATAATCTTTACATGCTGTTATTAAATCTTCTATTTTATACAAATTGTTAACTGGCATCATCTGACTTCTTTTTTCATTGTTTGTTGCATGTAGTGAAATAGATAAAGTACACTGCAATTCTTCATTTGCAAAATCATAAATTTTTGGTACGATACCAGAAGTTGAAATACTAATATGTCTTGCTCCAATTTCTAGTCCTTTAGGATGATTTATAATACGAACTGCTTTCATAACATTTTCATAATTATCAAATGGCTCTCCTATTCCCATAAAAACAATATTAGAAATTGCTTCTCCTATATCCTGCTCTACTGCCAAAATCTGCTCTATAATTTCTCCTGCTGTTAAATTACGCACAAATGCTATTCCCGTAGAAGCACAAAATTTGCATCCCATTTTACATCCAATTTGAGAAGAAACACAAATTGTTTTCCCATGATGATATTGCATAAGTACTGTTTCAATTGCATTTCCATCTAAAACATCAAATAAATATTTAATCGTTCCATCTGATGATTCTTGCTTTTGTAAAATTTCAAAATTACACATAGTATACGTTTGTTTTAATTTTTCCCTAAGCGATAAAGATAAATTTGTCATATCATCTATATTTTTTATTTTTTCTTTATAAAGCCAATTAAAAATTTGCTCTGCTCGGTATGGCTTTTCTCCTAGGGAAATTAGCTCTTGCTTTAATTCTTCTAAGTTATATTCTTTTAGATTTTTCATATTTTACTTTTTTCTATTTGCTTCCTTCCGTAAGGATTTTTTATTTTTTGTAATATTTTTACTTTTTCTTTCTATTTATATCATAGTTCTACATTTTTTTCAATAGTTTATTTTGCTAAGGCTTTAAACTTTTTAAGTCTTGTTTCATAAGCCTCTATTACTTCTTGCTCTAATGCTAATTTAGGCTCTTTTACTCCCATCATTTCTAGTAATTTTTTGGTAAATAGTGGATTTAAAATAAGCAGTGGTCCTATTACATAAGTCCCTATAAAATTTTTTTGCTTTATTCCTTCTAATTTACTTTGTTCATTTATACCTATTCCCATTTGTACTTTTGCAAAATAATTCGTGCTATTTTCTCCATATAACATAGTAAATTGGCTTTTAAAACCTATAAGTTCTGTTTCTTCATACTCACCTAAAAAGAAACTATTATGCCTATGTAGCATATTTCTTTTAGCATGTACTTTAAAAATACCAAGTGCTTCTATTTTGTGTCCTTCTTCATTTTCTATATATTCTCCTAATATTTCGATGCTATTTCCTGTAAATAAAAATACTTGCCCTGCATCTATTAATTCTTGTATCTTTTCTTTATATGACCTTAATTTTTGAATAACAATTTCTTGAGAACGTTCTGATAGTGTACCCATATAAATTAATGAAATATCTTCTTCATAGCTAAATGCTGGCTTATCATGAATGGCTGTTTCTATTATTTTAGCTTCTGGCATACAACGTTTTAAATATTGTATATTTCCCATATCACCATTTAAATTACAAAATTCGGGATATAAAATTTCTATTTTCATATTTCTTTTAAGTAATTTCTAAAATTATATTCTAAATTACTCTTCCTCCCTTTCTTTTGGTTTCTTGCTCTTTTTGGTCAATTATTTCTTTTACTTTTTGTTTGATTTGTTTTGTTTCTTCAATAGAATATAAATCATGCAAAATAAATATTTTATCTATGCCATCTAATTGAAGCATGCTTGTAGCTTGTATTAAGTCTTTTTCATGTATTATTTTTTCCTTTGGTATATCTGCCATTAATAAACGTATATAAGAGTCTAAATAGCGTGGCCCTGCTACAATTACTTGTTTAATAGAATCGTCATTTAAAAATTCATAGTCTGCATCATAATGCCATGCTGTATTTTCAGAACCATTTGCTTCTTCATGTAAATCATCTAAAATAATAATGGCTGCTTTATCCCCTGGTTGCTTTTTAGTATAATCAAATGCTATTGAACACGCAATTGGGTTCATTCCTTTTGCAAGTTGGGTAACAATTTCATAATTTTCATAGTTTTCTTTACTATACCTTGTTTCTACAATTTTTAATTTTGCAAAAGAATTATTAATTTGTTTATAAGATAATTTCAATTGTTTTAATACAATAATAACTGCTAACATATTATAAATATTTATAATATTATCATTTACTAAATCGTAAATTTCCTCTCCTTCTTTTGATTTTACTGTCATCTGCATATTTTTAAAGTTTAGGTTTGTTACCTGATAGTCTGCTTGTGGGGACTTATAATCACAATTAGGACAATAAGCTTTTCCAATATGATGATATCTTACATATTCATACTCTAGCTTAGATAAACATTTTGGACATACTCTAATATCTCTTGTAATGTTTTTAAATTTGTCTGTATCTGTAGGTAATTTATCTATACTAAAATATAGCTTTTTATTTTCTTCTGCAATATGGCTACAAATAAGGTCATCTGCATTTTCTATCATGATAGTATCTTTTGGAATATACTTGTTTAAAATATCTGATATAAATTCTGTATGAGCATTTCTCATTAAGGAATCTCTAAATAAGTTGGTACATACTAAATAGGTAGGCGTTAAATAAGGAAACACTTTATTTGCACTTCTTTCATCAATTTCTATTACTGCTAAATCCTTTTTAGATTTCCCTCTAATAGCTGTTACTCCTTGTAATAGTGCTGTAGTAATTCCTCCATCTATATTAGACCCATACCTATTATTAATAAAATCAAATTTATTTTGCTGCAAAATATCATTTATCATATTACAAGTAGTAGTTTTTCCATTTGTTCCTGTTACTCCTATTATCGTTTTTGGCTTTTCTATTTTTCCTATAAAATTTGGACATATTTTTAGTGCTATAGTTCCTGGAAATGAAGTTGCATTTCTTTTTAAAATTCTTAAGATAACGGTCGAAAACTTAGCTACCCAAAGTGCTATATAAAATTTAAAACTTTTCTTTTGGTTCATATCATTTCTCCTAAATTTTTCTTAATGCTATTTTACCCTTATTTACTACTTTTAGCAAGAGCATGTTTTCTTTTTCTGTATCGTTTTCAAAATTAAAAAGGGAGATTCTTCTAAAAAAGCATTTTGAAAAATACTTTTTTATACTTCCCCCTTTAATATTTTATTTAATAGCTTTTTTTAATATATTTTCTATATTTGAAATTCTTCTTTCAAATACTTGATTTGTCATATCACAAATCTCGTTATATTCTCTTAATTTTGCAAACTTTTTCATATTTATTTTATGATATTTTTCAATATTTTTTCCTACTTTAATTTGTTCTTCTCTTATTTGTTTTAATAATTCCTCTACTTCTTTTATAAACTTCTCGTCACCCATTTTGCACTTCCTCCTCTTTTTTAATTCTTTTTACAGAAATTTCTTCTCTTCTTTCCTGTTCTATAATTCTTTCTAGCACATTTTTCGCTTTAATCACCCCCTTAATTTTTAAATAGCATACATTTACTTTCTAGTTAATATAAGGATTAAAAATACATCCTTATATTTCAAATTTTTTTTAAATAATACATAACTTGAATTTCCTGCCGAAAAAAATAAAAAAGATTTTTTTAAAATTTAACTTGAATAAAGATTAATTATAATTATAGAACTTTTGTTTTATGTTTGTCAATAGTTTTTATAAAAATTTATGAGACATTTAGGACAATCCTAAATGTCTCATTACATAATTTTTCCTCCACCTAGTACAATATCCTCTAAATAAAAGACTACTGATTGCCCTGGTGTAATTGCTCTTTGTGACTCTTCAAATATTACTTCTGCTATTTGTCTATTTTCTTTATCTTTCAGTACCTTTAATATAGCTTTTGCTTCTGGTGAACGATAACGTATTTTTGCCATAATTGAAATTGGGTTTGAAAAATCCATATCTAATAAAAAATTTAGTTCATTTGCATAAAGCTTATTTGTATAAAGTTCTTGCTTTGTTCCTACTATTACTTCATTTTTTTCCTGGTTTAGCCTAAGTACATATAGTGGTTCTTTATAAGCAATTCCCATTCCTTTTCTTTGTCCTACTGTATAATAAATAAGTCCTTCGTGTTTCCCTAAAATAGTGCCATCCTTTAAAACAATGTTTCCCTCTTTAGGCTTTAACTTCACTTTTTCTTTTAAGAACTTTCCATAATCATCATCTGGTATAAAGCACACTTCTTGGCTATCTTTTTTATGCGCTACTTTTAAGTCATAATCTTCAGCAATTTTTCTTACTTCTTCTTTATTAGGTATTTTTTCTAATGGAAATATCATTTTAGGTAGCACTTCTTTTGGTATTCCATATAAAAAGTAAGTTTGATCTTTCTTCTCTGCTTCTGATTTTTTCAATACATGAGTATGATATTTTTCCGAATATTCTACTTTTGCATAATGTCCTGTTGAAATATAATTACACTCTAATTCTATTGCCTTTTGATAAAAAGCTCCAAATTTTAAATATTTATTACATTCTACGCATGGATTTGGTGTTTTACAGTTTTCATAACAATGTACAAAATCATCTATTACATGTTGTTTAAATTCTGTTTCACAATTAAATGTATAATGTGGAATTTGTAATTTGCTACATACTTGTTTTGCGTCATCTGCTGCACGAAAAGAGCAGCAGCCTCCTTCTATTTCTTGGCTGCTTCTATCTTCCCATAATTTCATAGTAGCTCCTATTACTTGATAGCCTTGTTTTTTTAATAAAGCGGCTGCAACTGAACTGTCAACTCCGCCACTCATTCCAACTAGCACTCTAGGCTTTTCTTGTGCTACGCATACTGACGCTGTATCAGGCATAGCCTTAACAGCCTCAGCAACTCCGCCACTCATTCCAACTAGCACTCTAGGTTTTTGCATTTATTTTTCCTCTTCTATTATTTTTATGTGTACATCTTCTAATTGTTTTTGACTTACCTTACTTGGAGCTCTCATTAATAAATCTCTTGCTTTTTTATTTTTAGGAAATGCAATTACTTCACGAATATTTTTACTGTCTGCTACTAGCATTACCATTCTATCTAACCCTGGAGCTGCTCCTGCATGTGGTGGTGTTCCATATTGAAAAGCATTATATAAAGCTCCAAATCTTGTTTCTACTTCTTCTTCACTATAACCTGCTATTTCAAATGCTTTTACCATTAGCTCTGGGTCATGGTTTCTTACTGCTCCTGATGCTACTTCATACCCATTACATACTACGTCATATTGATAAGCTAATATCTCTAATGGATTTTTGTTAAGTAATGCTTCCATTCCTCCTTGTGGCATTGAAAACGGATTATGATTAAAGTCTATTGTTCCTTCATCTGATAATTCATACATTGGAAAATCTACAATATAACATAATTTATATACATTTTTTTCTAATAAATCTAAACGATTTGCAAGCTCTATTCTAATTGCTCCTGCTATTTTTTGCACTACTTTTAGCTCGTCTGCCATAAAAAATACTGCGCTGCCAGCTTTCATTCCAATTTGTTCTAACTCTTTTTGTACTTCTGGCGTAATAAATTTAGAAATTCCTCCTGATAATACATTTTGCTCATCTACTTTTACCCATGCTAAACCTTTTGCACCTATTTCTTCTGTTGCAAATTCTGTCATACTATCAAAGAATTTTCTGCCTTGCTTTTCTCCATTTAGAACTACTATTGCTTTTACTGTTTTCCCTTTAAAAGCATTAAACTCTACTTGCTCAAATATTTTTGTTACATCTTGTATAATAAGTGGATTTCTTAAATCTGGTTTGTCACTTCCATATTTCTCCATTGCTTCTAAATATGGAATACGCATAAATGGCGTTTCATCTACTTTCCAACTAGTATGTGTTTTAAAAACAGTAGTAAAGATTTCTTCTAGCACTTTTAGTACATCTTCTTGCTGTGCAAAGCTCATTTCAAAATCTAATTGATAAAATTCTCCTGGTGCTCTATCTGCTCTTGGGTCTTCATCACGAAAGCATGGTGCTATTTGATAATATTTATCAAAACCTGAAACCATAAGCAATTGTTTGAATTGTTGTGGTGCTTGTGGAAGTGCATAAAATTCTCCTTTGTGTAATCTACTTGGTACTAAATAGTCTCTTGCCCCTTCTGGAGATGAATTAGCTAAAATAGGAGTTTGTATTTCAGTAAATCCTAATTCATCCATTTTCTTTCTAAGTGTTTTCATAATCTCACTACGAAGTAAAATCGTATTATGTAATTTTTCATTTCTTAAGTCTAAAAAACGATATTCTAGTCTTAAATCTTCCTTTACTTCTCCTGTGTTTTCAGAGTTAACTTCAAATGGTAATACATTTTTACATTTTCCTAAAATTTCAATACCATTTGCTTCTATTTCTATTTCTCCTGTAGGTATTTTAGGGTTCTTATTAGAACGTTCTATAACCCTTCCTTTTACTTGTAGTACGCATTCTGTTACAATGCTTTCTAAAATTTCTTTATTAATTGATTGATTTTCAGCAGAAATAACAATTTGGGTTATTCCAAATTGGTCACGCAAATCTATAAATAGCATAGAACCTAAATTTCTAATTTTTTGTACCCACCCTGCAAGAGTTACTTCTTCTTCTACATTTTTAAGGGTTAATTCTCCGCAATTATGATTTCTATACATGTTTTTCTCCTTCTTCCTTTTTTCTTGATTTATTATACACCTAATTTTCCTTAGAAACAATGTTTTAAGTCATAATTTTAGCACTTTTCCTATTTTTCTTGTTTTTTAACATTTTATGTAATATAATAGGTGTATCTTTTTATTTTAAGGAGGAATTTTTGTGTTAGGACTCATTATGGAGGCTACTAAGGTATTTGAAGGTAACCGTAAAGATGCAATCTATGCTTGCTCCTACCTTGCCCAGCAGCTATTAGAAATTTACAGCTGTACTTTTTCACCAGAGATAATCACTCCTGTTGGCGCTGCTATTAACCCATTTTTAGATATACGGACATTAAAACCTACAGAAAATGCTAAAAAGTATAGTTTTGCCTTTGTTGTTTATGACCTTTACGATGACTTAAAGCAACTCTTTGAAACTAAAGGCTATGTGGTTGAAACCCCTTCACAAGAGACCTCTACACGCCTTTGTGGAACTTATTCTCTTGTATACTATCCTGGATTTTCTAACATTTTTGTTCTACGTACTCAAAATTCCTCAAAAGAGTAGTCAAATTAGAATTTCTCTTTTTGTGAGACATTAGGGACTGTCCCCAATGTCTCACTTTTTTTTGTTATTTCTATTAAATTATTGAAATTTATGGTATTTTTATTATATAATTAGGGAAGTTTAATATTAACACTTCTTAGAAAGGATAAGGTGATTAAAATGGAAACAAGTAAAATATTAGTTAAAGAATTATATAGGAATACAGATCATTACATAAATCATACTGTAATCATATCTGGTTGGGTTAGAACTATTCGTGATTCTAAAAATTTTGGTTTTATTGAATTAAATGATGGCAGCTTTTTTAGTAATGTTCAGGTTGTATTTGATACAGAGCTTTCTAATTTTGAGGAAGTAAAAAAACTTTCTATTAGTTCTTCTATTATTGTAACAGGTGAAGTTATAAAAACAGAAAATGCAAAACAACCTTTTGAAATAAAAGCATTGCAAATAGAAATTATAAATCAAGCAGATTTAGATTATCCTCTTCAAAAGAAAAGACATTCTTTTGAGTATTTAAGAACAATTGGACACTTACGCCCTAGAACTAATACTTTTAATGCTGTATTTAGAGTTCGTAGTGTACTTTCTTTTGCTATTCATAAATTCTTCCAAGAAAGAGGTTTTGTTTATGTACATACCCCTATCATTACAGGAAGTGACTGTGAAGGTGCTGGTGAAATGTTTAGAGTAACCACTATGGATATGCAAAATCCTGCTAAATTAGAAGATGGGTCTGTTGATTTTTCGCAAGACTTTTTTGGAAAACCTTCTCATCTTACAGTAAGTGGTCAACTAGATGTTGAAACTTATGCGCATGCTTTTCGCAATGTTTACACCTTTGGTCCTACTTTTAGAGCAGAAAATTCTAATACTGTAAAACATGCCGCAGAATTTTGGATGATTGAACCTGAAATTTGTTTTGCTAACTTGCAAGATGATATGAATTTAGCAGAAGATATGATTAAATATATTATTTCTTATGTACTTGAAAATGCTCCAGAAGAGATGGCATTTTTCAATCAATTTGTAGATACTGGTCTTTTTGATAGATTACAAAATGTTGTAAATTCTGATTTTGGCAGAATTACTTATACAGATGCTATTGCTGAGCTAGAAAAAGTAAATAATCAATTTGAATACCCTGTACATTGGGGTACTGACATTCAAACAGAACATGAAAGATATTTAAGTGAGAAGCTTTTTGGTAAGCCTGTTTTTGTAACAGACTATCCAAAAGAAATTAAGGCTTTTTATATGAAGCAAAACCCTGATGGAAAAACAGTAGCAGCAACTGACCTTTTGGTTCCAGGTATTGGTGAAATTATTGGTGGAAGTCAAAGAGAAGATGATTTTGATAAACTAAAAAAACGCATTAGCGAACTTGGATTAAACGAAGAAGATTATTGGTGGTATATGGATTTAAGAAGATATGGAAGCTGCATTCATAGTGGCTTTGGTTTAGGTTTTGAAAGAATGATGATGTATTTAACTGGTATGCAAAATATTCGTGATGTTCTTCCATTTCCAAGAACACCTAAAAATTGTGAGTTTTAAAATATTAAAACGTGAGAAAAAAGAATTTTACTCCTTTCTCACGTTTTATTTTTAACAATTAAATAAGGTTATTTTCTTTTAGGAAGCTTTCTACCTCTTCTTGAGACAAAGCCTCTTTTTCATATAGAAGTTTTGCTAGTCTTTCAATCGCTGCTTGGTTGCGCTTAATGATATCTTTTGCACTATCATATGCTATTTTACAATTTTGCTTGCACGCTCTAAATCATTAGAAGCTCCACTTGAAATATCGCCTAAGATAATTTCTTCTGCCGCTCGCCCTCCATACAGTACCGCAATTTGCTTTTTAAGTTCTTCTTTCCTGCTATATTTCGCATCAGGCTCATCAAAATAGTTGTAGCCTCCTGCATTTCCTCTTTGAACAATAGAAATTCCAAAGTTTTTAACAGTTGGTCTTAAAACAGCAGATACAATGGCATGACCTGCCTCATGAGTAGCAGTAAGCTTTTTGTCCTCTTCTGATACAGAAACATTTTTCTTTTCTAATCCTACTAATACTCTTGCAATTGCCTCACTAATATCTGTGTTATCAATGTATTGCTTTCCCTGGTTTACCGCATAAATAGCCGCCTCATTTAAGATATTAGCTAAATCTGCTCCTGAAAATCCAACCGTTTTTTGTGCAATTTCATCTAAGGAGATGTCTGCAGTTAGCTTTTTGTTTCTTGCATGAATTTTAAGAATTTCTTTTCTTGCAATGATATCTGGCTTTGAAATAAAAATATGTCTGTCAAATCTTCCTGGTCTTAAAAGTGCAGGATCTAAAACATCTATACGGTTTGTTGCAGCAATTACAATAACACTATCACTGCTACTAAAGCCGTCCATCTCAGTTAAAAGTTGGTTTAAAGTTTGCTCACTATAGGTTCTTCCTCCATACCGAGATTGCGCTACTGCATCAATTTCGTCAATAAAAATAATGGCTGGAGCAACATTTTTGGCTTTGGCAAAAAGTTTTCTTACCTTAGAAGCTCCTACTCCTACAAATTTTTCTTCAAAATCAGAACCACTCATTTGGAAAAATGGTACTCCTGCCTCCCCTGCAATTGCTTTTGCCAGCAAGGTCTTTCCTGTTCCAGGTTCTCCATTTAATAAAATCCCCTTGGGAATTTTTGCTCCCATTTCTTCATATTTTTTAGGATTTCTTAAGAATTGAACAACTTCTTCAAACTGTTCTCTTTCTTCATCAAGCCCTGCAACATCTTTAAATGTAGTAGCGGATTTAGCTGTTTGAATATTTGCATTAGAAGTACTCATCATTGTTCTTAAACTTATAATCCAATATCCAATTATCACAATATACAAAATACTAGAAACATTAAAGCTAATTTCTTCTTAAAGTTTAAATTCTATGTTCGCCCCATTTTCAATTTCTTCCAAAATCAAGGTAGAAAATTCCTCTAAGCTTGGAACTATTGCTTTATTCTCTGTTCCATCTGTTAAAAATATCTCTATTTTGTTTGTCCCTGCTGTTGCATTTACCTTTACAACCTCGTCACTTTTTATATAGTTAATTACTTGGTCATACGAAAAATAGCTATCTTTTTCTGCCTTAACTGTCTGCAATATAATAGTTCCTACAATTGCTATTACAGCACAAAAAATATATTGCTTTATCCGTTTTTTGTTCACTTTGAAAACTTCCTTTCTTATCATTGTTTGTTAAAAAATGTATCCATTTTCTTCTTAACTACTTCTTTAACAACGCCAAAATCATATCATATATTTACATAATTTGCAAGATAAAAAAGAAAAGAGGAACTTCTCCCTCTTTTCCTATTTTAAAACTTTTCTTCTCACATATTCATAAATAATAATACCACAAGCAACAGAAGCATTTAAACTTTCGGTTTTACCTAGCATTGGTATTTTTACTTTTTTATCTGCTAAAGCTTGGACCTCTTTTGAAACTCCATTTGCTTCATTTCCGAATAACAATTACTTTTTTCTTGTATTCTATATCATAAATAGAATTATTAGTATCTAATGCACTTACTACTATTTCATATTTGTGCTTTTTTATTTCTTTTAAAGTATTTATTAAGTTTTTACTTCTTATAATATTGATTCTAAAAATAGCTCCCATAGTAGAACGCACTACTTTTGGATTATAGGGGTCTGCACAATTTTCTGAAAGAATAATTTGTTTTAAATTACTACTATCTAAAGTCCTTAAAATGGTTCCTAAATTTCCTGGGTCTTGAATTCCATCTAACACTAGAATAATATCTTCTGTATAATTAATTTCTTCATAATGTGTATTTTTTTCTACTACTGCTAAAATTCCTTGTGGTGTTTGTACTTCTGAAAGAAGACTAAATAGTTTTTTTGTTACATAAAGGCACTCATATTTTGCTATTTCATATAAAAGACTTTGGTCTATTTTATTTTCTTGATAACTTGTTTGAACTTCTTCACAATCTTCACAAATAACAATCATTTTAATTTTAGCATTTTCACTAATTGCTTCTTTTACTAATTTAATCCCTTCTATTAAATATTGATTTGTTTCATCACGATATTTTTTATCTTTTAATTTTCTAATAGCCTTTATTTGCTCATTTTCTTTACTTGAAATAACTTGCATATTCCTATTTCCCTCTTTCTTTTATTCTTTATGTATATTACTTTTCTACTAATTCAGGACATATTTCTCTTGGTAAATATTGTTCTGGCTTTAAGCCTAGTCTAGTTTTCGCATAAAAATAGGCAATTGTCATTAAAACTGTAAATAAAATTCCTGCTAGTATTGATGCATTGGCTGTATTAGTTATTCTTAACAACATAGAACCTATAAAAGAAAAAATCATTCTTGTAAAATTACAGTAAATTCCATTCATTGAATAAATTTCTGGTAGCACTTTTTTATTTGCAAAATTCCCCATATACCTTTTTTTATTAATTTGATAAACACCTTTTGCATAGGCTCTAGCAATAAATGCTACAATAATAAACATTAATTGTATTGCAAATGGTAATGGCAATAACACTACAATTCCTACTATAATAGAACCTATTGTAATAAGTAGTCCCATCATAGTCATAGATTTATTATGGAATTTATTATGAAAATCTATACTTTTTGTTGAAAAAATACCTACTAATAATTGAAATGCTGCTAAAATAATGCCAATGTAATAAGATGGTATGTTTAATTCTTTTAAAACAGTTTCCTGATAGCTACTCATTAATGAAATTAGTCCCCATATTATTCCACTCATCATTAGCAATGTTTTAATCCTAGTAGAGTCCATAACAAACCTAAAACTTTCTTTTACCTCTTTTCCTGTCTGTTTCATACTCTCTTTTAGGTTCTTCTTTTTTTGTTTTTTATCTTGTAATTTCTCTATGTCAATAAAATTCATTGCTAGTATAACTGAAAGAATATTAACTGCTAAACATAGCCCCACTGGAATATAAGGATTTATACTATATAGAAAACCTGAAATCAAAACAGAAGTAGCTCCTATATAGCAAAATCTTGAATATCCTTTTTCATCAATCTTTGCAAATATTTCTCCTTTTTTCTTGGTTTGTGGTATAGACGAATTTAAAAAGTTAGACTCTGCAATTCCTCTTATACTAAACCCAAAAGAACTAAGTATTTTAGCTACAATTAAATACACAAAATTTGGGCATAGCATAATAACTAACATTGCAATTGCAGTAATGACTTGCCCTAGTACAATTCCATTTTTCTTTCCTACCTTTTCTAATATAATAACACTTGGTATTTGAAATATAATACAAAAAAGTGCAAAAATACCAGAAGCAAGCACAATATCTGCTGGTTCAATTTGTTTTACTTGCGTTAAAAATAGAATTTCTACTCCATAATAAAATATCCAATCTAATCCTATCATTTTATAAATAGGATATAGCTTCATATTATGTTTTCGAATATTAGCTAATACTTTTTCTTCCATTTTTTCCTCTTTTCTATTGTATCCATTTTAAAAATTCTTTTATTCCTTTTAATAATTCTTTATCTGTTTTGTTTCCTACTTTAAAAGTAACATAAGGTTCTATTCCAGAAGAAAAGCGAATTTTCATGCCAAACTGTTTTAATAAGCCATCTACTTTTTCCATTGGCATTTTTTCTTTTTCAAAATAAAATACTACCGATTCTTGCCTTTGTATTACTTTAACAATTCCTACTTTTCTTGCTTGTTCTTTAATTCTAGATACTTCTAGCAAATTTTCTAATTCTTTTGGCATTTTACCATATCTATCTATTACTTCATCTATTACATTTTGTATATCTTCTTCTGTTCTACAAAGTGCAATATTTTGATAAATTTCTATTTTTTGGCTTGGCTCATTTATAAAAGATTCTGGTATGTAACTTGAAATAGATAAATCTATTTGTACATCCTTTTCTTCTTGCACTTCTATACCTTGCATTTCTTTCATAACTTCATCTAATAATTTGCAATAAGTATCATACCCAACTTGTTCCATATGCCCATGTTGCATTTCTCCTAGCATACTACCAGCCCCACGAATTTCTAAATCTCTCATTGCTATTTTAAAACCTGAGCCAAACTCTGTAAATTCTTTAATTGCTTTTAATCTTTTATCTGCTACTTCTGAAAGTAATTTATCTCTTCTATACGTAACATAGCTATATGCCTGTTTATCACTTCTTCCTACTCTTCCTCTAATTTGATAAAGCTGTGCTAATCCTAATCTATCTGCATTTTCTACAATAATGGTATTAGCATTTGGAATATCAATTCCACTTTCTAAAATGGTAGTACATACTAATATATTAATAGTATGTTCCATAAAATTTTGCATAATTTCTTCTAATTCGTTTCCTGTCATTTTACCATGTGCAAAACCTACTCTTGCTTCTGGCACTAAGTTTTCTATTTCGCGTGCCTTTTTTTCTATGCCTTCTACTTGATTGTATAAATAAAAAATTTGCCCATCTCTTTCTAATTCTTTGGTAATTGCTTCTTTAATTACTTCTTGGTCATATTCTAATACATAGGTTTGTACAGGTTTTCTGTTATGTGGTGGTTCATAAATAACAGACATATCACGAACTCCTACAATAGACATATGAAGAGTTCTTGGAATTGGCGTTGCTGTCATGGTTAATACATCTACATTGGTTTTTAAAGCTTTTATTTTTTCTTTATCTTTTACTCCAAAGCGGTGCTCTTCATCTATAATTAAAAGCCCTAAATCTTTAAATTTAACGTCTTTACTAAGTAATCTATGAGTTCCAACTACAACATCTATTTCCCCTAATTTTAGTTTTTTTATAATTTCATCTTGTTGTTTTTTCGTTCTAAAACGATTTAATAATTCTACTTTCATAGCAAACTGGCTCATTCTATTTTTGAATTCCTCATATTGCTGGTTAGCTAAAATGGTGGTTGGTACTAAATAAGCTACTTGCTTTTGATCCATAACAGCTTTAAATGCTGCTCTGATAGCTACTTCTGTTTTTCCATATCCTACATCTCCACACAAAAGCCTATCCATTGGAAATGGCTTTTCCATGTCCTTTTTTACTTCTTCTATGCACCTTAGTTGATCTTCTGTTTCTGTATACCTAAAACTATCTTCAAATTGCGTTTGCCAAGGTGTATCTTGCGAAAAAGCAAATCCATTTATATTTTTTCTTTTTGCATATAGCTCTACTAAGTCTTTGGCAATTTCTTGTAAATTCTTTTTTACTTTTGCAGTTGTAGCATTCCATTCCTTACCTCCTAATTTATTTAGTTTAGGGGCTGCTTCTCCTCCACCTATATATTTTCTAACACTATCTAAATTAGTAGTTGGTACATAAAGCATATCTTCATTTTTGTATTTTATTTTAATATAGTCTTTTGTTACATTATCTGCTTTTATCGTATTTACGCCAATAAACTGCCCTATCCCATGAGACTTATGTACTACAAAATCTCCTGACTTTAAGTCTGCAAAAACAATTTTTTCTGCTTCTTTAAATTGTGCACTTTGTTTTCTTTTTTTCTTGACTGGCTGTTCAAAACTATTTTGCATACTAATGACAACTAAGTTTTGCTCATAATTTTCAAACCCAGAAGAAAGTGCACCTAATGTAACTACAATTTCACCATTTTCTACTTTAGTTAATTCTTCTTCATACCTATAATTAATTTCATGTTCTTTCAAAAATTCACATATTTTGCTTGCTGTTTGATAAGTTCCTCCTAGCAATACTACTCGTTTTTTTGCTGTTTGATAAGTTTTTATATCAGACAATAACATATCTAATTCTTGAGCATAAAAATTAATTTCTCTTGTTTCAAAATAATATTTGGGCATATTTTTTAATAAGTCATTTTGCTCTAAATATAGTATTTGCTTATTTTTAAAGTTATATTCAAACTCACTGATGTTGTAAATAGACTCTGGTACAAATCTTTCTTTTTCTATTAAAGAATTTATTAAATGGTTATTATCTAATATTAAATTTTCTTGCCTTTGTTTTAGTTTCGAATTTTCATCTAATACTAGTAAATAATCTTTATTTAAATAATCTAAAAAAGTAGCTTGATTCTCATAAAATTCATTAAAATATTTATCTATTTTACTTAAAAACTCTCCATTTTTTATAAGCTCTATATCTTCTGTTTCTTCTGGATATTTATTTTCTATCTTAGAAATTCCTTGTTTTAGGTCATTTACAATAAACTCATGAGCTGGAAAAATAGTAATTTCTTGTAGCATTTCTATTGATCTTTGGCTTGCTATTTGAAAGTACCTAATAGAATCTACTTCATCTCCCCAAAATTCAATTCTAATACCTATTTTCTCGGATAACCCAACATCTATAATTCCACCACGTATGCTAAATTGTCCCTTGTTTTCAACTAAATCATTTCTTTCATATCCTAACGCAATAAATAGTGTTTTTAAATTTTCCAAAGAGTAACTATTTCCTACTTTAAATTCTATTTGGTTTTGGTACAATTCTTGTTTTGTAATCATTTTTTGCATAACCGCTTCTATGGTAGTAACTACTATCATGCAAGAAGAGCTTTTCTTTTTTGCTAATTCTATTTGATTTAAAACTTCTATTCTTTCATACGCTATATCTTTACTTTGTGCAATATAATCATAAGCTGCTATTTCTCGTTTTGGAAAATAGTATACTTTTTGTTCTTTTAATGCTACTAAGTCTTGGCATAACTTTTTGGCTTGTAACTCATTATAGGTAAGAATACAAATTGGTCTTTTGATTTTATTTGAAATAGTAGTAAGCATGCATATCTTTTCTACGTCAGTTAAGCCCGATATTACTACCGAACCGTTTGCTTGTATGATCTTTAAAAGCTCTTTAAACTTCTCACTTTTGTCTAAATCTTTAGTTAGAAAGTTCATTGCTTGAATTTTCCCTTCTGCTTTTATCTTTTATTATTATATCACAAACATTATTTCAAAACAAAAACTCCAATTCTTTTAAAATTAGAGCTTTTGTTTTAAAAGTACTTAAGCTAAGTATTTTTTAAAGCTTTTTGCTATTTCTAAAAAGCTTTTTACTATTTTGCAAGTTCACATTTTCTCTTTCTAGCAAGTCCTCCACGAATGTGGCATTCTTTTTTATTAACTTCTAAAATTTTTGCAACTTCTCGCGCTAAAAGAGAATTTATTTCTGGTAAATATCTTCGCATATCACGATGCACCTTACTTTTTCCTACTCTAAGTGCTTCTGCTGTTTGCCGGATTGTTGCTTTATTTTCTATAATGAACCATGCCTCCCTTAGAATTTGTTGTTCCCATGCTTGATACATAATGTTTTCCTCCATTTGCAAATTAGTAAATACGGGTACTATCATGTACCTTATTATATCTTATTTTTACTTTGTTTACAACCATTCTCCATATTTTTTTATATACTCTTTTTTTACAATACTTGCAATAAAGCAATATAAAATAGGTACTCCTATAATAATTGTAATAATATACTTAAATGGAATTGGAACTAATCCTATGCTAGAGCCGAAGTTTTGTAAAAGGTACTACAATTGCAATAATACTTAAAATCATAGAAGTTGCATATACTGCTTTAGAACTATTACTTTGGACAAATGGTATTTTTGCTGTTCTAATAATATGAAGACCTACTAAGTTAGAAACTACACCATAAGAAAACCATACACTTTGAAAAATAGCTGCCTCACGAATAGAAAATCCAAACCATAAGCAACTAAATACAAATAAATCAAAAATAGAACTAGTTGGTCCCATCCATAACATAAAATTCTTAATTTGCTTTAAATTCCATTTTCTTGGTTTTTCTAAATATTCTTTATCTACATAATCATAAGGAAGTGATAATTGCCCTATATCATATAATAAACTTTGTACTAAAAGCTGAATTGGTGTAATTGGAAAAAATGGTAAAAATATGCTTGCAATTAAAATAGATAGTACTTCTCCAAAATTAAAGCTGACTGCCATTTTAATATACTTTTGCAAATTTCCAAAAGTTTTTCTTCCTTCTATTACACCATCTGTTAATACATTTAAATTCTTTTTTAATAAAATAATATCTGCTGCTTCTTTAGTAACATCTACTGCTGTATCTACTGAAATTCCAACTTCTGCATTATGAATAGAGGGGCTATCGTTTATGCCATCTCCCATATAGCCTACAATATTTCCTTCTTCTTTTAATACTCGAATAATTCTTGCTTTTTGTACAGGTGAAAGTTTAGCATATACATTTGTTTTACGAAGTAGTCTGCCTAAAGCAGTATCTGAAAGCTTATCTATTTTACTACCTAGCACAATTTTATCAGTGTTAATATCTACCTTTTGGCATATTGCTTTTGTTACATATTCATTATCTCCTGTTAATACCATTACACGAATTCCATACTGGTTTAACCTTGCAATTTCATCTTTAGCACTCTTTTTAGGAGGGTCTAAAAAACCAATAAAACCGTACTAAAGTCATTTTATCTTCTTCTTTTTTAGTATAGCTTTGCAGTTTTTTTGTTAAACTTTTTGTGCATATTGCAATTACTCTAAGTCCTTGTTCATTTAATTCCTTTGCCATGTTCTTTATTTTTTGCTTATCTTCATTTTCTATTTTACGCACGATTTTGTTTTCTTCTACTTTGCTACAAATTGTTAAAATTTCTTCTACTGCGCCTTTAGTTATCATCTCTATTTTATTTTCTTTTTCTAATATAACCGATAACCTTCTTCTTGAAAAATCAAAAGGAATTTCATCTATTTTTTGATATTTATTTGCAATATCTTTTAGTCCACATTCTTCTACTCTTTTTATAATTGCTTCATCTATGTTTCCTTTTAGCCCCATTTGAAAATATGCATTTAGAAAAGCAATTTTTAAAATTTCTTTGTCTTCTTCTCCTTGTAAGTTTAAATATTTTTCTAATACAATTTTATCTTCTGTTAAAGTTCCTGTTTTATCTGTTCCTAAAATATTCATTGCACCAAAGGACTGAATGCTATCTAACTTTTTTACAATTGTTTTTTTCTTAGACATGTTATTCGCACCTTTAGCTAAGCTTGAAGAAAGGAGTACTGGCAATAATAATGGGGTAATTCCTATTGCAATAGCAACTGCAAAAGTAAATGCTGTTAAATTATCATGTTTAAAAGCATTTACAAAAAAAGTAATTGGAATTAAAACTAGCATAAATCTAATAAGTAATTTACTAATACTCTCTATTCCTTTTTGAAAGCTTGTCTTTGGCTTTATTTTTCCTAAACTCTCAGCTACTCTTCCAAAATACGTATAATCGGCTATTTGAAAAACCACTCCCGTTGCAGTTCCGCTCATTACATTAGTTCCCATAAAACAAATTGTATCTAAATCTGTAATATCTTCTATTTGACTAATACTTTCTTTTTCTGTAGCAGCTACCTTTTTTACTGCTTCTGACTCCCCTGTTAAAGAAGACTGTACTACATATAAGTCTTTTTGCTCTATAATTTTTAAATCCGCTGGTATTAAGTCTCCTGCCGATAAAACTATAATATCTCCAATAGTAATTTCATCTAAAAATACTTTTTCTTTTATTCCATTTCTTAAAACAGTAGCTTTTACTGCAACTAATTTTTTTAATTTCTCCGCCGCTTTATTTGATTTATATACTTCAAAAAACTCTAAAAAGGTACTAATAAAAACTAATGCAATTACTACTAAAATATTGGCATAACTCGGAATATCTTGTAAAATAACATCTGTATAAATTAGTACAAGTGTAATTCCTAGCAAAATAAGATTAAAAGGGCTAACTAAACTTTCCCAAAGATACCTATACCATTTTTTGGGCTTTGCTTGTTTTATTTGATTTTTTCCATATGCTACTTGTCTTTTCTTAACTTCTTCTATACTTAGTCCTGTTTCTACTACTACTTTGTTTTTTTCTAAAAATTCTTTTGGATTTTGCATACATATTTGTCCATATTGTTTTAACATAAGCCTTACTCCTCTTTTTACTTTTTCTTTTAGTATGCCACAAAGTAGCATTTTTAAAACATTTTAGTTATATATTTTTACTTAAAATCATAAATTAATTTTATATTAACTCCTAAATAGCAAGGTGGTTTATTATGTTAGAAAATACTTTTCCTTTAAATAAAACAATAGATTCTCCTAAAAAAAAGCATTTTAAAATTTTAGTTTATTCTATTAAGAAAAACGCTTTATCTTTTTTATTTTGTCTATTTACAATTTGTTTAGTTTTATTTTCTAATAGTAATTTTTCAGCAGCTAAAGCTGGACTTTCTTTATGGGTAAGTTCGGTTATTCCTGCTTTGTTTCCTTTTTTTGTAGCAACAGAACTTTTGAGTCATACTAATATTGTGCCCTGGCTTGGAAAATATTTAAGCCCTATTATGAAGCCTGTTTTTGGCATCCCTGGAGAAGGTGCTTTTGCTTTTTTAATGGGATTAATTTCTGGTTATCCTGTAGGAGCAAAAATTGTTAGCAATTTTTATCATAATGGAGTTTGCACCAAAGAAGAAGCTCAAAGAATGCTTGCTTTTACTAATAATTCTGGTCCTTTATTTATTATTGGAACTGTTGGCATCAGTCTTTTTGGAAATACACAAATTGGCATTTTGCTTTTTATAACACATATTCTTAGCTGTATTAGTGTTGGTATTTTTTTAAACTTTTGGAACAAAAAAAATAGAAAGCCTTCTTCTTTTAGTTCTTCTTATTCTAAAAAAGAAAATCAAACACTTTGCTTTTCTTCTTTAGGCGAAGTAATTGGAAAGAGTATTACAAACTCTATTTCTACGATTTTACTAATTGGTGGTTTTGTTGTTATTTTTTCTGTTGTTATTTCTATTTTAAATCAAAGCCATTTGCTTAACCTAGTAAGTCAAACTGTATCTCCTATTTTTTCAGTACTTCATATTCCTACTGAACTTACAAGTCCTTTTTTATCTGGAATGATAGAACTTACAAATGGTGTAAAATTAGTAGCTGGTATTCCTCTAAAACAAATTTCTATCAGTATTGTTCTATGTGCTTTTTTACTTGGATTTGGTGGAATTTCTATTTTGCTACAAGTGTTTAGTATTATTAGTAAAGAAGGTTTATCTATAAAAAAATATTTTATTGGAAAACTTTTGCAAGGTTTATTTGCAGCTCTTTATACTCTTTTAGCAATTCAAGTCTTTCCTTGCTTTCAGTTTAATTTATAAGAGACTTTAAAATTGCCTCCTATAAAAATTTGTTGTAATTTCTTAAAACATAAAAAAACTTAGAAAATTTTGAACATACTTTTAAAGATACTATTCAAATTTTTCTAAGTTTAAGGGTATAAATGTATTTTGTGAGGTAATAATATTATTTCCACTTTTGTAGCTTTTATTCATTTTTAACATATTTTTTTTTAATAAGAATACAATAAAAGTAAGAATAGTTTTGATTACTAAATGAAAGGAAAGATTTTTTCATGGATAAAAATGACCCTAATTTTAATTTTCCACCTTATATGAATTATGATATTGGCTGTGACCCTATTATGGGGGATAGCGGAATGTTTAACCCTGTTATGCAATATGAGCAAGCATATATGTATTATCGCTATTTGACCCAGCAAATAGAATATAAAATAAAATGTAAAGAATATGAAAAAATGTGTGGAAATTCTAGAAGCGAAAGAAGAGTAGAATAGAAACTTTGCATTTTTAAGAGCAATATGGTATAATAGCTTCATCATTTTAAGGAGGTAATAACCCCATGCAAACAAAAACGAACATTCCATTGAATGAAGTTTCTGCTGTACTAGCTACCCTTCGGGAGTTTGTAAACTCCCCTGATACCAGTTTTGCTCAGCTCCAAGATTTAAGAGACGATTTAACTTCTCTTAACGGCATTATTACTCACAAAATTCGTACTGCCTTGATGGCTAGTAGGAAGTAATGTAATCTTTACCCCTAAAAAAACAGGAGAAAATATCATGGAAACTACAAAAGTGTTACTTGCCCCTGTTTATGAAGTAAACCCATTAACTATTTGCAAAGATCCTTTTTTTCAAAAAAGAAAAGTCTTTATAGAAGAGGTATGGCGAGAATGGATATTAGATGCATTAGATAGTATACAAAAAAACCCAGAAAAGTATAATAAACCTTTTAAAATAAGAAGGGTTTTACGGCTTAGCAATATGAATGCCGCTGAAATGGAGCTCTTTTGCAAAGAAACGATGAACGGTAGATTTGCTACACATATCGAAAGTGCATTAGAAAAAGCTCAGCGAATTGTTAATGGCGAGGGCTGGAGTCAAGTTTGTAACCATCCTGAAACTGCTGGATGGGATAGCATTATTATTGAATAAAAATGCTTTCATCAACCAGAACCCCAAAAAGTTTCATACATTCACAAAAAAATTACCCATTTCTATGGGTAATTTTTTGTTTGGTAGCGACGGTGGGGCTCGAACCTACGACCTACCGGGTATGAACCGGTTGCTCTAGCCAACTGAGCTACGTCGCCATATTTGCTACGTATTAGCTATTGCCTATTATATTATCTGCATCCTCTTTTGTCAAGAGTAACAAAAGAAAAAAGTTAAATAATTGTTTAACTTTTCCCTTTTTTTATTTATCTATTTCTTCTCCATCTTTTTGAACTGTTTGTTTTGCTTTTGCTAAATCTGCCATAGCTTTTACTGCTCTAGGATCAATTACAACTGTTTCTACTACCTTTTCTGAATTTCCTTTTCCACCTTTTAGAGTAGAAGTAACAGCTTCTTGCCTTTTTTCTAAAAACTTTATTCTATTTAAAGATTCTTTTAATTCTTTCATTTCTGGAGCTGTGCTTTTTTCTATATCAATTTCTTCTATATAATCTGCACCTAAAGTTACATTCCAAAAATGACTTAATTTTTCTTTTAATTTCATATATCATTTTCTTAAAATTTGTATTTTAAGAAATTCACCTCCTATAAGGATTTTTTTAGTACTTTTCTATTATACCATATTTTTCTAAATAAAGCAAGTCTTTTGTCAAAATTATGTGAACTAGGTGAAATTCATCTAGTTCATATAATCTCTTAATTTTTTGCTTCTGCTTGGATGTCTTAACTTTCTTAGTGCTTTTGCTTCAATTTGCCTTATTCTTTCACGAGTAACCATGAACTCTCTTCCTACTTCTTCTAGAGTTCTTGCTTTTCCATCTTCTAAACCAAATCTTAATTTTAGCACTTTTGCTTCTCTTGTAGTTAAAGTTCCCATTACTTCTTCTAATTGTTCACGAAGTAAGGTATATGCTGCTGAATCTTGTGGTGCTGGACTATCTTCATCTTGTATAAAATCTCCTAAATGGCTGTCGTCTTCTTCTCCTATTGGTGTTTCTAAAGATACTGGATCTTGTGCTATTTTTTGAATTTCCATTACTTTTTCTACTGGTATTTCCATTTCTGCTGCTATTTCTTCTGGAGATGGTTCACGTCCATTTTGTTGCAATAAATGTCTTGAAGTTCTAATTAATTTATTAATTGTTTCTACCATATGAACTGGTATACGAATAGTTCTTGCTTGATCTGCAATTGCTCTTGTAATTGCTTGTCTTATCCACCATGTAGCATAAGTACTAAATTTAAATCCTTTTGTATATTCAAACTTTTCTACTGCCTTAATTAACCCCATATTTCCTTCTTGAATTAAGTCTAAAAATAACATTCCTCTTCCTACATACTTCTTAGCAATACTTACTACTAACCTCAAGTTAGACTCTGTAAGTTTTTGTTTTGCTTCTTCATTTCCTTTTAAAATTTCTTTTGCTAATTCTAGTTCTTGTTCATAGGTTAATAGTGGAATTTTTCCAATTTCTCTTAAATACATTCTAACAGGATCATCTATATTAACCCCTTCAATATTATTTAAGTCTATTTCTTCTAATTTAATATCTTCTACATCTTGTAAATCTTCTAAATCTGGTTCAACATCTAAATCTTCATCATCTTTTAAAAGTTCTACACCTAAATCTTCAAAAGCATCAAATACTCTATCGATTTGCTCTGGATTAGTATCTTCTAATTGGTGTGCTAATTCTCCATAAGTAATTTTGCCATTTTCTTTTGCCATTTTTAAAATATCTGCTACCTTTTCTTTACTAATCTCATCTAGCTTTGTTTCTTTTACTGATTTTTCTACTTTTGGTTTTACTTCTAGAGTATTTTGCTTTTTAGTACTTTCTTTTTGCTTTTTAACTTCTACTTTATTTTCTTTTTTCTCATCTAGCACTTTATCTGTTTGCATTTTTTTCATTTACGAGAACCTCCCATTTTTATTTAATCTTAGCTAGTTTTAAAATAATATCATTTAATTCATTTTCCAGGCTTTTCATTTCTTCTCCACTTAGCTCAGATGCAGTTTCTAACTGTTTTAATATTTTATTTCTTCTATCAACTAATTTTTCTTTTTCATAAATATTAATTAAATCTTCTAGTGCTTTACTAATATCTGTAATTTCAAAGTCATATGCCATAATTTCAGTAATATGACTTATCATTTTTTCTTCTTCAAACCAATCTAAAATATGATTAGTATTAATATTTCCCTTTTCTAATTCTTCATACAGCTTTTTTAAAATCTGTTTATTTAGTTCATCTTTAAAACTTTCTAAAGTAACTACTAATTTTAATTTTTCATATGCTTTTTCAGTTTCGTTGATAAGTAAATAAATAACCATATTTTCTCTTTTTAATATTGCTTCTGAAACCATTTCTTGTTTTTCTTCTTTTACTACTTGCGCTGCAATTACTTTCTTTTCTAGCTTTTTACTACCAGAACTGTCTTTATACATCAACTTATTGACTTCTGCCCAAATTGCCTCTTTTGAAATTTTATATTCTTTTGCTAATTTATCAACATAAATTTCTCTTTCCATTTGATTTCCTATTTTAGCTAAAATCTTTGCTATTTCATTTAGAAATTTAATTTTGTCATTTGTGTTTTCAATATTTAGTTGTTTTTTTAAAACTTTTACTTTAAATTCTACTAAAGAAATGGCACTTTCTACGCATTTTTGAAATCTTTCTGGTCCATATTTTACTACATATTCATCTGGGTCTTTTGCACCTTCAATTTGTAATACTCGAATATCGCATCCTAAATTTTGCAAAATTTCCATTCCTCTTAAAATTGCTGCTTGTCCTGCTCCATCAGCATCATACCCTAAAATTACTTGCTCACTATGTCTTCTAAGTAATCTACCTTGTGCCTCTGTCATAGCAGTTCCGAAGTGATGCAACTACATTAGTAATTCCTCTTTGGTATAATGATATCGCATCCATATAACCTTCTACAATAATAATTCTTTTAGTATCAAATTTTTTAGCTACATTTAATCCAAATAAATTTCTTCCTTTGCTGTATACTATATTTTCTGGTGAATTTATATATTTAGGCTTGCTATCGTCTAATACCCTGCCACCAAATGCAATTACTCTTTCTCTAACATCTTGTATTGGAAACATAAGTCTTTTACGAAAACTATCCATAAATTTTCCATCCTGTGTTCTTTTTATTAAACTAGAAGCTAACATTTCTTCTTCTGTATAGCCTTTTTGCTTTAATAACTGATATAATTCATCAAAATTTGCGCTATACCCTATTAAAAATGCTTTTAAGGTACGATTATCTAACTTTCTTTTTTTTATATACTCTTGTGCTAGCTTTGAACTTGGCTTGTACAAATTTTCATGATAAAATTCAGCAGCAATTTTATTAATTTCATATACTTTTGTTTTTAATCTTGCTGTTTTATCATTTTCGTAGTTTTCTAATGTTGGTAATTCTATATTAGCTCTATTGGCTAATACTTCGATGGTATCTTTAAAGTCTAATCCTTCTATTTTACTAACAAAGTGAATAACATTTCCACCTGCTCCACAGCCAAAGCAATGAAATATTTGCTTGTCTGGAGAAACAGCAAAAGAAGGAGATTTTTCATTATGAAATGGACACAACCCAAAAAAATTTCTCCCACTTCTTTTTAATGTAACATAACTTGCTATAACATCTACAATATCATTGCTTGTTCTAATTTCTTCAATTAATTCATCACTATATCGTACCAATTTTGGACTACCTTTCTATATACTATTATATTATTCGACATAAAGTGGATAAATCCTTCTATCCTATTTGACAATTTTTTTCTTTTAAACACAATAAAAAGACGATTTTTTGTCGTCTTCTTGCTTCTTTTGTTTATGTAGTTTAATTATTTTCGTCATCAAATGGAATAAATTTATTTACTACACTTGTATTTAAATCAATTTGGTCATGTGGAGTTCTATATTCTGTAAATGATAAATTTATTTTATTATCGATAAGTTCTTCTACTTCATCTTGAGTAGCATGTTCTGCTAAAACAAGCTCACTTACTAAAATTTGTTTTGCATTAGAAAGCATTTTTTTCTCTCCTGTTGATAGTCCTTTTTCTTTTTGCTTAAAACTTAAATTTCTTACAACATCTGCTACTTCATAGATGCTTCCACTTTTCATTTTTTCCATATTATCTCTATATCTTTTGTTCCAATTTTGAGCCATTTCTGTTTCATCTTCACCCAAAATCGAAATTACTTTTTCTGCTTCTTCTTTTCCAATTACATTTCTAACACCAATTTGCTCTGCTCTATTAGTTGGCACCATTACTTTTACCTCTCCTGGCATTTTAATAATGTAATATGCTTGACTTTCTCCTAAAATGTTTTTTTCTTCTATGCTATCTATTGTTCCAGCTCCATGCATTGGATATACTATTTTGTCTCCTATATTAAACAATGCAAGTCCTCCTTTCTAATTTGCAAAAATTATATTATTACAGTTAGTTAAGAAAGGTTTTATTTCTCTTCTTCAACCACAGTTCTATTATACTACAAAAATTGGCAAAAGTCAAAACTTTTACCAATTTTTTTTTAAGTTTCTATTTAGTAGTAGATCCAAATCCGCCTTCTCTTTTGCCTTCAGCATTATCATCATCTACTACATAAAATTTTTGAAAAATAGCTTGTCCTATTGCTTCTCCTTTTTTAATTTCTACATCTTCTGATTTTGTGTTATAAAAAGCAAACATAAAATGTCCATCATTGTCAGGGTTTTCGTAATAGTCTGCATCTATAATTCCTACACTATTTGCCATTACTAATCCCTTTTTCTTTGGGTTAGAACTTCTATTACATAACATTAAATATTCATCTTCTTGCATATATGCCTTTAGTCCTGTTTTCACAAGTGTTGGAGCTTGCCCTAGCTTAAAACTTGGTATTATGCAATCTTCTGCTGCTTCTATATCATATCCTGCTGAATATTTCGTTTTACGTACTGGTAAATTAACTTGTGCATTTTCAAATCCCTTTGCTATTTCAAATCCTCTCATCTTTTTCATTTTCTTATCTTCCTTTCTTTTTATCATTCCATTTTAGTTTTGGGAATTTTTTTAATATCATAAAAAAAATACTACCTATACTATAATATCAAATTCCTAAAATTACAATAAAAATGGACTGTCATTCTTCGACATTTTAAGTTAACACATTTTTATTATATTATACTTTTTTACAAATGTCATCTTATTTTTTTCGTTTTTTCACATTATTTTCTTTGTCGAATAAAATATAATAAATGCTAGATTTTATTTAGGAGGTTTTACATGCATAAGATAGCTTTAAATACCTTAGCTCTTAATACTTGTGGACAAATAGATGAGCTTTGTTGTACAGGATCTATTCGTAGAAGATTATTAGATTTAGGTCTTGTTAAAAATACGAAAATCAAACCAGTTTTTGTAAGTCCTAGTCGGAGACCCTACTGCTTATGAAGTTCGTGGTAGTGTTATTGCACTACGTATAGAAGATAGCCAAAAAATTAGTGTTCTAATTTAGAACACTTTTTAAATTTATTACATAAAATAAGTTGAGGTGATTTTATGGGTCTTACTGCCAACTCTACAGGAAAGCAAGTAAATGAGAAAGATATTTTTGAAAAAGCTATTCGGCTGTGACTATACTATTGCTATTGCAGGAAATCCTAACGTTGGAAAATCTACTATTTTTAACAATTTAACAGGTATGCATCAACATACTGGTAATTGGCCTGGAAAAACAGTTGCTAATGCCAGTGGTATTTGTCATTTTCAGGATAAAAACTTTTTACTAGTAGATATTCCTGGTACGTATTCTTTAATGTCTCATTCTGAAGAAGAAGAAATAGCAAGAGACTATATCTGTTTTGGAAATCCTGATGCTACCGTTGTTATTGTTGATGCTACATGTTTAGAGAGAAACTTAAATTTAGTGTATCAAATAATGGAAATTACACCAAATATAGTTTTATGTGTTAATTTATTAGATGAAGCAAAATCCAAAGGAATTTCAATTGATTTTGAATTGTTAGAAAAAGTACTCGGAATACCTGTAGTAGGAACTATTGCACGAAAAGAAAAAACTTTAAAAAAACTAATGCAAAAAGTTTATGAAGTTGCCCGCCGGAAACCTAAAGCCTACTCCTCATAAAATTCAATATCCTAGAGTTATTGAAGAATGCATTGAGCTTTTAACTCCGACTATTTCTGAAAAACTACCAAAAGGAAAAAAATATTTAACTAGATGGCTATGTTTAAAATTAATAGATGGCGACCCTAAAATTTTAGCTTCACTTTCTAAAAATTTAGATTTTTCGTTACTAAACAATTCTGAAATTAACCTAAAATTAATTGCTATTAAAGCAAAACTTTCTAATGAAAATATACAAAATACGGATAACTTTCGAGACCAAATAGTTTCTAGTATTGTTTTTGAAGCAGAAACTCTAACTTCTGATGCTTGTACATTTGAAAAAGATGCTTATAATGAAAAAGACAGAAAAATAGACAAAATTTTAACTTCTAAAAAGTTTGGTATTCCTATTATGGTTGCCTTTTTAGGACTTATTTTTTGGATTACTATTATTGGTGCAAATTATCCTTCTTCACTTTTATCTAATTTATTTAATTGGATTAAAGATGGTATTTTGTACTTATTTGATTACATGCATTTCCCTCCATGGCTTACTGGCATTTTAGTAGATGGTATTTATACTACTCTTACCTGGGTAATTGCCGTTATGCTCCCACCTATGGCTATTTTCTTTCCTCTTTTTACATTAATGGAGGATTTAGGTTATTTGCCTAGAATTTCTTTTAATTTAGATAAATACTTTAAAAAAGCTTGTAGCTCTCGGAAAGCAAGCATTAACCATGTGCATGGGTTTTGGCTGTAATGCTGCTCGGTGTAGTGGGTACTCGAATTATTGATTCTCCAAGAGAAAAATTAATTGCTATTTTAACTAATAGCTTTGTTCCTTGTAATGGAAGATTTCCTTTTTTAATTACAATAGCTACTATTTTTATAGGTAGTTTTTTTGCTAATAACTTTGCTTCTTCTTTTATTTCTACCTTTGTTGTTTTATGTGTGGTTTTGCTTGGTATTTTTATGACTTTGTTCATTTCTAAATTACTTTCTAAAACCATTTTAAAAGGTGTGCCATCTTCTTTTATGTTAGAACTTCCACCTTACAGAAAACCTCAAATTGGTAAAATTTTAATTCGTTCCATTTTTGATAGAACTTTATTTGTTTTAGGAAGAGCCATTTGTGTTGCTATACCTGCTGGTCTTATTATTTGGAGCTTTGCTAATATTCATATTGGAGATATAAGTCTTCTTACCTATGTAGCAAATTTTTTAGATCCTTTTGCTAAATTAATGGGGTTAGATGGATATATTTTAACTGCGTTTATTTTAGGTCTTCCTGCTAATGAAATTGTACTTCCTATTATTTTAATGAGTTATATGCAAAAAGGAATTTTAGTAGATTTAGAAGATACTTTCCAAATTGGAC
The DNA here is from genome assembly GCA_022798335.1 of Clostridia bacterium. Lineage (GTDB taxonomy): Bacteria > Bacillota > Clostridia > TANB77 > CAG-508 > CAG-273. The sequence continues at coordinate 43,224 of JAAWMH010000014.1, forward strand.
AAATTTTAATCCAAAATGGCTGGACTTTACTTACAGCTATTAATGTTATGATATTTACTCTTTTACATTTTCCATGTAGTACTACTTTAATGACTATCAAAAAGGAAACTGGAAAATGGAAATGGGCTAGAATTTCATTTTTGCTTCCTACTGTTTGTGGCATAATTCTTTGTATGACAACTACTGGCGTTTGGAACTTATTGAGACATTAGGGACAGTCCCCAATGTCTCATTTATAAATCATATCCCTTTTCGAGTAATGCCTCATCTATTTCATTTACTCTTTTAAAGGTAGATAAAAATAGTTTTTGTAATATAATTTTCATATTTTTCACATTAAACTGTATTCCTTTTGCCTTACATGCTTCTTTTACTTCTGAATATTCTTTTTTCAAAGTTGGAACCATAGAAATTGAAATAGCTACTAATATTTCAATTTCTTGCACATTTACCTTAAAATATTTTAATGGTGTGCATAACATAGCAATTGCTTTTGCTAAGTCTCTTACGGTTGTTGTTTTTGCATAAATATAAGTAATATTACATACTAGTAATAGCTTTGCTCCTACCCATAATGCTTCTATTTTATCTCCTAATAAGTAATTAATTATTACTGTAAATAATACAAATGGTACAAATTTCAAAAGATTTTTTACAGTTTTTATAAAGTTTACTTTTGCCCAAAACATAATAATTAAATTGATTATTAAAACAGCGAATACTACTGCATTATTTGGCATAAAAAAGATAGCTGTAGCATATAAAATAAATGCCAAAAATTTTGTTATGCTTTTCATGATTTTAGCCTTTCTGTTAACTTTTCGGTTAATTCTTGTATGGTATATTTTTCTACTTTTAGATTAATTTCATTTTGTTTTAGCTGAGCTAGAATTTCTAAGATAGTAGGCAATTTTATTTCATATTTTTTCAAGATATTTGCCTTTTCTACTAATTCCTCTTTTTTTATTTCTTGCACTATTTTTCCTTTTTCTAAAATAAGAATTCTATCTGCTAAGAGCATTTCATCTGCTAAATTAGTTATACATATTATTGTATAGCCCTGTAACTTTAATTCCTTTATAATTTGATATATCTTTTCTTTTCCTAAACTGTCTATCATAGTAGTTGGCTCATCTAAAATAATATATTTAGGATGCTTAGCTAAAATTTCTGCTATCATAATCCTTTGTTTTTGCCCTAAAGATAAATTATATAAATCTTTTTCCTTAAATTCTTTCATTTCTACTTTTTCTAAAGCTTCTTCTATTCGTTTTTCTATTTCTACTTGCTCTAATCCTTTTAAAGAAAAAGCTATTTCGTCTTGTATTTGGTTAAAAATAATTTGATTATCGGGATTTTGAAATACAATACCAACTTTCTTTTTTATTTTTTCTCTATCCTTTTTTTTAGATATTTCTAAATCATCTATTAGAATACTACCTTTTTTTAATTTCATAATTCCAGCAATTAATTTTCCAATAGTAGACTTTCCTGACCCATTTTTTCCAACAATTGCCAAGATTTCTCCTTCTTTTATTTCAAAGCTTAAGTCTTCTAATACCTTGTCGTTATCTTTATATTGAAATGAAACATTTTGTACTTTAATCATTTTTACTATTCCTCTACTGGTTCTCTTATATATTTATCAAATGGTTTTCTTAATACTTTTTCTAAGAATAAAATAACGACTACATGAATTGGTATCATAACTAATTGTTTTACAATTCTAGTACTTAATAATACCCAAAATGCTTTTCCTGCTGTAATACTTGTCCACAAAGTATTTAGTCCCATATTTACAATGACTGCTACTAAAGTTGTTGCAATGATTAATCTTACAATAAATTGCTTGGTAGTATAACTATCTTCTTTCTTTTTGTATAATAGTATTCCATAAATGAATGCTGCTACAGCAGTACTAATGGTATAACCTACAAAATAAGGACCTGTTGGAAAAAGGGTTGCACCAATTAAATCTCCTAATACATTTAATAAAATAGTCCATTTTGGTCCTAGCCATATTGCACATAACATAGTTGGAACAAAAGCAAAACTAATTTTCATAATAGGTGTTTTAATTGACAAAAACCTTGATAAAATAATTAACATTGCAAGCAGTATAGCTACTAGTATAATTTTTTTGTTCTTACGCATAACAAAAACTCCTTTCTTTTTTCCACTAAAAAAGAAAGGAGTTCACAAAATTAACTTCCCTACATCTTTATTAGCGGAATGCGAAAATAAATACGCAAGTATTTGTACTTTTGCCCTAGCAGCAACTTCCCGTCTGCTAAGTCTTTACGATTTATTTTCTACTCTAATAGAATATATTCTAACATAATTCTGCATTTTTGTATATAGTTTTTAATTAATTTAATGCACCACTCATAATTCGGTATTTAAGAGTAGTTTTCCAAATTTGCTGTAATTTTTCGAAATTCTTATCTGGTTCTAGCAAAAGATTTGCTAACTCATCTAGCTCTTTGTATTCTTTTTCTGATAGTTCAAATTGTTTATCTTGAATATACTTTGGCATGTGCAAAAATATAATTTCATTATTCATTAAAGAATGAAAATCATAAAAAAGTTGTCTTATTGCAGCTTTAATTCCCAATGTTGGTGGATCAGAAGCATATAAAATTTCCTCATTTTTATATTTCTTCTTTCTTAGTGCTAAATAAGCTTCTGCACCAAATAAAAACTTATTTCTTGGAATATCATTTAAATCAAATCCCACTTCATGCTCTGGGCAGTGCATATCCGCATCAACTAATTTCCATCTATTTTCTTTTTGGTCATAATATTCTGTAATCCAATGGTCATAATAAATTCCATCATAATGGATATATTCAGCAAATCCGCACCTAACTCTTGCTGCTATTCCTTTAGCTTTAAAAATACTAGCTAGCAATATTGCTTGTCCTCTACAAGTAACATGTACTTTATTTTTTGCCTCTCTCGTTATAGTATAATGATTATCCTTTCTTAATAATTCTGCTATTATACTTTGCGCTGTTGGAAAAATATCATCTTCATATTCTAATCTTGTAATGGGTACCTTCGTCATATTTCCCCAAAAGCACTCTTTTTTATTTCTAATCTCTTTATCTTTAAAGACTACTGGATGAATTATTTGCATTCGTTGTAATACACATAATTTTTCTATATCGTCTGGTAAGTTTTTAGCAAATTCTTCATAATATCCTAAATCAGTATAAGTACTAGTCTGTTTATAAAATTCTAATATTTCTTGTTTCATTGTATCTATTCTCCCTCTATTTTTTATGATTGCCACTCTAATATTTCAGTTAACTTCTTTCTTGGTCTTTCCTTTGGGGCTTCATTAGCATATCCTATAGAAATAGCTGAAACCACTTCCATATCTGCATAGCCAACCAATTTTGCAATTTCTTGTTGTGTATATACAATATCTCTTATCCAAAGAGAGCCTACCCCTAAGTCTTCTGCTCTTAGGCAAATATGTTCTATTGCTCCGCCTATTGATAATAAGTCTCCTGTTCTCCAATTTTCATCATATTGTTTTAATACTAATATTAAAATAGGAGCTTGCTTCATTATTTTAGCGGTTTGTTTAACACTACTTCCTTTTTCCTTATTGAATTTTACATTATCTTCCCTTTCTATCATCATATTTGCAATTTGATTTTTTATCTCTTCTTTTACTATTAGAAATTTCCACGGCTGTCTATTTTTAGCAGATGGTGCTAATCTTGCACATTCTACTAATTCTTCTAGTATTTCCTTTGAAACTCCTTCTTCTTTATATTTTCTAATACTTCTTCTATTTTTTATTACTTCTTTTAATTCCATTTTTGCCTCCTTAAAATTTTTTTCTAATTTAGTTTATATCACACTTTTTTCTAAATAGAAAGTAATAAAAAAACTAGCTGCACTATTTAAGTACAGCTAGTCCTAAATCCCTTTTACCTAATATCAATATCTCCACTCATAGAAGAAGCTTTTATTTGAGCTGTGTAGCCTTTGGGCTTACTTTGATAATAATTTCTTGTATCTCCACTCATTGTTCTAGTAGAAACATTTGGTCTTGCAATATTATCAAGACTAATTGCAATATCTCCACTCATCGTTTTTGTGTTAAGCATAATGTCTTCCTTTGCACTAATATCAACCCTAATATCACCACTCATGGTAGAACTATCTGCTTCTTTAAATCTTGCTTGCATTCTTATGTCTCCCGTTTTCGTTTTAAGCCAAATCTTTTTGCTATACACGCCCGTATTCAAGTTAATATTAGCAGATTCGGTTTGCACTTCAATAATTTCAAATGCCTTATTAGGAAGCTGAATGTCTAACCTTAATCTGCCATTATATACATTCCCTTTGACCTTTACATTAATATTGTAAGACCTACCAATTAGTTCTGCCTGCAATTCAAGTTTTCCATCTACACTTGCTTCTCCTGAAAGATGAACTTCTACCTCTGAAGAAGCAATCGGTACAATGTTAACATCAATAAATGTTGTATCAATAATTAGTCTATCAACGCCTTTAGCATCTACTTTCCTTTTTTCATCAAACCGTTTCTTTTCTCCTCCAATTCCAGCATTTACTACTGTTCCATTAATAATAACCAAATTGTCTCCCTGAAATACCTGTCCATCAATAATCATCATGTCTTTTTTCCTCCTGTTTGTTATTACATTTTTAAATAACTTCTTGCTAAATGACTTGCACTATAGGAATTTTGCTATAAAAACTTTTACTGTTTTTTATTATAGCATATTTCTATCTATTTAGCAATTTTGTTAGTTAAGATCGATTGACTTTTTCTTCCAATTGTTATATGATAACTACTAGAATTTATGAAGGAGGATTATTTTATGGAATTAAAAGGTTCAAAAACAGAAGCAAATTTAAGAGCTGCTTTTTCAGGAGAATCTGAAGCAAGAAACAAATATACTTACTTTGCAAGTGTTGCAAAAAAAGAAGGATATGAGCAAATAGCTGCTATTTTTTTAGAAACAGCTGAAAATGAAAAAGAACATGCTAAATTACATTTTAAATATTTACAAGGTATTGGAGATACAAAAGCTAACTTAGCAGATGCTGCTGCTGGTGAAAATTATGAATGGACAACCATGTATGCTGATTTTGCAAAAGTTGCTGATGAGGAAGGTTTTAAGGATATTGCAGCAACTTTTAGAGGTATTGCAGAAGTTGAAAAACACCATGAAGAAAGATATAGAAAATTATTAGATAATTTAGGAAATGGTGAAGTATTTAAAAAAGGTAGTATTACAGTTTGGAAATGTAGAAATTGCGGACACATTCATGTTGGGTTAGAAGCTCCAACAATTTGTCCTGTTTGTAAACACCCACAAGCATATTTTGAAGTAAATTGTGAAAACTACTAAAAAACTTTATTATTTAGAGCCTAAAAATGAAAGTAGACCTATATTGAAGTAAAAAATGTAAACACATTAAAGTGTTTACATTTATTTTTTTATTTTTCCGATTAAATCATAGCTTTTTACTCTATCTATCTTACATAAAACAAACTCTCCTAAAGTTAATTCCTTTGTATTTTCTATGTAAATAATGCCATCTATTTCAGGCACATCCATATAACTTCTACCTACATAAAACTTTTTATTTTTAGTTATTCCCTCTACCATTACCTGAAATTCTTTTCCTACTTTTTCTTCTAAGTTTTCTTTTGAAATAATTTGCTGCAATTCCATTATCTTATTATATCTTGCTTTTTTAGTAGCTGGATGAATTTGTTCTTTTAAAAATGCAGCAGCTGTTCCCTCTTCTTTAGAATAACTAAATGCTCCTAATTTATCAAATTTTGCTTCTTTTAAAAATTCATATAGTTCTTCAAAGTCTTCTTTGGTTTCTCCGGGAAATCCTACCATAACAGTTGTTCTTAAGATAACTCCTGGAAGCTTTTTTCTTAATTTTTTTATTAAATTTCTAATACTATTACCATTACTTTGTCTATTCATTCTTTTTAAAACATTATCTGCAATGTGTTGTATTGGAATATCAAAATAAGAACATATTTTAGGATTTTCTTTTATTACCTCTATTAGTTCATCTGTTATTGTTTCAGGATATGCATATAAGAAGCGAATCCATTTTATTTTTTCAATTTTGCATAATTCTTTTAGTAAGTTTGCTAGCATTGGCTTTCCATAAATGTCTATTCCATACTTTGTGGTGTCTTGTGCAGTTACAATAATTTCTTGGTATCCTTCTTTTGCTAGCCAATTTGCTTCTTGCACAATACTTTCTATGCTCCTACTTTTTAGTGGTCCTCTTATTTTTGGAATAGCACAATAAGTACAACAGTTACTACAGCCATCTGCTATTTTTAAGTAAGCATAATTTTTTCCTGTTGTAATTGTACGTTCTATTAGTTCATCAAATGGCTTCTCATTTTGTACCTCTTTAACATGTACTAAGTTTTGAATTTGTTCCCATAAAGTATCATAAGAACTATATTTAATATATAAGTCTACTTCTGGCAAAGCTTTTTGTAATTCTTCTTTATATCTTTCTACTAAGCATCCCATTGCAATTAGATATTTGCAATTTTGCTTTTTGTATTCTGCCATTTCTAATATAGTACTAATTGCTTCTTCTTTTGCTGTTTGTATAAATCCACAAGTGTTCACTACAATCATTTCTGCTTGCTTTGGGTTATTTACTATTTCATAATTATGTTTTTGAAATAAAGCGATAGTTTTTTCTGTATCTACTAAATTTTTATTACAACCTAATGAAATAAATCCTACTTTCATCTAATCTTCCCTTCTTTTCTATCTTTATAGTATAACATGCTTTTTTATTTTATAAAAAGAGAAAAGCAAACCTTTTAAAAGTTTGCCCTTCTCTTTTGCTTGCTTTACTATTATATCATTTTTTATTTAAAATGTAAACCATTATCTTTTTTCTACTACTTCTTCTAGCAACTTTAATCCTTCTAATAATTTGTTATATGTTTGTTTATTTACTATTTTAGTGTTTCCACCCGCATATTCTTTTGCTACACCTTTCATATCAATTAGTTCATATCGATTTTGGGTATTAGCTCCATTATCTAACACATAAATTGGTGTATAATTAACTTTGCTTAAATTTACTTTTCCTGTTTCTCCATTTTTTCTAAGTTCAATATTTAGCACTAATTCTACTTTTGAAGTATCATTATTAATAGAAGAAATATAATTTCCTAAAGAATACGCTACAAATACGTTTTCTCCATTACTATTTTGCCTTACTTCCATTGACTGAATAGCAGCTGGATGGTTTCCTAAAATAACATTTGCTCCATTTTCTATTAAAAAATTTGCTATTTCTTTTTGCTCTTTACTTGGTTTAGTAGCATAAGGTTCTCCCCAATGCATTATTACAAAGATATAATCTGCATTTTCTTTTGCATATTCTAATTCCTTTTTAGCTAATTCTTCACTATAAATATTTAAAGCTTCTAACTCTTCTTTTTTCTTTTTATCTTGTTCTTCTACTCCATACGTATAAGATAAAAACGCAATTTTGGTATTTTTAACCGTTTTTATAAGCACTGTTTCCTCATCTAGTCTATCTCCTACTACTGAAAACCCTGTACTTTGTAAATATTGCTTTGTTTGGTTTAAGCCTTGTATTCCATAGTCTAAACTATGATTAGTGCTAATACTTACTAAATTGATTCCTGAATTTTTTACCGCCTCTCCAAATTCTTTTGGACTATTTCTATTTCCATACCCAGAATATTCTTTATTTACAAAATTTGTTTCCATGGTTCCTAAAGAAATATCACTTTTTTTCATTAAACTAGTTATTTTTTGAAACATAGCATCAAACGAATAATGATTTTCTTCTTGTTTTGCATCTTCTAACATTTCTGTTCCACATAAAATGTCTCCTACTGCTGAAATGCGAATAATTGTATCTGGCTTATTACTATTACTGTCTGCTATGTTTTGTATTGTCTCTGAAAAAATAGACTCAATTTTTTCATCTAGTTCTTGCCTTTGCTTTGCTAATAGCTGTTTATCTTGGTAATTTCGATAATAAATTGTTCCTAAACACGCCATAATAATAACTGCTAAAATAGCTATTATACTTAAAAACATTTTCAAACTTATGACATCTGTTATTTTCTTAAAAGTTCTTTTTTTTCTTCTACTTCTTGACATTTGTATCACCTGATATTAATCCTATCATACTTTAAGTTAGAAGTAAACAAAATTTAAAGGTATTTTCCTATAAAAAAACCTACCTTAGGAAATTCCTTTGGTAGGCATATTTTTATTATTTTACATATTCATTTAGTGGTTTTACTCTATACTCTAACTCTCCTAATTTTTCTGTTGTTACATACCCTGGCTTGCTATTTATAACATCTGGTATACGATTTACAACACTTGCACATGTTAGTTCTACTGTTGCAGGTCTTGCTACTACAATAGTGGTATCTGGCTCTCCATAAATGGTCCATTCATTTTTGTCGTAATCTTCTTTTGAATATACTTTTCCTATACATTCACTTTCAATTGTAATTCCTTCTTTTGTTGTTGTAGTTACTACTGCACTCATTCCTGTACTATCTCCTGCTTTTACTGTCATTCCTAATGTTTGTGAATAAATATCTTCGCTGTAAGTTTGTGGTACTGTTTTTTGTGTTTGGTTTTCTACTGTTAAGCCTAATTTCGAACATAACCAACCATTTACATTCCACATATACGATGGTAAATATTCTCCACTTTCAATTACCTTTTTTCTTTCTTCATCTGATATTTTATCTGCTGATGCTATTTGTTTATCAAATTCTTCTAATGTTAGCCCTGAACCATGTGCCTCTGCTAATGCTATTCCATAGTCTTCTACATTATAGCTAGAACTTCCTTTAATTTTAGTAATTTTTTGAGTAGAACCTGCAATAGAACTAATAAGTTGTCCCCAATAAATATCTTGGTAACCGCTTCCTGTAATGGTGCATCCTGTTTGTTTTGCCATTTCATCTAAAGCTTTGGTAATTTTTGGATTTGAATTTTGTGGATAAAATGCCTCTTCACAAGTAGTAATTGCATTTATTCCTAGTTTTGCACAAAGCATTAAGCTATCTTGTACATCTGCAATTAAGCTCATAGTCGTTACAATAGCAATATCTGGCTTTACTTCTTTTAACATTGCTTCTGCATTTTCTAAACTAGTTACCATTACTCCTTTATTTTCTATTTTCATTATTTCTCCAATATCTTTTCCAATAACATTTGGGTTAACGTCAATTGCACCTACTATTTCTCCGCCTTTTTCATATACATATCTCATGGTATATACCGCCATTTTTCCAGTACCAAATTGTACCACCTTTACTTTTCTATCCATTTTTCCTCCTTTTGCTATTTTACAATAGCATGTAAATTTAATCTTTCGATTATATGAGTTCATTATATACTAAATTTTATTTTTTATACAGTAGCTTTTTAAATTATTTTAAAATCTTTACTATAATCTGTCTCGTTTGATTTTTATATAGATTTATTCCTGTATTCACTAATTAGTGGAGGAATTTTCCTCTTCTTTTTGGTTGGTCTTATATATGTAAACAACAATAAAAGAAATTGGAGGACATTATTATGTGGAAAAAACTTTTAACTTGGATTCTTACTTTTGCAATCAGCATCGTCATCTCTGCTATTTTCAATTTGTCCAACCAAGGAGTGGTTTTCTTAGTTTTGTACCTTTTGGAATATGCTGCTGCATTCTTCTTTGTTATTGGCTCTCTTTTTTCTCCAGACTTTCCTGCCTACCCCTTGGCTGTGGTCATTTCGTTCTTGTTAGTAGCAGTAGGCGCAGGCGTAGGGCTTATTGTAGCATGGATCATTTCACTGTTTGGTGTAAACTTCTATGTTGCCTATGAAATTTCTACCTTTGTTCTGTGCTTCATTCCTGCTAAAGTAACAGCACACTTTGAACGTTCTTAACCAAAACCCCGAAAAGACCGCTTGCAATAAGCGGTCTTTTCGGGGTCTTTACTTAAAAATAGAAGCAATAGCATTCCAAATGCCAACTAATATGCTCCCTATAACATCTATAATTGTTTTTATAACTTTATTAGATTCATAAAAATCTACTAACATTTGATGAGTAGGCGGAAAATACCACACTATTGCTCCTATTGCCATTATTACTACTATGGTAATTAACAAATTTCTATAATTTTTCCATGTCCATTTATATTTTATTTTATACCCTAGCCTTCTTAAATAATCTTCATACGCTTCTTGATATTTTTGCTCATATTGTGCTTGCATTTCTTTTTGTTTCTTTTTTAGTATATCTTTTTCTAATTTTATTTCTTGTTTTGCATTATGAGCAGTTTTTGGCTCTTGATAAGTTTTATTTACTGTATTTGTTTTTGAATATGTATTTTGATATTGACTTTTAATTCTTTGTTCTTCTTGATTTTGTCTTTCTATTTTTAGTTTTTCGTCATATTGTTTTCTTTTAAATTCATCACTTAAAACACTATATGCTTCGTTAATTTGCTTCATTACTTGTTCTGCTTTTTGTTTTTGCCCTTCTGGCTGTAAATCTGGATGATTTTTTTTAGCAAGCACTTTATAGGCTTTTTCTATAACTTCATTAGATGCACTTTCACTTACTTCTAATATTTCATATAATGTTTTCATTTTTTCCCCCATTTAATTTTTCTTCCTTTTTTAGTATATCATTTAAATTTAGAAAAAACAATGAAATCTTTTTCTAAAGCTAGTATTTCAAAAATGTTTATGATATAATGCAAGTTAAAATAGACAGTAATGTTTATTTTATTTCGTTGTAAACTATTAAAAAATATGTTATATTTAGGGGTTGAATACTTTGAAACTAACACAAGATGGAGAAATTTTAGCAGAAAATAAAGTTTTAATTTTATATATTTTAAATAAATTAACAGAACCTATTACAAATGACAATTTATTAAGACTTATTTTATCTGTAATGGACATGAACTACTTTTACTTTCAGCAATTTTTATTAGACTTATTAGAAAAAAAATATATTGTTTGTTTTGAAAAAGAACATAAACAAGTTTATCAAATTACAGATAGTGGTAAAAATACATTAGATTTAACAGATGATATTTTACCTGGCATTATTAAATTAAAAGTAGATACCTCTTTTGAAAGTGAACTAAAAGAAAGTGAGGAAGCAGACTCTATTACTGCTGAATATACCCCTAGAGATGAAAATAACTACACAGTAACTTGCAAAATTAATGAAAAAAACAACTGTATTTTTGAAGTAAGTGTTTTTGCTGGTTCTCGTGAAGAAGCTAAAAAAATTGTAGATAATTGGAAGGAAAATGCTTATCGTATTTACCCTGAAATTCTAAGTTCATTAAATAATTAGTTATCTTTAGTCATTTTTATATCAATAAGCTTGAAAAAATCAGTTACATATGGTAACATAATTGTGCAAAGTTTTTATTATCCTATTTTGCAGTATAGTATAAGTCATTTGTTATAAAATTAATATTTTAGGGGGAAAAATCAAATGAAACTTGGAGAAATGATACGGATTTTTCGTATAGCAAATGGTTATACCATGAAACAACTTGCAGAAAGTAGTTGTCTATCTACAGTTTATATTTCTGAACTAGAAACTATGCGCAAAAAAAATCCATCTTCTGATACTATAGAAAAACTAGCAAGTGCTTTCAATATTTCTACTGAACAACTCTTTGAAGTAGCTAAATTATCTGAAGAAGGGAAATGGAATTTTCAAAAAACTTTATTAGAAGTATTAAAAATATACGTGAGGTGAATACCCCACGTATATTTTTGTAAATTTAATATTGTCTACCCCATACCACCATTTTATCTGCTTTTTTACCACAGCATACACAAGTGTCTGAAATATGTTCTTGCTCAAATGGTATACATCTTGATTTTGCTCCTGTAAGTTCTTTTATTTTATCTTCGCAAGCTTCATCTCCACACCACATCGCTTTTATAAATCCTTGTTTTTCTTCTATATTCTTTTTAAATTCATCTAAATTTGTAGCTATAGTTGTTCTTTCTTTTAGTCTATTTTTGCATTCGTTAAACATATTTATTTGAATATCTTCTAATAATAATCCTAATTCTTGTGATAAGTTTTCTAGCTTTATTTCTTGTTTTTCTAAAGTATCTCTTCTAACAGCTATGCAAACTCCATTTTCTATATCTCTTGGTCCCATTTCAATACGTACAGGTACGCCTCTCATTTCCCAATCATTAAATTTATATCCTGTTGAATAGTTTTCTCTTAAATCTAATTTTACTCTATAATTTTGAGCTAAAGTTTGATATAGTTCTTGTGCTTTTTCAGCTACACCTTCTTTATGTGCTGCAATTGGTACTATAACTACTTGAATAGGTGCTACTTTTGGTGGTAACTTTAAACCTCTGTTGTCTCCATGTGCCATAATAACACCACCAATTAGCCTTGTACTAACTCCCCATGAAGTTTGGTAAGCATACTCTTCTTTTCCTTCTTTATTTTGGAATTTTACTTCAAATGGTTTTGTAAAATTTTGCCCAAAATAATGTGATGTTCCTGACTGAAGTGCTCTTCCATCATGCATCATAGTTTCTACTGTATAGGTATTATCTGCACCTGCAAATTTTTCGCTTGGTGTTTTTTCTCCTTTTACTACTGGAATTGCTAATAAGTCTTCTATTACTTGCTCATAAATATTTAGCATTTGAATTGTTCTTTGCTTTGCTTCTTGCTCTGTGCTATGAATAGTATGCCCCTCTTGCCATAAAAATTCTCTAGAACGTAAAAATGGTCTTGTTTCTTTTTCCCAGCGGAGTACACTGCACCATTGATTATAAACAAAAGGTAAATCTCTCCATGAGCTTAACCACTTAGAATATAAATTAGAAAACATTGTTTCAGAAGTTGGACGAATACATAGCTTTTCTTCTAGTTCTTCTCCTCCTCCTTGTGTTACCCATGCTACTTCTGGTGCAAATCCTTCTACATGATCTTTTTCTTTTTGAAGTAAACTCTCTGGTATTAAAAGTGGTAAATATACATTTTCTACTCCTGATTTTTTGAATAAATCATCTGTATATTTTTGTATATTTTCCCATATAGCATATCCATATGGCTTAATTGCTACGCAACCTTTAGTATCTGTATAATCTGCTAAATCTGCCTTTATTACAATGTCTGTATACCATTTTGCAAAATCTTCTTCTATATTGGTAATTTCTTTTACAAATTCTTTTTTATCACTCATTTTTCTATATAGATGCTTTTTTAAACATCTTCTCCTTTCTCTTCTTTATTATTTTGTACTTCTAGCCCTTCATTTTCCCTCTCGGGCGCTAAAGCCTCAAGCTCTTCTTCATCTACTGGCTTTTCTTCTATAATATCATCAATTACAATTTGCTGATTTTGGTCTAGCTTATATCTTGGTAAATCAGGAAGTTCTTCTAAATTTCCTATTCCAAAAATTCTTAAGAATTCAGAGGTAACTCCGTAGGTTCCTGGTTTTCCTGGTGCATCTAATTTTCCTGTTTCTTGTATTAAATTATAGTCTAATAATTTATAAATTGTTCCATCTGAATTTACACCACGTATTTGTTCAATTTCAGCCCTTGTAACACGTGGATTGTAGGCAATAATTGCTAATGTTTCTAATGCTGCTTGTGATAAATTTGGTTTACTTCTTTTATCTATAATAGGATATAAATATTCATAATATTCTTGTTTTGTGCATAATTGATAGGCTTCTCCTATATTTACAATTTGAAGCCCTCTATTTTGTTCTTGATATTCTGCTTTCATACTTTCTACAATTGGAATAATTTCGCTTGAACTTAATTCTAATGCAGACATAAGTTCATTCATTTTTACTTCTCTTCCTGCTGCAAATAGAATTGCTTCAATTACTCCTTTTATTTTATTTATTTCCATTGTTTTTCCTTCCCTTTTTCTTCTCTATTATCCCATGTATTAGCTACTCTGTCAAGAAATGTTGACATTGTTTTTTCATTATGGTAAGATGACTTTAGATTTTAAAGAGACTAAAAAGGAGTAGTTGTTATGGAAAAAGATGAAAACCTAACTGTTAATGAGCAGCAAGAGCCAAAAAAAATAGAAGTAATTACAGGTGATGGAGAATTAGATATTTCTCCTGTTTATGAACACTTAGAAGTTGAAAAGCCAAAACCTAAAGAAAACAGAACTATTTTCGTTCCAGAAGTAAAAGAAACTCCTCGTAAAAATGAGGAGTCTGAAGAAGAAAATAAAGAAGCTTAATTTAAATAGCTTCTTTATTTTCTTCTATATTATTTTCCTTTATTTCTTCTTCATTTCCTTCTTGGTTTGCAACTTCTAAGCTAGATACAGAAACTTCGTAAGCAATTTTCTTTTCGGCTGTTCCATCTTCATATTTCTTTTCATATTCTCTTGATTGCACTCTACCAATAATTTTTACTTCTGTTCCTACTGGAACATTTTCACAAAATCTAGCATTTCTTCCCCATGCAATACATGGAATATAGTCAGATTTATTATATGCTCTATTTACTGCTAAAAGAATATCTGAAATTTCTCTTCCAAATGGAGTTTTACGATAAATTGGCTTTTTACAAATAAAGCCATCTAAAATTACTTCATTTGAAACTTGGTCTTTTCTAATTTCTATTTCTTCGTCTTGCTCTTCTAGAAATTCCACATCTTTTGCAAACACTGTTAGTATTAGTTTATTTTTTTCATGATCATAACTATTATATGATCTAAATTGTCCATCAATTTTTAAGTTATTTCCTATATTAATATCTTGAATTGTAAGTAGTCTTTCTGAAATAGTTACTGGTATCATATCTGCATTTCCACTTAAACGTGGTACACTTAAATCAAATATGTAAAACTTTTCACCATAAATTTCATGACTAAATCTTTTTTCACTTGTTACCTTTCCAACCAATATCAAATGGTTATTATCATCATAATTCGTATTCAATTTATTTTCCTCCCTACCTTTGTTTCTTACTTTTAGTTTATTCATAGTACGTATCATTTAGACTACTTCTAGTCCCATATTCTATATTATACTATGTTTTTTTGGTTTTGTCTACATAAAATGTTAATTTTTTCATTTATTTTTCTAAATATTTCCTTCTATAGTTTAATATTCCCTCTTTTTTTTATTTTATACAAAAATTTTTAGGTATATAAAAACTGCAAACTTATTAGCTCCATTACTGCATATCCATTTGTTTCTTCTTTATAACTTCTTTCTTGTGGTTCTATACTTTTTCCTTTTACATTTTGTATTGTTCTTTGCAAGCAAACCATAATTTTTCCATCTTCTATACTAGAAGTGGTGATTGTTGCCTTTGAATTAAGCCCATAGGTAATCAGCTCAAAAATCAAATTATCTAATAAATCTAAATTTTTTGCCATATCTGTATTTAAAATAAGATATTTAGCTTTTTTTGCGAGCTGTCTTACTTGTTCTTTGCTTTTTTTTATTTCTTTCCCTATCAAAACAGTTTCAAATTTAATATTTTTTAAGTTTTCCACCATATCTTCTTTTATAAAAATAATTTGCTCTTCTGAAACAATTCCTTTTAATCCTTCTTTAATATAATTTTCATGGCTTTTATCTGTTAAAATTCCAATCAAAGACATTGCATTTGCTCCTTTTTATGGCTTTAGTATACCATTTAAAAGCTAAGTTTATTCATCATTTAACAATTATTGTAATTTTTGGGTTCCGTTACTATCAATTATATAATTATCTTGATAAATCAGTTCTGAAACTGTAACTACTTGATACCCTGCTTGTTTAATATTTTTTAAAATCATATCTAAACTATCAGCTGTATGTTTTGTTCCATTATGTGTTAAAATAATAGAACCTTCTTTTAGCTTCTGTTCTAATCTAGCCCACATTTCTTTTCCTGTTAAACCTGTATAGTCTAAAGTATCTAAATTCCATTGAATTGGCAAATGGCTTGCTGATTTTGCTGCTCTTATAACTGTATTATTATATTCTCCATAAGGAGCTCGATATAAAACAGTTTGTTTTCCTGTTATACTTTTTATTTTCTCTGAACATTCTTGTACTTGTTTTATATTTTCTTCGTTACTTAAATTATTTACATGTGGATGTGTATTAGAATGATTTCCTATTTCATGCCCTGCCTTATCTATTTTCTTTACTGCTTCTGGATATTTTTGTGCCCAGTCTCCTACTACAAAAAAGGTAATTTTTACTTCATTTTTATTTAATGTTTCTAAAATGCTATCTATATCATCTGCATTCCAAGCACAGTTCATAGTAAGTGCTATTTTCTTTTCTTTTGTAGCTACATTGTAAATAGGAAGTTCTTTATTGCTACTAGAGGTAACAATTGTATTTTGACTATTTTGCATCATAGTAAACGCAAATAAAAACAAGGCTACTACTGTACTAAAAGCTACTAGATAGGAATATATTTTTTGTTTGTTAAAGACAATAAACATTTATCTTTTTTCCTCCTAATTTTAATTACTTACAATATATGCTTTTGTTTTTAGTTTATTCTAACTTTTGTCTACATAGCAAAAAGCCCTAGTAGATTTCTCTTACTAGGGCTTTTGCTATTAAAAGGTTTTAACTTAAAAACCTTCCTTTAAAAGTTTTGGTTAAGGTTTTTGCTTTTTAAGCAAGCATAGTGCCAATTTCTTTTCCTTCTACGATAATTCTGTATCTCCAGTCTCCAAACCAGTCCCGATACTCTTCGAAGATAGGAACTAAGTTTGTTTCTTCACGCCTTACCTCTGTATCTCCTACTTTAAAAACACGGTACACTATCTCTTCATATCGGTCGTAGGAATACTCGCACTTCATCATGCTTTTGAACCTTTGGAAATTTGCTTCGTCTTCTAAATCAACTGCAGTGGCATTGGTAATCAAACTGACTGTATGCCTATCCCAACCTTCTCCTATTTTAAGGTCCAACGGTTTAGCAATAACATACGTTGGAATATCTGCCCAAGCTCTTGAAAAAACAGACTTATTATCCAGTTTTCTATATACTTCGTCATTTCCTTCATATTTTATGCCTCGATTACTAGTTTCAAAAGCATACATAGAATCACAATAGGCAGAAATAATGCAATTGCGAATGGCTTGGTAATCGCTATCACTTGTTTCCTGATAAAGCATATACTTTAAGTGTAGTTTATCTGCAATATCTTTAGCCGCCTGCAAAATATTTTTGAAGATCTTATACTTAATGTCTCGGTTTTTGTAAAAGTCTTTCCGTCCTTCATAATCCAAAGCATGCCACTCAGCATTAATTTGCTTTATCAGATACATCTGATAGGTTAAGTCTGATTGCATACACTCTTCTGATGCGTCATCATTCATGATACGGAATTTTTTGCCTCTAAAATCAGGGTTTTCAAAAA
Organism: Clostridia bacterium; assembly: GCA_022798335.1. Lineage (GTDB taxonomy): Bacteria > Bacillota > Clostridia > TANB77 > CAG-508 > CAG-273. Next base: position 60,678 of record JAAWMH010000014.1, read on the forward strand.
TAGAAGCAACAATAGCCATATCTCCTTGAACTTCAGAAGAGTATTTGCGTGCTTCAATGAGCATTCTTGCAGTTCTTGCAGAAACAGGCATTTTTTCCATCTCAGCACCAATTTTAGTAATAGTGCCTTCTTGGAGTGCATCCAAATTTTTCAAAAGACTTTTGGCATTTTTTACATTTTCCCTATCAGGATTATGCAAAAACTCCAGTTCAGTTGGGTCAATCTTCATAGCAGCCAGTTTCAAGACAAAATTTTCCAGACTGGTGCGTTGAATTTCAGGAACCTCAAATTGCTTACGGCAGGACATTTCTATTTTAGAGCACAGTACGTACTTACCAGGTTTACATCTGCCAGCTCTTCCTTTCCTTTGCAGACAATCTGCTTGGCTAATGTCAACTACCTCTAAATTTTGTATGCCATTTTTGAAAATCATCTGCTTACAGGTTCCTTCATCCACCACACAGTCAATGTCTGGTACCGTAATACTGGTTTGTGCTACATTGGTAGCCAAAATAATTTTGCCGCCGTCGTAATGTCCAAACACTTGCTTTTGCTGTTCGTAGGACATTTCACCATGAAGCTCAAAAATGCAGGGTTCTCCCTTTTCTGGAACAAACTTAAGAGCCTCTTTAATCTCTGCATGAAGGTTTGCAATCTCTTCTTTTCCAGGAAGAAATACCAACATATTGGTGCCTGGCTCAAAGTATTTAAGAATACAGCTTTTGGTAGTCATAGTAGGCTCCCAAAACTCCTCTACGGGATAAAGCTTACCAGGTACTTCAATGACAGGTGCTTCTTCAAAGAAATCAGAAATCCTTTTAGAATCCATAGTTGCACTCATAACAACGAGCTTAAGATTCCTATTTTTCTCCAGTTCCTTTTTATAGAGCCCTAAAAGAGTTTCCTGGTTCAAGTTAAACTCATGAATTTCGTCTAAAACAACCACTTCACCGCTTAAGCAAGTTTGCTCATTATACTTAGAAAGCAAATAGCCATCTGTTACATAGGTAATGGGCGTAGTTTTTTCGGTTTTATAAAACCGTGTTTTATAGCCAATGCTCTTTCCTACCTCTTCACCAAATTCTTCTGCAACACGATTTGCCAAAGAAATGGCTGCCATCGTTCTTGGCTGGGTAACAGTAATTTTGTTATATCCTTCCATGTACAGCATTTGCGGAACTTGAGTAGATTTGCCAGCGCCGGTATCTGCCTGGATAATTGTTACAGGGTTTAAAGCAACACTTTCTAAGATTTGCTGCTCAAAGTCCAAAATTGGCAAATTGTTCATGTTTTTATCCTTTCTCCACAATAAATATTTTTCATTTCAGTCATTAAAAGGAACAAATTTTATATCTTATAAGCATCACCTTATCCAATCTTTTAATTTGTAGACATGTTTACTAAAACATGTCAGTTGTCAATGTGCCTCTTTTTATTATACCATAATTATTTACATAATGCAATTTTTGCTTTGGCAAAATTTACTTGTTAAAATTTATTGACAATTTTTTAAGCTTTCTTTTTTATTTTTTTTAAAGTCCGGCTCCACACACCGCCACTCCACGCGCAGAGACGTCATAGCCAACAACGCCTCTGAAGGAGAAAAGACCATCAATACCACGTACAAATCCGTCTACCTCCGTTGTACCAGTAATCGTCGACCCAATCACTGTAGGACGCCTGATGCCATCTTGCACATCCTGGATTTGCTGTAGTAGCTGTTCCTAATGCGTCTCCTGCCTTTGCTGAACTATTACTTGTTCCATAATTATCCCAATATCTTGCATTCTTTCCACTAAACACTGGAGCTCCAGTATATCCTCCCGCTGTCCATTCACACTTTGTTGTGTCTATCATTACTCCTGTTTCGTTTCTAGTTGTACTAGTCATAGCCTTTTCATTATTTGGGTTTCCATATACTGATGCTGATAATATTGCCATTGCCCCATACTCTGTTGTTTTCATTAAATGCACATCTATATTATTACTTGTACTTCCTCCTGTGTTTGTTCCTAGTAATGTACTACTATTAATTGTCTCGCTTAAGCCCATCGCTCCTCCGTGTTACTTCCATATTTCTAAATGCTGGAAGCCAATTTGCTATGTCATCTGTCTTTTTATAGTGCGTTGATGTATTTGCTTGTAAGATGTTATTTACTATGTTTGCTGTATACTTCATTGCCCAATATCCTGTCAGTGGCGTTTTATTAAATGTAAATGCAACTGGTATTTGTAACCTTGCATCTATTGTTGTTTCTTCCTTATCTTTTACAAATGCTATTTTACTTCTTTCGGCATCTTGGTCTAGCATAAACTGATACCTTGGTATCCATGTGTAATAGGTGCTTGTTGTTCCTCCTGTTATGGTACCATTTTCTACTGTTCCATCTGTTACTACTATATTAGCCCAGTTTCTTTTTCCATAATTATACCAGCCTGTTGGTATATTTGTTGGTATTCCTTCCTCATTTGCTGTTATCTTATTTCCTACTTTTGCACTTTCTCCATTTTCATTATATGTTACATAGTAGGTTCTATCTAAATTAAATCCCTTTACATTTGGAATATTTGGATCTGGTGATATTATTATGCTACATGTTGCCTGTTTATTACTTCCATCTGTTGCACTTACTGTTATAATTGCTTCTCCTTCTCCTCTTCCTGTTACTACTCCATTTTCGTTTACTGTTGCTACTGCTTCATTGCTACTTGTCCATTTTAATGTTTTATTTTCTGCATTTTCTGGAGTTATTGTTGCTGTTAATGATAGTGTTTGCTCTTTTAATATTATCTCTAGTGTTGTATTTAAAGTGATACTTTCTAC